>NZ_JBEPOT010000011.1:0-291640 GCF_040546905.1 Bradyrhizobium sp. S3.3.6 | reverse complement strand
CCACCGCAAAGCCGCCCGCCCGCTACGGCGCTATTGGAGGCGCGCGTCCGGGCGGCCTTGCTCTACCGAGCTACACCACCACCGGGGACACGACCAAGGTGGGCTGCTGGGACGGAAATTGGAGCCGGTGATCGTTGATCCCGCGTCTGATTGGGACGTCTTTGCGAAAGAAGCCAGGGAACTACTTTCGAAGCAAAAAGTCGCGGTCGTGTTCGGCTGCTGGACTTCCGCCTCCCGTAAGTCCGTTCTGCCGGTTTTCGAACAGTTGAACGGCCTGCTCTTCTACCCGGTGCAGTACGAGGGTGAAGAAAGCTCGCGCAACATTTTCTACACGGGGGCCGCGCCGAATCAGCAGGCAATTCCGGCCGTTCAATATCTGATGAGCAAGGAGGGAGGCGAGGTCCGCAGATGGGTTCTGCTCGGTACTGACTACGTCTACCCGCGCACGACCAACCGAATCCTGAGCGGGCATCTTACCGCAGAGGGGGTATCGTCAGACGACATCATGACGATTTATACGCCGTTCGGCTATTCCGCAATTCCAGTCATGGCTTTCTCCATCGGCCAGCGCGAATTGCTCGGTGCGGAAATCGCGCCCGTCGGGCACCTGGCGGCCTGGAATTATTTCCAGTCGATCAACTCAGCAGAAAACGAAGTGTTCGTGAAAATGTGGGCGGACTTCAACGAGCAACGAGACAAAATCACAAATGACCCGATGGAAGCCACCTTCATTGGCTTCAGGATGTGGGCGCAGGCCGTTGTCCAGGCGAGCACCACCGACGTGGATGCAGTCCGGCAGGCCATGTACGGGCAAAGAATCAAGGCGCCGAGCGGCTTCGAGGTCGTGATGAACACTAATCATCATCTTTCCAAGCCAGTCATGATAGGCAAAATAAATTCTTCCGGGACCTTTGATGTCATTTGGCAGTCAATCAATCCGGTCCGAGCGGATGTCTGGAGCAAGTACATCCCCGACAGTGCCAAGCGTACGGCCGATTGGTCCTTTCCTTGGGTCTGCGGGGGGTGCATTGAGCCAACATTTAAGGAATGGTGACGGTCCGGTTGTTGGTGATCGGGTCCTTTGCCCTGCGGTCAGATGGACATCCTGCCGCGCATCTGCTGTGGCGAAGTCTGCTTTGCCATCGGCATGAGCGAGCCGAACTCCGGCACCGACCTGTTCGCGGCAAAGACGCGGGCGACCAAAACCGACGTCGGCTATCTCATCAACGGCACCAAGATCTGGACCTCGTCGGGCATATCGCCGACTACCTGATCGCGATCCTCTGCAGCTCGCCGCCAACCAAGGAGAACTGCCGCCACGGCCTGACCCAGTTACCGGGCAGTTCGAATTCAACGAGGTCGTGTCCACCGATGACTTCGTCCCCGACGATCCCGTGCTCGGCGAGATCGACGGCGCCTGGAAGCAGGCGATCTCAGAGCTTGCCTGGGCCTCGGCTGGTGGCACAGGTCCACACCATGCGCCGCATGTATGGAA
Organism: Bradyrhizobium sp. S3.3.6; assembly: GCF_040546905.1. Classification (NCBI taxonomy): domain Bacteria; kingdom Pseudomonadati; phylum Pseudomonadota; class Alphaproteobacteria; order Hyphomicrobiales; family Nitrobacteraceae; genus Bradyrhizobium; species Bradyrhizobium sp. S3.3.6. The sequence continues at coordinate 290,145 of NZ_JBEPOT010000011.1, read as the reverse complement.
TCTGATGCGTAATTCCTCGTAAAGGCTACTTATCGACTACGTAGGCAAGCACGGCGTCGAGAGGCGGCCGTAGCGCTCGCCAACAAGAAAAGTTGTGTTCACTTTGACCTTTGCGCGTGAACGCCAAGTCTTCACTCAGAAAACTGGCCAGAGGAGCGCACGCGCGATGTCGCCTGTTGGCCCGTCGCGGCATGTCGCTCCTGCGCAGCAACCACGTCGCTTTTAGCGGCAAAACGTACATCAACTTCAGAGTGTCACACCACCTGATTTATCAGTACACGGCCAAAGATAGCACCTCGCGGGTGCGTGACAGACTACGTTCACGAAGCCTTAGAAGACGGCAGCGCGATCAGCTCCCGACAGAGCAGCCGCCGCTATGGTTTGGGCTGCTACGGTGAGAGAAGGCGCGCGTCACTTGCCGCGGCGCGCGACTTCACAGGACATTTCAGCGCTGATGACCTAAGCCCACTCCGAGCTGCGACGCCTTTACGCGCAGCGCGCCAATAGTGCGCTTCATCGCCTTCGAAATTTTCTCGATTGGTGTGCGGGCCTTTGAGTGCTTCTTGAGGGCTCTCAAATCCGCCGCAGTCCACTCACGACGCGGGGCCCTCTTCTTGGCTTTGGCAGCTTTCAAGGTCTTAACTCCTAAGTGTTTGGAGAGCAGTCGCTGTTAGCAACGGCTCACCAGATTCTCAACTAACAATCTGGAAATAGTTCAATGCTGACTGTTAGGTTGAATACGAACGACCTCGCGTGTTGGGCAGAGCAACTTAGCGCTCAAGGATGCACAACGTGATTCGCCGCGCCATCGATACGGCAGCATTGAGTTAGCGAGGCCTCGCGGGCCGTGGACTTCAAAGAGACACCGCCAGCGCTAGAAAGAAAGGCCGCCTGCGTTGCCACAAGCGGCCCAAGTCTAGGGAGGAAACGCCCAAGGAGGGCAGCGATAGCGGGAGTGCTACCGCACACCCTAGCTAAGACGATCGCGATCAGCGGTTCAACTGAACGTTGGTAAACGTCGGGCATCAAAAGGGGTCGCGGACCGATACGAAGGTTTACGGCGCTCGCCCTAGTCGGTTCGCAGCCGCTGCAGCCATGCGGTTAGGACCGGCGGTTCGCGAAGTTAAAAGCGCGGGGTGGATGCTGTCAGCGGGAGAGGTCGAACCGACAAGCCACTCCGAAGCACGTCACGCCTTCGTGGCCAGTTGACTCATCAGCCTCCCGCCGAACGAGATCTTTCGTGGAGAAGGTTAAATGATGCAATGCACCGCCTTCTTGCATATGAATGGCTGCCTCGGGCGCAACGCGGCTTAGCGAGCTGAGAGAAAATCTGCCGCCAAAATTATAGAGATATTTCAATGATATACGGGTTCGCAGTTTTATTCTGAATGGCGCGCCAGCAACGTAGTTTCTGCACCCTTCACAGAAACGAGGTACCGCGCACAGACCCATTGGTACAGGTCGACTACAAGCGCGTCGTAGATTTGGATATGGGGGCGAACAAATCGGACATCTGCGCGATCAGAGTGGTCACCATTTTGGAGCGCGCCGGCAGAATTCGAGCCTGTAATCGCGGGTCGGTGTAGAGGCAGCTATGGAAAACGTTGAGTCTACCGGTCGGCCGGCGACGGATCGCTAGAACAACACAAGGTCGGGGGTTCGAGTCCTTCCTCACCATGTGTCCAGTACGTTCTGTCACCTATGTCTCGGGCCGCTCACCGTACGCCAAACTACGATATCTGCGGTCGCGCGTGCCATGTCACGAGCAGTCTTCGCCTATGGCCTGGTGAGCGAACGGCCGCTCGTGGCGCAGAGCGGGCATTCGCGATCTGCGACCGAAGGATTGCCGTGACCCGTCGATGCAAGGGGGTGTTTGAGTGCTGATCCTGATCGGCGCGAGCCCGCCTGTCAGCTTCTTTGCATATCCGAACAAGCCGTCCTGGTGCACGCCGGAGGACTGCAAGATCATCTATCTTGCTCATCCTCACGAGGATGGTTTGGCGGCGTTGGAAGCCCTCGCCGACGCAGCGGCGATCGTCGCTCAGCTTGTTCTCGTCATCACGACCGACAGTTCGGTTGCGCATTTGGCCGGTGCCTTGGGAAAGCCTGTCTGGGTTCTGCTCGGTCACAATGCGCACCGGCTTTGTTGTTCCATCGGGCAGATAATCCCTGGCATGCGACCATGAGATTGCTTCGTCCGCGCGCTGAGGGTGACTGGGACTATGTGTTTGACGCTGTTTCGTCCGAGCTGATGAAGCTGGCCGAGAATCAGACGGAGATCGTTCAGCTTTTCTTTGTCACCATATCTTGGATTTGGCTGTCCCAGCCTAGATGCAACTACCTCGAACTTCCCCATGATGGATTGGAGCGGGAGTTTAAGTTCTTCAGTATGTTAGAATGCCGCGTGTGCACGATGCGTGCACCGAGAGATCAAAGAAAATCTAGGGACAACCAACGTGAGCAGACCGAACTGATCTCGTTGCAGTCGGCAGCGCTCGGTCTCACCGTACCGGCAACTTTGCTGGCAGGTGCGGACGAGATCATAGAACAGTGGACGGCCAAGCCCGGGCTAGTGCGGTTCGTTAGACGATCCAAAGGATGCGGCGATGTAGTGAGTGACCTTAGGTTCCACTGCGGAGCCAAACTGACGGATGGTATCCTGAACGACCCTGTCCGCATTGGTCACGCGATAGTGCTGCCGGAGATGTTCAAGCCAGGACGCGACCATGAAGGTCTCAAGGAAACGTCCGTTTTCGGCGGCGTCCTCGTAGACGTCCCACGTGTAGGCGCCGTCCCGGCGGCGCAGTTGGCCCAAATCTCTGACGGCGACCAGAAACGCGGCACGCTTCTCGGGGGCGACTCGGTACTCGACCGTTACCAACACCGGACCGCGGTCGGCATCGGCGTCGATCGCCAAGACCGGCGCCGGCCAATGCATGGAGGGCGCGAGGTCCACTCCCGCACCGGACAGTAGCTTCCAGTGCCAGGTCGCCGCGATGCCGACGACGGCGCCGGCGGCCGCGATGAAGTGGGCTGCCGGCAACCCAAGCGCCGAGGCAAGCTGCCCCCAAAGCGCGCTGCCGGCCGTCATCGCGCCAAAGAACACGGTGACGAACATGGCCAGGCCACGGCCGCGCACCCAATCCGGCAGGGACATCTGAACCGAGACGTTGAGGCTGGCGAGCACTGCGATCCATGAAACGCCCGCGACCGCGCAGGCCGCAATGCCGATCGTTGAATGACGGGCGATGCCCAGCAGGACCAGACTGAGCGCCGTGCCGAGCGTGCCGGCCGCAACAAGCTTGTCGGATCCGAGAGCCACCTTCATGGAGGGCAGCGTGAAAGCGCCGAGGACGGCGCCGATGCCGATCGCTCCCAGCAAAATGCCGTAGAGCTCTGGGCCACCCGCGATCTGATTGCGTGCGACCAGCGGGAGCAGCGCCCAGTAAGCACTTGCGAAGAAGAAGAACGCTACCGCTCTTATGAGCGTTGCGCGCAAATTCGCATTGTATCGCGCATGCCGGAAGCCGATCACCAGGGCACCGGTCAGGCGCTCCGGCGGAAGCCCGCTCCCTGGCGATGCCGGCGGCCGCCACCAGAGCAGGGCCCCGATCACGGCGAAGTTGCTCAAGGCGTTGATCCAGAACGGTGCCGCGATGCCCCAACCGCCGATGATCACGCCACCCAGCGCAGGTCCGATCGCCCTGCTGATGTTGACGCCGACGCCGTTGCTCGCCACCGCCGCGGCCAAGTCGTGCTTCGGGACAAGCTGAGGCACGACGGACTGCCATGCCGGTGCTGTGAATGCCGCGCCGGCGCCCAGCAGGAACGTGAACAGCAACAGGATGGACGGGGTGACGAGGTTGAGCCAGACCAGCACCGCGCTCGCTGCCGCGACGACGGTGAGGACAATCTCCGCACCGATCAGGAAGCGGCGCTTGTCGACGGTATCCGCCAGGGCCCCGGCGGGGAGCGCGAATAGGAACATTGGAAGGCTGCCCGCAACCTGAACCAAAGAGACCGTCAGCGGATCGGGATTGAGGCTCGTCATTAGCCATCCGGACGCGGCGTTGTACATCCAAGTGCCGACATTGGCGACGACGGTCGCGATCCAGACCACCGTGAACGCCCGATGACGAAACGCGACCCAGGGAGAGGCGCGCCCCTCGACGTGCGATGCACTGGGTCTCTCGTCAGGATTGGTCATGCGTCCTACTTTGCCGGCTTGCTAAGTTGCGTCCAGGCCGAAGTGCTCGACCAGAAAATCGATGAACAGTCGCACCCTGACCGACAGATGTCTCGTGGGCGGATAGATCGCATATAGCGCCAACGGAGGAGTGCGATAGTCCTGGAGCACCGCCCGCAGCGCCCCCTTATCGAGGGCTTCGCCTGCGATAAAGGTCGGAATCAGCGCGACGCCGCACCCGCGGATTGCGGCGTCGCGCAGCACCTCGGCATTGTTTACGCACAGCGACCAAGTCGGCTGGATCTAGTGATCGCCGTCGGCACCCGTCAGCTTCCATTGATTGCCGGTCAGCAGGAAGCCGTACGGGAGAGGCGGAGCTGACGGCCAGCTTCGGGCGAGGCTGCCTGTCTCAATGACCTTCACGAACGCCCGGAGGCTGGCAACCTTGTCCATTTGCGCTTCATTGTCTCCAAATCGTGGACATGATGGTTATAAAATCACGTATTGTTCTCAAATCATAGCGTCGCGATATTGGAGGTCATAGAGCCCAACCCGATGATTTCTTCGAACTTCTCGACCGGACAGGATCTCATTCGATGGACGAACACCGGACTTACGGAGACGCTGTGGCTCACAGCCACGGCTTGGACGGCTCGCCGGCGCTGATTACACGTTCGTTGCCCAAGGCTCAGATCGGAATCACCAGGATCATCTGTGGTCCGGAGCATATCGGCATGAAAGCGACAATTCCGGCCGAGGACACGTTCATTGCCGCGCTTCACCTGACCGAAGTCGCTTACCACGAATTGTGGAGCAGCGGACGCCCCGTAATCTCGCAGGGTTACGCCGCCAATTCGCTCAGGATCGTGAACCTTGGCGCCGAATTCGCGTCGTACGTCGGGAGCCCGCACGAGGCGCTATCGTTCTACATTCCTAGAAGCGTCCTCAACGATTTCACCGACGAAGCTGGCAATCCACCGGTCGTCGACCTGCACTGCAAGCCCGGCTTGGTCGATCCTGTCGTCGCCCATCTCGGAGCCGTCCTGCTGCCGGCCCTGGAGCGCCCAGCGGAAGCGTCTTCTCTGTTCGTCGATCATGTTACACTGGCGCTCGTTGCCCATCTCAGTAAGCGTTACGGAGGGGTCGTCCAACGCGAAACCGCCCGGCCTCGAGGACTCTCCCTGATTCAAAATCAGCGCGCCAAGGAGTATCTGGCGAGCAACCTCAGCGGCGACATCCTGGTGGCTGACGTCGCCAAGGCGTGCGGACTCTCACGCAATCACTTCATCCGGTCGTTTCGTATGACCACCGGCATGACGCCACACAAGTGGTTGCAGCTGCGCAGGATCGAACAGGCGAAGACGCTGTTGCTCGGATCTTCGATGGCGACCGCCGAGATCGCCGTCGATTGCGGATTTGCCGATCAGAGCCATCTGACGCGGGTGTTCACCCGGTTGGTGGGCATGCCACCGTCGGCCTGGCGCAGGGAACACAAGGGCCGAACAACGATCGGATGCGTGACGTCGAGCGGCAAACAAGGTTGGCCTGACGGACCGCAATAGCAGCACCGGACCTCTCGCCGCGCTGGGTGCGATGGCGCTCAGGCATCGTCACGGACCCTTTCAGCCTGGCGCACGAAGAAATGGAGTGACCATTCCGAGAACCGGCGGCACAACAAAGCACCAGACGCCGACATGCGCATACAGCAGGGCGGCGGTGGCGCAGCCCGCCGCGAAGACGGCTATGTTGGTCGACATAGCCAGCAGGCGCGGGCTGGGAGCGGACACATTTTCCGCTGTTGGTGCGTGCACCATATCAGCGAGATCGATCATGATCTGCGTCGTCGTTCCCGTCATCAATGTCGAGGGCGGCACTGTCCCGAGATGAATTCGGTGGGCGGCGTTCTGGATCGCCATGGCAGCCACCAGGACCATGCCGGTGACGACCGCCTTCCAGGCGTCGCCGTCGACGAACGGTCCGAGGCGGATCGCCAGTACCGCGCCGGCAACGAGGAAGACGACCTTCAGGCCGAGAATGATCGTCAGCGCAGGGCGGTTCAACCGCAAGAGCGCCGAACTTAAGAGGCGCGTCAGGATCACGACCAAGCAGAACACCGGAAGCGCCAGGAGTTTCGCCACCGCGCCCGACGTCCCAAACACCAGCGAGGCGCCGAGGGTGACGAAGTTTCCGGTGACGTGGGCTGTGAACAATCCTTGCAGAGCAAGGAAACCGGCGGTGTCGACGAAGCCGGCGTTGAGGCTCAGCAGCAGCGGGAGCGTCGGCCTTGAGTTTGCGGCAGGCATGATCGAACCTTCTCGCGGAACGTCAGTTACAGGGCATACTTCAGTTCGACCCCGACGTAGTCGCTGTCGTGACCTCCCGCCTCGCGGATCGTGTTTCCGATCTTGTAGTGCACCGCTTCCAGAGCGCCGGTCAGATTGGCATTGAAGCGATAGTCCACGCGCAACTGCCCGTAGGCGCCCGACCAGGCACTGCCCTTGCCGGCCGTACCGGCGACCGGGATGTTGGGCTGCACGTAGATCGCATCCGCCGTGGTCTCGCGCCACTGGAAGCCTAGCGCGCCCATGACCGACAGGTTGGTCGCGGGCTTTACAGTCAAGGATGGCTTGACGTGGAAGAGATTGACGTAGCCTGTGAACCCAGCCAGCGTGAAGTAGTAACCATTCGGAAACAGTGGATTGAAGGTCCCCAGAACGTTGTCGGCGGGATGATGGTCTCCCGAGGCGGCATCTATTTGCAGTCCAAGCCGCGGCTGCCACACGAATTGAGCGAACGTGTAGCCCGTGCGCGCTCCGACCGCCCAGGCGCGGATATCTTTGCCGCCGATTACGCCTGTCTGGCCCATCGCCTCGAGATCCCAATCGACATGGTTGAGATTCCCCGCGAACCGAACATCAAACACGTTGCGCTTTTCGTCGCCGCTGGCGTCGAGGTATTTTGCGTTGTCCTTCTGATAGAAGGAGTAGTAGGCGGATAGTTCGTTCGTCCCGAGCACCTGACGCTCGACGCGTAGCGTGTGAAACCGGAAGTGGCTGTTCGAGGTGTCGTCGAACGGATGTTGGAGATCGTACTGCACCGGCTGGCTCAGGAACCCAATGAAGCGCCAGGGGCCGCTCTCCCAGTCGCCCCACACGGCATCGAACGACTGCCGCACGTTGGGACCGTCGCGGGACGAGACGAAACGCTGCAGGTCGAAGTCGAAGTCCTGCCGTCCAACCCGCGTCTTGAAGGTCCCAGCCTCGGTCGCGTTGACGTAGGCGAGAAATCCGAGCCGCAGGTCGAGGGGGTCCTGGTCGACGGGCGTGGTGACGTTCTTGCCGAAGGCGCGATCGTCCTCGAACTGCAGGAACAGTTGCCAGTGCTCGTCGAAATGGACATCGGCGTGAAACTGAAGACGCTGGATGACGTAGTTGTCGCTCTTCGTGCCACCTACGCCGAAGCCGGCGGCGTTGACGCTTTCGAACCGCTCCCGCAGCGTCGCGCCGAACGACATGTAGCTCTTCGGATCCCAAGGCATGATGGGAATGTACTTGATGGCATCGTAGGGCTCGGTCCGAAGTGCCGGATTTGCCAGCACCGACCAATCCTCCTGCCAGCGATTGGTCTTGATGGCGGGCCGCTGCGGCGCGGCATCGTCGGCCCGGGCTACCGCCGACATCGACACCATGCAACCAATCGTCAGCACCGTCCGGAAAACGGTTCGGGGACGGTAGGTCGGAGGTTTCGATTGCGGCTCAACACGGGTCATCGGATGCCGGGAACAGAAGCCTGTCGAGCCTAACGCCAAATTAGGACGCTCTGCGAGAGCCGGGAAGCCACAGCACTCGGCTCATTTCGACGCTGCATGCAGTTCGGCGACATAGCCGCCCGGAAACTGCACCAGTGCGATATCACGGTGGTCCGAATTGAAGGCGTCGACCAGGACGGTGACACCCACGGCCTTTGCCTTGCCGAGCGTTTCGGCGAGGTTGGGCACCTCATACCCCGTCATTTCGTGCCCATAGGGGTAGGGGAGATGCCCGTCGGTCACCAGCACGGTCATCTTACCGAACACGGATTCAATCCTTATGCGACGATAGGTGCCGTCGGCGCGGCCGATCTCCACGCCGGGGGCGCGCCCGTTATCAGATACGATCTTTCCTCGGGAAAAGCGCACAAAGCTCCTGACGAAGGCGTCCGCCCTGTCGGGCGAGACATAGACGCGGTTTTCCGGCACGGTCTGGAACGCCGCGTAGTTGGGTTTGGTCGTATGCCAGTAAATCTGCATGTTGACGCCGCCCGGCCACTGGATCACGGCATCGCGACCGATCGGATCGGGGAATGGTGCGACGATGATGTCGGCGCCCGCAGCGCGCGCAGCTTTGATGGCGGCGTCCATGTCGGCGACGAGGTATCCCGTCCGTTCCGCGCCGAACGGATAAGGGATCGGGGTTTTGAAGCCGAACAGCGAGACGGTGCCGACCGGCGTCTGGATCAGTTGCGACGTCGTGCTGCTCGGTGTCGGAGTGACCGTAACGACCACCTGTTTGGTGCTTTGACCACCGAACGTTGCGCTGAAACTCGCAATGAATTTATCGACATCGTCTGGCGCGACGTAGACGTGCGTCGTGTCGTATTGCGGCCCGACTCCGACCAGGGGCGCGGCCTCGCGCGCGCCGGCGACGGAATTGGCGGCCAGGGTGGCGATGGCAACGGCAGCGATGAGTGAGCGAAGGCGGACCATTTGCGGATTCCTTAACGGTGGCGACAAGAAGCGGTGAGCGGCGGGCTCGATCATGTGCGTTCGCCTCCCGCCGCGTGGATCGAGACGACGACGAGGCCGGCTATGAGCCCGAGGTGTTCGAAGAACGCGTTCAACGCCATGAAACGATCGTTCCCGGTCAGGTGCCAGAAGTCATTTGCGGTCAGCATGGCGACAGCGGTTAGGACGCCGAGGCCTCCGGCGCCCAGCCAGACCAGTCGCCCAAGCATCACGAGGGCCGAACCGCCCAGTTCAACAATGATCGCGAGCGCCGCCCAGGCCCAGCCTGGGTGCAGTCCGAAATGCTCCTGTTCGGCGATGGCCGCGCTGAAGTCGGAGAGCTTCGTCAGGCCCCCGATCAAGAAAGCCGAAACCAGTGCCGCCCGAGCAGCAGGCCACATCCAGGGCGAGCCCAGGATGGTGCGTACCCAACCCGGGGTGTCCCCGACACGGCCCATCTCATACGGCCCAGCAGGCGCAACCAAGGGCGCCCCAGAAGCTTTTCAGGTCCGAAATAGGAAGTTTCGCCGACCAGGCGCTGGCGTGGTCGTGGCCGTGGACACCGCAGCTGTTGGTGCAACTGCAGTGTGCCGCGGCCTGCATGCGCATCGCGGCAACCGGTTCGGCCTTGGCGCCCCATGCGGCGTACCCGCCGTAGCTGCGGACGGGCGACCAGTCGGGCATAGCAGGGGGCGGGGGCGGGGCGTCAAGGGATTTGAATTCACCCTTGGCGTAGACGATCTTGCCGCCGACCACCGTCAGATCAGACGTCGTGTCCGCGATGTCCACGTCCGCGCAGGAAAAGAAATCATGATCCGGAACGACGAGATCGGCGAACTGTCCTACTGCGATGCGGCCCTTCTTGCCTTCTTCGTTGGAGAACCAAGTGACGTTCTCCGTCCACATCCGGAGCGCTGTCTCTCGGTCGAGGCAGTTGCGTTGCGGGGTGATGCGTAATCCCCCGACGGTCCGCCCCGTGACCAACCAGGAAAGCGACACCCAGGGATTATACGAAGCAACGCGCGTCGCGTCGGTCCCGGCCGAAGTTTTCACGCCCTTGGCCAGCATCTTGGCGACCGGCGGCGTCGCTTCCGCAGCTCCAAACCCGTAGCGTTCGACGAAATATTCGCCCTGATAGGCCATGCGGTGCTGCACGGCGATGCCGCCGCCGAGCGCCGCGATGCGATCGATCGACTGGTCGGAAATCGTTTCGGCGTGATCGAAGAACCAGTGCAGGCCTTCGAGGGGCATGTCCTGGTTGACTTTCTCGAACACATCGAGCGCCCGTGAAATGGTTTCGTCATAGGTCGCGTGGAGACGCCACGGCCATTTGTTCTGGACCAGGATCCGGACGACCTCTTCCAATTCGCCCTCCATCTCGTGAGGCATATCCGGACGCGGCACCCGGAAATCCTCGAAATCGGCTGCCGAGAACACCAACATCTCGCCCGCGCCATTATGGCGGAAATAGTCGGTGCCCTGCTTGTACTTCGATGTCCTGGTCCAGTTTAGGAAGTCGTCCTTTTCACCCTTGGGCTTCTGGGTGAAGAGGTTGTAGGCGAGACGGATCGTGAGTTGGCCCTCGTCGCTGAGCTTCTGGATGACCGCATAGTCGTCCGGATAATTCTGGAAGCCGCCGCCAGCGTCGATCGCGCCGGTGACGCCAAGACGGTTCAACTCGCGCATGAAGTGCCGCGTCGAGTTGACCTGGTACTCGAACGGCAGCTTGGGGCCCTTGGCGAGCGTCGCGTAGAGGATATTCGCGTTCGGTTTGGCCAGCAGGAGTCCGGTTGGGTTGCCGTTGGCGTCACGGGTGATCTCACCGCCCGGGGGCTCCGGCGTGGTTTTGGTGTAGCCGACCGCACGCAACGCTGCGCCATTGAGGATAGCGCGGTCATAGAGGTGGAGCAGGAAGACCGGGGTGTCCGGCGCGACGGCGTTGAGCTCGTCGATCGTCGGCAGCCGCTTCTCGACGAACTGATGTTCGGTAAAGCCGCCGACCACGCGGACCCATTGTGGCGCCGGCGTGATCTCGACCTGCCGCCTCAGCATGCTCATGGCATCGGCAAGAGACCTGACACCGTCCCAGCGCAGTTCGAGATTGAAGTTGAGCCCGCCGCGGATGATGTGGAGATGGTTGTCGATCAACCCCGGAAGCACGCGCTTGCCCTTGAGGTCGATCACCCTGGTCGAGGGCCCGGCGAGCTTCATCACCTCGCTGTCGTGGCCGACGGCGATGAACACGCCATCCTTGATTGCGACCGCGCTCGCGGCTGGATTGCCGCGGTCGAGCGTCGTGAACAGGCCATGGTGCAGAATGAGATCGGGCGTGCTCATGAACGGTTCTCCTCGATGGCACTGGGCGCCATCGCGGCGGTGTCCGCCTGGCGGCCAGGCAAAAGGCCAAAGATATGCGGGGCGCACTGTGCCTGCCGCCACGCGGCGGTGAGGCCGTTACCGGAAAGAAGTTGCTTGCCGACCGGGATAACCTGCTCGCCGATCAGGATGCCGAGCAGGCCAACCAGGGCCACAAGCGGCGGCGCCGGCGAGCGAACGTTCAGGAGACTGTAGATGACGCCGACCAGAATGCCGGCGCCGGCTGATAGCAGATAGATTTTCATCGCCGATCTTCCCCGTTGCGAAGACAACGATCGTTATTCGGCAGCTTTCGCTCCACCTTCCGAGGCGTGTTCGCCCAGCGCCCACTTCGAGAAGCGGACCTGGATGCCGTAGGGCGAATGCCCGCGCAGGATGTCCATGACGCCTTCGTAGGTTTCCGAGCGCGCCCAATCCTGCTGTAGCTCGAACACGTATTGGCAAGACGTGATCGGGGTCGCACCGGCCTGCACCGCACGTTCCATCGAACGGTTGTGCGCTTCGAGCGAAAGATCGCCGCAGGCGTCGGCAGCGATATAAATTTCGTAGCCTTCCCTTAGCATGTCGATCGTTGGAAACATCACGCAGGCTTCGGTCCAAAGCCCGGCGATGACGAACTTCTTGCGTCCCGTCGCTGCGACCGCCTTGCGGAAACCGGCATCAAGCCAGGAATTCATGGAGGTGCGGTCGATGATGTCGTGGTTCGGGAACAGATCCGTCACCTCGGGCATGAAGGGCCCGGAAAAGGAATCCTTTGCAACGGTGCTCAGCACCGTCGGTATCTTGAAGAGCTTCGCCGCCTTTGCGAGGATCTGGATGTTGTTGAAGACGACAATCCGGTCGTGCGACTGCACGCCCTGATACATGGCAGGCTGATAGTCGATCAGGGCGATGGCGCTATTTTGCGGGGTCAGCATTTCGAGTTTGGACATCTGTGATCTCCTGGCCGGATGGCGCTATTTCGAGCCCCAGTGCGTCTCATCCTTGTGCTGATGCGAGCGCGGTCTGTGGTGAGCGTCTGTACGCCCGACCGTGAGATCCGGTCTTTGCAATAATTCTCGCAGTTTGGACAAAATGACGATTGCGTCCAATTCGCAGGACCTCACTACGAAGCGTCACCTTGGTTGCCTTGGCTAGGCGACCGTTTGCGATGCTTCGTAACTGGCCCGAAATCTCCTTCAGGTCTGCGGTGGAGTCGGTCTGCGAGATAGCAACGATGCCGTCGTAATGCACTTTCGCGCCGCCCATTATGCGTCGGCACCGCTAATTGTGGATCACGGCTTCGGACGAATTGAAGAGCGCATCACACCACGAAACCGGGCGGTTTGGGGCTGGCATGTCGATTATCGAAGCGCACAAAGGACGATTGCGGACGAGCCACTGCTCATCCGACCACAGCATCACGAGTGGAATGCCGCCTCCTATCTATGACGCGGAACCGCGTCGCTAAGACAAAACTCGTAAAACAGCTGACCTTAGTCACTCGTCGGACGGCCCATCATGGATCGACCTCGCCGAGATTCACGTCAACACAACGGAATCACGGTTCGCGGCCTGTCTCAACTGACTTTTGCAACAGAATCTGCCATCAGCGACATCAGGTCTCCCTTTCTAATAGCGGTAATCGCCTTCCGCTCCACAACCGACTGAGGTAGCCTCACCAAGGAGATAGCCGAGCGGACAGGCCGAAATCCCATTTTGAATGGCGGCTTCGGGAAACGGCGTGTACGCAGACGTTGGCTCTCAGCACTGAGATGACGCCAATGAACGAGCGTGTCCCCACAGGCGCCGAGACGTCACTGTTGAGCCTGCCGCCGACACATCGGCAGACGCGGTGGGCGGTTGCCGTCGCCGTATGTCAGGTCGCGGCGTTCGCGCTTGTTCCCCGTTCGCAAGAACTCAGCTTGCGGAGATAAACGCATTCATTCCCGCGTTCGAGGGGGTCATATTCGTGACCGACCTGGTCACTTCGGTGCTGCTGTTCTCGCAATTCGCGATCTATCGCCTGCGCGCTCTCCTCGTCCTCGCCTGCGGCTACCTCTTCTCGGCCCTGATGATCATTCCGCACGCGCTCACGTTTCCGGGTGCATTTTCTCCGACCGGTCTGCTTGGCGCCGGCCTTCAGACCACAGCGTCGCTCTACTGGTTCTGGCACTTGCTTTTCCCCATGGCGCTTCTGGGCTACGGATTGCTGAGGGACGAAAAATCCGATCCGGGCCCGGCTGAACCGTCGTTGCTCGCCTTGGTCGTCGGAAGCGTCGCGCTCGTTCTTACGCTCGCCTGCGGACTGACCCTGCTCGCCACCGCCGGCAACAACTACCTGCCGGTGTTGTTCGCGGACAGGGTTGGCTTTACGCCGGAGGCTCGCCTGGCGGCCGCGACCACGATGCTGTTGTCCGTTAGCGCGGTCGCGGTCCTGTGGCTTCGCCGGCGCGCGCTACTTGATCAATGGCTGATAATCGTCGCTCTGGCGGTACTACTGGAAATGGCACTCGGCTCCATATTTGTCAGCGGGCGCTTCAGTCTCGGCTTTTATGCAGGCCGCCTGTTTTCGCTGCTCACCTCGACGATCGTCCTGGTCGTTCTGCTGGTGGAGACGATGCGGTTTCACGCCAACGTCGCCCGCTCCAAGGAAAGGAAGATCCGCCGCCTAGTCGATGCCAATATTCTGGGGATCTGCATTTCGAATCTGGAAGGCGCAATTATCGAAGCTAACGAAGCGTTTCTGCGCATGCTACAGTACAGTCGCGAAGATGTTGTTTTGAGGCGCTTGCACTTGACCGATCTGACGCCAGCCGAATGGCGTGAGCAAAATGAACGCTCAGTGGCGGAACTGCACTCGACCGGGGCTTTTCATCCGGTCGAGAAGGAGTACTTCCGCAAAGATGGGAGCCGCGTGCCCGTGTTAGTCGGCGGAGCGCTGTTCGAAAAAAGCGGCAACGAGGGCGTTATTTTCGCGCTCGATTTGACCGAGCTCAAGCGGGCCGAGGAAGCATTGCGCCGCGACGAAGCCTGGCTTGCACAAGCACAGAGGCTAAGCCACACCGGTACTTGGGTTCTGGACGGGACAACCAAGCGTTTTCTGTATTGGTCGGATGAGAGTTACCGCATCTGGGGGTTTGATCCGCTGCAGGGCCTTCCAAGCCGAGACGATATGTGGGGACGCATTCACCCAGACGATCGCGAGAGGCTGTGGAAAGAAGTCCAGGAGGCATTGCGCGAGCAAAGAGACTTCGTTGAGGAATTCAGAATCTTGCTGCCTGATGGAACGGTCAAATACCTGGAAGCAAACACCCACCATGAATTTTCTCCACCCGGCGTGCTACTTGAGGTCGTTTGCACAAACGTCGACGTGACGGAACGGAAGCGCGCACAAGACGAGCTTGAGCGGCTAGGTCAGCTTGAGGCAGACCTCGCCCATATAAATCGTTTGAGCATGATGGGAGAATTGGCCGCCTCGCTGTCACACGAAATTCTGCATCCGATCGCGACTGCGCGCAACAACGCCCGTGCGGGGATGCGGTTCTTGGAAATGAGTCCGCCGAATCTGACTGAGGTCAGGGAAGCGCTTGGTTGTGTTGTCAGGGATGCGGACCGAGCCAAGGACATCGTCGGACGGATTCGCAGTCAGATTAAGAGAGCTCCGCCGCGAAAAGAGCGTTTTGACCTCAATGAAGCCATCAACGAGGTGATTGTGATGGTGCGAAGCGCAATCGCCAAGGATGCCATCTCGGTCAGCACTCGCCTGATGGATGGTCTGGTTCCTGTTCAGGGTGATCGGGTTCAACTGCAGCAAGTGCTCGTGAATCTGATCCTGAACGCGGTCGAAGCGATGAGCTCAGTTGAGGAGGGCACGCGAGCGTTGACGATCAGAACCGAGCAAAACCAGCCCGGCGGCATCCTCGTCGCAGTGCACGATTCAGGGCCCGGCATTGATCCGGTAAACTTCGATCGAGTTTTCGAACCCTTTTACACCACTAAGACCAGCGGAGTCGGCATGGGGCTGTCGATTTGCCAGACCATCATCAACGGTCATGGAGGCCGGTTGTGGATGAGTGCCAATGAGCCTCGGGGGGCGGTATTTCAATTCACTCTGCCTGTGGTCCAGGAGAACTCATGAATTGTCTTCAATCGGCGTGCCGGCCTGCAGAGCTGATCGCAAGCACCGTTCGAGATCGTCGTCGTCCACTGGCTTGCTGAGGTAGCAAACGACTCCATCCCTTAGGGCCTGATCCCTGACCATTTCATCAGGGTATGCAGTCACGAGGATCGTCGGAATCGCGTGCCCTGTGTCGACCAAACGCCTGTGGAGCTCGACTCCGGTCATCCCAGGCATCTGAACGTCGGTGACCAGGCAGTCGGTTTCAGGTACGAGACGTGATGCCAGGAAATCGGCTGCTGATGGAAAAGATTCGACAGTGTAGCCGAACAACATTACGAGCTTTCGCAGAGATTCTCGAAAGGGCTGATTATCGTCGACGATAGATACGAGCGTATGCTTCAACATTGCGGCTTCCGGGAAACTTAGTGGCTCCGCCACCCGCGGCGCAATACCTCGCACCAGCATGCAACTTCGTAATGTCAGGGACATTCCCCAATAATGCAATGCCGTCGCCCCTAAGCGATGGCTTAGGCCTTGGGCTATCCGCTTGGGGGGCAGATGCTGTTCAAATCGACCGCTTGTATGTAGTATGGCAGGAGTAACGCGCTCCCTTTTGGGATACCGGCGATGGGTGAGGCAAATCCCAGTGTCTTGGTCATCGATGACGATCCCGAGTTTCGCGACTCGGTCGTGCGGCTGTTGCGGACGGTCGGCCTACATACCTGTCAATTTTCGTCTGTTCACGATTTTCTCAAAGTTGATCCGCCGGAAGGCCCCACCTGCCTGGTACTCGACGTGAGAATGCCGGGGCGAAGCGGTCTAGAGCTTCAGCGCGACCTCGCCGCTGCGAACAGGCAAGTGCCGATCATCTTCATCACAGCGCATGCCGACGTGGCGATGACCGTGCAAGCGATGAAGGGCGGCGCCATGGAGTTCCTCACGAAGCCATTCCGTGATCAGGATCTTCTTGACGCTGTCGAGGCCGGCCTCGCTCGCGATCGTGCCCGGCTGGAGAGTGACAGGGCATTGACTGCGCTCAGGGAGCGCTTCGACACGCTCAGCTCACGCGAGCGTGAGATCATGCTCCATGTCGTGGCGGGTCGCCTCAACAAACAGATTGCCAACGATATCGGCATCGCCGAGTCTACGGTGAAGGTGCATCGCACCCACCTGATGCGGAAAATGAAGGTCCGCTCGCTTCCCGAGCTCAGCCGGATGGCGGACACTCTCAACGTGAGGCTACAGCAGCCGCAGAGCTCCTGAGTCAGCCTAAGGGATATCGCCTCAAGCGCTTTCACGCGAGTGCGCTGTCCCTGCCAGCAAATTACCATCTGCTGCATTTGCTACAACGCTGCTCGTCGGGCATTACGTGCTCTTCGGCTAACGTATGCAGAAGCGTGGTTAGAGATCTCGCGCCCGCGTCGTCCCTAAGCGATGGCTTAGAAAAGGCAACTATAAGCGAACCTCACACTACCACCGCGCAATCGACCACGCCGTGCCAAACCGTCAAAACGCGTCGTACCGGTTTTGCCGGGGAATTCCCCCATGCACGGGAGGTTATAATGCTCGTATTAGGATCCAGTGCACCCTCCGAACGCATGACACAAATTCGTCGTTTCGAGCGGGGACTTCAAACTCCAGCACCAGAATTTTCCTTTGCCGCTGATCAGCAGTTCCGCTTGGTGGGAAACAGCCTGATCGAGCTGCTTGAAACTGCAAGGCGAGAGCTAGAGCGTGACCGAGAGCTCGCCAAGGCGTCACTGATTACGGCATCGCGCATCCTGCACATGGAGATCGAGCGTTGTTCTGTCGCTAACGGCTGCCCAAGAGGTGGTCTAGTGGCATGGCAGATCGCTCGCGTGCAAACTTACATTGACAGCAATTTAGGTCGTACCCTTCACATTCGGAATCTCAGTGCGGTCGCGTGTCGGAGCCCAGCGCACTTCTGTCGAAAATTCAAATTAGCGTTCGGCGAGTCGCCACATGCCTACGTGGTGAGAAAGCGTCTGGAGAGAGCCTGCCACCTGATGCTGACCAGTGCGGCATCACTGAGTGAAATAGCCTTGAGCGTAGGTCTTTCGGATCAAGCACATCTATGCAGGCTCTTCAGAAGGGCTTTTGGTCTAAGTCCAGCCCGCTGGCGACGCGAACGCGGAATCCCTGTCCAGATGGAGCAATCAGCGGCCTGTTTGTTGGGGTAGAGCGGAACCGACAAGCCTCGTGTCTCGGCGGCGATGGGAGCCACCGAGCGGGTCACCTGGATCATTCCGCGAACCGTCTCAGACCGAAGTCTTCGAGGGTCCCGGGGGCTTGGAGGCATTTGCTTAAGGCACAAGGGCGCGTTCTCGAAACAAGACGGCAAGAAATTTCCCGACGCGACAAAAGCCTTCAAGACGATAGCCAGTTTGAATGTGACATTGGCCCATGCGAAAATTGATTGCGCGCAGTTCTGGTGGTTGGCAGTTGCGCTGATTGTCGTCGTCGTGTGAGCCTTGAGGCGGCGTACCATGGAGGCAGGGATGCGGAGCGAACAGGTGTACTGGGTGTTCACCGTTACCGTCGATCAGATGGACAAGTTCACGCCGCTGATACCAAAGCTTGTGGCCGCGACAGAGAAGGAGCCGGGCGCGCTGCAGTTTGAGTTCAACATCGGGCACGACCAGAAGACGGTTGACATCTTTGAACGCTACACGGATTCGAAGGCGGCTCTATTCCACCAAACGGAAAGCTTCGGGCCATTCTCGAAGGAGTTCTTCGCTGTGGCCAAGCTCACTCGCTGGGTGATCTATGGCACGCCCTCGGACGAGTTCAAGAAGGCAAACGAGGACTCCCACCCGATTTATATGACAGCATTCGATGGCTTTGTCAGGTGACGGGATTTGGTTCCGGACTTAAGGTCGCGAGCCTGGCAGCGGACATTGTTGAACAGCTGCCAGATGCCGCGCTCGACGCGGCAATGCTCTCTGAACAATCGTAAATGCCCGAATCGCGGTGTGCTGAGGGATCATGGGCGATAAATCCGGCAAGCAGGCTATCGAATACGGCATCGTACCAATCGACGTGATGGCGTCGATGTCGGGGCTCGATTTTGTCCGCGCGATCTTCGCGAGACGATTGCCGGAGCCGCCGATCATGCAGACGGTCGAACCGTTCGACTGCACGGTCGAACCCGGCGCCGTCGTGATTCACAGCGTGCCGGGCCTGCGCCATTACAACCCAATCGGCTCGGTGCACGGCGGCTATACCGCGATCCTCTTGGATTCTGCGATGGGGCTCGCGGTGCAGAGCACGCTCCCCGCAGGCACCGGCTACACCACGCTGGAATTCAAAATCTCATTCGTGCGCGGTATGAGCGAGACGAGCGGCGTGATCCGCACCGAGGGTCGCGTGCTCAACGCCGGCCGTCGCGTCGCTACCGCCGAGGCGCGCATCACCGATGCGAGGCGTCGGCTGCTTGCGCATGCGACGACGACGTGCCTTGTGCTCGAATTTCCGAAGGGGAACGCGAAAGGCTGACGTTGAATTGGTGGATACCTTTGGGCTAGGCTTTCGCTGCAGGTCAAGAGAGGGCTCCCCTGTGCCTCCCGAGCGGATCGAACGCAAGCTCGCCGCCATCCTGGCCGCCGATGTGGCAGGCTATAGCCGACTCATGGGAGCTGACGAGGAAGGCACTCTCGCACGCCTGAAGGCCTGCCGTCGCGAGTTGATGGACCCGGAGATTGCGGAGCACCGTGGGCGCGTCGTCAAGACCACCGGAGACGGCATCCTCATCGAGTTTCCGAGCGTGGTGGACGCCGTGCGCTGCGCGATGGACGTTCAGCGCGGCATGGCCGAGCGCAACGCGGATGTTACAGATGAGCAACGGATCGAGTTTCGCGTCGGGATCAACCTTGGCGATATTATGATCGACGCCGAGGACATTCATGGCGACGGAGTGAATATCGCGGCGCGGTTAGAAAGTATAGCGGAGCCCGGCGGCATCTGCATCTCGGACTCGTCCTATCAGCAAGTGCGCGACAAGTTCACCATCCACTTCGAGGATATGGGCGTGCAGCAGCTCAAGAACATCGCGCGTCCGGTGCGCGTCTATCGCGTACCGATTGGCCGGAGCGCGCGAAGGGAAAGGCCGGCGCTCGCCCTGCCGGACAAGCCTTCGATCGCGGTACTGCCATTTCAGAATATGAGTGGTGATCCCGAGCAGGAATATTTCGCCGACGGCATGGTTGAGGATATTATCACCGAATTGAGCCGCATTCGCTGGCTGTTTGTGATCGCCCGCAACTCGACCTTCACCTACAAGGGCCACGCAGTTGCTGTGAAGCAGGTGGCGCGCGAACTGGGTGTGCGCTATGTGCTCGAAGGATCGGTGCGCAAGGGCGGCAGTCGGGTGCGCGTCACCGCGCAAATGATCGATGCGACCTCCGGCGCCCATATTTGGGCCGAGCGATACGACCGCGACCTGAGCGATATCTTTGCCGTGCAGGACGAGATCACGGCGAGTGTTGCGGGAGTTATCGAGCCGGCGCTGGCCGAGGCCGAGCAGCAGCGAGTATTACGCAAGCCGCCGGAGCGGCTCGATGCTTGGGAAGCCTACCAACGAGGACTTTGGCACTTCAACAAATACGGACCGGAGGAAAACCGGACCGCACAGACCTTTTTTCGCCAAGCTATCGCGCTCGATCCAAATTTCGCTCCCGGCCATTACGGATACGCGCTGGCTCTCCAGTGGGATATCTGGCACTTCTCGAGTCGCCCCTTCTTGGAGGTTCAAGGAACCGCGCGTAAAGAAGCGCAAATCGCGGTATCGCTCGACGAAAGGGATGCGATGGCGCATGCCGTGCTGGCACACATGATGATGTGGGGCGGCGAATGGGAGGCGGCGATCGCCGAAGCGCGCACCGCGGTTGCCCTCAATCCAAACAGTGCCTTTGTCATCAGCATGCTTGGTTGTGTACTCGGGTTCGGCGGCTATCGAGAGGAAGCACTCGAGAGGTTGCAGCAGGCAATGCGTGCCAGCCCACACGATCCCCTGATTTGGCTTTGGTCGATCTGGCGCGCCCTCTTGCAGTTTTTTTCACGCGATTTCGTCGCTGCGCTGCAGACATTGCGCCAAGTTGTCCGCCTGCGTCCGAGCTATGCTCCCCCTTACGAATACGTCGCTGCGTCGCTCGCTCATCTCGGGCAATTGGGTGAGGCGCGCGAAGCACTGGAACGTGTTCCCCCGCAATCGGCGGAACAGCGTCAGCGTTGGCAGCAAAGGCCGCCCTGGATGCGGCCCGAGGATTATGCGCTACGGGCCGAAGGTGTCCACCTCGCAACCGGAGAGCGATAAGCCGTGAACTTGAGTTGTTCCGAGGCGCGGAAGTATCACTGCGCTAGGCGCTGAAGATAGCCCACAGCCTCCACCCAGGTTCGAGGATCGTGAATGTCAGTTTTGACGGCGGCGCAAGTAAGCGACGCTTCCGGTCTTTCCTGCCGGCTCAACCGGTCGACGTGTCTCAAAATGACCACAAGCGACCTTCGCTGAATGACGGCTGTTGGCGCGAAGCGGCCAGTCGGGAAAAGCCGCTAAATCGATGCGAGTTGGAGCCGTTGGAGGATCCCTTGGAGCAAGGCCGCTGCTCACCGTTCTACCCGAGAACGCCGCAACGATATCGCAACGAATTGGGTGAAACGACCGTGAACAAAACGAGACTGAAACGCCTGTCGAAGTAAGAAAAATCAACACCTTAGAAGATGTTCACTGCGTTCGGGACGCAGGAGGCGGGCTCGATCAGATCGCAACTTGAACTTCGAATGTCGGTATCGGTGGTTGCGCTTCCCCCGCAACCACTTTCGTCATAACTCACTCACCGTCCCGGTCTACCGGTGGCGCGCGCTTCGCCTCCGTGGGGCTCAGGAGACCGCATAACTGGACCGAAACACGCAGTTCGGCTCCCTAGCGTGGCGAGATAGGAAAGGCGGCAGCAAATGAAAAACCGACAGGTATGGCTAAGTTCACGCCCCAACGGAATTCCGCAGCCGACGGACTTCGCGCTGCGCGAAGCGGAAGTGCCGAGGATTTCGGACGGCGAGTTCCTCGTTCGCAACATCTTCCTGTCGGCAGATCCGGCCATGCGCGGATGGATTGCCGACAAGAGCACCTATTGGCCGAGGATCGAAGTCGGCGACACCATGCGCGCATTCGCGGTCGGAGAGGTGATTGAAACGCGAAGCCATGGCTATGCAGCCGGCGACAAGGTCATGGGCATATTCGGCTGGCAGGACTATGCCGCAGCCAAACCGCAGCAGGTCATGCGGAAGGTCCTCGAGGAAGACCTTCCGCTGTCGCTCTCGCTCGGTGTGCTCGGACTGAACGGCCTGACGGCCTATTTCGGCTTGCTGGACGTCTGCCGGCCGAAGGCAGGGGAAACCGTCGTGGTCTCGACGGCCGCCGGTGGGGTTGGCTCGGCTGTGGGCCAGATCGCGAAGATCAAGGGATGTCGCACGATCGGGTTCGCCGGTGGTGCGGAGAAAGTCCGGCAGTGCATCGAGGAGTTCGGCTACGATTCGGCCGTCGACTACAAGTCGACTGCGGATCTCGATGAAGCGCTTGCCCGGCTTTGCCCCAATGGCGTCGACGCTTTCTTCGACAATACGTCAGGTGCAATTCACGATGCCGTTGTCCGGCAGATCAATGTCGGAGCACGCATCGCGATTTGCGGTACTGCCTCTTATGCGAGCTGGGATCCCTGGAACGAGGGACCGCGGCCGGAGCGGCATCTGCTCGTCAAGCGCGCAATCATGCAGGGCTTCCTCACCACCGATTTTGCTCCACGGTATGAAGAAGCGATCGTGGCGCTGGCTGGCTGGATTCGCTCCGGCAAGTTGCGGTATCGCGAGGACGTGCAGGACGGCATCGAGGCCGCGCCGGCATCGATTGCGATGCTCTACGCCGGGGAGAATCGCGGGAAGCTGGTCATCAAATTGTAGCGGCACCCGGCTCCGCGCCCGGTTTGCTCGTGCCGGGCGGGAGCGGGCAGGTCGTCAGGCAGATGCCGTGCTTCGCTTGCGTTTGAGACCTGGGCCATCCGGCGCGTGAGTCTTGCCCGGCTTTGCCTTTGATGTTCTCGCAGCCGGCTCGCGCTCGGACGATACAGCGTCGAGGACGATTTTTGCGGTCAGTTGCAGGTGCGCGTTCATCAGTGCGACGGCGCGTTCGCAGTCCCGCGCCAAAGTGGCCTCCGCAATCTCGCGATGTTCCTTGTCGAGGTCGCGGTCCACCTTGGACAGGGGACCGGTAAACCACCGGTAACGTGCAGAGTGATTGAAAAGCACCGCGCGCAGATGAAGAAGCCAGGGGCTGCCGCATCCCGCTGCGAGGACTTCGTGAAAGGTCTCGTGAGCCCTCGCATATTCGTTGCTGTAGCGACGCGCGGCCTTGTCTGCCCATACCGGCGTATGCGTCAGACGGTGCAGGGCGGCGACGACCTGCGACTGCCACTCGAGTCCACCGTTCTCGATGGCGCCTCGAAGGCACAGCGCCTCAATGCTGCATCGAACGTCGGTGAGATCGCGAAGGGCATCAACCGACAATGGGGCGACGCGGAAGCCCCGCTGCGGTTCGCTGACGACAAACCCCTCCGATGCGAGGCGCGACAGCGCCTCACGCACGGCGCTCGAGCCAACTGCAAAGCGACGGCAGAGATCCTCGATCTTCAGCTTCTCTCCGGGCGCGAAGTTGCATGCGAGCAGTTCGGAGCGAAGCTCCGCATAGGCTCCGTGGGTGAGGCTCGTCGGTGATTCCATGGTGCTAATAGCCATAGCGGACGAAATGTCTGGAGTCACTTGCAAATATGCATACTTTCGAAATTATGCATTTTATTTTGTAATATGCATTTTGTGTGATATAGGAGATCGCACACGGAGGAAAATGCCCCATGCGCTTCATCGCTTATGAAAGAAACGGAACGCGCGGCCTCGCTGTTGCCGATCAAGCCGGCCGGCACTGGGGGCTCGATGACGGCGGAGAGGGCCGGCTCGAGCGCGCCATTGCCGGTGGAGCGGACGCACTGAAGGATCTCGCCTCGGCGCTTCTCAAGGGCGATCCGATCGATCCGGAAGCGGTGAGCTTCCTGCCGCCGTTGTCCGCACCCGGCAAGATCATCTGTGTGGGCCTGAACTACGCGGACCACACGGCCGAAAGCAGCATCAAGCAACCGGACTATCCGACGCTGTTTGGCCGGTTCGCCTCGAGCCTCATCGGGCACGGTGTGCCGATCGTACGTCCGAACGTCTCGGAAGCGCTCGACTTTGAGGGAGAGCTTGTCGCTATCATCGGGCGCGGCGGCCGCCATATCCCGCAGTCCGCAGCCCTCGACCATGTCGCCGGATATTCGATCTTCAACGATGGTACAATCCGCGACTATCAGTTCCGCACGCCGCAATGGACCATCGGCAAAAATTTCGACGGCACGGGAGCGTTCGGGCCGGCATTTGTAACGGCCGACGAACTTCCGTCAGGTGCCAGCGGCCTGAAACTCGAGACGAGATTGAACGGGACGGTGATGCAAAAGGCGTCGACCTCCGATCTGATCTTCGATGTCGCAACCCTGGTCGCGTTGATCAGCGTGGGCATCACGCTGTTTCCGGGAGACATCATCGTGACCGGTACGCCGTCCGGCGTCGGCGCGGCACGCAAGCCGCCTCTCTATATGAAGCCCGGCGACGTCTGCGAGATCGAGATCGAGGGATTGGGTGTTCTGCGCAATCCGATCGTGCTTGAAGCCGAAGACGCGGTGCGTGCGGCGGCCTGATCCTGCGGTGATCCTGTCACCCGCGGATTCGAGCGGACATCATATCGGTTGTCGTGGAGCGAGGTCTTGACCAGACTAGATTAGCGCACTGCCCTGGCTCAACGGAGTTGATCAGGCCGGGTCCTGATCGGGCGTCATTCGGTGGCGGCAGCACGACGTAGATCGTGCGCCGCTTATATTGGGAGGAAACAATGAAATCGGTTCCGGTTCTGATTGCAGGGGGCGGTCCCGTCGGGATGACGCTTGCGAACGTCCTGGCCCATTTCGGCATCCGCTCGATGCTGGTCGAGAAGAATGCGACGACGACCCGCCATCCGAAGATGGACATCACCAACAGCCGCAGCATGGAGCTTTTTCGGAAGTTCGGCCTCGCGGACGCGTTGCGACATGTCGCGGTGCCGGAAGATCATCCCTTCGATGTCTCCTGGATCACAAGTCTTGCCGGATATGAGCTGCATCGCTTTCGATACATGACCCCGAGCGAGTTTCGAAGGCAGATCCGTATCAAGAACGACGGCACCCAACCGCTCGAACCCCCGATGCGGGTCTCGCAGGTCGAGATTGAGCCGGTTCTGAAGAAAGCCATCGACGCGCGTCCGGAGGTCGACGTGCGGTTCGGCGTCGCCTTCGAAGGGTTTGAAGAGAAGGACGATCGTGTCGTCGCGGTGCTGCGGGAGCAGGGGAGTGGCACCCAGGAGCAGGTCAGCTGCCAATATCTCATCGGTTGTGACGGCGGCTCCAGCCGCGTTCGCGCAGGGCTGGGCATCCAGCTCGAGGGGCAGTCGCGCGTCGGCGAACTCTACATGATCCACTTTCGATCGACCGAGCGAGATCTGCTGCAGCGCTGGGGCGTCGCCTGGCACTACCAGTCGCCGCTTGGAACGATGATCGCCCAGAACGACGATGATATCTGGACCGTTCACGTGCCTGTGCTTCCCGGCCAGGACGCGACCAAGCTCGATCCGCGCGCGCTCGTCGAGGCCTATGCCGGCCGGCCATTCTCCTTCGATATCCTGGTCGCGAATGTGTGGACGCCGCACCTGCTGGTCGCCGAAAGCTATGGCACGGGACGCGTCTTGCTCGCAGGTGATTCCGCGCATCAGTTCATCCCGACAGGCGGCTACGGGATGAATTCAGGGGTCGGCGATGCGGTCGACCTCGGCTGGAAGCTGGCGGCGACGCTGCAGGGTTTTGGTGGGCCCGGTCTCCTCGCGTCGTATGAAATCGAGCGGCGTCCCGTGGCGGCACGAAATCGCGACGCCTCCGGCCGCCACATGCAGGTGCGAATGCACATTGCCGAGGCCTATGGAAGCCTGTTGGAAGGCGACAACAGCGACAATCCCGTGCGCCGGGCCGAAGTCGGTGCAGCGATCGCCAAGCTCGGCAACGTCGAGAACGAATGCTTCGGGATCGAGCACGGCTTTATCTATGAGGGATCGCCGATCGTCGCAGATGGCTCGGCCACTCCCTTTCCATTCGATTCCGTTGTCTACAAGCCGACGACCACGCCCGGCGCCCGCTTGCCCAGCACATATCTGAAAGACGGGACGGCGCTCTACGATCGGCTGGGCCCGCATTTCACGCTGATCGATTTCCGAAGGCGCGATCTGTCGTCCTTTGTCGACGCTGCGGCGCGACGACGGATACCGCTGTCGGTCTTGCAACTCGACGAACCCGATCTGAAGGGTGTTTACGGACAGGACTTGCTGCTCGTTCGGCCTGACCACCACATTGCGTGGCGCGGAACGGGTAGCACGCCGCCAAACGCCGACGTGATCCTCGCGACGGCTCTCGGCTGGGGGGCGGAACGGTGAAGCCGCTTCATGCCCTAGTGATCGGCGCAGGTATCGGCGGCACGGCGGCTGCCATCGCACTGCGCCGGGCCGGTCTCGACGTCTCGCTGTTCGAGCAAACGCTGGCGCAACGCGAGGTCGGCGCGGGCATTCAGATCAGCCCTAATGTCTCCCGGCTGCTGAGCCGTTATGGGCTCGGGGACGCCATGGCGCGGGCCGCCGTTCGCCCCTCTTCGGTCGTCTTTCGCCGCTGGCAGGACGGCCGAGTCCTGGGGCGCGAGGAACTGGGCGATGCCCTCGAGAACCGTTATGGGGCGCCCTACTACCATTTCCACCGGGCTGACCTCATCGCCCTTCTTGCTGACGCCTTTGGTCGCAAGGAGATCAAGCTTGGACGACGTCTGGTCGATGTCGAGCAAGACGAAACGGGCGTGACCGCCCGCTTCGAGGACGGAACGTCCGAGCGCGGCGATCTCCTCATCGGCGCCGACGGAATCCACTCCCAGGTTCGCGAGCGCCTGTTCGGCGTCGAAAAGCCGCGGTTCTCGGGGCAGATCGCGTATCGGGGGCTCGCACCTGTCGAACGGATCGCGCATCTCGGCCTTCCGCTCGATGTCACGAACTGGGTGGGGCCTGGCGGACACTTCGTCCATTACTTCGTTTCCTCGGGTCGATTCCTGAACTTCGTGGCTGTCAGCGAAGAGGCGACCTGGACCCGGGAGCAATGGTCCGACCGCGGTTCGATCTCCGATGCCGCAAGGAAGTACGAGGGGTGGCATCCGCAGATCTCGACGATCCTCAACGCCGTCGACGAGACGTTCAAATGGGCGTTGTTCGATCGCGATCCACTTCCGGAATGGACGCGGGGGCGTGTCGCGCTGCTGGGGGACGCGTGCCATCCCATGCTGCCGTACATGGCGCAGGGGGCCGCGCAGGCCATCGAGGACGGTGCCGCGCTGGCGGCATGCCTGAAGCACGCAGCCTTCGACATTCCGTCGGCGTTTCGGGGTTACGTCACATTGCGCAAGCCGCGCGCGACCGAGGTGCAGGAAAGGTCTCGCGCCAATTCTACGAGCTTCCACCTGCAGGACGGACCACAACAGCTCGAACGGGACCACCTCTTCGCCACGCGAGGTGTGCGCGGCAGTTCTGAGGCTATGAACCGACTTTATGGCTACGACGCAGAAGCCGTCGCGGCGACGCTGGAGGAAAAACGATGACCCGCGCTTTCCAAATCGCCTATGTCGATCTCGATACGCCTGCCGCGGAACAGGAGATCGCCTACTACGACCGCGTGCTCGGCGCAACGCCGGCCGAGCGAGGATCCGATGGCCGCGCCTATTTCAGCCTCGGCCTCGATCACCACAACATCACCATCAAGCCGGCGCCCGAGAAGCGTCTCACGGCGCTCGGCCTGAGGATCGAACAGGAAACGGCTGACGAGACGGTGAAGTCGCTCCGCGGTCTCGGCCTCTCTGCCGAAAAGAAAAGCGACGCGCGGCCGGGCGTTCCCGTCCTGGTGGAGGTCGTCGTTGTGGGGCACACGCTCCATCTGTTGCCGGAGATGGCGATGCCTGGCCCCGGCTTCCGCACCTCGGGCGTCGTTCCAACGCGTCTTGGGCACGTTGCGCTGATCACGCCGGAGGCCGACAAGTTCGTTGAATTCTGTTCGGCCATCGGCTTCCGCACGACCGATTGGTTTGAGGGAATTGCGACGTTTCTGACCTGCAATCACGATCACCACGTCCTCAACGTCATCGGTGCGCCGGAAACCCGGCTTCATCACCTTGCGTTTGAGCTGCGCAGCCGCGCCGCGCATCACGATGTGGCCGATTTTCTCGCGACGAAAGGCCATCCGATCCTCTGGGGTCCGACGCGGCATACCGCGGGCCACAACCTCGCGTCCTATCACTACGACCCGAGCCGTTTTCTGATCGAGCTCTATTCCGACATGGACGTGCTGGTTCCGGAGCTCAATATTTTCGAGCCGCGGCCCTGGCACGAGGCGTACCCCCAACGTCCTCGGGTGTGGACGATTGAGCAGCTGACGACATGGGGAACCCGGTTCGACTTCGACCTGAAGACGGCCTGACGATCCGAGCGATCGTCGATCCAATATCGAATCCGAGGAGAGAGGCATGTCACAGCACGCGCGCGCGCCGCGATTGGTTTATTGGGTTATCGCGCTGACGATCTTGATCGGATCGGCCGTTGCAGGGCCAAGCAGCGCGCAAGGGCAGAAGCGGTACGATGCCGGCGCAAGCGATACTGTCATCAAGATTGGCAATACCGCTCCGTACAGTGGACCGCTGTCATCGAATGGCATCATTGCCCGAACGGAAGGCGCCTATTTCAAGATGATCAACGATCAAGGCGGGGTTAACGGCCGCAAGCTCGAGTTCATCTCCTACGACGACGCCTATAGCCCTCCGAAGACCGTGGAGCAGACCCGCAAGCTGATCGAAAGCGACGAGGTTCTTCTTCTCTTCAATCAACTGGGGACGCCGACCGTCATGTCGGTTATCAAATATGTCAACGCCAAAAAGGTGCCGCAGCTGTTCATAGCAGCCGGAGGGACCATCTTCGGTGATCACAAGGCATATCCCTGGTCGATGGGCTTCCAGCCAAGCTACCAGAGCGAAACAAGCATCTACGGCAGGTACCTGCGTGAAAACTATCATGGTGGGAAGATTGCGGTTCTCTCGTCCAATGACGACTTCGGACGGGACAATATCAAGGGCTTGAAGGACGGGCTCGGCGATGCGGTCGGCAACATTGTCGCCGAAGTCACGTATGAGACGAGCGCGCCGACGATTGATTCCGAACTTGTGAAGCTGAAATTCTCGGGCGCAAGCATCTTCGTCAATTTCGCCTCGGCGAAATTTGCGGCGCAGGCCATTAAGAAGGCAGCAGAGATCGGCTGGAAGCCAGTGCATATCCTGCATGGAAACTCGCAATCGATCAGCGCCGTCCTGAAGCCCGCCGGCCTCGAAAACGCAAGGGACATCATCACAGCGAGTTACAGCAAGGATCCTGCCGATGCGGCCTGGAAAGATGACCCCGGTTTGACGAGATTCTCCGATTTCATGTCCAAATACATTCCGGGAGAAGACCAAAACAATTTCTATGTAGTCTATGGATATAACGCCGCCCAGGCGCTGGTCGAAGTGCTCGGGCGGTGCAAGGATGACCTTACGCGCGCCAACATCATGAGGCAGGCCGAGGCGTTGAACCGGGTTCATCTCGACATGCTGCTTCCGGACGTTACGTTGGACACATCGCCAACCGATCACTACCCAATCGAGCAGATGCAATTGCAGAAGTTCGATGGCCGGAACTGGGTGAGGTTTGGCTCTGCCATTGAAGGGACGCCGAGCGAGAAATGATGGCTCTAGTTGGCTCAAACTAGCCTAGGATGGATGGGACCGAGAGTTAAAGTTTTTGGACCAGTTCGAAATGTCGTGTGCAGCAAGAGCAGGGTAGGCCGGATCGTGTAATCGCGGTCAGAACTCTGTCTCTGGTCCCGACAAAGATTGCGCGGGGCGTCGATTCCTGCGACGAAGGAAAACAGGCGCTTCCGCCAGCCGGCCTTTCTTTCGTAATACACTTTCCTGGCGCAAACCGGGAGCAGTTCCGGATAATTGAATCCTTGCAACCCGGCAACCCGTAATCATCTGGCTGCAAACCTGCGGCGGAGTTAGCTTTTCGGTTCCTTCGCCGGTTGCGGCATATTTTCCGATCGGGGAAAGAGGCACTGCAAAACAGGTATGAGAGTTCTGCAGCCTCCGTCAAGCCAAAACACTTCAGAGCTCTCGCTAGTGGTCGATCCAGACGGTCGTGCCCGGCTCGAGGCCCGACAACTCTCCCTTCGGGTCAAGGTCAAGGCGCAGGCGCAGCGTGTTGCGGTCATGATCGCCAATCACCCGCTCGGCTTGCCAGGTGGCGAACACGCCGAGTGGCCGCAGCTCGGTGACGACCGCCTTTGTCGCGCCATCGGCGCCGCGCCGCATCACGTTCGCCGTTTCTCCCATCGCGAGACGATCGAGATGATCCTCGCGCACGTTGAATGAGAGCCATTGCTTGCCCGCCGCTTCGACCACCAGGATCGGCTGGCCCGCGCGAACGTTCTCGCCGATCTCGGCGGCGATGACGCTGACTACGCCGTCGGCCGGCGCGCGCAACACCATCTTGTCGAGGCGGCGCTCGAGCACGGTGACCGCGGCGGCCGCGGCCTGCACCTGCGCGTCGGCGATCGCGCGCTCTTCCCGGGTCGGTCCCGCCACGGCCGCATCGTAATTGGCCTGGGCCTCGGCCACGTCGGCGCGCGCGCTCGCAACGTCGTTCTCGGCCTGGTCGAGCGACTGCTGGGATTCGAAGCTCTGGCGCGCCAGCGTGCTGGTCCTGGAGAGCTGGGCCCGCACATAGTCGAGGCGGGCGCTGGCCTTGGCGATGGCAGCTTTCAGCGAGTCGACTTGCTCACGGCGGACGCCGGCATAGACGTTGTTGCGGTTGGCAGTTACTGATGCCAGTGCAGCGCGCGCCTGATCCGCCTGTGCCGTCAACTCCACTGCGGAGAGCCGTGCCAGAATATCGCCCGCGCGCACGGTGGCGCCCTTCTCGACCGCGATCGACTGGAGCTGTCCGGTCACCTCCGGCTCCACTCTCACTTCGGTCGTGCGCACGACACCGACGAGTGCAGGCGGTGATCCGGAACGATTTGCGGACACGATCAGGATGCCCGCGACCAGCGCGAGCGCAATGATGGCCGCAAGCCTAGCCTTGTGCATGTCGCTGTCCTCTCTTGACGACGAATGCCGAGATCACCGCAAGCACGAAATAGACCAGCGCCAGCAACCAGAGCCCGAGCCAGTCATGGGTGACCTCCCAGATACCAGCGCCGAGCTGATTGATGCGCACGAGACCGTCGATCGCGGAATCGGCGGGGAAAATCCGGCCGAAGGCGAGGGCCACATCGGGAATCGCCTCGCGCGGCCATGCAAAGCCGGCCATGAAGAACTGCGGCAGGCTGGTCGCCAGCAGCAGGATGGTCGCGTTCTCGGGCCGCGTGAACCAGGCTCCGACCGCCTGGCCCATAAAACTCGTCGCCAGCAGGAATATGGTCGCGAGCGCGAAGATCTGCGGCAGATGGCCGAGTGTCGAGAAACCGTAGATCCGCGGCAGCACGATGAGATAGAGCGCGACCGCCGGCAGGTAGATGGTCAGATGCGCGACGCCGCGGCCAAGCACGCCGGTGAACGCGCCGCCGCGGCCCGCCAGCGCCGAGCCGGTCAGCATCGCCGCGCCGATCAGCAGGGTCTGCTGGAGGATCAGCACGAACGCGGCCGGAACGACATAGCTCGCATAGCCGCCGACCGGGTTGAAGATCGGTTGCAGCAGAACGTCGGCCGGGCTCGAGCTTGCCAGCTTTGCCTTGACCAGGCTGCCGTCCGAGCGTCCGCCGCGCGACACGAGCTCGGACGTCAGGGCGCCGAGGGCGGTGGCCACGCCGCTTGCGGTCGACCTGAAGATGAAGAGGTAGGTAGCGTCCGCATAGACCGGGATGTGCGCGGTGATCCCCTTGAGCACGTCGCGCTCGGTGCCCGCCGGAATGTCGACGGCGGCAAAGGCCTCTCCGCGATTGATTGCGGTGTGTGCCTCGGCAAGCGTGCGGGCGCGAACCACGACGCTCAACGCGCCGCTGGCATCCAGCGTCTCGACCATCCGGCGGCTGAGATCGCTGAGATCATTGTCGACGACCGCGATGGGGAGCTTGCGCAGGATCTGGTTCAGATAGGGCTGCGGGTAATAGACACCGTAAACCAGTGGCGCGAGGAACAGCACACTGAAGGCGCTCCGCGTTCCCAGCACGCGTCGCCACTCCACCGTGAAGGCACCGCCGATGCCGCGCGGCGCGGGCTCGATTGCGGGGGCCTCTTCGGGGCGCGCCGTCTCGAACCAGCCGCTGCGCGTCAAGCTCGCCATGCGCAGCCAGGCCAGGCCGGCAAACAGCAGCGCGAGGCCCGCGAGCGCTGCGAAGGGGACGGCGGATTCCGTCACCGGCAATCCGCGCGCCGCCTGTCCCAGCAAAACGGCCATATACCAGCGCAGCGGCAGGATCGCGCTCCACATATGCGCAAAGGCGTTCATGCCGACGGTGGGAAAGCCGACGCCGGCATAGCCGAACG
Source organism: Bradyrhizobium sp. S3.3.6 (assembly GCF_040546905.1). Lineage (NCBI taxonomy): Bacteria > Pseudomonadati > Pseudomonadota > Alphaproteobacteria > Hyphomicrobiales > Nitrobacteraceae > Bradyrhizobium > Bradyrhizobium sp. S3.3.6. Next base: position 257,946 of record NZ_JBEPOT010000011.1, on the reverse strand, counting down.
CGGGCGAGGCAAACAGGCCCGCAAGTCCGAGCCCGGTCGCGAGGTCGCGGACCAGCAGCTGGAGCAGGGCGCCCAGCGACAGATAGGCAATGATCAGCAGCGAGCCGGCCGCGATCATCAGCAGCAGGTCGCCCTTGAAGGGCACTTCGAGCACGCCCTCGAGCACCAGCGGCTCGGCCAGCATGATCACGACAAAGATGCAAAACAGCGGCGCGAGCTTGCCGGCCAGCGCTGTGACAGGATCGCCTCCGGCGCTTGCGAGCCAGTCCCGTGCATCGCGGCGGCGGAATTCGGAACCGACCGAATAGCCTGCGGCCAGCGTGATCACCACATGGATGATCGTCGGCAGCAGCGCGCGCAGCAGGAACTGCGCATAGTTCTTCTGCGGATTGACCAGCGCGACGGTTTCGGTCGAGAGCGTCCCGATCGAAGCCGCCGCGGGCGCGGCGCGCCTGGCGGGAGCGGCCACGGCCGCCGCGGCGGACAGCGCATCGCTCAGACCCGACGAGGCGATGCCCGCCGCCGTCAGGAACTGCTGATTATAGAAGCCGACGACCTGCGGGCGGCGCTGCGCCTCCAGGTCGCGCTCGAAATCCGGCGGGATATGGATCGCCGAGATCGCCTTGCCCGAGCGTATGTCCTGCACCGCCATGGACAATGTCCCGGAGCGGTCGACGATGTTCAGGCTCGGCGACGCCGCCACATACTCCACCAGCGCACGCGATGTGCCCGACTTGTCCTCGTCGACGATGGTCACGCCGAGCCCGCGAATGACCGGATGGCTAAAGACCGTGGTCAGCACCACGAACGCAAACAGCGGTACGCCGAAGATCAGGAGCAGCGCCACGCGATCGTGAAACAGCCAGCGGCACTCGCGCCGTGCGACCAGCAGAAATCCGGGTTTTGGCGCCGGCCTCATGGCCGCGACCGCCAGTCGAGATAGGCGCTCATTCCCGGTCGCAACTCGGGCACCGGCTGCACCGGATAGGCGCGGATCGAAAACGTCCGCAGGTCGAAATCGCCGGTCGCACGCGTGGCCCGCCAGCTCGCATATTCGCCCTTGGTGGCGATCAGCTTGACCTCGACCGAGACGGAGCGGTCGCCCAGCGCCGGAATGCGCACGTCGAAGCGATCGCCGACCTTCAGGCCTTTGACGAGATCCTCGCGCAGATCGAAATGGACCCAGAGGTCGGCCAGATTGATCAAGGTGACGAGCGGGACGCCCGGCGACACGTATTCGCCGGGTTCGACGTTGCGCTGGTAGACCTGGGAGGCGATGGGCGCGTAGACCACGAGCTGATCGATGATCGACTGGACGCTCTGGATATCGGCGCTGGCCTTTTCGACATTGCTGCCGGCGATGGCCCGCTCCTCCTTGGTGTAGCCGTTGACCGCCTGCTCATAGGCCGATTTGGCCTGGTCAACCGCGCGCTCGCTTTCATGCAGCGCGTCGGTCGCCTGGTCGAGGCGGGCCTGCGGCGCGTTGCCCTGATCGGTCAAAATGTGCGTGCGGTCGTACGTCTTCTGCGCCAACACCAGCGCTGCCTGCGCCCGCTCCATTTCCGCCTTCCGTGCCGCGATCACCTCCACCCGCGTTCCCACCATAACGTTGGCAAGCTGCGCGTCCGCAACAGCCTTGGCCGCCTTCATCTGCTCGTGCTTGGCCATGGTCTCTGGATTGTCGATCTGGACGAGCACCGCGCCCGCAGCAACGTTCTGGCCGCGCTCGACGGGAATCTTGCCGACCCGTCCGTCCACGCGCGCCGCGATATCGAGCCGCGTTGCATCGACCTCGCCCTGGACTAGCAAGGGCTCCGGCCGCAACAGATAGAAGACGGAAAGCCCCACGACGGCAACCGCAACGACACCGACGATGATGGAGGGCGTGCGCGTCGGGTTGCGCGCGGTTTTCGCCCGTCCGTCATCCGGCGCGTCGGGCGTGCCTTGAATGTCCTTGTCAGAGCTCGGCACGTCCATGCCTGACTCCCTTTCTGATGGCCGGATGGCCATTTACTTTATTCGGTTGCAGGGCCCAGCCGCAATCGCGAGGCGATGAATTTTTTTAAGTCAGAGCCGACCATGTAACCTGCCCGTTGCCCACGCTTGGACGTTTGATGCCTCACTTGTTGAAAGCTGCTGCGCTCGCATCGATGGTCGTCGCGATGCCGCGCGAGGGGCCGCAACCGATCAAGCAGCAGACCCATTCCAGCGGTGACATTCCTGTCCAAGATCAATGACGGTGATCGCGTCATAGTCGCGTCACCTGACCCGGTCCGTGGTCGGGCCAGGATGCAGGTGCGACATGCCAAACGCCGTCACGAAATCAAACCCCACAATCCCTCGTCTGTTCGTCCTCGAACTGAATGCAGGCTGCATTCACGCCATGAATACGGATGGCTCCGAACGCACAACCATCGTGACCGGCTGCCACCTTCCGGACGGTATCGTCGTGGATGTCGAGGCCGGCCATATCTACTGGACCAACATGGGCATCCCGAGCCTGGATGACGGGTCCATCGAGCGCGCCGACATCGACGGCAAGAACCGCAAGACAATCGTCCCGCAGGGACACACCCATACGCCGAAGCAGATCATCCTCGATAAGAAAGGCGGCAAGCTGTACTGGTGCGATCGCGAGGGCATGCGCCTCATGCGCTGCAACCTCGACGGCTCGCGGCTGGAGACGCTGATCGAGGCGGGGCACAGCGAAGCCGATCGCAAGGACCAGACCCGATGGTGCGTCGGACTGGCGATCGATCCGAAATTCGGACGCATCTACTGGACGCAAAAGGGCCCCGATAACGCCGGGCTCGGCCGCATCTTCCGCGCCAATGTCGAAATACCCGCCGGCCAGACCGCACCGACAAGATCCGACATCGAGATCTTTTACGACGGCCTGCCGGAGCCGATCGATCTGGAAATCGATCACAAGAACCGGATCCTCTACTGGACCGACCGCGGCGATCCTCCGCGCGGCAACACGGTGAACCGGGCTTCGATCGACAGCAAGCCTGCCGAGTCCGAGATCGTGGTGACGCATCTCATGGAGGGGATCGGCATCGCGCTCGACGTCCCGAACGATCGCATGTTCGTGACCGACTTCGCCGGCTCGATCTACTCCGCGCGGCTCGATGGATCCGGCGAGCGCAACTTCCTCTTCGCCCAGGGCAATCTCACCGGCATTGCCTATGCCGAAGTCTGACGAACGCATTGGAGAGAATGACATGACCGACACCAAGCCCATTCGCCGCATCGCCATCATCGGCACCGGCGTGATCGGTGCGAGCTGGAGCTCGCTGTTTCTCGCCAAGGGACTTCAGGTCGTCGCGACCGATATCGCGCCGAACGCGGAAGCCGCGCTGAGGAAGTTCGTCGAGACGGCCTGGCCGGCACTCGAGCGACTGGGCCTGTCGCCCGGAGCGTCGCAGTCGAACCTCAAATTCACGCCCGACATCGCACAGGCTCTCGCCGGCGCCGACCTCGTCCAGGAGAACGGGCCCGAGCGGATCGAGTTCAAGCAGAAGCTCTATGGCCAGCTCGACGAGCTGTTGCCGCCCGACGTGATCATCGCATCGAGCTCGTCGGGACTCACCATGAGTGAAATCCAGAAGGGGGCTGCGTCCCATCCCGAGCGCTGCGTCATCGCCCATCCGTTCAATCCGCCTCACTTGATTCCGCTGACGGAGATCGTCGGCGGGGCAAAGACCTCGGAAGCCACGATCCGGCGCGCGGCGGAATTCTACACGTCGATCGGACAACGGACAGTGCGCCTCAACAAGGAAATGCCGGGGCATGTCGCCAACCGTCTCCAGGCCGCGCTGAGCCGCGAGGTCTATTACCTCGTCGCCGAAGGTGTGGTGAGCGCCGCCGACGTCGACACCGCCCTGAGCTGGGGCCCGGGCCTGCGCTGGGGCGTCATGGGCAGCCTGATGCTGAACCACCTCGGCGGCGGTCCGGGCGGCATCGAGCACTTCTTCCAGCAGTTCACCGGCCCGATGACGGCCTGGTGGAAGACGCTCGGCTCGCCGGTGCTGACGCCGGAGGTGCAAAAGAAGCTCATCGACAGCGTCCATGCCGAGGCCGGATCGCGCACCATCGAGCAATTGGAGGCGGAGCGCGACGAAGTTCTGCTCGGCCTGATCGAGCTGCGCAAGAAAGCAGCCAAGCCGAGCTGACGAAATCGGCGGCGCCGACGAGACCATTCACACGTCAAACCCGTCCTTCACTTTTCAGGCTTCCGAGCCGCAGCAAGGAGAGATTCCAGATGCCAACCGCAACCCCGGCAAGCAAGACCGCAGCGCCGAAGCCGGCGCCTGCACCCAATGGCGACTTCTATCAGCTGGTCGACCTTCTCACCGCCGACGAGAGAGCGCTCGTCAAGAAGGTGCGGACCTACATGGAGACCAAGGTCCAGCCGGTCATCAACAAATATTGGTCCGATGATGCGTTTCCGTTCGAGCTGCTGCCGTCGTTCAAGGAGCTCGGCCTCGGCGGGCTCGGCTTCGAGGGCTATGGTTGCGCGGGCGGCAGCCAGAAGCTGTTCGGCTTCGTCGCGATGGAGCTGGCGCGCACCGACGCATCATTCTGCACGTTCTTTGGCGTGCATAGCGGCTTGGCGATGGGCTCGATCTATCTCGACGGCTCTGAGGAGCAGAAGCAGAAATGGCTGCCGGCGATGGCGCGCTGGGAAAAGATCGGCTGCTTCGGCCTCACCGAGCCGCTGGTCGGCTCCGGAACGAGTGGCGGTCTGACCACGACGGCCAAGCGGGAGGGCGATACCTGGATTCTCAACGGGCAGAAGCGGTGGATCGGCAACGCGTCGTGGTGCGACATTTCCATCATCTGGGCGCGCGATCTTGCCGACAATCAGGTCAAAGGCTTCATCGTCGAGAACAAGTCGACGCCCGGCTTCAGCGTCGAGAAGATCGAGCACAAGATCGCGCTCAAGGTGGTCCAGAACGGCCAGATCACGCTGAAGGACGTGCGGATCCCTGAAGCGAATCGTCTCCAGGGCGGCAATTCGTTCCGCGATACCGCACGCGTGCTGCGGATGACGCGGTACATGGTGGGCTGGGCGTCGACCGGCATCCAGATGGGTGCATACGAAGCCACCCTCAAATACGCCCAGGAGCGCCTGCAATTCGGCAAGCCGATCGCTTCGTTCCAGCTGATCCAGGATCTGCTCGCCAAGATGCTGGGCAATCTGACCGCGTGCCAGTGCCTGATGCTCCGCCTGGCGCAGCTCGACGACGAAGGCAAGCTCGGCGACCATCACGCGGCATTGGCAAAGGCGTTCTGCACATCGAAATCGCGCGAGACAGTCTCATGGGGCCGCGAGGTGCTGGGCGGCAACGGCATCGTCGCCGACTACAACGTCGCGCGCTTCTTCGCCGATGCCGAGGCGCTCTACTCCTACGAGGGCACGTATCAGATGCAGAATCTGATCGTCGGCAAGGCCATCACTGGTCACGGCGCCTTCCTCTGACCTCTCAGCGACGCCGGCGCACCAGCGCCGGCCGCCCTACCCAGGAGACATCATCATGGTTTCGGGAACTGCACCGTTCACTCCTTCACCTGCGACAGCACCAGGCTCCGCACCCAGAGCGGCGCTGGCGCTTGCGAACGTCCAGTACGAGAAAAAGGGCCCGGTCGCCTACGTCACGGTCAATCGGCCGAAGGTGCTCAACGCGCTCAATACGCCGACCTGGACTGATCTGCACGCCGCATTCGAGGACGCAAAAGCGGACGCGTCCGTGCGCGGCGTCATCCTCACCGGGGCGGGCGACAAAGCGTTCATCGCCGGCGCCGATATCAGTGAACTCGCACATGTCGACGCGTACGACGCCGAGGAGTCCAGCCGGTTCGGGCAGAGTGTGCTTGACCTCATCGAAAATCTCGGCAAGCCGGTGATCGCGGCGATCAACGGCTTTGCGCTCGGCGGCGGTTGCGAGACCGCGATGGCCTGCACCATCAGGATCGCGGCGGAGCACGCCAAATTCGGTCAGCCGGAGGTCAAGCTGGGCCTTTTGCCCGGCGGGGGCGGCACGCAACGCCTGCCGCGCCTGGTGGGAAAGGGGCGTGCGTTGCAGCTGATCCTCACGGGCGAGACGATTTCCGCGCAGGAAGCCTATCGCATCGGCCTCGTCAACGAAGTCGTTCCTGCGGCCGGCCTGATAGATCGCGCCGAGACGGTCCTGAAGCAGATCATGGCCAACGCGCCGATCGCCGTGAAATTCTCGCTCGATGCCGCCAACAAGGGGATGGAGACCAGCCAAAGCGAAGGCCTCGTGCTGGAGGCTTCCTTCTTCGGCATTTGCGCCGCCACCGAAGACAAGAAGGAAGGCACCGCCGCCTTCCTCGAGAAACGTGCGCCGCAGTTTCGCGGGCGTTGAAACAAGGCAGCCCTCCTACGAGGATCTGGAAAGGACACCCATGGCAAACGACAGCATTTTCTCCGGACTGAAGGTGGTGGATCTCGCGAGCTTCATCGCGGGCCCCAGCGCGGCCGTGATCTTGTCCGATTTCGGCGCCGACGTGATCAAGGTCGAGCCGCCGAGCGGCGAGCTGTGGCGGCATGCAAACCATCTCCCGCCGCAGCCGGTCGCTGACGATGCCTATCCCTGGCATCTGGCCAATCGCAACAAGCGCGGCATGGCGCTCGATCTGAAATCCCCGAGCGCCCATCAGGTTCTCGAGAAACTCGTCAAATGGGCTGACGTCCTCATCGTCAACACGCCGCATCCGGCGCGCAAGAAACTGAAGCTCGAATATGAAGATGTGGCAGCGTGGAATCCGCGGCTGATCTACGCCGACATCTCGGGCTTCGGCGACAAGGGACCGGATGCGAATCTTCCCGGTTTTGACATTACGTCATACTGGGCACGTAGTGGGCTGCTGTCGATGACCCGCGATGCCGGTGCACCGCCGACTTGGCCCGTGGCCGGCAGCGGCGACAATGCGACCGCCGTCGGGCTCTATTCTGCGATCGTCACGGCGCTGTATCGTCGCGAGCGCACGGGCGAGGGGGCGCATGTTACGACCTCGCTGCTCGCCGAGGGTGTGTGGTCCGCCAGCGTCTCGATCCAGGCGGCGCTGTGCGATGCGAAATTCTTCGGGCTGCATGATCGTATGCACCCCGCAAATGCGGCCATGAACGTGTATCGCGCCAAGGACGATACCTGGTTCGTTCTCATCATCACACCCGACAAGATGGAGGCCGTGGCGAAGGCGATCGGCCGGCCCGATCTCCTGACTGATCCGCGGTTCTCCGACCCGGCCAAGCTGATGGCGAACATGGCGGAGCTCACGGCGATTCTCGACCAGACCTTCTGTTCCGAGCCGATGTCACATTGGTACGAGGTGTTCAACGGCGTTCACGTCACGTTCGGAGCGGTACGCGGGCCGCAGGAGGTGATCAACGACCCCCAGCTCCGGGCAAACGACATCATCGTTCCGCTCGAAGATGCCGGCGGCAAGCTGACGTCCACGATCTCGAGCCCGCTTCAGGTGCATGGTGTCGCCAAGGTGTCCGCGAAGCGCGCCCCGAAGATCGGAGAGCACAACGACGAGGTTCTTCGGCAGCTGGGATTCAGCGCGGCCGAAATCGATGGTCTGCATGCGAGCGGTGCCGTTCCGAAGGCAAAGGAGCACGCTGCTTAGCGCGATGACACTGTCGGGAGTGGCGGGAGCCGCTCCCGAAGCTGGATTTGCAGCGAAATTCGCCAACGGAACTAGGATGCGGACGAATGGATGAGATTGTTACTGAGCACGCTGGAAGCGTCCTGCGTATCCAACTGAATCGCCCAACCAAGCGGAACGCCATGACGTCGACCATGTACGTGGCACTCGCGGGTCTCTTCAACGAGGCGGCGAATGACGACAACACGCGAGTCGTCCTCTGGCATGGCGCGGGCGATTCGTTCTGCGCGGGCAACGATATCGAGGACTTTCTCAAGAATCCGCCGGGGCCAGGCGAATCGCCCCAGGCGCGTCTGATGAACGCGTTGGTCAACTTCGACAAACCGCTGGTCGCGGCCGTCCATGGCGCGGCGATCGGTGGCGGCACCACCATGCTGACGCACTGCGATTTCATCTACGCGGGCGAGAGCGCGAAATTCCAGATGCCCTTCATCAATCTTGCCGTCGTGCCGGAAATTCGGATCGAGCTGCTCCGTGCCGGCGCGGATCGGCCATCTCCGTGCGGCGGAGCTGATCATGTTGGGAACTCCCTTTGATGCCAGGCGCGCCGCGGAATTGGGTCTGGTGACCGAAGTCGTATCCGATACGGATCTCCGGGCGAGGGCGACAGAGACGGCTCGGAAATTGGCTGCGAAGCCGGCCGCAGCGCTGCAAGCCAGCAAGAGGCTCATGAAGGCGCCATTTCGCGAACAGCTGAAGGCCGCAATGAAGGCCGAGAACGAAGAGTTCAGCGCGCAAGTCCGTTCCGAAGATGCAAAAGAGGCGTTCACGGCTTTCATGGAGAAGCGCAAGCCTGACTTCGCCAGGACTGTCAAATCTCAGGCGAGCGCATGACCATGGACAAGCCGATGAACGTGTGTGTGCTGGTTGGAAGCCTGCGCAAGGCGTCGTTTAACCCGACGCTGGCGAATGCGTTGATCTCGCTCGCGCCATCGTCGCTCAAGCTTGAGATCATCGAGATCGGGCAACTGCCTCTCTACAACGAGGATGTCGACATCGATCCGCCGGCGTCATGGACCGCATTCCGGCAGCGCGTGAAGGGCACCGACGCTGTGCTGTTCGTCACGCCCGAATATAACCGCTCGGTGCCGGCCGCTCTCAAGAATGCGTTGGATGTCGGCTCCAGGCCGTATGGAAGCAGCGGCTGGGACCGCAAGCCGGGCGCGATCGTCAGCGGCTCGCCGAGTGCGATCGGAGGCTTCGGCGCCAATCATCATCTCAGGCAATCGCTGGTGTTCTTGAACGTGCCGACCATGCAGCAGCCCGAGGCCTATGTCGGCCGTATCGACAAGCTCTTCGATGAGCAGCGCAACATCGCCAGCGAGGGCACCGGCAAATTCCTCCAGGGGTTCATGCAGGCGTTCGCTAATTGAATCGAGGCGGTCCGATCGCGGGATTAGCGCATCCGGGACTTGCGGCAAGGGCGAGCTGAAATCGTAGGGGGGCGGTCAGAAATGTATTGGCCGCATCCCTTCGAATTCGCCGCGGCACGCATGACTGAAGCCAAGCAATAGATCGATCGTGCCATCAATAGCCATTTCGCGTAGTTCGACGAAGCTCTTGTCCGGCTCCAGATAGGTATCGAGGATCTTTCGGGCGACGTCTTCGGCTTGATGAACCACCTGCTTTGACGACACCGCCCGCATCGCGCTCAACTTGGCATAAAGACTGACCAGGTTTGGAATGTCCGCCTTGTCATGCTGAAGCGCATCGATGTAGCACTTGGCGGCATCCTCGATGAATTCCCTGTAAAGCGTCTGCCGGCGGGTCTCCTCGTGGAGAATCCACTGGGCGCGGACCTGGCTTCGTTGGCTCCGCCAATTTGCAATTCCGCTCGTCAAGCCGCCGACGGCCGCCCCGGTGAGGGCGGCGAGCGCGGAGATGATGGAGGCGTCCACAGGTGCAGTCCTCAGCCAATTGCCGGAAAACAGTGATTACCGGGTCTGATCACTACTCGGACGAGGACCGTGGCCCTTCGGAAATCAACCGTGAGCTGCGCTGCCCCGACAGATACGACCAGAGCCATTGGGTCTGAACACGGAACCGGTTCTGGAGCTGCGGCAGCGCGAGCACATGCAGCGCGGCCCACACCAGCCAGGTCAAAAAGCCACTGCTGTGCAAATGACCAGCCTCGAGGATCGCGAAATTCTTGCCGACCACCGCCATATTGCCCTTGTTGCGGTATCGGAACTGTCGGCCATCCTTGCGTCCCCTGACACGGTTGGCGATGACCTGCCCGACAAATCGTCCCTGTTGAATGGCTGCCTGGGCCACGCCTGGGACGGGGCGACCATCCTGGGTCATCGCGGCCGCGTCGCCTGCCACAAACACGTTGGGCGCCTCGGGAATGTCCATGAAGGCGCCAACGCAAGCGCGTCCGGCGCGGTCCGTTTGCGTTCCCAGCATTTTCACGACCGGCGAGGCGCTGACCCCGGCCGTCCAAAGCACGGTGGCGCTGGGAATGCGTACGCCGGCCGCGATCACGCCCTGATCGTCGACCTTTTCGACTTTCACGCCCGTCGACACCTCGACGCCGAGTTTCGTCAGTCGTTTGGCCGCCTTTCGCGCCAGCGATTCCGCAAAGGTCGGCAGAATACGCGTGCCGCCGTCGAGCAGAACGATGCGGCTCTTGGCCGGATCGATCCTGCGGAAATTGTTGCGCAGGGTCACCGAGACCAGTTGGGCGATCGAAGCGGCGAGCTCGACGCCGGTCGGGCCGGCGCCCACCAAAACGAAGGTCATTTGGCGCGCGCGCTCCTGCTCGTCATCGGTCGATTCCGCCAGTTCGAATGCGCTCAGGAGCTTGGTCCGGATCGTCTCTGCGTCGTTGAGGCTCTTGAGGCCCGGTGCGAATTGGACGAACTCGTCATGACCAAAATAGCTCGGATGCATTCCGGTTGCGATCACCAGGAAATCGTACGAGAGCTTTCGACTGCCGATCCTCGGGCAGATGGCCTCGATCGTGCGAGCCCCCAGGTTGATGCCCTTGACCTCAGCCAGCAAGACGTTGAGGTTTTTCTGGTTTGCCTCGAGCTGCCGGATCGGTGCCGCGATCTCGGATGGCGCCAAAACAGCGGTTGCGACCTGATACAGGAGTGGCTGAAAGATATGGTGATTGCGCCGGTCGATAAGCGTGATGTCGACATCGCTTCGTTTCAGTGCGCGTGCCGCCGCGATGCCGGCAAAGCCACCACCGACGATCAAGACGCGTTTTCTGCCCGCGACGGTTCTCGCAACAGGTGGCTTTTCTTGCGCGAACGATTTGGTCAGGACTGTAGTCATGGATGTACCGACGGTCTCGAGGGCCAGCAGCGTATGAGAACCGATACAGCGGGTCTTCCTGCTGTTCTTGGACGGCGCTGCGGCGCATTGAACGGCCGTGCCTCCTCATGCAGGGGAGGGTGGTGCGCGCTCGAACAGCATGCGCGGGAGGATCAGTCCGAAGGCCATGGCCATGATGATCAGAAATGCCGTGACGCCGCTCGTGGCGATACCGGTCAGCAAAGCTGGCGGCGTGCTCGATCCGATCGAAACCAATTCCACGAGGCCGATCGCGGTATTGAACAGGAAGAAGCCCGGCATCAACGAGACAACAGCGGAAAATGCGACAGCTGCGAAAGGCAGATGCAGGCGATCGACGGCCGGCGTCGTGAGGGTGCCGACGAGCATGCAGGCGACCAACGCGCCGGTCGGAGCGCTGGCTCCCGCGTTGGAGATCAGCGCCCAGCGTGCAGCATGTGCGACCATACCAACCGCGATCGGGAACGCCAGCAAGCGCCATGGCATTGAGAAGAACGTGCCGAAGGAGGCGACGGCGCATCCTGCTGCGATCACGTCGATGAGGAATGGCACGGGAGGAGGTGATGCGGCCATCGCGAGCTTTGCGCCGCCCGCCGCGAATCCGAACAGGCCACCGGCGCAGATCAGGAGCACAATGAGGCCGGCATAGGTCAGGCGTGCAATTCCGAGCGCGACGCGGGTGCGAGCGAGGTCAATGGCTCCGTTGAGGATATGCGGACCAGGAACCAGCACCATGCAGGGACAGAAACCAATCAGCGTGACTGCATCCGACGGCTGGAAATGGCCGGCGGCACTGGCCGTGGTGCCCGCAATGAACGCCGCGCAAAGCGGTTCGACCAGTGGATTGCTGATGAATCCGGACAGCCAGCGGCGGACGAGAGCGCCGATGGCTGCGCTCGCCGCGATCAGCACCAGGCTCGTGGGATTGAGGAGACCGAAAATGACGCCAAGCGAAGCCGCGCCGATCGCTGCGAACAACGCAAAGCGTGGCGTGGAGGCCGGCGGCAGCCGGCCTGCCGACCCAAGTGCAGATTGAGCAGCCCCGGTCGGCAACGTTCCGTCGCAGATCTGATCGATCACCGTCATGACGGCCAGTACCCTGCCCATGTCGATGCCAAGCGGCTTGGCAGGGACGATCTGCGAGACGGGCGCGTCATCGACCTTGACGATGAGTTCTCCCCAATATGGCAGGACAGTCACGGCCACGCCGAGCGCGTGCCCAAGGCGCCCGGCAGCGGTCACCGTCCGCTCTGTGGTCTGCCCGTGAGAAAACAGGAGCGTCGCTGCCAGTGCGATCGCCTCCAATGCCGCTTCGCGCGATAGCGCGTCAGGACACAGTGTTTCCCTTTTCAAGCCGGTCAATTGTGCTGCGCAGTCCAGTAGCCCGAGCATCTCTCGGTTCCCGCATAGCCGCTCCATCTTCCGCGGCCGGTGGCCCCAGTGATTCTGCCCGTACCGGACGCGAACTTGTCGTGAACCGTTACCGAGGCGCGAACCGAGCCCGATCTCGCGACGTATCCCCGGAATTTCACCAGATTGGGATGAGTGACGACTCCGTCGGCAATATTGACGGTGAAGTTATAGCTGGGATCGCATGCACCCCTTTGCGTCACGAAGACGAGATCCCAGGAGCCATCATAAGCCGAATGCGCGTGTGCCAGCGACACTGATGCGATCGTGCAGGTGACCGCAATCCCCCAGAGCCAAGAGATCTTCATTGATTAGTCCTCCATCAGCAAAGCCGCATTTCGGAGCGCCGCAACCGACCTCGTCACCATTCAAATCGGAAGCGGCGCGCCATGGCGGGGTCCAACAACAGTCAGATCTAGGAATGCCTTGCGCGGAACGCTTGTTCAAATGTGCTTGAATGATCCTGAATCTGCGCTCGCGAGCTTCGTCGCGTGCAAACCGATCGGGCTGGCGAATTTGAGCATGATTGGCCCCAATCGAGCAGCCGCGTTCAATCTCGGCCGAATGTGACGATGCATATTCGGTGGGGCGCTATGACCGCTGTTCAAGCTGAACACGACAGCGCCCATCCTGATTGATCCGGAGCAGCGAAATGAACGTCAAATCCATTGCCGGCTCGCTTTGGGAAAGGCGGTCTCGCTTCGCGCCAACATCTCATTCCGCCCGCTCGATGGCCGGTCAATGGAGCGCGTCTGATTTCGTCGCACTTACAAAATCGCGTGTCATGAGTCTTGCCGTCTTCACCGCGCTCGTCGGAATGAGCATCGCCCCGGCTCGACCTGATCTGCCGGCCACGCTTGCCGCCGTTCTCGCCATCGCCGCCGGGGCTGGAGCCGCCGGCGTCCTCAACATGTGGTACGACGCCGATATCGATGCGGTCATGAGCCGCACCGCCGCGCGGCCGATTCCCGTCGGCAAGGTCTCCCGCTTCGAGGCGCTTGTCCTTGGACTCGTTCTTGGCGGTCTTGCTGTGATGGTTCTCGCCCTGGCGACGAACCTTATGGCAGCCGCATTGCTGGCTGGCACCATCCTCTTTTATGTCGTCGTGTACACGGCGTGGCTGAAGCGGACGACGCCGCAGAACATCGTCATCGGCGGCGTCGCAGGTGCGCTTCCGCCGGTGGTCGGGTGGGCCTCGGCAACCGGACACATCGGGTTGGAGCCGCTGGCGCTCTTCCTCATCATCTTCTTGTGGACGCCGCCGCATTTCTGGGCCCTGGCGCTCAACCGCACCGATGACTACGCGCGTGCAGGCGTGCCGATGCTGCCGGTTGTCGCGGGACGCGCTGCGACAACGCGGCAGATCCTGATCTACAGCGGCTTGCTGGCTCTCGCCTCGGAGCTGCCCTGGGCGATCGGATTTGCAGGCACAGTGTATGGCGCGATCGCCGCGATCTGCGGTGCGATTTTCCTTCTGCTCGCAGGTCGGCTGAACCGAAGTGTCGAGACTGATCGCCGCGCCGCTCAACGACTGTTTGTGTTCTCCATCGCCTATTTGTTCGTGCTGTTCGCGGCTCTCCTGATCGACCATCGAGCCGAACCGTCGTCATTCATGCGCTGGTCGCAGAATGGCATCGTCAACTTCAGCGAGGCCTGACATGCGCTATGGTTTACTTGCTGTCGTCCTGATCGGTGCCGCGACCCTCGGCGGCTGCGACGGCGTGCTTGATCCGAAAGGGCCCGTCGCGCTCGCGGAGCGGCAGATCCTGTTCAACGCCCTCGGTATCATGCTGGCGATCGTGATCCCGGTGATCCTCGCCACACTTGGCTTCGCTTTCTGGTTTCGTGCATCGAACGAGCGCGCGCGCTATCGGCCGGATTTCACATATTCCGGACGTCTTGAGTTGCTGGTCTGGTCCATCCCCGCAATGACGGTGCTCCTGGTCGGCGGCGTCGCATGGATCGGCGCACACGATCTCGATCCGGGCAAGCCGATTAGCTCGACGGTCAAGCCCGTCAACGTCCAGGTCGTCTCGCTCGACTGGAAATGGCTCTTCATCTATCCGGACGAGGGGATCGCGAGCGTCAACAAGCTGGTCGTGCCGGTTGGCACGCCGGTCAGCTTCGAATTGACCTCATCGAGCGTCATGAACAGCTTCTTCGTGCCTCAACTCGGAAGCCAGATCTACACCATGTCCGGAATGGCGACCCGCCTTCACCTGCAGGCGGACCATCTCGGGACCTATCCCGGGATCTCCGCCATGTTCAGCGGCGACGGCTTTCCCGACATGCGCTTCACGGTCGATGCAGTAACAGACGGCGGATTTGCGCAATGGGTTCGCCAAGTCCGCGAAACAGGCTCGGTGCTCGATAAGCAGGCTTACGCCGACCTGGTCAAGCCGAGCAAAGCGGTCGCGCCGTTCACCTATCGTGGCGTCGCCCCCGATCTGTTCGGCAGCATCGTAAACGCCGGCATGGGTACTCAGGACTCTTCTCTAACAGTTTGTTCAACCTCGCAGAGGGCAGAGCGATGAATCTCCTTGGTAAGCTCGATTGGAGTGCGATTCCCCTCCATGAGCCGATCATCATGGGTGCAACGGGATTCATGATCCTGATCGTGCTGGTTGTTCTCGGATTCGTCACGGCGAAGGGAGCTTGGCCCTATCTATGGCGTGAGTGGCTCACCTCGGTCGACCACAAGCGGATAGGCGCCATGTATTGTATACTGGCGCTCGTCATGATGCTGCGTGGCTTCAGTGATGCGATTATGATCCGTGCGCAGCAGGCGATCGCGGCCGGCGGTGCCCAAGGTTATCTGCCGCCCGAGCATTTCAATCAGATATTCTCGGCACACGGCACGATCATGATCTTGTTCATGGCAATGCCGTTCGTGGTCGGGCTCATGAACTTTGCAGTGCCGCTGCAACTCGGTGTTCGGGACGTCGCATTCCCCACGCTCAATTCCGTCAGCTTCTGGCTGACCGCCTCGGGCGCGTTGTTGGTCAACGTTTCGCTGGCGGTCGGCGAGTTCTCAAAGGCCGGCTGGTGGGGGTATCCGCCACTGAGCGAATTGCAATACTCGCCCGGCGTCGGCGTCGACTACTATCTCTGGTCGCTGCAAATCTCCGGTATCGGCACTCTCCTGGCGGGAATAAATTTCGTCACGACCATCCTCAAACTGCGGGCACCGGGGATGAGCTATATGCGTATGCCCGTCTTCTGCTGGACCGCGCTTGCCGCCAACCTGCTCATTGTGGCGGCTTTTCCGGTCCTGACCGCGACACTCGCAATGCTGGCGCTCGATCGCTACCTCGGCTTTCACTTCTTCACGCTCGAAGGCCAAGGCAACCAGATGCTGTACTCCAACCTGTTCTGGGTGTGGGGGCACCCCGAGGTCTACATCCTGATCCTGCCGGCGTTCGGAGTATTCTCGGAGGTGATGGCGACCTTCTCCGGCAAGCCGCTGTTCGGCTATCGCTCGATGGTCGCCGCGACGATGACCATCTGTGTCCTCTCCTTCCTGGTCTGGCTGCACCACTTCTTCACAATGGGTGCCAGCGCAAACGTCAACGGTTTCTTCGGCGTCATGAGCATGATCATTGCTCTACCGACGGGCGCGAAGGTGTTCAACTGGCTATTCACGATGTACGGCGGTCGGGTTCGGTTCTCGGTGCCGGTGCTGTGGTCGATTGGCTTCATGGTGACTTTCGTCATCGGCGGCATGACAGGCGTGCTCATGGCGGTGCCTCCGGCAGACTTCCAGCTGCACAACAGCGTATTCTTGGTCGCGCACTTCCACAACGTCGCGATCGGCGGCGTCGTGTTCGGCGTGATGGCGGGATATAACTACTGGTTCCCCAAGGCGTTCGGGTTCAGGCTCGACGAACGCTGGGGCAAGGCGTCGTTCTGGTGCTGGTTCGTCGGCTTCTATGTTGCCTTCATGCCGCTCTACGTGCTGGGCCTGATGGGCATGACCCGGCGCATGCAACACTACGACAATCTGTCGTGGCAACCGTGGTTGATAGCGGCGGCATTCGGCACTGCAATCATCCTGGTCGGTGTCGTCTGCCAGATCGTGCAACTCGTGGTGTCGATCCGTCATCGTGAGGAATTGCGGGACGCGACCGGTGACCCCTGGAACGGCCGCACGCTCGAATGGGCGACGGCGTCGCCGCCACCGGCATGGAATTTCGCTTTCCAACCCAAGGTCGCCGGACTGGATGCGTTCTGGAGCAGCAAGAGCCGCGCCCAGGCGACGAAGGAGGAGCCAACGCCGAGGCGCACGTACGAGCCCGTCGAAATGCCGAAGAACAGCGCAACGGGCTTTGTTACTGCGTTCTTCGCCGTCGTCATCGGCTTTGCGCTGATCTGGCACATCTGGTGGCTGGCCGGCGTCGGGATGTTCGGCGCATTCGTGACGCTAGTTGCCTTCTCATTCCGCCGACACAACGAAATTGAGGTGCCGGCCGAGGAGATCGCCCGGTTCGTACGGGCCCACCAGGCTGGAGTTGCAGCATGAATATCGCCATCGCAATTGATCAGATTCCGCAAGAGCCACTGCCAAGTGCGAGTGAAGCGGGACCTGCTCCAAAGAGGATCGTGGTCGCCTATGGCTTCTGGATCTTCCTGCTGAGCGACATCATCATGTTCGCCGCGCTGTTCGCAAGCTACGCGGTCCTCGTGCGCTCAACGGCGGGCGGCCCGACCGGCGCCCAGCTGTTCAATCAGGCGACGGTCGCGATCGAGACGGCCTGCCTTCTCTTTTCGAGCTACACGTGCGGGCTGATGTCATTGGCGGTCAATTCGCGCCGCTATTTCAGGACCTATTTGGGAGCGCTGATCACCTTCGTCCTCGGAGCCATATTTCTTGGTCTCGAGATCCGCGAATTCGTGGGCATGATAGCCATCGGTGCGGCGCCGCAGCGGAGTGCGTTTCTGTCTGCATTCTTCACGCTTGTCGGATGCCACGGGCTGCACGTTACGCTCGGATTGATCTGGCTGACCGTGATGATGGTGCAGGTTGCGGTATTTGGATTCGCTGCGAGGGTGCAGCATCGCCTGCTCTGTTTCTCGTTGTTTTGGCACGCGCTCGATATCGTTTGGGTCGGGGTGCTGACGGTGGTTTATCTGATGGGAGTGAGTTCATGACCGAGACCCGACACGAACGCGCGCCCGGAGACAGGCCGAGCCGCGAGATCGACGCATCGGCTCCATCGGAGTTTCTCGTCTACTCGATCGGCCTGTTTGTGGCGGCTCTTCTCACGGCCACATCGTTCTGGACGGCGAACACGACGTTGCTCTGGTCGGGCGGCGTAGTCCTCGGGCTCGCGGTCCTCGCCATTGCGCAGATGGGCATTCACCTGGTATTTTTCCTGCACATCAGCAGCGGGCCGGAAAGCACCAACAACGTGCTCGCGCTCGCCTTTGGCGCTCTCATCGCATTCGTCGTAATCGCCGGCACAATGTGGATTGTAGCTGACATGAACGCGAGCATGATGATGCCGCCGGGCGCGCCGATGGGCATGAGGATGCAACATTGATGAGGGCGCGGGGACGGGCGCTGTCGATCGATCATGCCGTCCCCGCGCAGTGTATTTTGATGGTTCTGGAGACTTCGTCGATCAAGAGGCATTTGCGCCCCAAGCGCTGTCGAACAGCGCTGAGGGATGGACGTCTTACGAGTTGACTATCTTGTGGTGGGTTTGCGCGTGCTTTTGGCATCCCTGGCGCCGCGCGTTTGGGTGATTTCTACCTGGATCACCTGCCTGCAAGCATCGCTGAGTTCGGAGCTCCGCTCTCTGAGACAAATCGCTATGTCGTCCGCATTTGGGATGAACGCACTGCAAAGCCTGAACGCGTCGGGCGTGCATGCCGCGCGTTGTTCCGGTGTCCCTTGCGAGAACGAGGGCGCGGACCAAGCGGTGGCGAGCAGCAGGCACAGGGACATACCCCGCGCCAGGGATCTCGACCGTCGTTGCGTCCGTCTGTTTGAGCTTTTCGTTTTCATCAGGAGTCTCGCGCTGATTAATCGAGGCCAATACTCGATCTCGTCAAGCAGACATCGATACGCTCTGGCCGGAGCGCGGGCTTGTCGCAAACGTCAGCGTTTGTAGCTTTCGACCCTGCCGCGGCCGACCGCGTCCTGGAACGGCCTTGTGGGGTATCGACGGGGGCGCGCACGAACGGCCAAGTCATCACACGTTCGTCCAAGCGTCGAGTTTGATGCGGACGCTAGTGTTCGATCTTGGAATGATGCGCCTGACATCGACTGCTGGCGGGGCGAAGACATGCTCAAGGGATTTACTGCGCCTCGGTCTCCCCTTGGCATTGCCGCATTGGTCCCGTCGCCACCCTGGCACTTCGCGGGAGACGTGCTCGCGGTGGAATTCTGGAATGATCCCGATGTATCGGTCCAGATCCTTCCGCCGGGTGTGGAGCTCGATGAGAAATGTCGAGGCCATTCTGTTGCGGTCTTCACGGACTATCAGTTCACCGCGCAAAACGATGAGCATCTGGATCCGGCAAGATATCAATGTCGCGGATTCAGCGTTCTCCTCGACGCGATGTGGAACGGCACACGGATCGCGTGGTGCCCATACTGCTATGTGGACAACGACGCCGCATTGATGAGAGGCTGGATTCAAGGCTACCCGAGAAAGTTCGGCACTGTGCACCAGACCCGGACGTTTGCCGCTGCGAGCCAGGCTTCGGCGCCGCTCGTGCATGATGGCAGATTTTCGGCCTGCATGTCCGCTCATGGCCGTTTGCTGGTGCAGGCCAGCGTGACCTTGCGCGAAAAAGCCGAGCGTCTGATCGGCTTGCTCGATCGCCGGATTGTGGGACGGCGATATTTTCCGCGGCTCTGCGCTGGCATGCACGACAAGCCGGCGGTGGATGAGCTCGTTCGATGCATTTCGGATCACCTCCTCATCACAAACGTCTGGATCGGCGAGGCCGAGCTCGAGTTTCCGGAAGCCTATGGCGAGGAGCTGGACATGCTGGGGCCGCTCAAGGTCGGGCGCGGATATCGGTTCTCGTTTTCCCATTCCGTCACCGATGTCGAGGTTCTGGCGGACCTGACCGCCTAGCAATAGGTCGGTGCAACCCGGCGTGTTCTGGATTGCGGCAGGAATCAACAAATCGACGCATTTCAATCAAATCCAGCGCGGCTGGTTCCGGTAGCCTCTGTGCCGAAAGTGATGCACCCAGGACACGGGCATGCTCAAAGGCTTTACAGTTCCGAAGTCACCATTCGGCCAGGCCGCTCTCACTCCGCCGCCGCCCTGGCACTATGCCGGTGATGCCGTCGGAATAGAGTTCTGGACCGATCCCGACGCGGCAGCAGCCACATTGCCGAGCGGTCTGTCGCCGGATCCGGCGTCGAACGGTCACGCCGTCATGATGTTTTTGGATTGGCAATTCACCGCCCAGGACGACGAATATCTCGAGCCGGCCCGTTATCAATATCGTGAGGCGCTTGTCCTGGTCGACGCCATGCATCGCGACGTGCCGGTCATGTGGTGTCCCTACATCTATGTCGACAATGATGCTGCGCTGGCGCGCGGCTGGACGCAGGGGTTTCCGAAGAAGATGGGCAGCATCTTTCAGACACGCTCCTTTGTGGCCTCAGGGCCCGCCGCGGCGCCGGTCGCGCCCGGGAGCCGGTTTGGCGCCAGCCTCTCGGCGCATGGCCAGCGTCTTGCGGAAGCGTGCGTCACCTTGCGCAAGCCGGTCGAAGACGGATTGTCTCTGTTCACCCGCCCCACGGTCTTGCTGCGATATTTCCCGAGACTGGTGGCCGGAGACCGGGACGAGCCCGCGGTCGACGAGCTGGCGATGTCGGTCACGGACAATCTCACCGTGGCCGGCGCATGGATCGGGACGGGAGAGCTCAATTTTCCGGAAACGAATGGCGAAGAACTCCACGCGCTCGCGCCGAGGCGGATCGAGGCGGGATTCCGCTACTCACTGTCCTACTCGATCAGCGATCTGAAGGTCCTCGAAAATCACGGCGCGTAAGCGATCTTATTGAAAATAAAATGGTTTTTCTCATTTTCGAACGTTTGCCCAGAAACGGAGCATTTGCTCGTATTTAACTGTTCAGAACACTACTTAACAAGCCAAGAGGCTTGCCTTGCTGCACTCTCTCGCCGATCCGGGCTGTTGGGTGATCGTCGAGGGAATGACTATGGCAGGACTTCCGGCTACTGCACCAGGATCTTCCTTTGCATCCGACCAACAGTTCAACCTGGTTGCGAGCAGCCTGGCCAGGCTGCTTGAAACGGCAAGGCGGGAGCTGGAACGTGATCGCGATGCCGCCAGGGTGTCGCTGGCCACGGCATCCCACATCCTGCAGGCGGAGATCGAGCGCTGTTCAGGCGCTAACGGCTCCACGAGGGGCGGTCTGGCGGCCTGGCAGATCCTGCGCGTGCGAGCGTACATCGATAGCAATCTACACCGGACCATTCATATACGGGATCTCAGCGCGGTTGCACGTCGAAGCCCGGCGCACTTCTCCCGGAAGTTCAAGCTGGCCATTGGGGAGTCGCCGCATGCCTACGTGGTGAGAAGGCGCCTCGAGAGAGCCTGCCACCTGATGATGACCAGCGCGGCGCCACTGAGCGAAATTGCCTTGAGCGTAGGATTTTCCGATCAAGCCCATCTATGCAGGCTGTTCAGACACGCCTTTGGCCAGAGCCCGGCCAACTGGCGACGCGAGCTCGGAATCCCCTGCGTAATCACCTCGAGAATCGACATGGACGAGACTATCCCATGAGCGGTCAGCAGGGGACAGTTCTCAGCTTCGGCCCCTTCGAACTATCGATCGCAAACCGACTGCTGACGAATGACGCGAAAGTCGTGCCGCTCGGCGCGCGTGCCATGGATCTCCTCATCGTCCTGGTGGAGCAGGCAGGCAAGGTCGTCGGCAGAAGAACTCTGATCGAACGCGTTTGGCCGGAGAGAGGAGCGGAACAAGTCAGCCTGCGCGTCCATATTTCAGCGCTGCGCAAGGCTCTCGATCGAAGCGACCCTGGCAGGCGATACATCGCGAACATACCCGGGCGGGGGTACAGCTTCGTCGTACCAGTCACCTCACGCGCCGCAGACGTGTCGGAGAATCCCAGGCCGCCTCCGAGGCTCCGCGTGCCTGCGCGCTTGATGCGGATGCTCGGACGAGAAGGCGCCGTGGCCGAGATTCAGGCGAAGCTGGCCGGACAGAAGTTTGTCACGATCATCGGGCCCGGCGGCGTCGGCAAGACCACGGTGGCGGTCGCGGTTGCCGACGAAATGGGCGCAGCTTTCGACGGCCAGGTTCTTTTCATCGACCTGAGTGCGCTCGGCGACGCGTCACTCGTCGCGCCGGCCATTGCCACGTCACTCGGCATGTCGGTGCAAACAACCAACGTCGTGCCTGCCCTGATCGATCGTTTGCAGGAAAGGCCAACGCTCATCATTCTCGACTGTTGCGAGCATCTGATCCATGGAGCCTCGGCCGTCGCCGAAGAACTGACTCGCCGTGTCCCGACATTGCATTTGCTCGCGACCAGTCGGGAAGCCATGCGCGTTGAGGGGGAGCATGTCTACGAACTCGATGGGCTTGAATGCCCTCCGGAAGACAGCAACCTGTCGGCGCGCGACGCGCTGCAATACCCCTCCGTTCAATTGCTGGTCGACCGCGTGCGGGCCGTGCGAAGTGACTTCGAACTGACGGATGCGGATGCGCCGATTGCCGCGGGAATCTGCCGTCGGCTCGATGGTATTCCATTGGCCGTCGAACTCGCAGCCTGCAGGGTCGACATATTTGGTCTTGGCAAGACCGCAAGCCTGCTCGACGAGCGGCTGAACCTGTCATGGGTGGGGCGCAGGACCGCGCCGTCGAGGCACCAGACGTTGAACGCGACGTTGGAGTGGAGCTACGATCTGCTCGGCGCGGCAGAGAAGCGCATATTGAATCGGCTCAGCGTATTTGCCGGCGGATTCACGTTCGAAGCGGCAGTCGCAATTGTAGCCGATGAGACGGTGGATGAAGCAAGTGTATCGGATTGCGTCTGGGAGCTTCGTTCGAAATCGATGATTGCGGCTCAGGGACAAGACGGGCCGCTGCGCTTGCTCGATCCCACTCGCGCGTTTGCCTTGCAGCGGCTGGCCAGGAGCGACGAGCAGGACCTTTTTCGCCGGCGTCACGCCCTCTATTTCACCGACCTTTTCAAGCAGGGCGCCGCGATGGACATATCGGGTTGGTCCAGGGCGCTCGGGATCGAGGTCGATAATCTCAGAGCCGCCCTGAATTGGGCGTTTTCCGCCACGGGCGATGCGAAAATCGGCGTCGAACTTGCTGCGGCATCGGCAAGCGCCTGGATGGGCATGGCGCTGCTTACCGAATGCGTGGAATGGATGAGAAAGGCCATAAGCCATCTCGACGAGATGAATTCGGGCACACGGCAGGAGATGGTCCTTCAGTCGGCCCTCGCCAGTTGCGTGATGTTCACGGGTGGCATGACGGAAAAATCGTACGCGACATGGGCCAAGGCGCTGCTTCTCGCCGAAGGTCTCAACGATATCGACTATCAGATGGATGCCGTGCTTGTGCTATGGGCTCACGAGTTGCGCGTTCCGAACTATCCGCAAGCGATCGAGCTGGCGGACCGCGGCGGCACTTTTTCGGAAGGAACGGGGCGTATCGGCGCCATCGCAACGGCCAATTATATGCGAGGCATCGCCTACTACCACGTCGGCCGCATTGCGGAAGCTCAAGGCCTGCTGGAATTGTCGCTGCATCGTGATGACGAGGCCGCACGCCAATTGCTGATCAAGCGGTTTGGCTATGATCGCAAGGTCGACAATTTGGCCGGTCTTGCGACCCTGGCGTGGTTGCGTGGCTCTCCGGATCAAGCCCGCAGGTTCAATCAGATGGCTGTCGCCGAGGCGCGCCAATCCAACCGGACCGTGAACCTTTGCGGGGCGCTGACATTTGCGGGCCTCATCGCATATTTCACAAATCCGGATGACGGCGAAGCCGAAGCACTCGTGGACGAGCTCGTCACCCATGCCGGGAAATTCGCTCTGCACAACTACCAGGGTCTTGGTCTCGGCATGCAGGCCATCTACGAAATCAGGCGAGGAGAGCAAATCAGTGCGGCCTCCGCAATGCTCTACGCGGGTCTCGAGAAGCTGTCCGCGGCCCGCTATGGAATTTTCGATTGGTTCTTGCAGGCGGAGTTTGCGATGTGCATGGCTCTCGCGGGCCGGCCGAGGGAAGGGCTTGATATCTTCGAGCGCGCGAAGATCGATCTCGGCGAAAGCCGATGGTATGGCCCGGAGCTGCATCGCATCAGGGGCGAACTGGCCCTGAGCAGCGGCGAGGGATTGCCGGTTGCCAGGCAACACTTTCAGCGCGCGTTCGAGCTTGCAAACAGGCAAGCAAGCCTGTCGTGGGCGCTCAGGGCCGCGACCAGCCTCGCCGTCGCCGAACGGTCAACCGGACGACAGGAAGCTGCGTGGCGCACTTTGCAAGCCACTCACGCCAAGTTTCGGGACGATCTTGAGAGCCGCGATCTACGGCTTGCCAGGCAGGTTTTGGCCGTTTCACATTCGCACGATGGCGCCGCCAACTCGATGCAGTGACAGGCTTGTTGCCAAACGAGGTTTCGGATAACACTTGATGGCTGGGGGTGCGTTTGCACGAGGCTGACGGCGAATGGTACAACCAAATCGTCGACGGCCTTGGCGGAATGATTTATGTCGGTCCAACACGTTGGCTCATCGAGTGCAATCCGGCTTCGGTTTGGCCCATTCGAGCTGAATGTCGCCGAGCGCTCTCTCTGCAAGGCGAGCCAGATCGTTCCACTCGGTGGCAGAGCCTACGACATCCTGATCGCTCTGCTCGAAAACGCCGGTGAGGTCGTCCCGAAGTCTGAGCTGATCGCGAAGGCATGGCCTGACGTCACGGTCGAGGAAGGCAGTCTTCGCGTTCATCTGTCAGCGCTGCGCAAGGCGCTGGGCGACGGCCAGTTCGGCAACAAGTACATCGCGAACATCCAGGGCCGCGGCTATAGCTTCATTGCGCCCGTCGCGCGACTTCCCGGAGGCCGCGACACGGGTAACGCATCTTCGGGATTGTCCAACCTGCCGCCCGCGCTGGGCCGCATGGTTGGCCGCAACAACGTGGTCCTTGAGATCCAGCGCTGGCTCCGGACGGAACAGCGCCTGATTACAATTTTGGGCGCCGGGGGCATTGGCAAGACGACGGTTGCCCTGTCAGTCGGGCACGGAGCGCTGGCCGACTTCTCCGGGGCGGTCTTCTTTGTCGATCTTTCAACGGCAGGCGACAATGAGCAGGTCATCGGCGCTGTCGCGTCCGCGCTCGGGCTCGCCCCGCAATTGGTCGATCCAAGGGAGGCGTTGCTCAATTTTCTGCGCGCGCGCAGGGCGCTTGTCATTCTCGATAGTTGCGAGCATGTCATCGAGAGAACCGCTGACATCGCCGACTATATCGTCCGGAATGCCCCGGAGATCCACATACTCGCGACCAGCAGGGAAACCTTGCGCGTTCCCGGCGAACGCGTATTGCGTCTTTGTCCACTGGACTGCCCGCCAGAGCAGCCGCGACCGACCGCGTCAGAGGTGCTTGCCTATCCGGCGGCACGGTTGTTCGCCGAGCGCGTCAGTGCTCGCCGCGGCAGCTTTTCGCTCAGCGACGACGAAGCTCCCCTGGTTGCCGAGATTTGCCGCAAGCTCGACGGCATTGCGCTCGCCATCGAGCTCGCCGCCGGACGAGCCGCTGTGTTCGGTGTCAGGAATACCGTGGCGAGGTTGGGGTCGCGCCTCGATCTTCTGAAGTTCGGTCGCCGTACAGCGAATCCGCGGCATCAGACGCTCAAGGCAACGCTGGACTGGAGCCACGATCACCTCTCCGAGGTCGAACGCGTCGTGCTGCGACGTGTCGCAATCTTCATCGGGCACTTCTCGTTGGAAGCGGCGTGCGCGGTTGCGGAGCAGGGCGGAACTGACCGGTCCGAGATCGAGGGCGCCGTCGAAAACCTTGTCAACAAATCGCTGATCGTGGCGTGGCCCAGCTACCGGCGGATGCTCTACCGATTGCTTGACACCACGCGCTCCTATGCCTGGGAGAAATTGGCCGAAAGCGGTGAACATCATTCCATGGCGGCGCGGCACGCGAGCCATCTGAGCCGATCGTTGCAGGACAATCGCGGCAATCTCTTCGATCCGGAGCCCGGACAATCTCTGACAGACTCGACGCAGCACAATCTTGGAGATGTCCGTGCCGCGCTCGAATGGAGCTTTGGTCCCGATGGAAACGATCGCGCGGCCACACGGATGGCGGCGGCCGCCTCGCAATTTCTTCTGGCCAAGTCGCTTTTCCTGGAGTGCCGGAATTGGATGGAGAAGGCGCTCGATCGGATTGCTGCGGAAGACGACCCGCGGGACCAGATGGAAATCCACGCTTCGCTCGCCCTGTCGCTGATGTTCACCGCCGGCAACAGTGAAAGGGTTCGCGACGCCTTCAATACTGCGTTGACGCTCGCGGAGCAGCGCGAGGATGCCTACCAGCAACTCCGTCTTCTCAGCGGGCTGTCGATGTATCTTCATCGTACGATCGACGCGGCGGGCAGTCTTGAAGTTGCGCGACGCGCAGAGACTGTCGCGAACAAGACCGGAAATCCGGAGGATGCGGCGCTTGCGGATTCGATGCTGGGAGCAGCGTACTATATGCTTGCGGACCACGTTCGCGCGCCGAAATACCTCGAACGGGCCTTGCGCGGGGCGCCGACTTCCCGACGGTTCAACGCAACGCAATATCTGTTTGATCTGCGCACGACCTCGCTGTTCAACCTGACCCGATCGCACTGGTTCGCCGGCAATCTCGACAGCGCCGCCGGTTATGCTGAAAGAACCATCGAGGAGGCAGAGAGAGCGGATCATCCGATCGCGCTGTGTCGAGCCCTGATTCTGACGATGCCTCTCTATTTCTGGATCGACGAGCTGGGTCAGGTCGAGCGGAATCTCTCTGCGCTCGAGCTCACCGCCGAGAAATATTCATTGGAGCCATTTCGCGCCGTCGCCGTGGGACTTAAGGGGCGCCATCTGGTCCGCGTCGGCCAGGCGGAGGATGGCATGTGTCATCTGCGGGACAGCTTGGAGAAGCTGCGGGTCCTGCGATACGAAATGCTGGTAACGGATTTTGTCTCCGAATTGGCCGTCGGTCTGGCCAAACAAAACCAGCGCGCGGAAGCGCTGAATCTCATTGATGGTTCGATCGCCACGCAGCTTGGATCGAACAGGCCTCTTCACCTTCCGGCGCTGTTCCTGGCGAAAGGCTCGGTCCTTGTGTGCGGGGAATCCCAGCAGCGCGATCTGGCTGCCGAGTGTTTCGGGGAGGCAATGACCCTGGCTGCGCAACAATCGGCGCTGTCGTTCGAACTTCGGGCGGGATTGGAGCTTGCGCGGCTTTGGATCGATCGGGGGCAAGGCCGAAGAGCTCATGAGCTCATCGGAGCCGTTTACGGCCGGTTTACCGAGGGCTTCGAAACGCCGGATCTCGTGCTGGCGAGGCGAGTCCTCGAGCAGACCAGTGTTCGTGCGCGGCAAGCCGGATGAATGGGGCGAAGCTTCACTGCGTGGTGACAATGCCCAGGGTCTGTGCGCGTGATACGGCCTGTGCGCGCTTCTCCACACCGAGCTTGGTGAAAACGCTCTTGAGGTGCGACTTCACGGTCTCAGGACCGATATCGAGGCTTCGGGCGATTTCCTTGTTGGACAATCCATCCGCGATCAGCGTGAGAATGTCAGTCTCGCGGCGGCTCAATGCGCCGAGAATCCGCGCGCTTGAACTCGGCGCTGAACGATCCTGTCGTGCTCGCTGTAGACCCGCCGCGAGCCGATCGACGTAAGGGATCAGATCCGCCTTGACGTTTCCTTCCCGGGTCGCCTGGAGAAGCTCGGAAATGACTGGCCCTTCGTCCAGAACGGTCTGATAAAGACCGGCCGCCGCGCACGCGGCGAGCACACGGCGAAAGCGGCTCACCGCCTCCGCCGCCTTGCCCGCACTGAGCTGAACTGCCGACTGGCGGATCGCAATGCAGATCAGGAACTGACGGTGTTCCATGGCTTCGGCTTCGTGCTGCAATTGTTGCAGGATTGAAATGGCCTCGTCCGGGCGAGCTTGCTGGCCCAGCAAATGAGCGCGGGTCAATCTGTGGTACCATCCAATCTCCGACCAGGCGCCAGGCCTCGGTGCGGGGTATTTCCGTGCCAGGCGTTCGAGGCGGTCGACGCAGGCGGCACCTTCATCCAACCGGCCATCGTTCAAATAGAGTCGCGCCTGCTCCGCGATCACGCCGGCCGAGAGCCTTCCCCAATCCCGCGAGATGCCGAGATTTTCGGCGCGCTCCAACAGGGTGCGGGCCCGCTCGAAGTTCATCCGCGCAGCGGCGACCCGGGAGATCACGAAGTAAGTGCTCCACACGCAGTCGAGCATCGTCCCCGAATTGATCAGCGGGATGCGATCGATCACCCAGGCCTCCGCCTCATCGAGCAGGCCTTGCTCGTATTTGATTCGCGCGATCAGGCTTGCAGGCAAGGCCGCCGCAACTGAATTCGGCCCGACATCCTGCTCGGCGATCCGGAAGCCCTCGCGGTAGTGCTCACCTGCCGCCGCCAGACGTATCTGCCGCTCTTCTGCGAGCCCGTTCAGGCAGTGTCTATACACCGAGGCAAATACGTTCCTGCGATCCTCCTCGACTGAATAGGGAATCCAAGGCGTCGCATGGAATTGCTTGAGGTTGCCCGCCTTCATATGACTGAAGCGAACGACGTTCGAGGCGACGTTCGCGGTCCAGGGATCGGATGAACGGTTCACGCAATCCTGCGCCAGGGGCAGCGGGCTCTCGCTGTCATCCTTCAGCGCGATGGCGACCGAGCGGATCGCCTGGCATTCGCACAGCAGGTTGGCATCCGGCAGAGGCGTTGCAGCGATATCGCCTTCGATGTCGGTTGCGAGCTTCAGGGCCTCGTCAAAACGTAGCGCGAGCGCCAATCCCCAGGCGATCGCCAGTCGGACCTCGCACTGGCCTCGCATGAGCTCGTCGGGAAACTGGCGCTGCCATTCCAGCAAGGTGAAGAGATCGCCTCTCTTGATCAAAGCCATCGCGCAATTGTTGATCCAGCCGATCGCACGGTCAGAAGCGCCGGCCGCAATCGCGTGCTGGACCGCCTCGGTCCACAATTCGTGGGAGGCATACCAAAGAGCCGCGCGTCCGTGCAGTTGAGGAACTTCAATGCCGCGGTCCGCCTCCAGCCGCTGTCGCAGATATTCGGCAAGCAGGGTGTGGTAGCGAAACCAGACTCCATCGCTGTCGAGCGGCGTGAGCAGCATCTGGCGCTGGGCAAGCGATGCCAGGATTGCACGGCTCGCGCTCAAGCCGGTCACGGCCTCGCAGAGAGGACCGGAGAGCCGGTCAAGAACAGCCGTGCGCAGCATGAAGTCGACCAGTTCGACCGGAAGCCCATCCAGCATCTCCGTCAGGTAGGCGGCAATCGGGCGCTGCGAGCCCGAGAGATTGTGGACATATTCCCTCAGACCGGATCCGGACTGCGAAGGCATGGATGAGATGATTCGAAGCGCGGCGGGCCACCCTTCGGTCTTGCGCTGCAGGAGTTGGACGTCGGGGTTTTCCAGAACCCCGGGCTTGGTGCTGTCCAGAAACGCCTTTGTCTCCTGCATGTCGAACCGCAGCGCTTCGGCATCGATCTCCATCAGCTGGTTCTGGGCGCGCAAGGTCGCGAGTGGCAGCGGAGGTTCGGTGCGCGTCGTCAGCACCACATGACAGTGGGACGGTGCGTGCTTCAGAAAATACGCGACGGTCTGATGGATGCGGGAAGCGCTGACCCAGTGATAGTCCTCGAGAAACAGGTAAACATCATCCTCGATCTCCGCCAGATCGTTGATCAGGCTCGACAGGATCGCTGTCGGGTCGATCAGGTTGTTCTCGAGGATCAGCCCAATCGCGCCGGTGCCGACGTCCGGACAGGCCTGGTGCAGGGCCTGAGCCACGTAGAACAGAAACCGCGTGGCCTCGTCGTCGTCTGAATCGATGGTCAGCCACCCAACGGCATTGCCGCCCTGCTCTAGCGTCTCGGCCCAGGTGGCTGCCAGTGAGCTCTTGCCGAAGCCCGCCGGCGCCTTGATGACTCCAAGTCGCTTGGCCGGGAGCTCGGACAAGATGGCGATGAGCCGGGGGCGTGTGACCAGCCCGCCGAATCGTGCCGGCAAGATCTTGGTCGCGAGAAACGGCAGCTGTCCTCCGCCGGGCAAGGTGCCCGTTCCATGGGTCGGATGGCTGGAGCGCGGTTGGATCAAGGGCTCCCCCTACCCACGTCGGTCCTCCCCCCATTCGGGGGATGCAAACAATGGTGAAAGTGTACGATCTCTGTTAGCGAGAGGGAAGCGCCGGGCATGGTCGGTTGTATGCAGTCCGCATACCGGTCGCCGCGTGCTGATCCCTTCAAGTCCGCGCGTGGAGCCGAAAGCAAGGTGATGTCTATCAAGAACGCACGCTTGGGCTTCTCGCGGATCGTTGAATATCCAGGAAAAGCACCCAAAGCCCGTGCCAATAGCCATGGCTGACGATGAGCTTCGTGGAAATCTGCTGTTTGGCCCCTTTGAGCTTTCGAGCAGGGAGCGGGTGCTTCGGCGCGACGGCGTGGCGCTGCCGCTCGGCAGCAGGGCCCTCGACATCCTGATCTACCTTGCCGCGCGTCCGGGTGAGGTGATCGCAAAGCAGGAGTTGATCGATCACGTCTGGCCGGATGTGACGGTCGAGGAGGGGAGCATCCGCGTCCACGTGGCCGCGATCCGCAAGGCGCTTGGTGACGGCCAATTCGGAAACCGCTACATCGCAAACATCAAGGGACGGGGCTACTCGTTCGTCGGCACAATGGTCCCCCTCGGAGGCGCCACGGAAGGCAGGAACGCCGGGTCCCCGCACCAGGGCAAGCTTCCGGTGCGACCGATCACGATGATCGGGCGCGAGACGTTCGTCAGGGAGGTCAGCGACAAGCTTCGACATGACCGGTTCGTGACGCTGCTCGGCCCCGGCGGCATCGGCAAGACCACCATCGCTCTGGCCGTCGGCCGGGCCGCCGCCGAGGCGTTTGGCAGCGAGGTTTATTTTGTCGATCTGGAAAGCCTCACCGATCCGAACCATATCGCTGCGGCCGTCGCGACCTCCCTGGGGCTTGCACTCAAATCGAAAGATCCCGGCCTGGAGCTGCTCGACCTGATCCAGTCACGGAAGCTGCTCGTCATACTCGATAGCTGCGAGCACGTGATCGAGGCGGTCGCCTCGCTCGCCGAACAACTCTACCAGCAGACCGAAGCGATCCATGTCCTGACCACGAGCCGGGAATTGTTGAAAGTCGAGGGTGAGCATTGCTGCCGGGTTCTCCCGCTTGATTTTCCACCGGACGGCTCGGAGCAAACGGCAAATGCCGTGCTGCGATATCCGGCAGTGCAGCTGTTCGTGCGGCGTGTGGCCACGCGAGCAGGCAGCGTCGTTCTCACCAACAAGGAGGCGCCATTCGTCGCGGAGATATGCCGAAAGCTCGACGGAATCCCGTTGGCGATCGAGTTGGCCGCGGGTCAGGTGACTGCCCTTGGCCTCAAGAACACGGCTGACCTCCTGGTGTTCCGGCTGGAATTGCTGAAGCTGAGCCATCGGACGGCTGTTGCCAGACATCGGACGCTCAAGGCGACCTTGGATTGGAGCTACGATCTTTTGTCCGACGCAGAGAAGATCGTCTTTCGACGCATCGCTCCCTTCGTCGGACATTTCCCCCTGGATGGCGCGCGGTCAGTCACGGGTGACCCCGGCGTGGGCGCCGAAGACATTTTCGACGCGGTCGCGGGCCTGGTCGAGAAGTCATTGATAGCAACCCGGATCGATGCCGCGCAGGCACAGTATCGGTTGCTGAACACGACCCGGGCGTACGCGCTCGCAAAGCTGGAGGAGCATGCCGAAGTCGACATGGTCTTCGGCCGGCATGCAGCATACCTCGCCGGACACCTCGAAGCGCTGAGGGAGGATCTATCAACCCTGCCAGGCGCTGAAAGAGTTGCGGCCTATTCTGACCAATTGAGTAACGTCCGTGCGGCGCTCGAATGGAGCTTTGGGCCGCACGGCGATGCCGAGACGGCAATGAGGCTGGCTGCCGCTTCCACGCAGGTGTTTCTGGAGCTGTCACTGTTGCTCGAATGCCAGGCATGGGCAGAGCGAGCGATGGCAAGCCTGGGAGACCCGCATCGAGGCTCCCGTCGCGCAATGGAAATCTCTGCATCGATACCGCTGGCCTTGATGCATACGGAGGGTAACGACCAACGCGTCCGGATCGCCTTTGAGAACGCGCTGGAGATTGCGATCGAGCAAGGAGATCTCCGCTACGAGCTCAGAATTCTGAGTGGACTTTTCACGTATTCGCACTGGATCATGGACATTCGAGGTGCGACCGACATCGCCGTTCGGAGCAAGAAACTGGCGTTGAGGATGGGGGATCACGACGACCTGGCACTGGCCGAAGCCATGTTGGCGGCCTCCGAACATCTGTCGGGCGATCACCTCGCCGCGCAACTGTATTGCGAATCCGGCCTCCGACACCTGGCGTCCGGACCGCGCTCTCGAACGGAAGTGTATCTTTTTCATTATACGAGCTTCCTGCTCGTCGGCATGGCACGTTGTCTCCTGTACAGGGGCCTGCTCGACCAATCGCTGGACTATGCAAGGCGCGCCAGAGAGGAAGGCAAAAGGTCAGGCAACCCCGCCACGTTTTGCCGTTCCCTGGCTTTGGTCCTTCCTGTGTTTCTGACTATGGCGGACCTGAGGCAATCGGAGCAGTACATCGGTGAACTGAGTGAGCTCTCCGCTGCGCATTCCCTGATGCCGTATCGCGCCATAGCGACAGGCCTGAAGGGTCAGTTGTTGCTCCTTCAAGACAATCGCATCGAAGCGATCCAATTGCTGAAGCGAGCCCTGGAAGAGCTTCACGTCCAGCGTCACGAGATGCTGAATATGGATTTTACCTGCGATCTGGCCTTGGCCCTCGTGGGCATAGGTGAGCACGAGCAGGCGCTGACCCTCACGGTGAATGCAATCGAGCAACAGCAGCGCGCCGGCAAATTCTTGCATATGCCCGCCCTGTTCAGGATGAAAGGGCTCATCCTGGCGGCCCGATCTGCCGAGGATCATCTCGACGCCGAAGAAAGCCTGCTGTCGGCAATCGACTGGGCCAAGCGCCAGTCCGCCACCCTGTTCGAATTGACGGCGGCGACGGAACTGGCCGCGCTGTTGCTGAAACAGGATCGCTTGCCGGAAGCTTACCAATATCTCAGCACGAGTCTTGATCGATTGCCGGCCCGAATTTCCTTTCCTGCTCGCAATCGCGCGGTGCAAATGCTCGGCCAACTCCAATCCGGAACCGAGGACGTCGGCTGAATGGCGCGCCATCCGCCGGCCGTGCGCCGTCAGCGCAGGCGGGTTCAAGTCCTCGCATTCCGATCCAAGCCCCCACGGTGCAGCTGGGTGCAGGTTGTGGCAGGAACGGTCACAGCCAGGGTTGAATGTCATGGGCAAGCTGGTCGCGGATATCATTGTTGAAACCTTGCAAAGTGCGGGCGTCAAGCATTGCTATGGCGTCGTTGGCGATACCCTCAATCTGATCGCGCGCTCGCTCGAAAAAAGCAAGATCCAGTGGATATCGATGAGACACGAAGAGGCGGGGGCGTTCGCCGCGCAGGCAGAGGCGCAGGTCGCCGATCGCCTGACGGCAGTTGCGGGGAGCTGCGGCCCCGGTAGCCTGCACTTCATCAACGGGATATTCGAGGCCAATCGCAACCGTGCGCCCGTCATCCTGATCGCAAGTCAGATCATTCGCGACGAATTGGGCTTCGATTTCATCCAGGAGGTCGATTTCAAGCAGGTCTACAGGGACTGCAGTGTCTTCTGCGACATGATCCACACGCCGGAACAGGCGCGCCGGAAGACGGTGATCGCCTGCCAAACGGCTCTGGCGAAACGTGGTGTTGCCGTTCTGATCGTGCCGGCCGATATCTCCGCCTCGGCCGTGGATAACAACGTCCCCTATGCGGTGCACGTCGCCCAGCCTGTCACGCGACCGAACGATGCGGATCTCGATGAGATCGCAGACATCCTCAACACTAGCGAAAACGTCGTCCTGTACGGTGGTTCGGGCTGCCAGGGGGCACATCAGGAGATTCTCGCGGTCGCCAACAGGCTGAAAGCGCCGATCGCGCATACGTCGCGGGCCAAGGATTTTCTCGAGTTTGACAATCCCTACAATATTGGGATGACCGGGATGCTCGGCAACGAGGCCGGGTACCACGCCTTGCTGGACTGCGATGCGCTGCTGATGCTGGGCGCAGACTTTGCCTGGCGGCAATTCTACCCGGACAAGGCAAAAATCGTGCAGGTCGATATCGACCCGACCCATCTGGGACGACGTCATCCGATCAAGAAGGGCGTCGTCGGCGATGTGAAGGCGACGCTGGAGGCTTTGCTACCGAAGCTGGTCGAGCGCACCGACGCCGCGTTCCGAAGCGCGTATGTGAAGCGCTACGCGAAATATCGGGAGGCCGAGCGGGCCAAGGTCGCTGCCGGTCACGATGGCAGTATTCCCGGAAGCTATCTGACGCAGGTGATCAGTCGCCATGCGGCAAAGGATGCCTTGTTCACGGCCGACGACGGCACCCCGGCCGCCTGGGCCTACCGCCATATCGAGGCGAATGGGCAGCGCCGCATTTTCGCGAGTCTGCTTCATGGAACGATGGCCAATGGCATGCCGTCATCCGTCGGGCTCCAGAAGGCAGAACCCGGCCGGCAAGTCGTATGCATGGCAGGCGACGGCGGGATCTCGATGCTGTTCGGAGACCTGATGACGATCGTCCAACAGGAGTTGCCCATCAAGATTGCCGTCTATGACAACGGCAAGCTTGGCTTTGTCGAGATCGAGCAAAAGGCGGAGGGCATGCTCGATACCTTCACGAAGTTGAAGAATCCGAATTTCGCCGGCGTCGCGCGCGCACTGGGTCTCTGGGGCCAGACCGTTTCGAACGCGGACGAATTGGAGACTGCGGTCAAGGACTGGCTGGCCCAACCGGGGCCCGCGCTTCTGCACGTGCACGTCAACCCGATGCAGCTTGTCATGCCGCCATTCATGCAGGTCGAGCCTGCAATCGGGATGGCGCTGTATTCCGCTCGTGCCGTCCTGCATGGCCGTGGAGGAGACGTCTGGGAGATGGTCAAGGAGAATTTCCTCTAGCCGAGGTCGCCTTCCCTCAGCGGCAGTGTGGCATCCCGATCGCTTCGCCGCACGGCCTGAGAGTGGCCAAGCATTGCTGTCATGGGTCGATCGAGATTGCGGAAATCGGCGGAGCCATCGGCTTTGCCCATGGCAAGGTATCTTGCTGTTGTCGGGGCCGCACTCGCTGTTCTTCTGCTGATAGCCGGCCGGTCCTTGCCGGAGCTGCCGGACAGATTTCCCGATCGGCCGGACAGCATCGATGCGGCGACGATCCGGATCGAGTCCGCGCGCAAATGGCCGGAGAAGGTTGTCCTGGATACCAGCCAGCCGACATTCTTTCCCCCATCCGTCGATGTGGCGCCGGCCCGGGACCTGGTCGAGCGTCTACCCGATGAAGAGACGGATCAACCGGACGTCGACTCTCAGGCCGACGCGGTGGCGAGGCCGAAACCGGATGTTCGACCGATCGTTGCCGAGCATCCGTTCGTGCGAGCCAAGCGTAAGAGGGCTCGGACGGCTCCATCGGCTCATGTGGCAAGAGCCCGTAGTCCCAATGAGCTCCAGAGGCCGACCGAGGAGTGCTGCTGGTTTGAGCCGATGGACAGGCGGGCACCATCGAGACCTGCCTCGCGCAATCGCGTCGCGGGTCGTGACTCATGGACAGGATGGCATTTTCTGGAGGCAAATTGAAAGTCAGGGCCGCTCTGCCGGCCTCGTCTCTTCTTTCTGCCGAACTCACATCCAGCATGCGCACGATTGTCCAATACGAAAAGTCATGGGCCGTTATGCTCGGAGCGATCACGTCGAAATGCCGAGACAGGCTCTGGACTCCGTAAACGGAGGCGCTGCGCAGGCCGGGCGTCGGCGGAAGAGATGCCGCGTGTTAGAGCTTCGGTGCATTGACGATGAAGATTCTTGCGACGCTCCCGACGAAAGGCCGAGATCTCCGGCTGGACCTGTTTCGAGGTGTGGCAAATTGGGGAATCTTCCTCGACCATATCCCCAACAACATCGTGAACTGGGTGACAACGCGAAACTACGGCTTCAGCGATGCTGCGGATCTCTTCATCTTCATTTCCGGCTACACTGTCGCCTTCGTCTTCGCGCGGATGATGCTCGAACGCGGGTTCATCATCGGCGCAACCAGGCTTGTGAAGCGGGTCTGGCAGATCTACGTCGCCCACGTTTTCCTTTTCGTGCTCTATCTCGCTGAAATCGGATATGTCGCACAGAGGTCTGGTAACTCCGGTTTCACCGATGACTTCAACATACGAGGTTTCCTCGACAATCCTGCGCAGTTCCTGTTCGAGGGGCTGATCCTGCGCTTCAAGCCGGTGAACATGGATGTGCTGCCGCTTTACATCGTGCTGATGGGCGTCTTCCCGCCGATACTTTGGCTGATGCTACGCAGGCCCAACATGACCCTGGCCGCTTCGGGGGTGCTGTATTTGGCGGCCAGGCACTTCGGTTGGAACCTCTCGGCCTATCCAACTGGCCTCTGGTACTTCAATCCATTCGCATGGCAATTTTTGTTCACGTTCGGGGCCTGGTTTGCGCTCGGCGGAGCGGCGCAGGCGATGCCGTTCATCCGGTCGCGTACCGCGTTGGTGCTCGGCATCGGCTATCTTCTGTTCGCTCTGGTGATGACGATGGCGGCCCGATTTGACGAACTGCGGTCATTGATTCCGCCGGAGGTCTACGGCGCCTTCAATCCAAACGACAAGAGCAACCTCGCGCCTTATCGCTTGCTGCATTTCGTTGTGTTCGCGTTCTTCGTCGTTCGTCTGCTGCCACGCGATTGGCCGGGGCTCGAATGGGCGATCTTTCGGCCCGCAATCAAATGCGGTCAGCAATCGCTCGAAGTCTTTTGCTCCGGGATATTCCTGTCCTTTGCTGCGCACGTCGTGCTGGTCGAGATTTCCGGTGCGATCTGGATGCAGATCGTGGTCAGCATTGTCGGCATCCTGATGATGACCGTGCTGGCGTACTACCGGTCCTGGTCGAAGAACGCTGACAAAGCGCCGAAGGCCAAACCGGTCGTCGCAATGGCAGGTTGAGAAGTGCCGAGGGGCAGCGTTGGGAAATACCAGGTTCGGCCGGCGGCCTTTCCAGGGTTCGTCGGATCGGCGACGCGCGGATTTGCTGTAGTGCCGGGTTCTGGCCCCGGCATAGGCAGCAGATCCGACGAACGAATGGCGATGGTTCGATGCTGCGCTATCTTATCGGGCTCCGTTCCCTTCCCGTAGCGGCCGCGCTCGCGATCGGCATTTTCCTGGTTGACACGCTGACGTCCCTGCACTTTGCAGTGGCGTCGCTCTACGTGACCGTTGTCTTGATTGCCGCTTATGATCTTCGTCGCCGCGGCATCGTGATCACGGGCGTCACCTGTGGGCTTCTTACAGTTCTCAGCTATGTGCTCATGCACGGATTTGAGGCCGACGGAGCCGCCCCGTTGCGGTTTGCGGTGAGCCTGATTTCAATCCTGATTGCCACCATCCTGGTGCTCCGGAACGTTTCGGCAAACCTGCGCGTCAAGGCAGTTGAGCGGGAGCGGGCAAACCTCGCCCGCTTCTTCTCGCCGAAAATTGTCGATCAGCTTGTCGACATTCAAACGCCGTTCTCCTTCGCACGCCGTCAACCCGCCACCGTCATGTTTGCCGATATGGTAGGCTTTACCGCGTATTCGTCCGGAAAGCCTCCAGATGTTGTCATCAGCATGCTGCGCGATCTGCTTCGCCTCCTGAGCGAGGCGGTTTTCTCCAATCATGGATCGGTCGACAAATATCTGGGCGATGGACTGATGGCATTTTTTGGCCCGCCCTTGATGAGCCGGCGAGATGCCACGAACGCGGCCCTGTGCGCTGTGGAAATCGTCAACGCGATCGAATGCCGGAACCGGCAGCGCATCCACTGCAACGAGAGTGCCGTCCGCATCGCCGTCGGAATTCACTATGGTGAGGTCGTGCAAGGAGATGTCGGCAGCGAGAAACGGCTCGAGCTGACCTTGGTGGGGGACACCGTGAATATCGCGAGCCGCGTTGAAACCTATTGCCGAATTCTCGATGCCCCGGTGCTGGTGACCGGCGAATTCGTGGAGGCGCTGCGGGCGGAGGGGAGCCTGGACCTTGCGAAAGCCTTTGTCGACGAAGGTGTCCACGTCTTGCGCGGCTGCAAGGAGCCGATCCGCCTCTTCAGCATGAGAAGAGAGCCAAGGCCTGCCCTGCAACCGGTCGACCGGCTGGTCTGCGGCCGGCCGGCGGATCAAGTTGGATAAAATGAACCGGCGAACACGCGTCCTATTCTGCCCTGATGTCGCTTGGTGCCTTGTTTGTCCATCGATGGAACGCGCGACGGAAATTGGCGGCATCGCTGAATCCGAGCGCCAGGGCAATGTCGTCGTTCGAGAGCCGGGTCGTGCGCAGATACTTCAGCGCAATCTGGGTGCGTAGCTCGTCCAGCAGACCGCGATAGGAAAGACCCTGCTGGCGCAGTTTGCGGCGCAGGGAGCGGTCGTTCATGCCGAGAAGTTTGGCCGCCGCCGAGGAGGTTGGTGGGTTGGTAATATCCGCCAGCAGAAGGTCGCGAATCTTTCCGGCGATGCCGATTCGCAACGTCAAATCGTCGAGCAGATCGTCGCAAAGCGCGACGATCGCTGGATAGGTGGTCTTGTTGCCGAGGCGCGCCTGCTGTTCCAGCCAGGTGGAACGGAAGACGATCTTGTTCGCGGGGTTCGCGAAGCTCACGTTGCACCGTAACTCGTCTTTCGGAAAGCTGGCGTCAGCGCCGGGGTAGGCGAGGCAGACCTCGTCGGGAGCGAACGCGGGACCCATGACGTCGCGCATCAGAGAGATATGTATTCCGATCTGCATCTCGGTGATGAAGCGATACAGCGCGAGATCAGTCGTGGCGTGCAGATTGGGTTCGATGGACCAGATGGCGGATCCGTTCTCCTCGCTGAAGCTGATTGCGGCCAAGGGGGCCGCGAGCATGTGGTACCGCGTCGCGAACTGCATCGTCCGGCGAAAGTCGGGACAGCACAGGATGGCGAAGCCGTACATTCCGTAGGTGGAGATATGGATGGATGCTCCGATCCGATAGGCAAGATGAGGATCTTGCGAGAGCCGGACGGCATTCTTGTAGGCGGTCAGCAATTGCTTGAGCGAGATCCGGGCCTTCGAGGAATACACCTCCTTCGCCGGCAGATTGACATCCTTCAATATCTCGCTGGCCGGGTGCCCCTGGTTCGACAGCATGTCGAACAGTGCGGCAAGCTTGGTCGTTTCGTAGACGCGCTCGCTTAAGCCGACGATCGGCGATCCCTGCGCGCCTTCCGGGGGCGGTTCTGAGGACGGGGAAGGATGATGCTGCCGAACTTTTTGCAATCAGGTCCGCCTTTGCGCCGGAGCATCCGAGATGAGCGCACTCCCGCTCACCATCCGGCCGTGGTCTCGCAAGGATAACAGCTTTTTGGATCGTCAGAAGCAAGAGCGGGATTTGCGATGCGTCAGGCGGATGCCGCGTCGCCGCAAATCGCGAAATGAGCAGCTTTATTCAAGAACGAATGCCGGAGTGGTCGTAACCTGTCCGTTCTGGACCCCGTTGATGTCCGTTTCGGACCTTCACAAACACCACGCGTCACGCGACGGTCGGTGTCCACGTCGGGTGATGAAATCATCGTGTGAGAGACGACCGGCCGAGGCGATCCGCAGGTCATAATTGCGGACGTCGCGAGGAGCCGGGGGAGAGACAACGTTTCGAGGGAGGCCGCCATGGTGGGAAGGCTGATCCAGACCGCCAAATCCGCCTATCGATATCCCCTGATCCTCAAGCAGTTGTGGCATACCCCGCTGCTGCAATCGCCTGAGCAGGAGATCGTTTATCGCGATCGAACGCGTTTCACCTATCGCCAGCTCGGAGAGCGCATCGCCCGCCTTGCTTCCGCGCTGAAGAGGCTCGGTGTCGAGCCCGGCGACACGGTCGGCGTCCTCGACTGGGACAGTAACAGGTTTCTTGAGGCCTTCTTCGCGATCCCCATGATGGGTGCGGTGCTGCAAACGGTCAACGTGCGGCTCTCGCCCGATCAGGTCGCCTATACGATCGATCACGCCGGCGCATCCACACTGCTCGTCAACGATGAGTTCGTCGGCTTGCTGGAAGGCATCAAGCCGCAGCTCACGAAGGTCAAGACACTTGTCGTGATGTCGGATCGTCCTCGTCCCGAGACTGGAAGCCAGCCGTTTGCCGGCGAGTACGAGAGCCTGCTCGCCGATGCGTCGCCCACCTATGATTTTCCGGATTTCGACGAAGATACGCAGGCGACGACCTTCTACACCACCGGAACGACTGGCCTGCCCAAGGGGGTCTATTACAGTCACCGGCAGCTGGTGCTGCATTCGCTAGGCGAGCTGGCATTCTTCGGGATCGCGAGCCAACAGGGCCGGTTCTCGCGCGACGACGTCTATATGCCGATCACGCCCATGTTCCATGTGCACGCCTGGGGCTTTCCCTGGGCTGCGACACTTGCCGGCGTCAAGCAGGTCTATCCCGGGCGCTACGACCCGGCGATGCTCGTCAAGCTGATCAAGAGCGAGGGCGTCACGTTCACCCACGGCGTCCCGACGATCCTGCAAATGCTGCTGAACGCCGCGGCAGCCACCAAGACAGACCTCACGGGCCTGAAGATGGTGATCGGCGGCTCGGCGTTGCCGAAAGCGCTGGCGAAGCAGGCGCTTGCCGCAGGCATCGACATCTTTGCCGGCTACGGCATGTCCGAAACCGGCCCGATCGCCGCGGTGGCGCACGTCATGTCGCGCGACCTGAGCGGCGATCACGATCAGGAGGTGGAGTTCCGGACCAAGGCGGGCATGGCGGCGCCGCTGGTCGACCTGCGTATCGTCGACGAGGACATGAACGATGTCCCCCATGACGGCAAGTCGTCCGGAGAGATCGTGCTGCGCTCACCTTGGCTGACGCAGGGCTACTACAACAATCCCGAGGGCTCGGAGGAGCTCTGGGCCGGCGGCTATCTGCACACGAACGACATCGCGGTGGTGAGCCCGGGCGGCTACGTGCATATCACCGATCGCCTCAAGGACGTCATCAAGACCGGCGGCGAGTGGGTGTCCTCGTTGCAGATCGAAGACCTGATCACGCAATGTCCGGGCGTGGAAGAGGCGGCCGTCATCGGCGTCAAGGACGACCGCTGGGGCGAGCGTCCGCTTGCCCTCGTCGTCAAGAAACCGGCGGAGACGAATGATGTCACCGATACGATCGTGAAAGATCATCTCAAGGCGTTCGCCGACAAGGGCGTCATCTCACGATACGGAATCCCCGGGAAGATCCTCTTCATCGACAGCATCCCCAAGACCAGCGTCGGCAAGATCAACAAGAAGGAGCTGCGCAAGCGCTACGGCGACATGTAGCCGTTCGATCCCGGTCGGCGAAAAGCATCAGAGGAGGAAAATGTGAGCAACCTCACCCTTGCCGGTCTGAGCGAACGAATTGGACAGGAGCTTGGCGTGTCGGAATGGGCCGTGATCGACCAGGCGCGTATCGACGCGTTCGCCTCCTGCACCGGCGACCATCAGTGGATTCACGTCGATGTCGAACGGGCGTGCCGTGAAAGTCCCTTCCGCAGTCCGGTCGCACACGGCTATCTGGCGCTGGCGATGGTGGCGCCGCTGTCGATGCAGGTCGGCGTCATCCCCGTCGACGCGGCAGCCGGCCTGAACTACGGCATCGACAAGGTGCGCTTCCTCGCGCCGGTGCCAGCGGGCGCGCGGGTCAGGCTGCGTGTCGTTCTTGCCGCCATCGAGCCGAAGGAACGTGGGCAGGTGGTCATGAAGACCCGGAATACGTTGGAAGTGGAGGGGACGGAAAAGCCTGCGCTGATTGCCGAGACGTTGGCACTGCTGATTCCCGCAACGGAAGCGAGCCGGTCATGAGCACGGTAAGCCCCGGCCCCACATCGTCGCGCGTAGAAATATCCGAGGAAGCATCCAGGAATACGCTGGCGCTCAATCCGCTCGTGGCCATCCAGGGCCAGGATCTGCTCGACAGCGCCGGCATCCTGTTCAAGGCGGTCATCAACGAGCCGAAGGTCGCAACGGAACAGTGGCTCGCCTTCGTCGGCGAGCTCGGCTCCATCGTTGCCGGGAAGTCCGAGCGCGCGCCGAAGGCCGGCGACAAGCGGTTCTCGGACCCGACTTGGAAGGAGAGCTCGTTGCACAGCGGCCTGCTCAAGGCCTATCTGGCGTGGGGCGAGGCCTTCAATGGCCTTGTCGACAAGACCAGCCTCAGCGATATCGACAAGGCGCGCGCGCACCTGGTCACCGAGATCCTGATCGATGCCGTCGCGCCGACCAACGCGATGGTCACCAATCCCGCGGCGGTCCGCAAGTTCGTCGACAGCGGCGGACAGAGCATGTGGCGTGGATTGAAGAATTACTTCGACGATCTGACCCGTAACCGCGGCATGCCGTCGATGGTCGACACGAGCGCGTTCAAGGTCGGCGAGAATCTTGCGGTCACGCCGGGTGCGGTCGTGCTGCGCAACGAATTGCTCGAGCTGATCCAGTACACGCCGATGACGGCAACCGTCTGGAAGCGGCCGTTGCTGGTGACGCCGCCGCAAATCAACAAGTACTACGCGCTCGATCTCTCTCCGGACAAGAGCATGATCCGCTTCCTGCTCGAGAGCGGGATCCAGACATTTGCTGTCAGTTGGCGCAACCCGACGGAGGCGCATCGCGACTGGGGCCTGGATACCTATGTCGCAGCGCTCGACGAGGCCGTTGATGCGGCGCGCGAGATATCCGGCAGCGAGGACATCACCATGATGGGGTCCTGCTCCGGCGGCATCACGTCGACGGCCTATTTCGCGACGCTCGGCAGCGCGGCCGAGAAGAAGATCAAGAACCTGGTGCTGGCGGTTTGCCTGCTCGACCCTAACGCGGCCGAGGAGGGCGCCTTTGGCTGCTTGATGACGCCGGAAACCATGCGCGCAGCCAAGGAGATGTCACGGCTGCGTGGCATCGTCGATGGTCACGACCTGGCGCGGATGTTCGCCTGGATGCGGCCCAACGATCTGATCTGGAACTATTGGGTGAATAATTATCTGCTCGGCAACCAGCCGCCGGCCTTCGATATTCTCTACTGGAACGCCGATACGACGCGGCTGCCGGCGGCACTGCATGGCGACTATCTCGACCTGTATTTCACCAACCCGTTCGTGAATGCCGGCAAGCTCACGCTCAACGACAAGACCGTGGATATGAGCAAGGTGAAGGCGGACAGCTATGTCGTCGCCGGCGTCACCGACCACATCACGCCGTGGAAGGGTGTATACAAGACCGCTCAGATCATGGGCGAGGGCACCACCTTCGTGCTTTCGAGCAGCGGACATTTGCAAAGCCTGCTCAATCCGCCCACCAATCCAAAGGCGTCCTTCATGATCGGGCCGGTCGGCACCGGTGCCCCGGAGGCGTTCCAGGCTTCGGCCGAGAAACGGAAAGGAAGCTGGTGGCTCGACTGGCGCGATTGGTTGCATGCCCGCTCGGGCGAGGAGGTGGCGGCGCCTGCTTCGCCAGGCAGTGTGCGTCACCCAACCCTTGGCGTCGCCCCGGGGACCTACGTCTTTGAATGACAATCTCACCAGCGGGAAAAAGGCCGACTCGGTTGTCGTCGCGACGCCGGGGGCGATCGAGGTCCGGCAGATTACGATCGACGCTCAACTGCTTCAGGTCGCGGTCAGGCACGGAAGCGGCCATGGACCGCCGCTGCTGCTGTTCAACGGGATCGGCGCCAACTGGGAGTTGGCGAGGCCGTTTCTCGAAGCGCTTACGAGCACGACCACTGTCATCTTCGACGTGCCGGGCGTCGGCGGTTCGCCAAGGCCGCTGTTGCCATATCGCCCATCGACACTGGCGCGCCTTGCGGCGGGGCTCGTCGCGGAGCTGGGCTATGCGGAGGTCGACGTCGCCGGCGTGTCGTGGGGCGGGGGAATCGCGCAGCAATTTGCCCATCAATACCCAACACTGTGCCGGCGGCTGGTGCTCGCCGCGACGGCGCCCGGTTTCACCATGGTGCCGGCAAGCCCCTCGGTGTTGTGGAAGATGGCGACGCCCCGCCGCTACACCGACAAGGACTACATGAACAGGATTGCGGCGGACATCTACGGCGGCGCGTTTCGCGACGACCCGTCATTGATCGGCCGGCATGCGACCGCAATGCACGGTACGCGAAGCCTGGGCTATCTCTATCAGCTCCTCGCCATGGCCGGCTGGACCAGCCTGCCCTGGCTGTGGTCGCTGCCGCAGCCGACGCTCGTGCTGATGGGCAGCGACGATCCTCTCGTGCTTCCGATCAATGGTCACATCCTCGCAGGCCTGATCCCGAACGCCGAGCTCCGCATGATCGATGATGGGCACCTGTTCCTGATGACGCGGCCTGCGGAAACCGCAGCTCTGATCGAGGCGTTCCTGGCCGATGAGAGCAAGCAGGCCGGGCCGTCATCCCTGCTGTCGCGGACGGTCAGTTACGTCAAGAATCTCGTTCCGGCGCCCGAGGGCGGACGCCGCCAGTCCTGAGCATAACCACAAGGGAGGATATCATGACGGACGCGACCTCATACATCGACATGCTGAGAAAGTTCGGCAGCGATCTCGGCCTGCCGAAGCTGAACGTGGACGAGTTGCTCCAGGCACAGAAGAAGAATATCGACGCTCTCGGCGAAAGCGCGAAGGTGGCCGCGCAGGGCGCGCAGTCGGTGGCGCAGAAGCAACGCGAGGTGCTAGTGGCCGGCCTCAGAGAAGCCGAAACGCTCGCGCGCCAATACAAGCCGCTCGGCCAGATGCACGAGAACGTCGCGTTGCAGACCGAATTCGCGCGAAAAGTGTTCGAGATCGCGGTCGAGGGC
The DNA here is from genome assembly GCF_040546905.1 of Bradyrhizobium sp. S3.3.6. Classification (NCBI taxonomy): domain Bacteria; kingdom Pseudomonadati; phylum Pseudomonadota; class Alphaproteobacteria; order Hyphomicrobiales; family Nitrobacteraceae; genus Bradyrhizobium; species Bradyrhizobium sp. S3.3.6. The sequence continues at coordinate 213,290 of NZ_JBEPOT010000011.1, read as the reverse complement.
GCGCGGGAGAGCGCATCGACCGCGCGGCAATCGACGACGGACGCGGTGAAGATCATCCAGGACCGCGTCAAGGAGAGCCTGGAGGAGATCCGCGCCAGCGTTCGCCCGAACAAGTCGGCCTGACGCAACCATCCGCGTACCAGGGAGGAGACCATGGCGAACCCGCAGGTGACACGAACGGGACGGCCGGACTATGTGCCACCGCCGATCGACGGCGACTTCTATGGGATTGCGAACGTGATGAGCGCAAGCGAGCGCGCGTTGCTCGGGCGCGTTCGCACGTTCACGGAAGGCGTCGTTGCGCCCGTGATCGAGGAGTATTGGGGGCGGGACGAATTCCCATTCGCGATCGTTCCGAAGATGGCCGAGATCGGCATCGGCGGCGTCGGCTATCAGGGCTACGGCGCGGTGGGCGGGAGCTGGTTGTTGAATGGCCTCGTCGCGATGGAGCTGGCCCGGGTCGATGCCTCAGTCGCGACGTTCTGGGGCGTACACACCGGCCTGTCGGCAGGCTCGATCTATCTGTGCGGAGACGAGGAGCAGAAGCAGCGCTGGTTGCCGTCGATGATGCGCTTCGAGAGGATCGGCTCGTTCGGCCTGACTGAACCTTTGATAGGCTCCGCCACATCGGGCGGCATGTTGACGACCTGCCGACGCGACGGCGACGTCTGGATCCTCAACGGCCAGAAGAAATGGATCGGCAACGCCACCTTCGCCGACATCAACGTGATCTGGGCGCGCGAGGAGGGGACGAACCAGGTCAAGGGCTTTGTCGTCGGCAAAGACAATCCGGGCTTCTCGGTCGAGAAGATCAGGACGAAGATGGCGCTTCGCGTCGTGCAGAACGGGCTGATCACCCTGAAGGACTGCCGCATTTCCGAGGCAGACCGTCTCCAGAATGCGAACTCCTTCAAGGACACCGCCAAGGTGCTGCGGATGACCCGCACCGGGGTGGCATGGTTCGCCGTCGGCTGCCAGATGGGCGCCTACGAGCACGCGCTGCGCTACGCGACGGAGCGGATCCAGTTCGGACGGCCGATCGGCGGCTTCCAGCTCGTGCAGGATCTCCTGGTGCGCATGCTCGGCAACGTCACATCGACCCAGGCGATGATGCAGCGCCTCGCCCAGCTTCAGGACGAAGGCGTGATGCGCGACGAGCATGCGTCGCTGGCAAAGGCATTCTGCACCGTCAAGTGCCGCGAGACGGTCGGCTATGCACGCGAGCTGCTCGGCGGCAACGGCATCCTGCTCGAGAACCATATCGGGCGGTTCGTGGCCGATGCCGAGGCGATCTATTCCTATGAAGGCACCAGGGAGATGAACACGCTGATCGTCGGCAAGGCGATCACCGGGCTGAGCGCCTTCGTCTGACCAGACGGACATCGAGTGGGCATCATAGCAGGGGCGATCAACAAGACGGGGAAGCGGCATGAATGGCGCGGAAAGTCTCTTGCGAACGCTGGTCGGATCGGGCGTCGAGGTCTGTTTCGGCAATCCTGGCACTTCGGAAATGCACTTCGTCGCTGCGCTCGACAGGGTCGAGGGCATGCGGGCCGTGCTCGGCCTGTTCGAAGGCGCGGTGACCGGCATGGCCGATGGCTATGGTCGCATGGCGGAGAAGCCGGCCGCGACCCTGCTCCACCTCGGACCGGGACTCGCCAATGGTCTTGCCAATCTGCACAATGCGCGTCGCGCAGCGACGCCGATCGTCAATGTCGTGGGTGACCACGCCACCTATCATGCGCAGTACGACGCACCGCTCGCATCCGACGTTCATGGTTTCGCGCGACCGGTCTCTGCCTGGGTGCATTCGTCGGCGAGTGCCAAGACCGTCGCTGCGGACGGCGCGCGCGCTGTGCAGGCTGCGTTGCAATGGCCCGGTCAGATTGCGACGCTGATCCTGCCCGCTGACACGGCGTGGCTAGAAGCCGATCGACCGGCACCCGCTCTCCCGAAACCGATGCCGGCCGCGGTTTCCAGTACGGCAATCGATCAGGCGGCTGCGGCGCTCAAATCGGGCCGCAAGACCATGCTGCTGATCCGGGGGGCCGCGCTGAAGGAGCGTGGACTGAGCGCGGCAGGCCGCATCGCGGCGGCGACCGGCGCGCGGATCGTGTGCGACACCTTCGCGCCACGCTGCCAGCGCGGCGCCGGGCGCGTGGCGGTCGAGCGCATCCCGTATTTCGCCGAGCAGATCGTCGAGTTCATGAAGGGAACGGAGCAACTGATCCTGGTCGGCGCGAGCCCGCCGGTGAGCTTCTTTGCCTATCCGAACAAGCCGTCCTGGTGCACGCCCGAAGACTGCAAGATCACCTATCTTGCGCACGCTCACGAGGATGGTCCGGCAGCGCTAGAGGCTCTTGCCGATGCGGTGAAGGCTACCAGGCAGGCGCTGCATGTCGGTCCACTGAGCCGGCCCGACATTCCGGCCGGACCGCTCAATCCGCAGACGGCCGGACAGGTCATCGCCCATTTGCTGCCTGACGGCGCCATCATCTCCGACGAGGGGGCGACGGCAGGCGGGGGTGTGCATCGATTTGCGGCAACGATCGCGCCGCACGATCATCTTGCCTTGACCGGCGGCGCGATCGGGCAGGGCATTCCGGTCGCCACCGGCGCTGCGGTGGCCTGTCCGGACCGGAAGATTGTCTGTCTTCATGGCGACGGCGGGGCGATGTACACGCTGCAGGCGCTGTGGACGCAAGCGCGGGAATCGCTCGACGTCACCACGGTGATCTTTGCCAACCGGTCCTACGCGATCCTCAACATCGAGCTTGCGCGGGTCGGCGCCGGAGATCCGGGGCCGAAGGCTTTTTCGATGCTGGATCTGCACAATCCCGAGCTCGATTGGGTCAAGCTCGCGTCCGGCATGGGCGTGGAGGCGAGCCGCGCGACGTCGGTTGGGGAATTCGAGAGCCAGTTCGGCGGTGCCATGAACAATCGCGGTCCCCGTGTCATCGAGGTCGTCCTGTAGCCGTACGGACTGCGCAATCGCCTAATTGCGGCTTTCGATCTTGCCGCCGAGCGCCCGCGTCGCGCTGGCGGCGCTGGCGAGCAGGGCTTTCACCTGATCGCTTGACGGCTCCACCTTCATCGAGGCCCGGGTGCCGGCGAGGCTGAGCGTGAAGCGGACATCGCCGTTCCAGTCCGCGATCGGCGCCGCAATGGAGACATAGCCGGTGAGGTCGGATCGAACGATCGTCGTGTAGCCTTTTCGCTTGAGCTCGCGCGCCGCATCGTCCCTGAACTTGCCGGCGTCGGGCCTGTCGCCGAAGACGGCGCCCCACTCCTGCTCGATCAGATGCGCCGTCAGGTTTGGTGCCAGTCGGGCGGCATAGATCTTCCCTGCCGCAGACCCCAGCATCGGGATCAGTCCGGTCCGAAACTCGAACGCGCCGCGCTGATCGCCGTCCTGCTTGAACAGGCTGAGCGGGCCGTCGTCGGTCCACGTCGTGACGGCCGCGCTTCGGCTCGTGATGTCGCGCAGATTGGTGACCTCGCGGCGGACGATCTCGAAGCCGTCGATCTGCTGAATTGCGCTGACGCCGAGCGAGAGCGCCGCAGGCCCGAGGCGATAGTGGCCCGGTTTCTCGTCCGCAGCGGCGAGCCCGATCCTGACGAGGCTCACGAGATAGTTATTCGTGGCGCTCGTCGTCAGGCCCGCCAGCGGCGCGATGTCCTTGAGAGCCATCGCCTGCTGGCTCGTCTGCATAACGCTCAGAATCCGAAAGGCAATTTCCACCGACTGAATGCCGCGGCGCGGCTTCTTCTCCTGCATCTGCTTCCTTCGACCGGTTCAGCGAATCGAGATTGACACAAACGAAAGCTGCGAGCACTATACAACAATAAAGCATATGTTCAATTATATTGAATATGCACGGAGGACACGAAAATGCCCCTTGGGGCCATCCGCAGCGTCTACACGGTCGCCAATGACATGGATCTCATGCAGGCCTTCTACGCAGAGGCGCTGGAGCTTCCGCTGGCTTTTCGGGATCGCGACAACTGGTGCCAGTTCAAGGTCGGACAGCTCGGGTTCGCGCTGAGCTCACCAGCCGAAGCGGCGACGGGCGCGCGCGGAAGTGTGGTCGTGTTCGGCGCGACCGACGTCGCTCAGTTGGCGCAGCGGATCGAGCGGCTCGGAGGGTTGCACCTGTCGAGCCGCGACATGGGTTCGCACGGCAGCGTCGCGACGTTCGCCGACCCCGAGAACAATCTGTTCCAGATCCACGTCCGGCAAAGCACCTAGCTACGGCCGCGAAACAACCGTGCCACCTGCGAAAGGATATTCATCATGAAGTTCGGCGTCTTCGATCAGAACGACCGCTCCGGTGTTCCGCTGACAGAGCAGTACGAGAACCGGCTTGCGCTCGCCGAGCTCTATGACCGGCTCGGCTTCCACTGCTTCCACATGAGCGAGCACCACGGCACGCCGCTGAGCACCACACCGTCGCCCAGCGTGTGGATGGCGGCTCTGTCCCAGCGGACCAAGAGATTGCGGCTATGTCCGCTGGTCTATCTATTGCCGACCTACAATCCCGCGCGTCTCTATGAAGAGATCTGCATGCTCGATCATTTGAGTGGCGGCCGGTTTGAGTTCGGGATAGGTCGCGGCGCCTCGCCGCACGAGCTCGACGCACTCGGGATCGACTCCGCGAAGGCGGCGAAGATGTACGCGGAGGCCTTCGAAGCGATCCAGCGCTGCTTCGCGCAGGATGCGGTCACGACGACAGGCGAGTTCTGGAACTTGAACGACTACGCGGTGGAAATGAAGCCGCTCCAGCGTCCGCATCCGCCGATGTGGTACGCGGTCGGTTCGCCCGACTCCGTGGTCTGGCCGGCGCGCAACGGCATGAATGTGGTCTGCGGCGGACAGGTGTCCCGCGTGCGCGCCATTTCCGATCGCTATCGCGAGGAGATGGCTGCCGCCGGTCTAGAGGGCAAAGCCTCTCCCCTCATCGGCGTCAATCGCTACATCATCGTCGGCGAGACCGACCGCGAAGCCCACGAGCTCGGCCGAAAGGCCTGGCCGGCGTTCTACGAAAATTTCATCAAGCTCTGGCGCAAGCACGGGACCCAGCCGGTCAACGCGAAGCTGCCACCCTCGTTCGACCAGCTCGTCGAATCCGGCCATGCGATCGCCGGTTCTGCCCGGACGGTCGCGCAACTCCTGTCCGACCAGGTTGCGCTCGGCGGGCTGAACTACGTGATCGGCAGCTTCATGTTCGGAACCATGCCGCACGCGGAAGCGGCGGCCTCGATCCGCCGCTTCGCCGAACAGGTGATGCCCGCGGTGAAGGCGGCCGAAGCAGTCGCCGCATGAGTGCCCAAAACGGGTGAACGCTAAGGAGGTGGAAGATGGCTGATGCTCCTCTGTTCGACAGCCGCGACCTGCGGCGCGCGCTCGGAACCTTTGTCACCGGCGTGACAGTGGTGACCACGACCGATGACGAAGGCAGATTCCATGGCGTCACCGCCAACTCCTTCAGCTCGGTATCGCTTGATCCGCCGCTGGTGCTTTGGAGCCAGGCGGTTAAAAGTCACAGCCACCCGGCCTTCTTCAAGGCCGAACGCTTTGCCGTGAACATCTTGGCCGAGGACCAGATCGAGCTGTCAAAGCGCTTTGCGAAGTCATCGCATGAGAAGTTCGTCGGCATCGATGTCGATATCGGCTCCGGCGCCGTGCCGCTGCTCCGCGATTGCAGCGCCAGGCTCCAGTGCCGGGTCGTGTCGCGGGTGCCGGGCGGCGACCACACCATCTATGTCGGCGAGGTGTTTGCGATCGATTGCGCCGAACGCAAGCCGCTCGTCTTCGGCAACGGTCAATATCTGCTGGCTGATCCCCACGATATGGCTGATGGCGCATTGTTGCCCGATCGCAAGCAGGCGCAACTGGCCGCCATGCGGCTCGGCACGCGCGCGATCGAGCGCCTCGCGAACCAGTTCGACGAGACGATGGCGCTCGCGGTCTGGGGTACCCACGGTCCAACCATCACCCATTGGGAGCCGGCGTCCGCTCCCGTCAGCGACGCGCTTCCCGTCGGACTGATACTGCCCGTGACCTCGACGGCAACCGGTCTGGCATTTGCCGCACATCTTCCGCCCGAGGCCATCGCGCAGACGGGCTGGCCAGGAGAGGCCGCGACGGCCGAGGAAGGCGATTGGGAGGAGCGCCTCGAAGACATCCGGCGACTGGGACTCGCAAGGCAGGGACTCGAAACCTTCCACCGCAGCGAAACGCTGATCAATGCCCTCAGCGCGCCGGTGCGCGATGCAAGCGGCCAGGCGGTGCTGGCTCTGACCGCGGTCGGCGAGGCGAGCCGGTTTCCCGCGGATCTCGACGGCATCTTCGCCCGTGCCCTTCGGCAGAGCGCAGAAGATCTGTCTCGCCGCCTCGGCTACCGCTTCGACAATGCGCTCGAACCGGCCAAGCGGCTGGAGCTGGTTGCTGGAGCTTGATCGATGGCAGCATTATCCGCTCTCGACACCGAACTTCTTACGCAGGACTTGCCCGGGCTTGCGCGGGTGGCCGTTGCGTCGCCGATCTATTCCGGACAACGGGGGCAGATCGAATATCGCGTCGCCGGAGACGCGCGCAATCCCGCAGTGCTGATGCTTCACGGGCTCGGCTCCAGCTCGGCCGGATACCGCGCCCAGCTTGCCGGGCTGTCGCGGGATTTTCATGTGATCGCCTGGAATGCGCCGGGCTTCGGCGGCAGTTCGCCCATCTCGGGGCAGGACGCAGGCATCGACGACTACGCGGACGCCGTGGAAGGGCTGCTGTGTGCGCTCCGGGTGCGGCGGCTTGCCGTCCTGGTCGGCAGCTCCTGGGGGAGCGTCGTGGCGCTGGCCTTCGCACGGCGCTATCCAGCGCTCGCCGACAGCCTCGTTCTTTCAGCCCCCAACGTCGCCCGAGGTCATCTCGTCGGCGACGCCCGCGCCGCCGAGCTCAACGCCTGGCTTGGCACGGCGGATATCGACATTCCGGTTTCACGCGCGGCCATCGCGGACAAGTTGCTGGCGCCAGACGCGCCACCGCTGGTCAGGCAGCATGTCGAGCGTTTGCGCGACGCCATGACGACCGAGGGCTGGCGACAGGCGATACGATCGCTTTTCACCATCTCAACGCCGGACATCATCTCCGCAGTGCGGTGTCCGATGGCCATCCTCTCCGGCACGCTCGATCAGGTCGCGCCACATCGGGATCACGCGGCGCGGCTGCTCGCCGCGGCACCTTCCGCGACGTCGCACCAATTCGAGGCTTGCGGTCACATGCTCAAGCTCGAGGCGCCCGCGAAATTCAACGCCATCGTCCGGCAAATGGCGGCCGAAACCTGGAGCGAAGCTTCGATAGCGAAATAGTACACAAAAAAAGCCGACACGCGAGGAAACCAAGGATGAAGACCGAACAGGAAGCAGAGCGGCCCACTTCAACTCATTGGTGGATGGTCAGCGTCCTTTGCCTGGTGAATGCGGTCGCATTCATCGATCGTGCGGCGCTACCGCTCCTGGTTCAACCCATCAAGCGTGATCTCGGGATATCGGACACGATGATGAGCCTCCTGATTGGAGCTGCCTTTATCATCACCTACGCCATCGGAGGCTGGCTTGTCGGCGTGCTTGTCGATCGATTCTCCCGCAGACGCATTCTTGGCATCGGGATCGCAGCCTGGGGAGTGTCGACGATCCTGTGCGGCTCCGCCACGACCTATGCCGGCCTTTTCCTGGGCCGCTGCGGAGTTGGTGCGGGCGAGGCAACATGTGGGCCGGCGAGCATGTCGCTCGTGAAAGATGCCTTTGATACGCGCTTCCGCGGGCGTGCCGTTGCAATCTGGGCGATGGGTGCGAGCATCGGCGGCGGGATCGCACTTCTTGCCGGAGGGGCCATTCTTCACCTGGTCGGCGAAAACGGGGCCTATGTCGTGCCCGTGCTCGGGATATCAATTCGCTCGTGGCAGCTCGTCATGATCGCCTGTGGCGTGATGGCGCTACCCGTTGCCCTGCTCGTTTTCACGTTCCCGGAGCCGGCAAGACGATCAGCCGGCTCAAGCAAATCTGTCGCGTTCAAGGAAGCTCTCGAGGCGATCCGTGGTCGATGGCTGGTCTTTTCGCTGCTCTTTCTGGCCAATGCTTTGACGATCATGCTGTCGGTGGCCTATTCGTCCTGGATTCCCGCGTTTCTCGGGCGGGTGTGGAAGATCCCGGCAGGCGAGATCGGGCTGACTTATGGTCTGATCGTGCTGCTGCTCAGCACCACGAGCCAATTCAGTGCGGGCTTTCTCGTCGACCTGGTCTACCGGCGGTACGGGCTATCGAGTGTCCCAGCGCTCGGAATTGCGATTTGCGCGTTGATCTTCCTGCCGGCCGTCCTGGCGCCTGCGGCCGGATCCATCTCGGCGACCTGGTTTCTGCTGGCTGCTTTCAATCTCCTGGCTGCAAGCCTTTTTACCATCGGCACCTCGACGATCGTGCATCTGTCGCCAGGCTCGGTGATCGGGAAAATAACGGCCGTTCATTTCGCGTGGGTCGGCATCACCGGAACGGCGGTTGCACCGACGCTCGTTGCGGTGATCGCCGATCGACTATTTGAGGGAACGCAGGGCGCTCTCGGTTCCGCGCTATCAACTGTCGGCGGTGCGCTGGCGATCGCCGGCGCGCTGTGTCTTCTCGCCGTCTATTGGCAAATGCGACCCGGCCGTGACGTGCCATCGCTTGTTCCCCAGCGCGCGCGGTGAGGGGCCGTTTCTGGAATCACAATATCAACATGTTGAAGGGAGGTCGGAAATGCAAGTGATCAGGTTCGAACAGAAAGACTCGGTTGGTCATATCGTACTCGCCAATCCGCCGAAAAATCTCATTGCATCGGACTTCTCGGATGCGCTCAAGCAGGCCGTTCACGAAGCCGGCGAGACTGACATCAGGGCATTGCTGGTGAGGGCGGAAGGCCCCAATTTCAGCCAGGGCGGCGATGTGCTCGACTTCCTCGAGAAGAACGCCAGCCAGTTTCGGACCTTCATTGCCGAATGCAATCAGTCGTTCCGCGCCATCGAAGCCTTGCCGATTCCGACCGTCGCGGCCGTGCGTGGATCCGCATTCGGCGGTGCCTTCGAGCTCGCGCTCGCCTGCGACTTCATCGTTGCGGCCGAAGACGCGGTGTTTCGCTGTATCGAGGCTTCGGTGGGATCTGCGCCCGTTGCCGGCGCGGTGCAACGACTGGCGGAGCGGATCGGCCGTTCGCGCGCGGCCCGATACGCCATGCTTTGCGAGCCGATGTCGGGTGTCACCGCCGAGGATGCGAGACGTGGCCGCACGGCGCGGGCCGAGGCCATCAAGAAGGGGGTCGAGCCGCCGAAGATCGTCTTCACCGGCCGATGATGGAACGTCTCGAAGAACGCGAGAGAGAAACGGCGGCAAATGGTGCGCGATCTTAACGATCTCCAGTTCTTTGTCGCCGTTGTCGTCAATCGCGGATTCTCGGCGGCCTCTCGCGTGCTTGGAGTGCCCAAATCGCGCGTCAGTCGCCGCGTCGCCCTGCTGGAAGAGCGGCTCGGCGTGCGGCTGCTCGATCGGACGACGCGAGGACTTGGTCTCACCCAGGTCGGCCAGCAGGTCTACGAGCATGCGCAGGCCGCGTTGATCGAGGCTGACGCGGTCGAGGAGGTTGCGCTTCGCATGCAGGTCGAGCCCCGCGGGCTCGTTCGGCTAAGCTGTCCACTCGGACTTCAGGGCGCGATTGCGGATCCCTTGCCGGGCTTCCTTGCGGCTCATCCTCAATTGCGTGTTCAATGTATCGCGACCAATCGCCGGGTCGACCTGATCCACGAGGGTGTCGATGTCGCGATCCGCGTTCGCGAGCGCCTCGATACCGATGCGGACCTGCAAGTGAAGCGCATCGGTGTCAGCCGGCGAATCCTTGTCGCGAGCCCGAACCTGCTGGCAATTGCGGGCGTTCCGACGTCGCCGGCGGATCTCGGCAACTTTCCGATTCTGCACCAGGACGAGCAGAGCAGCGCTACCTGGCTTCTGACCACGGACAATGGCGAGACCAGAAACGTGCCGGTCGAGCCGCGTCTTGCGAGCGGCAGCTTCGATATCCTGATGGCGGCCGCGTGCCAGGGCGCCGGAATTACGTTGTTGCCGGCCAGATATTGCCAGGACGCGCTCGCCAGCGGCGCGCTCGTCCGGGTGTTGCCGGAATGGAGCGGCACCGAGGGCATCCTGCATCTGGTCTTCGCCTCGCGGCGCGGCATGCTGCCCGGTGTCCGGGTGGTGATCGACTTCGCTGCTGCGGCCCTAAGATCGTCAGCGGCGTCATAGCCGGTGTTCAACCGCCGGCTTGCGCTGCTGTGGCTTTTGTCTCAGCGGAGACGGGCGCGGCCTTCGGCGTAGTCGCAGCTTCCCGTCCATCCGCCGGCGATCGTTCACCAGGTAGAACGAGGCGTCCGGAATCTGCTGACTAATCAACCAGTCGGTTTGGCCACATAACCATTCCCGAAACGGACACGGGGTCCGACGCTAAGGAATGGTCATGTTACAGCTTCGTTCCAAAGAGACACTCGATCACGGAGATCGCGGCTGGCTTAAAGCACGCCACCATTTCATCGTGTCGGCTGAGGGCAATCTCGCGAATGGCCCCCTTGGCGCGCTCGTGGTCTGGAACGACGACGAGATTGCGCCCGGCATGGGCTTCGGACGCCACTCGCACGCGGACATGGAAATCGTGACCTATGTCCGCCAGGGCGCCGTCACGCACGAAGACAGCGCCGGAAATCTCGGCCGCACCGTGGCCGGTGATGTTCAGGTGATGAGCGCCGGGACCGGCATCAGTCATTCCGAGCACAACCGCGACGACGGTCCGCTCAAGCTCTTCCAGATCTGGCTGCGTCCGCGTCAGCCCGGCGGGACGCCCCGGTGGGATAGCCGCAAATTCCCGAAGACAGATCGTGCCGGGCACCTCATCGAGCTCGCGAGCGGGAACCCCGAGAATGCCGAGGCGCTCACGATCCGTGCCGACGCCAGTGTCCTCGGTGCCACGCTGCTTGCTCGGACCACCCTGACCCATACGCCGTCGGCACATTTGCGGCACACCTATCTCGCTCCTGCCCAGGGCGCGATTCTCGTCAACGGGCAACGGGTTGCGGTCGGCGACGGTCTCGCCGCCATCGACGAACCCGAACTCACCATCACGGCCATCGAGGATGCGGAGTTCATCCTCGTCGATGTCGCCTGACCTCACACCAACAAAGGAGCCACTCACATGAACCGCTATCTTCCCCTCATTGGTCGCATCTTAATCGGCCTGCCCTTCGCGATGAGCGGCCTCGGTAAGCTCGCCGCCTTCGGTCCGACGACCGCGATGATCGCCGCCGCCGGTCTGCCTGTGCCGCCGCTTGCTTACATCGTTGCAGTCGCGCTCGAGCTCGGTGGTGGGCTCCTGCTGATTGCAGGCTATCAGGTGCGGGTCGTCGCGCTCGCACAGGCAGTGTTCTGTATCGCTGCTGGCGTGGCGTTCCACAACAACTTCGCCGATCAGAACCAAATGATCCACTTCCTCAAGAACGTCATGATGGCGGGCGGCCTGCTTCAGATCGCGGCGTTCGGCGCTGGCGCACTCAGCCTCGACAACCGCCTGTCCAAGGGCGGCGTGGCTGTCGCGAATGCCGCAGCCCACTAAATTCATGAGCTCGCGCCGACCGCTCCGCAGGCAGAACGTGCCGTCGCCGGGCCGGCGCGAGTTCGCCAAAAATATACTTTACGATCGTAAAATTTAATGACATGGTTCGTTCAGTCGGGCTGGCGGCCGGTTCGCGGCATCTCGACGATCGCCGAACGTCGGCCGCAAGCGCCGCGAACAGCCGGAGTGAAACGATGATCGAGGAACGGGACATCAGTGTTGCCATGCGCGACGGCACGCGACTTGCCGTCGACGTCTACCGACCGGATGCGGCGGGCAAATACCCGGTGCTCTATGCGTCGGCGTTGCACAACAAGGACATTCAGGGGCCTGACATCGCGGACATCCTGCCGCCGCAACCGGCGCACGCCCCGTTATGGTTCGGGCCCATCGAGGCGGGCGATACGAGACGATTCATTGCCAACGGCTATGTCCACGTCATCGCGCAGCCGCGAGGATCGGCCAAGTCGGAAGGCCATTACGGCCACGAGGATACCGACCATTACGATCTGATCGAATGGATCACGCAGCAGCCGTGGTCAAACGGCAAGGTCGGAATGGTCGGCATCTCCGGCTATGCCGGCGAGCAGTGGCGCGCGGCCGCGCAAGGGCATCCCGCCCTGAAGGCCATCTTTCCCTACGATGCGTGCAGTGCCTATGGCGGTATGTTCGGCTTTCGCGACTTCAATCCCGGCGGCGTCCTGCACACATTTCCTTATTTGCTTGACGTCTTCAGCACGGTTCATGAGTCACGCGACCGGCCCGCGGAGCTTCCTGCTGCAGAGGAAGCGCTCTGGCGGCAGGCCATGCAGAACCCGGACTACAAGCAGTACATCAATCTCTACAACATTCTCACCCAGAAGGGGCAGCGCACGTTCGTCATGTATCTCATGATGACGCACCCTTGGGAGTTCGACGGCACCGTCGAGCGCGCCGAAGAAACCTTCAGGAAAATCAAGATACCGTTCTACACCGGCTCGGGAGCCTACGCGTACACCTACAAGCTTCACTGGCTGGGCGCGCAGCATTACTTCCAGAACGTCGACGCGCCGAAGAAGCTGCTGTTCACGGGCCCGGCTCACCTGGAGCGGCCATTCCATCAATACCACGACGAGATCATCCGCTGGTACGACCACTGGCTGAAAGGGCAGGACACCGGCATCATGGACGAACCGCCGGTGCGTTATTGGCTGATGGGCGCCAACGAATGGCGTACCGGAGCGGACTGGCCACTGCCGGAAACGCGGTGGACGAAATTCTATCTTTCACATTGGGACGGCCTGACCGCAGAGCCGCCGCGGCCCGCTGTGGAGGTTGGTGCCGCGGCGCGCGAGCCCGACGTCTTCACCCAGATGCCCGTCACGCGGACGACGAAGGTCGAGCGGCTGCGCTATATCACGGATCCGTTGCCGCATGACGTCACCGTCGCCGGCCCAATCACGCTCACGTTGTATGCAGCGATCGATCAGGAAGACACCAACTGGATCGTCGTCCTCAAGGACGTCGGCCCCGACGTCTCGGTCCGTACCGCGCGCGAGGGCGAGCGCGATATGCCAACGACCTTGCCCGAACGGGAGTTGACGCGAGGCTGGCTGAAGGCTTCGCACCGGGCGCTCGATGAGAAGCGTTCAAAGCCCTGGGAGCCATTCCACAAGCTCACTCGCGACGCGATCTCACCGGTGACGCCGGGCGAGGTGGTCGAGTACCAGATCCAGATCCTGGCGACAGCGAACCAGTTCAAGGCCGGACACCGCATCTGCCTCGACATCACGTCCATGGATGTTCCGACCGGGACCGGCGCGATGACCAATGTCGAGTACATTCCCTATCACGTGTGCAGCAGCAAGACCGTGACGCACAGGATTTATCGGGACGCAGAGCGGCCATCGCATCTGCTGCTGCCCATCATTCCCCAAACAAACAATCAACGTCCGACCTGATCGTCGGCTCAGAGCAGGAGGCATTGCCATGTCGATCCGATTTGAACGCGACGGCGCCGTCGGCAGCATCGTGCTCGCCAACCCGCCATTCAACCGCCTCGACCTGCGTTTTACCGAGGCCCTGCGGGTCGCAGTGCACCAGGCCAGCACCAGCGACATCCGCGTGCTCGTCATCCGTGCGGAGGGACCGCATTTCTCCTTTGGCGGCGAGGTGCGCGAGTGGCCGGGAAAGGACGTCAACTGGTTCAGGACGTTCGTGGCCGAGGTCAACGTCTCCTACCGCACCATTGAAATGCTGAAGATCCCGACGGTCGCAGTGGTCCAGGGCGTCGCGTTCGGCGGCGGCTTTGAGCTGGCGCTGGCCTGCGACTTCCTCGTCGCGGCCGAGAGTGCGACGCTCCGCTGCGTCGAGGTCACCACGGCCATGCTGCCGATCGCAGGGGCCCTCCAGCGCATCGCGGAGCGCGCCGGCCGCGCGCGCGCCTCGCGGCTTGCCATGCTTGGCGAGCCGATGTCCGGACAGGAGGCGGGACAACTCGGAATCGCCACTCATGTGGTGCCCGAGAACGAGCTCGCAGCAACCGCTGCCGCTCTGACAAAGCAACTCGCCACCGGGCCGACCCGATCCTATGCGGCGACGCGGACGCTTCTGAAGGCATGGTCGAGCGGCGGCGTGGCAGCGGCAGACCTCGTGATGCTCGATGTTGCGATGGAGCTCTATGAAGGCGCCGATGCGCAGCGCGGCTTTGCCAACACGGCAGCGGCCTTCGACAAGGACATCGAGCCGCCGACACTTATCTTCGAAGGAAAGTGAGCCGGCTGCGGCGCGGCGAACGTTCGATAGCTCAGAGATGACCGGGAGGAATTCATGCCACGCGAAAGCTATGTGCATGGTAACAGCGGTCCGCCCCTGATCGGGAAAACCATTGGCGCGCTTCTGGATGAGGTGAGCGCGACCGATGACTCCCGCGAAGCGCTGGTTGTCGCTCACCAGAAGATTCGCTGGACCTATTCGGAGCTCAAGTCGCGCTCAGATGCGTTCGCGTCGGGCCTGCTCGCCCTTGGCCTCGAGCCGGGAGACCGGGTCGGCATTTGGGCTCCGAATTGTGCGGAGTGGACGATCGCGCAGTTTGCGACTGCGAAGGCCGGTCTGATCCTGGTCAACATCAATCCCGCCTATCGGCTGAGCGAACTGGAGCACGTCCTGTGGACTGTGGGATGTCGGGCGCTGATCACGGCGGCACGCTTCAAGACCAGCGACTACATCGCGATGATCCGCGAGATCGTCCCGGAGCCGGGAGGCGAGCTCGGCGAGCTGAAGAGCGCGCGTCTGCCCGAGTTGCGCCACGTGATCTCGATCGCCGGCAAGCACGACGGCTGCCTTGCGTTCGATTGGATATCGGAGCGGGGAGAGCAGATCGGCAACCGGCGGCTTGATGCCGTCGCGGCCGCGGTGCAGATGGACGATGCCGTCAACATCCAGTTCACCAGCGGCACCACCGGCTTGCCGAAGGGCGCGACGCTCTCGCATCACAATCTGATCAACAATGCCTTTTTCGTGGGAGAGGCGACCGGAATCGAGCCTGGATCTCGGGTGTGCATCCCGGTCCCGCTCTATCATTGCTTCGGCATGGTGATGGGTAACCTCGGTTGCGTCACCCATGCGGCCACCATGGTGTATCCATCCGAGTCCTTCGATCCCTTGAAGACCCTGGAGACCGTCGCGGCGGAGCGCTGCGATGTGCTCTACGGGGTCCCTACGATGTTCATCGCCCAATTGAACCACCCTGAGTTCAGGCGCTTCGACCTGAGCTCGCTGCGGCGCGGCATCATGGCAGGAGCTCCGTGTCCCATCGAGGTCATGAAGGAGGTGGCTTCGACCATGCACATGAGCGAGATCACGATCGCCTATGGAATGACCGAGACGAGCCCCGTCAGCTTCCAGAGCAGCCGTGACGATCCGCTCGAATTGCGCGTCTCGACGGTCGGCAGGATCCAGCCGCACCTCGAGGTCAAGATCGTCGATCGCCAGGGGCGGACGGTCCCGCGCGGCGAGGCAGGCGAGCTTTGCACCAGGGGATATTCGGTGATGCTCGGCTATTGGAACGACGAAGCCCGGACGAAAGAGGCGATCGACCGCGCCGGCTGGATGCACACCGGAGACCTCGCGACCGTCGACAACGATGGCTACTGCCGTATCGTCGGGAGGATCAAGGACATGGTCATCCGCGGCGGCGAGAACATCTATCCCCGGGAGGTCGAGGAGTATCTCTACCGGCACCCCGACATCAGGGATGTCCAGGTCTTCGGCGTGCCGGACGCCAAATACGGCGAAGAGCTTTGCGCCTGGATCGTCCAAAAGGCGGGCGCCGCACTCGATGAGGAGATTGTGCGGAAATTCTGTCAGGACCGAATCTCGCACTACAAGATTCCGCGCTACGTCCGCTTCGTGGAGAGCTTCCCTTCGACGGTGACCGGCAAGGTCCAGAAATTCGCGATGCGAGAGGTGATGATCGAGGAGTTTGCCCGCGCTGGGAAAACTGGTGCATAAGGCGCGCGATGACGGCGGAAAAGCGCCTTCGTAGAACTCCGCTGCCAACGTCCGGAGCGACTGCCGGCCAGACTCATGTGGGGCCAGTTAACCGTCGCTTGGTGTTCGATAGGAAGCCATGCTAATCGAAGATCGAATGGCGAAGCAGACAGCCCGGCGAGCGCGACCGCGCAAGAGAGCCGAACAACAGCGTTCGATCGAGACGCGAGCCGCGATCCTCAATGCTGCCATCGCGGAATTTGCCGAGCGCGGGTTCGAAGGCGCAAGCATTCGTACCATCGCCGATCGATTGGGTCTGCAACATCCCCTGATCACCTATCATTATCGCAGCAAGGACATTCTCTGGCGGGCGGCAGCCGAGCATGCGTTCGCGCAGATTCGGTCCGGGTGGGAAGTTTTGGCTCCTGAAGGGTCCGAGTTGTCAGCGTTAGCGCGACTGCGACGGGAATACGCGACTCTTTTCCAGTATACTGTCGCATTTCCGGAGTTCCATCGTTTCATGCGCCAGGAGACCTTGACGAGCAATCCCCGACTGAAATGGGTGGCTGAAACGGTCCTCGCCCCGCTTTTGGGCCGGCTGCTGCCCCAGATCGTTGAGGCTCAGAAACAGGGCCTTCTACCCGCCGTCGATCCCATCCTATTCCACTACATGATGGTCAGTCTGAGCGCGACACTCTCGGAGTTCGGGCCCGAGATGCAGATCACAAGCGGGCTGTCACCCGAGGATCCAAAGGTCGTCGCCGCCTATTGGCGTCTCGTGGACGAAACGATCTTCGGAGACGAATAGAAGGAGGAACGCAGGAGACAGGCGGTGATCGCCGCCTGTCCCCGTCCGTTAGGGCAGACCGAACAGTCGGCGCGCGTTGTCGCGATCGATCTTCTTTCGATCGGCTCCGCTGATTTCACAGCGGTCAAACCAGCGGGAAGCGTCCTTGAAGCTTTTCGAACGAGGGTCATCCTGAACATGGACATCTGGAGCAATTCGACAAGCTTCTGAGTTTTAGGCGGACGATCGGAGGAAATATCGCAGATGTGCGTCGTGTGGTGAAAGGCGGTAGCGGTCTCCCGCTACCATCTTTCCCCACATCCCTTTGACGCGGTTTGGATAAGCAGTTTCGCCCAGCAGGGTATTTAATCTCGAACGACCGAACACATGCTCTTCTCGCTGGAGCCACTCCCATGCGACGAGCGCTGCCGTTGCGACCGCAACCGGAAGGCGAGCGCAAGGGTTTCAGCGAGAGGATTTCCAGTTTTCCCGGACCGCTGACAGATTGCGGCCGATCCTGTTCATGGCATGCGCGTGACTTCGACGCGCAGCGCTGGCGTGTCCTTGATCGCCACTCGGCCGTCGACGCCGGCTTTGACGTAGCCGTCCCGCACCCGGACATTGGGCGTGCCAAAAGCGATGTAGAGCACGGCGAGCATGGTGATGACATTAGCGGCCGCGGACGCGGTGAGCGTCCATGCGAGCAGCGAGATATTGCGCATCCCTTTAAGTTCTCCGAATTCAGCAGCTCCGAGTTCGCGCGCACAGCCGATGCGGCCGCAGGGCAATTAAGGCGAGGCCCACCAGCCGTCCGGAAAGGGCTCTAGCGGTTTAGTATCATCGTTATCGGGGTCCCTCGGACCGCCAGCCCGGCGGCTATCCGGTGGCGGCGTAGGTCGGCGGTCCGTTGGGACCCAACAACGGAGACTAGATGAATCAGATGGGGCTAGCTGAAGTTTCGAAGTGTTCACGTTTGGACAAAGCTGCGTATGAATAGAATGGTTGGCAACAAGCAACGTTGGGGCTCGCCGGCCCTCATGGCGGGACGACTAACTCCAGGCTAACCCGCGCCGTCCACCAGCAACCTGCGATCCGTCAAGTTCTTCTCTACCGGCAAAAAGAAAATTGGGCCCCGCCAGCGCGAACGCCATGCCGTTAATCGATCTGCTGTTGGCCCGCGCAAATTATCGCTAAGGCCCTTTCCGATTTTGCGAGAATTTTCTGCCTTGCTTCAGCGATCTGTTCGAGAGGCGGCACGAGCTCCCGTATCCCCATCTCAATTCCGAGATCGTTAAGGGCCCTCTGATCAAACAGGATCGAGTCATCCGCCCAGCGGGTCATCTGTTCCGCCCAGCGATTGCGAAGGTCATTCGCGGACAGCTGTTCATAGCGGCGGCCGCGGACCAGATAAGATTGGCGATTTTCCGATTGCCGGCTTTTCAGCATGGCCTCGACAGCTTGAACCGCCCCGGGTTTGCCGGAGGCTCCAACTCCTGAGAGGATGGAGCCATGACGAGCAAGACGACGAACAAGTTTTCACCCGAGGTCCGGACCCGAGCGGTTCGGATGGTTCTGGATCACGCCAGCGAGTACCCGTCGCGCTGGGCGGCAGTGACGTCGATCGCGACCAAGATCGGCAGCACGCCGCAGACGCTGCATGACTGGGTCAAGAAGGCAGAGGTCGATAGCGGGCAGCGTTCCGACCGACACGGCCGAGAAGCTGAAGGCGCTCGAACGGGGGAACCGCGAGCTTCGGCAGGCCAACAAGATCCTGCGCAAGGCAAGCGCCTATTTTGCGATGGCGGGACTCGACCGCCGGTTCAAGCCATGATCGCCTTCATCGACGATCATCGTGGGGCGCATGGGGTCGGGCCGATCTGTAAGGTCTTGCCGATCGCCCCCTCGACCTACCACGCCCATGTGGCCAAGCGGCGCGATCCGGCCAAGCTGCCGGCGCGCGCCAGACTGGATGCCGCGCAGAAGATCGAGGTTCGCCGCGTGTTCGATCAAAACTTCTCCGTCTACGGCGTGCGCAAGGTCTGGCGCCAGCTCAAGCGCGTGCCCGTTGCACAGTGTCGCGACTGATACGGGACATGGGTTTGCAAGGGGTTATCCGCGGCAAACCGGTCAAGACCACGATCGGCGCCAAGGCCGCGCCATGCCCGCTGGATCACGTCAACCGCCAGTTCAAGGCGCCAAGGCCGAATGCTCTTTGGCTCTCTGACTTCACCTATGTCGCGACCTGGACCGGCTTCGTCTACGTCGCCTTCGTCATCGACGCCTATGCCAGCAGGATCGTGGGCTGGCGAGCCTCGCGCACGGCGCATGCGGGCTTCGTGCTCGATGCGCCGGAGCAGGCCCTGCATGATCGAGGGCCGGTCCATCGCGGCGGCCTCGTGCATCATAACGACAGGGGCAGCCAATGCGTCTCCATCAAATACACCGAGCGCGCCTGGCTGAAGCAGGCGTGGAGCCTTCTGTCAGCAGCGTCGGAGATTCCTATGACAATGCTCTGGCCGAAACCATCAACGGTCTCTACAAGGCCGAGGTGATCCATCCGCGCGGGCCATGGCGCAGCTTCGAGGCCGTCGAGTTCGCGACCCTGGAATGCGTGGACTGGTTCAACAACCGGCGGCTCCTGGAGCCTATCGGCAACATACGCCGGCCGAAGCCGAGCAACGCTACTACGCCATGCTGGAACAACCGGTCATGGCGGCGTAACTTAAACCAACCAGCCTCCGGCAAACCCGGGGCGGTTCAAATTAAGTTAAAGCCGGCCGGGTCAATTTAGCGGTTAGAGGGCAGCATCCATGGAAACTGCTAAGCACTGCCGGACCCAGTCGGCTGAATGCCTCCGCCTAATGCAATTGGCGCGGGGTGAGCGCGAAGCCAGATCCCTGAAATCGCTATCGGAAAGCTGGATCCGGATCGCCAATCAGATCGATCGATACCAATCTCTTACGCGCGATCAATGAATGCATTGACCGATCCGTTGATCGCTTACACGCGCCGTTGCACGATCCACTCTGAGCCGGGGAATCCGCGAGGTGAGAAGCCTGACTTTCCGGGCGTCATGCGTCGGAGATGACCGCTGTCCAATTCAATGACAATTTGAGTAGGAGAGGAATTCACGACCGTACTGCTGATAACCGTTTCATCTCCCAAGACGATCGGTAAGTCGATGCCTGTCGCTGGAAAGGTGCGAAGCATGGCATTGGTCCTCAGCCACACTGTAGCGCCAGTCGCAAGCGTCCATGAACGCGTATGGCCGGCCCATTCCAACTGTTCGCCCCCCGAACAGGTGGGCAGCATACAGACTTCCCCCGACCAAACTTGACATCCGGCAATACCCCAAGCCATGCCGCCGCCAAAGCGACGCCCGTGGCTGCGACAAATTGTTACACCTTCGCATGGCGCGAGATCAGCTCGATCTCGACGAGCTCGCGAGCAACTATCGCGCGGCGATCCTAACCGTATCCCTCCGGCGGCGGCCGCCTTGTTTAGTTTGAGAGGCGGGCCGAGGATTTGACCTTAAATCTAGCTTTAAGGTCACGTCGCGAATGCAGGTCAATGTCTTGGGCGCCGAGCGTCGGCGGCGATGGAGTTACGACGAGAAGGTTCGCCTTGTCGAAGAGACCTTGCAGGCTGGCGAGACGGTCTGCGGCGTCGCGCGCCGGCACGGGGTGGCTCACAGCCTGCTGTTCACCTGGCGTCGACAGGCGCGCCAGGGCTGACTGGGCGGAGATTCCGTACCAGCTCTCGTTCCGGTCGAGATCACGCCGGTGGCGGCTCCGATCTCGAGCGACGCGCCACAACCGGCGTCTTCCCTGCCTGCGCAGCGCGCAAGGGCTGGAATCATCGAGATCGAGCTTGGCGGCGGCTGTCGCGTTCGCGTTGACCGTGACGTGGACGTTGAGGCGCTGCAGCGGATTCTTGAGCTGCTGCGACGACGATGATCCCGATTCCAAGCGGCGTCAGGGTTTGGATCGCCACTGGCCACACCGACATGCGTCGCGGCATGCAAAGCCTGGCTCTGACGGTTCAGGAGAGCTTGAAGCGCGATCCTCATGCCGGCGATCTCTATATCTTCCGGGGTCGTCGCGGTGACCTCGTCAAGATTCTCTGGCACGATGGGCTGGGCATGTCGCTCTACGCCAAGCGCCTTGACCGTGGGAAGTTCATCTGGCCCGCGGCGTCAGCCGGCGCGGTATCGATCTCAGCGGCGCAGATGGCCTATATGCTCGAGGGCATCGACTGGCGGAATCCGCAACTGAGTTGGCGACCGCAAAGCGCAGGCTGAGCGAAGAAACTACGGTTGCTGCCATTTTGGGGAGTCCCATCGCGTCCAATCTGTGATTCACTGCGTCGCATGGATGCCGACCGCGACGCTGTTCCGGATGACGTTGCCGCCTTGAAGGAGGCGCTGGCGGTGGAGCGCGTGAAGGGTTTGGAGATATCCGCCGAGCTCGCGGTCGCCCGCGCGAAAGCGTCGGAAGACGAAGCGCTGATCGCCCAGCAGCAGTTGCAGATCGCCAAGCTGAAGCATCAGATCTATGGGCAACGGTCGGAACGTTCGGCGCGGCTGATCGAGCAGTTGGCGCTGACGTTCGAAGAGCTGGAAGCCGACGCCACCGAGGACGAGCTTGCGGCGGAACGAGCCGTGGCGAAGACGACGACGGTGCGCGGATTTATGCGCAAGCGCGCTGAGCGCCAGACCTTCCCTGAGCACCTTCCCCGGGAGCGGGTGGTGATCGAAGGACCTACGGCTTGTGAATGCTGCGGCAGCAATCGCCTTCGTAAGCTCGGCGAGGACGTGACGCGCACGCTGGAAGTAGTGCCGCGCCAGTGGAAGGTGATCGAGACGGTCCGGGAGAAGTTCTCCTGCCGCGATTGCGAGAAGATCAGCCAGCCGCCGGCGCCATTCCATGCCATCGCCCGAGGATGGGCCGGTCCGAGCCTCCTGGCCATGATTATGTTCGAGAAGTTCGGCCAGCATCAGCCCTTGAACCGTCAGGCCGAGCGCTATGCCCTGGAAGGGGTGCCGATCGCGCTGTCGACCATGGCCGATGCCGTGGGGGCGGTCTGTGCGTCGCTGGATTCCCTGCTGCGCCTGGTGGAAGCCCATGTCATGGCAGCCGAGCGCCTTCATGCTGACGATACGACGGTGCCGGTCCTGGCCAAGGGCAAGACCGACACGGGACGGTGCTGGATCTACGTTCGGGACGACCGGCCGTTTGGGGGCGCGGGTCCCCCGGCAGCGATGTTTTACTACTCACGCGACCGCAAGGGCAAGCATCCGCAGGGGCATCTGGCCCGGTATGCCGGCATCCTGCAGGCCGACGCCTATGACGGTTACAACCAGCTCTATCTGGCCGGGCGCCAGCCCGGACCGATCCGGGAGGCTGCCTGCTGGTCGCATGGAAGGCGGCCATTCTTTGCCATGGCCGACATCGAAGAGAATGCGCGGCGCAAGGGTGCCGGAAAGAAGGAAATCCCGCTCTCTCCGATTGCGATCGAGGTCGTGCGGCGGATCGATGCGCTGTTCGAGATCGAACGCTCCATCAAAGGCAGGAGCCCCGAAGGGCGTCTTCAGGTACGACAGACGCTGAGCCGGCCTTGTCGAGGACCTTCAGGTCTACATGCGCGAACAGCTCGCCAAACTGTCTCGTGGGCACGATCTGGCCAAGGCGTTCAACTACATCCTGAAGCGCTGGGCGAGCTTCACGCTCTTCCTGGAGGACGGCCGCGTCTGTCTCTCGAACAATGCCGCAGAGCGAGGATTAAGAGGTATAGCTCTCGGACGAAAATCCTGGTTGTTCTGCGGCTCTGATCGCGGCGGACGGCGCGCAGCTTCCATGTATAGCTTGATCGTCACTGCCAAAATGAATGGCGTTGATCCGAGTTGATCCGCAGGCCTGGCTCACGGATATCCTTGCCCGTATAGCCGCCCACCCAGCTCATCGACTCGACGAGCTTCTGCCTTGGAATTGGACGCCGGTATCAGCGATCTCCGCTCGAGCGGCATGACCACCCCACGTCAACAAGGTCCATCACGTCACCACCAAGGTCGCGAGGAACCGCGGCGAAGACGAAGATTGGCTGCGAGACGTTGTCTGTCAGCTATCGATCCGCTCTGTATTCTGGCGCGGACGACTGAGTTGTGATGCCTCTCTAATGTTGAGAGCTGTCTTCCCTTTATCAGAAATAAGATAGACGACATGTGGAGGCATAGCCGAAATTCCGGCTTCGTGGAGATAGCCTAACTCACACAGACGTCTGGCGCGACCATAGACGCCTTTCCATGGGCGCCACGCGCTATGTCCTTCCCTCATCGCTTCTCGTAAGCATTCGAAATCGAGTTTTTCTAGGTCCATAATCTATTCCAGCCTTGGCGCGATATCCGGTAGTTTATCAGACACTCTTCGCAATCGCACTATCATGACAACCACTAACCGTCGGGCAGCCATGTGCCGCCGCGGCGGCTAATAAGCCTTGCGGTCTCCTCGCTTCATCCGTGATCCGTCACGCCGAAAGTAACTAATCCCAGAGCTTTTGTCGCACCCTCTGACGCGCGTTTGGCAGACTTCGATGGGATCTTGGTGGGATCTCGTCACTAATCTGCACTGCGCTCTCCGTTCGAAGGAGCGTTCTCAGTACCGCGCTTTGCTCGGCAAGGCGGCCTTCAGCGGACGGGTACTCCTAACCGCTCAGGCCGGCAGCCGATTTGCCAACATAGTGCCCACGCAGCGCTTTTTCAGCCTCTTGCCGATTTACCGTAAGCTATTGAATTTGTTTGGTGAGCGCGCCGGGGGCCAAAGGCATCCTTGGCACGGAAATGCGCCCAAACTCTTTGCCTATCTCCGTAAATTATTGATATTGCGGCAAAAGGGGCGGCCCTCCGAGCGCACCAGGAGCCGACGTGACTGCCGGAAGCGTAAGCCAATGCGGTCCGATAAACGGTTCTGGCTGGTTGAGTCCAGCAGGCGACCTGGATCGACCATGCAGCAGATCCGCTTCATTCTCGAGACGGACGGAAGGGCGGATCAAGTCCTCACTGATGCTCGTCACCAAATGGGTGTTCGGACGATTGTCTTGCACGTGGCGCTTCAACAGCCCATTTTGCGCAGTCCCTGCTTGCTGACCGAGAGGCCAACGGTGGATGTGCGATTTCTATTTAGTCAAACGCGCCGCTGCACAATCCACTCCGACCCCTGGAATGCAAGCGATGGGCAAGTGGCCGGAACGAGCCGGCGAAGACGGCCGCTATCCAATTCTAACACGATCGCGCAGGGTGATGAGGCAAAGCACGGTGCTGCTTAGAATCACGGCGTCCCCCAAAAGGATAGGCAGATGAGTGCCGACCGGCGGGAGGGTCTGCTGCCCGGCGCTGGTTGTCAGCCAGACCGAAGCGCCAGTTAGAAGCGTCCAATAGTGAGCATGCGCCGCCCAATCCAAAGTGCCGATCGCCGTTTTTCCATACCGTTCATAGGAAAGGCAATCTGCTCGAGAAACCGACTTGGCGAAACTTTCGTGTTGGCAAGCATAGGCCCGCCGCCCGTCGCGGCGCGGGGCCCGTTTCCTTTGTCTTGATTTAGGAACGCCACGCCTAGTCTTCGAGTTCTGCAGCAATATCCATCGCTTTGAGATTCCAAATCCATGACAGAATCAAAAGCAAGATAACGGGGCAAGCCGTCAAAACTATTCCTCTCAAATGGAGCTCCCGCATGGACTGAAAGAAGAACGGTGCCGACATCATCGCTATCGCAACTAGCGCGGTTCCAGCGCTTAGGTTGCTGAAAAATCTTACCCGCAGTTTCCGTATCGCATTATTTGCCACCTTTCCCATGACTTGCCTCTGTCATTTGATTTGCGAGAGCCATCGCTTTCCTAAACGGGCGGCGGCAAGCAAAAAATCAGGATTGCTTATTCGAGTTAACGCGACGTCCTGCTTACAGTCGTATTTCGGCTCGAAAATCCGTTCCGTTGGCGCGCGCAGGCGAGCGAGCTATCGGCGTCAGCTGTGTCTGCGGCAATGTTCCCGCGTACGCGTGATGCCCAACTTCCAGCACCCGGATCTGGAAGGGGGCTTAACCAGCATTGCTGTCAGCATATTGCCTTGCTGAACCCGTTCGCCCGACTTGGGCCTAGGCTCGAACGCTCGCCGTTGCCAAAAGCCGGCAAACTCCCGCCGCGCCTTGCACGGGAAGGCTCAATAAGCCTCCTGGCCTGAAAGCACAATCACGGTTCGTATTAGAATACGAATGTCCAGCCAGATGCTCCAATTGGTCACGTACCAGACGTCGTATTCAACACGCTTCTGCATCAGATCGATAGTTGGCGTCTCGCCACGGAAGCCGTTGACCTGGGCCCAACCCGTTAGGCCAGGCTTCACATGATGTCGATAAGCGTAGTTGCTGATCATCTGATTGTAGTAGTTGTCATGTGCGAGCGCATGCGGGCGCGGGCCAACTAGCGACATTTCTCCGCGCAGAACATTCCAAAGCTGCGGCAATTCATCGATGCTCGTTCTGCGCAAGAGACGCCCAATCTGGGTAACTCGCTCGTCCTGTTTGCTCGCCTGCCTAATCTCGGGGCCGTTCTCCGAAACCGTCATACTGCGAAATTTCCAGATCTCGAATGGCCGGCTGTTGAATCCGCGGCGTGTCTGTCGAAAGATGACGCTGCCCGGCGATTCCAATTTGATCAAGATCGCTGGGACGATGAGCAGAGGGACCAGAAGCGCTAACCCCACAGAGGCCAAGGCGATATCGAGGCTGCGTTTCAGGGCCCGCTCGCCGATTGAAAGAGGTGTCCGCTGGATCTCGATCGCCATCGTTCCACTCATCGGCACGAACGGCCGTGACACGAGGTCGGCGATCGCAAAATCGGCCAATAGGCGAACCGCATTCGGTACCTGGCGGAGCCGTTGGCTCAGCTTTTGTAGAACCAGAACTTCGTTCCAGTCGAAGGCCAGCAGAAACTCGTCTGCCTCAGCCGCACGAGACTCTCGAACGATCTTGAGAACATCCCGGTCCCACGCTCCATCGTCATCCTCCAACGTCACGTTCAGTATCACGTGACACACGACTTCGAAGCCATTCCTGCGCAAATCCTTGAGGCGATTGGAGGTGAAATCGAGCGGTTTTGGGCTGACCAAAACAACCCGTCGCCTGAAGGAATGGCTGCTGGCAAGGGACGAAGCCAGCAGGAGGCGCCAGACCGCGCGGTGTGCGCCTAGACTGACGAGGCCGATCATCGCGAACAGCATGATGGTGGCACGGGATAGGACGGACGTCGATTTCAACAGGAAGGCGGCGAAGGTAAGAATTGTCAGTGACAAGAGCCAGGCGAAAAGGACCTTACGTAATTGCCAGCTCGCATCGAGAAGGTGGTGACGATCGTATCCGCCCTGAAAGAAGGCAATCGTGACAAAAACCATGGCCACAATCAAGCCCGGACCCATTGAAAGCTCTTGATCGGACGAAACTCCGATGAGTTTGCGATGAACTAGAGCAGCGCAGAGATAGCTGATTAGAACCAGCAAGAAGTCGGCCGTCATAACGGCGATTTGTAGCGGCGTCTGCAAGGATGCGCCGCGACTAGCTGCTTCTGAGGATAAGTGTTTGGAATCGAATATGGCTGAGGTCACGATAAGTCTCTTTCGCAAAGATTTCTCGGCCTGAGAACAGCTTGACTAGTGAAAAATGGCGCCACGTCAGGGCGGAAATATGCCCTGAACCGCGAGGTGTCCGGTGCCTCGATTGCTCAATGTCATAGGTCATCGACAAGCAATGCGCGACGCAAGATGCTATCGCGGTGCCAGGACACGCAGGCACGGCGATTGTACATTTGCGGTGCGCGGCATGCTTGCCGCCTGTGCCGGAAGCGGCAATTCGGTCAAAGGCGGCGGCGGGTCTGCAGTGAATTGCGGAGTGCTGCTGGAAAAGAAGTAGAGGGTGGACCAGTTCGCTGAAAGTTCGACCCAATTGCTGTTACCCGCACCTCGATTGTTGGAGCCGTTGTGCAGCGAGTCGGGGGCGCGCCACCAGTCGGCGCCAACATTTGCGACGACCTTTATGTTCGGATCCGTCGTCTTCATGTCCATCTGCACGTACACGGAGTCCACGCTTCCGGCGGCAAAAGCGCCCCGTCTCACCATCCACATCAAGTCGTTACGGCCAGGCGGAGGGCCATCGGCAACAGTGCTTCCATCGGCTTGTACTTCGATCTTCATCTGGACGGCCAGATTTTTGGGAGCGATAGCGTCGAAATGGGCTCCGACGATTTCGTTTTCGTTCTGGTCCTGCACCAGGACCCACTCTTTGGTGGCGTGGAGACGTACATACGTCTTTCCGTTGGCTATGAGTATCTTTCCGTCCGAGGTTGCTGGGGCAGCTGCGCCGAATTTTGGAAAGACGGAAGCCAATCCGGTAACGGATGTGAAGTCCGAAGGAGGGGCGCCGCTTTCCGGCCTGGAGGCGCCGTTGCACCAGGATGACGTCTTGGGCGCGCCGGCCGGAAAGCCTTGGCTGTAACCGGGAGTATTTTGCTCGATTGCGCTCAACGAGAGCCCCGCCGGGGTGACTTCGTTCAACGGGCCGTTCGCCGAGACAGCGCTCCCTGGAGTCACGGCAACGATCGCAATTATTCCGATGGGCAAGAGCCGGGTCGGAGGTTTCCGGAACAGGAGGTGGACCGCGCTCCGAAGAGTTGCAAGCGGTGAGCACAAAGCCGGAAAATGGCGAGCGTCAGACATGGGGACCGCCCAATAATCGGTTAAAAATTCTAGGCGGCATTGTAGACAGCGGGGGCGCAGCTGACTTGACGACCATCAAATGCTAGACGATTAGCACTGAGGTGGGTAACCGGCACGGCGGTCAATCGGAGTCGCGAGGCCGGCTTGGTCTGGTTCCTTGGCTAGTTCGCAATATGTTGCAGGCCTCATCGGTAGACTGACTGTCTGCACGCACGGGAGTGTTGGCCGCTCCTGCTGTCCAGCCTCACCGATTGTTTCTTAGCGTGCTGTCAGGCTCGGCTCGCCTAGCATTCGAGCGACTTGTGACGGCATACCAAAGCGTCCGCGGAGCTCGACGCCGCTGTTTGGAACCAAGGCCATCGATGTAACGCCGTGCTGGATTTTCGATCACAAAGTAGGAAACATACGCGACGACAAAGATGATCGCATAGCAAATCGTGCAGAACACCGACATCAAGCCGGGGGAGGCGTGGACCAGTTTGTCGGCAACAGCATTCATGACGATCAAAATAATGAGAGGGTGCCACATGTAGATTGAGTAGGTGAGCTGCCCAAGAGGCGCTAGGCACGCCACAAAGGCTGGCACGGTCCGCTGCGTGTCGGCTGCGACGGCGGTGATCGCGACAACATAGACGAGTCCGAGTGCAATAAGGTGGTGCGTATAGGTGACCATTGAGGCCAACAATAGCATCGAGGAAAGCAACAACAGTCGCCCGGGAGCTGGAAGCATGCTGAGCTTGTCCCGAAAGTAAAACAGCGAGATTCCAATCATGAAGGACGGGAGGGCCCTGAGGGGCGGCCACACGTCTACCCACGAGCGATCGACTGCGTTCTGAGTTAGATCGACGCCAATCGTCGCAACGAGAGTGGGGACTGCAGCCACAAGTAATCCAAGCTTTGATCTCAGGGCCACCCAGGCGAAAAGCGGGAATATTAGATACATCACCATTTCAGCGCCGATCGACCATGACACGCTGCTGAATGAGATCCCATTGCCGCAGTTTGTCATGGCGTTCAATAGAAACGCAGTCTCCGCGATGCATAGCGGTTCGTAGGACGGTTCGTGATTCCCGGCCTTGCCGACCGCAACAAACATAGACCAGATGATGATCGAGACCAGCAGTGTCAACCAGTGGAGCGGCATCAGCCGCCCTATGCGCCTCTGAAGAAATGAGCCATAGCCCGGCAGGGTATCGACCTTTCCCTGATACACATGCGCGATCACAAATCCAGAGATCACGAAGAAAAGATCAACGAACAAAGCAAGGCCGCTCGGCAGCGTTGATCGAACGGCCGTTGGGAAAAAAAATTCGAAAGAGTGGCGAACGACGATTCCGGCGGAAGCAACGAATCTCAGCATATCCAAGTGCAGCATCTCGGCGGATGCGACGCGAAGCGTCGGTATTTTCCATGATTTTGTGGTCATGGCGTATCGCTCCAGCGGCTGCCTGCCGAGCCCAGCGGGCGTTTCCGGCAGACCTTGACCATTGCCCCCAAAGTCAATGCGAGCATCACGAGACAGTCGTTCGACAAGGCTTGAGCCGTTGCGATCGAACCGGGCGAGGCGGGGTGTAAGACGGCGCTCACATGCTGTTGATGGATTTGTCCTGCAGAATGCGATCCATCATCGTTGTTGGCAATCTTCGGGTCGTTCGAGCGGGACGTCGGCTCGAGCGAACCGCTGTTTTCGCCGCTCCGCGTCGGCATCGGGGATGGCGGGGGCGTCACCGCAGGCGGCGTCGTTTCCCTCGCGGAGCCACGAAGCGGCGGGGCGGGACTCGCGCGAAAGTCGTCTGTCCTCATTGAATAGAAGCCGATTGTCTTCCATTGGGTCGAGAGCTCAATCCAATTGCTACCGCCGACTCCCGGGTTGTTACTGTGATCGTCAAGATAGGGGGCTCGAGCGTGTCGCCACCAGTCGGCGCCCACCATGGCCACGAGATGCAAGTTCGGATCTGTAACCCGCATCTCCATCTGAACGTAGACTGCATCCACAGTTCCGGCGGGATAAATTCCTCGTCCCCGGTACCAGAAATGGTTGTTATAGCCGACTGGAGGAGCATCAAATGAAATGGTCGCACCAGCCAAAGGGGTCGCTTTCATGGGAATGGCCACGTTCCCGACGAAGTCAGGAACGAAATGCCCTCCGGTCAATTGGACTCTCGACTGGTCCTGAACCAGCGACCATTCGCCCGATTGCTTGATGCGAACATAAGTCTTTGCGTGGGCGACCTCGACCGCGGCATTGGGACTTACGTAGTGCGATTCTCCCACCTTGTGATAGACCTGCCCCCACCCCTCTACCGCACTGAAATCGGCGGGCGGCGACCACAGCCCGCCATCATTCCAGCCTTGATACCAATTGTAACTCGGATGCACGCCCGCGGGAAAGCCTTCGCTGTTTCCCGGAGTGTTCTGCTTGATGAGGTCGGACATCGAGAAGTCCATTGGCCTTTCCTTGTTCATGCTGTGGGCCAGCTGCGTGTCACCGGGCCATAGACCATTTCGGTGACGTAAACCGGCCGGCATAAGAGAAGAACAGCGTCATCGACGTGAAATTATCGATCAGGTTCTCGGACAAAAAATAGATGAGCAGAACTGTGTACATGGTTTTTGCCGCCCGCTCTTTGAGCGAAAACATGATACCGAACACGAAGACGATAAAGACCATGGCATTTAGCAATCCATATTCTGCGAGCACCCGAAGGTAATCGTTGTGTGGCGGCAGCGGCAACACCGTCAGTATCCCGGTCTGGCTTGCACCGTAGCCAAACAGTATTCCTCCGATCCCCAGCGACGAGTAAATCTGCCATATGTTTGTCCAGTGAGTGATGCGGAAGAACGCGGACATGTCCGTCGTGCCCGTTAGATCAATCAATTGCTTGGTTGACATCCGTGCGACGGTGCCTGGGTCAAGGCTCCAGATCAGCGCTATTGCGTTCAGACCCGTTATCAATCGATCAAGCGCGCCGACCGCGTAGGCGCCAAAGCTGGCTATTGCCAGCAAGAAGAGCGCAACGAACACTTGCGGCCTCAGGGGGAAGAAAGACCAAAGACCAACGGCGACGATGGTCGCCAGTGCGGGACCAACTCGGTTCATGATCGCAGCATTTACAAATTGCGCGATTAGTACCTTGCTTCCGAGCCAGGGGGATAAGGCAAAGAACAAGGCGGAGAAATAGAGTGCTGCCGTGTTTGTGTTCGGGAAGTAGGAGAACACGTCAGGATATTCGATTCCTATGTAGACTTTCGTCTGGCCAACTACCTTGAATAGCAGTGGCAGAGCGGCGAGTACGTAGATGCACCGCTTCTCGAAGCGGTGCAGTTGCTCCGGCGTGCTTCGGCCTGCCACATAGAACGAATAGATCGATACGAGCTTCAAACCGTCCGACAGCTCGAAAGAGCCAAAATTCACCAGATAGCTCGCACCCGTGAAGATACAGGCGAGCATCAGGAAGACCTTGTAGAAGCCACTGCTCTCTTTCGCTGTCAGCACGTGGTAGGCAGACCAGGAGATAAGCAGCAGGCTTGTCGAGTTACTCAGGACGTTGAATATGGTCGACCCGGTAAAGTGGTAAGCGAACGTAAGGCAATTCAGGAACACGAGGCCGAAGCAGGTTACCACGAAGAACCGGCTCTGGACGGCCATCGCGGTGGAAGCGAGATGTGGTGTCTCCTCTCTTCCTAGAGCTAGATCCTTCACAACGAACTTACTCCACTTCCATTGGCGTATGGCTGCTGTGGTTCCCCTTCAAACGGACTGAACCTGCTCAGACCGCTCTCGTTGGCAATGCCGGAGGCTCTGTAGCAACATGTCGGTGATCGCCGAATACAAGTTGACGGCCGTCAATACCGATCAGTGCACTTCGGTGGACGCTGTGGCGGTCCGAAGAAGTGGAGTCGACGGTGAAACACGGGAGCACTACGATATTCGCCAGCGTATTCGGCCTGTTATGGCGGCGACAGTGGGTTATTTACCTGTGCCTGGTGCTGACGTCCGGCGTAGCCTTTCTTTATTACGCGACCGTTGGTGATCGGTACGAGGCGTACGTGCTGTTGCGCGCCGGGCAGGGTATCAAGGAGCGGTCCAGTAATGCGACCTCGCCGTTTGGCGAAGGCGTTGACCTTCAAAGCCGGATGGAGTCGCTGTCGCGCATCGCCAAGATCGATCTGGTCATTTTGGAAGCCGCCAAGAACGTTGGCTACGACAGGCTATCGTCGGATTCAAATCCGACTCTCTTGGCCAGGTTTATGGCATGGGGAAAGGAAATCGATCTTCGGGATGTGTTTGCCAGGGAGCCGACAGAACCGAAACCGGAGTCGAAGCCGGAGGCGGAGGAAGACATAGAGCGTAACCAGGGTGCAATTCTCAGTTTGCGCGATCGCATCAACGCCAAGCAGGAAGGCCGATCCGACCTGTTGAGAATAACGTTCCGTCACAAAGATCCGTCGATCGCCGCGAATTACCTGAACGAGCTCGCGAACGCTTTGGTAGAGGTGCAAAGTCAGGATGTTCAAATGCTGGGCGCGCAGGAGTTTTTCCAGCAGCAAACGAAACGCCTCGAGGAAGAGGCCGAGATAGCGGCTGACAATCTGAAAAAGTTTTCAGTGGAGGCCTCGATCTATGCCGTCGACGATCAGCGGCAACTCCTGCTCAAGCGCGCCAGTGATTTGGCCGGGCAGATCTCCAGTACGCGGGTCCTAATTGAGGATAAGAAAGGGCAGAAGCTTGCGATCGCAGATCAATTGGCAGTGCTGCGGCCGGTCGCGCAGAGTAAGACTGTCAGCCGAATGGTGACCACGCTTGGAGGGGATACTCGGAAGACATTGGACTCTTCCGCCAAGCCGCCGGACCAGTTCGAGGACCAGCCTCCCTTGCTTCTGATCAAAGTGTACCAGGAGAACATGGCGACTCTTATGAAGCTGAATGCCGAGCTCAACGGGCAGTCGGAGCTGATGAGTCAACTAGGCATCGAGCTGGAAAAGGTGAACAGGGAACTGGCGTCGCTCTCTGCGAAGGAGGCCGAGTATGGAAGATTGAAGCGCGTTCTCACGACCGCGTCGTCTGCCGCGGGGCAGTATGCGGCCCGAATTCTTGAGGAGCAGATAAGCACCGAAGTCGCAAAAAAGAGCCAGCTGTCCAGCCTCAGGGTGGTACAGAAAGCGATAACCCCAACGGCGCCAGTGTTTCCTCACATCTCGCATCTCGTCGCCTTGGCGCTTGCCGGCGGTGTTCTGCTCGGCCTTGGAGGCATCTTCGGACCAGAACTCGCTAAGAGCACGATGCATGCCCAACCAAGTCAGGATGTCGTCGTTGGGGACGACGATCCGGTGAGAAATCTGCTGTTGGTTGCCCGACAAAAGGCGGAAGGAGCCAAGGACCATCATCCTGCCGGACGGCCCGATTTCAGGGAAGAAGCGAGTGCCGCCCCCGCCCGGTCGCCAAGGGGGTGAATGTGCGTTCGCCCCTCTGCAATTCCGCGAGCTGCGCCGGCGCTGTCTGGCCGGCCGAGTGAGTGTACCATCAGCATGAAGATATTCAGCATCTGTTGCGTTCGGGACGAGAACGACATTGTCGGCGAGACGCTGGAGGCGGCGCTACGCTGGAGCGACAGGATATTCGTCTTTGATAATGGCAGTGTCGATGGAACGTGGGAAACGGTGCAAGCCGTCGCGAGCCGGAACCCAAAGATCGAAATCGTTGGCCATGACGACCGCGTTTTCACCGACGAGCTTCGCGGAGAGATATTTGAGGAGCGTCGGGCTATAGCATCGCCAGGAGATTGGTGGTGCAGACTAGACTCCGACGAGTTCTTCATTGATGATCCGGCCCGTTTCCTCGCGCGCGTTCCCAGCAGCTATGGCTTCGTTCTGTCCGCCACGTTTAACTTCTACTTCACCGACGTGGATATTCAAGAATACGAACGAAGTCCTTCGGAATGGCTCAATCAGCCGGTGCAAGACCGGCTCAGGTTCTATCAGAACAACTGGAGTGAACCGCGTTTCGTTCGACACCGAAACGATCTCCGCTGGGGCGGGCTGATCTGGCCGCATAACCGTGGCCGGACGTTCCCGTTGCGGATGCGGCTGAAGCATTATCCGTACCGTTCTCCAGCGCAGATATCGAAGCGTCTGGAGATACGGCAAAGGCAACCGGCGCTATTCAAGCACGAAGCCAATCGAACGCTTGCGAAGGGCGCACAGGCTGATTGGACGGACAGTATGGCACCAATGCATGAGACTGCCTCCTGGCGCGATCGCCTGAGAAAGGCTGCTGAATGCGATGTGGACCAGGGAGACGAAAGTCTTGTCACACGCGACAACCTGATGCCTCCACTGCCATCGCCGACCGTGGATTTGGTCAAGGTTGGCCTACGACGGACGCTCGTTGGCCGGGCAATATTGTCACCAATCCTCAGGTGGCGTCGGAGCCAGCCAGGTTGGCGATGAGTGGCTCAATCTTCGTAACAGGTTCAGTGACGACGCGTTGTCGGCGGACTGGGCGAGAACTCAGGGGAGCATAGTTATGATTGTGAAGGACCGGCTGAAGTCGATCGTTAGGTCAGTAGGTTATGAGATTCGTCGTCAACATCCGGATTTGACGGAATTTCTCCACTCGAGGTCCGTCAATCTTGTTTTGGACGTCGGCGCCAACGAGGGCCAGTTTGCCCAAGAACTGCGGTCGCGAGGGTACTCTGGCAGGATTGTCTCTTTTGAGCCTGTCGCCGAAGTGTTCGAGCGGCTCGAGAAGAACAGTGCTGCCGACGAGAAGTGGAGTTGCCGAAATACGGCGCTTGGGGAGACCATTGGCACGATCGAAATCAATGTAAGCAAGAACACGGCTATGAGTTCTATTGTCAGGCAAACCGAGGTCGGCCGCAACAGCATCTATGAGACCGACGTAGTTCGGGTCGACAAAGTGCAGATCACGACGCTTGATTCCATATTCTCGGAGGTTTCCGAGGATCGGGTGTTCCTGAAGGTGGATACGCAAGGATTCGAGCAGAGCGTTTTAGGAGGTGGCAAGAACTCGCTTCATCGTGTTCTGGGCGTCCAGTTGGAATTGCCTCTTGTTCACCTCTACGAGGGGACTTGGCAGTTCGACGAAGCCCTCCGTTTCATGCGGGAGGCCGGTTTCTCGCTAAGTCAGATGCGGCCGATAACTTACTATTCTCAGGATCCAGCATCCTTGCTTGAAGTGGATTGCATATTCAGGCGGGCCCATTACGTCGACGGTGGCACATACCATTGACTTCCGGGGACATACGGCCTTCGGCTCAATGGCTTGCCTTGTCGGGCTAGGCTCCTGCCCGACCTGACTCGGCGTTCACGAACGAGGGACCGAACAGAAGCCAGTAGCGCCAAAGCGCTATGACGAGAGACGTGAACAAGATTGCTCCGCCTGCGCCATAGAGTCCGGCGATCGGCAGTAACACCAACTGCGCAATCACCGACACGCATCCCAATGCGACGTTTGTGATCGTTGTCATCCGATCGCGATGCGCAGTAAACAGACCTACGGCTCCGAAATCGGCCAGGTAACGGACCGCTAGCCCGGTAACGATCAGCCAGAACGCCGGCCATTGGGCAGCAAGCACAGGCTGACCGAGCTGCGGCAAGAGGATCTGGAAAGCAAATCCGACCACAATGCTGAGCGCGACCGTGGCAAACGCGGTCGTCTGCGTGAAACGCCAGACCAGCTGGCAGTGCGCGGATGGGCCGCCAGTCCGATAAGCGCTGATCAGGAGCGGGCGTTGTTTTTGCTGAAAAATGAATCCGAGGAAGGTGGTTGCAGAACTTCCTACCGTCCAGAAGAGGAAGTAGATGCCGGCGACCTTCAAGCCCAGGAACAACGTGATGAGGTAGCGGTCGACGAACTGGCTCGCAATAAACCCGAGATCGCTTAGCAGCATGAGGAACGACTTCCGGATCGCGTTCGTAATCACCGAGGGTCGTAACGGAAGAGAAAAGGATGCTCGCCATGGCCAGGACCAGCTCAGGAAAACAAACAGCCCTATAGAAACCACACCTCCCATCAGCCAAAATCCGAACAGATCCGAGAGTGAACTGAAGCTCGGATCCCAAATGGCGAGCGGAATATAAACGAGAATCCAGGCTGCGCCGCGAATGAAGCTGATGGCATTCGCTGAGAAGTGGTGCTGCAGGCTCGAAAGAAGATAGAAGATATCGTTACCGATATGCTCGAACATGATCACGGCAATGATCAGGACCCATAGAGCGGAAGTGCCGAAGACGAAAATCACCAGTGCAGCGATCGTCAAGAGAGCCAGGTACGCTGAGACCACAAAAGACCAATAGTGGCGCATGCTGTCAATCATATCACCGGTGGAGGCGGTCACTGCGTCGCGCATCAGCAGGTGGTTCATTCCAAGATTGACGACGATCGGAATCGTGCCCATGGCGGCAGTAGCAAGTCCGTACAGACCAAGTGATGATAGATCGAGATATCGGGCAATGAACAGAGCGAGAGCAAATTTGCTGGCCATGACGCTGGCACGCATGGCCATGACGATCAGATCAACGAGGAACCGGTTGAGTGGAGCGCGCATGGCCTGGGTGCTCATGGTACATATGATGAATCAGGCACGGTGAACCGCCAGCACGTCCTGAACGACCCCTGCCAGATTATCTCGGGATCGCGCCTGTCTGGCCGGTAGAGCGCCGGATTGGTGATGTGAACTGGTGATCATGCTCTCGCCTCTGCCAGGACGTTTGCATGTGCGGATTCTAGTGAATTTGAGCGTTATCAATAATCGTGGGAAGCCATTGCTGACCACGTGATTGTCGGGCAGGGCGCATCTTGACGAGTGGGGCGATACTTGGGGGCGGGGTCGTCAGGCTAGCTGTTCCGATGTGCTCCGCCTCAGTCGACGCAGCCCAGCAGCGAGCTGTTTTGGGCAAAAAGCGACAGCAACGAAGCGAAGAACGGCCTTCAGGCTGACACCGTACAGGTCGTGACGAAATTGCCAGGCGACGTTCAGCATCTCCGCGATACTGGCGCCGCTCTTTCGATAATCAGACAGCGTGATCAGTGCGCGGCGCGCGAAGCAGCGCTTGGCCTCAACTTGTATGGTCTTACGCAGCTGCGGGTCTTGGACATGAACTTCTGCGGTCTCTGCGATCAGACCGGCCACTTTGCGTCCGTCGTGGAGAAGCTGTTCGACGCCCAACCGAGCCGTCTCGGAGCCGTCGTGATAGGTGTAGGTTGCGCAGGGCTCGTTGATCAGGCCGGCCTTGCCGAGCAGCAGAAGCGGCGCCCACGCAGCGACGTCGGCGGTGTGCGGCAGGTCAAGCGGAATGCCGCCGCGCTCGCGCAGGAGCTCGGTCCGCATCATCACGCCGCACATATTTACTGTGATCTGGTCGGTCAGGAAGTCCGTCAGAATCATGGTTCCGTCCCGAATGCCCGTCTCGCAGCGGCGGCTGACGCGCGGAGGCCTTGTTTTTCCGATCGAAGCCGCATGAAGGTTACTCAGCGTAATCACGCTCGAAAGTTCCGGCTGCTGCCTGACGAGGGCCGCGCACCGCGCGAGCAGCCACGGCATGATTCTGTCATCGTCGGAAACGAAGACGACGTAGTCGCCGCGAGCATTGGCGAGACAGGCATTCCAATTCGGGAGCAGGCCGATATTCGTTTCCTGGTTGATGACCCGCAATCTTGGATCGCTAAAGCCGGCCAGGACTCTGCTGGTATCGTCCGGAGAGGCGTTGTTCGAAACCAGGACCTCGAAATGAGGGTAAGTCTGCAACAGAGCTGAGGCAATGCAGCCCCTCAAAAGCGCGGCACGATTATACGTAGGAATGGCGATCGTCACGAAGGGATTGGCCGGCCCGGCCACAGAGTTGCGGTTCGCGCCCGTTTGTGGGTAGTCCGAGGGTGCGCTCTTCGTGATGTTCGCCGAAGGCGTCATGGATCAGGATCGCTGAATGTCGCGCGGAAGCAATCCTCGCGGGTGCCAGCTACTCGACCGAATATCCGTCGGTTTCTGATCAGAAGTGGACCTGCTGGCGTGCACGACGTCTCCATTCCACGATTGATCACACAAGGCGGGTGTGAGTGGCGAGCTTCATTTTTCGTAGCACGCCCGGCATCAACTAATGCGAACTTGGCTAACCCGAGTTGACGATTATCAATTTTCCATCGTTGCTATCAAGCTGTGGTGGTCTACCTTGAGCGAGGTCATTCTGTACGGTTCACTCTTATCCTTATCTCGCGTGGAATCACCGGTCCACCAGGTCGATGCCGAAAAAAAGGGTGCCGCTGCGCGACACCCCAGAGGTTGCTCTCATCCAATCGCTAGCGAATTAGTGCTGCGCCGGCAAAGAAAGCGTTTGTGTGAGAGAGGCGTTGGCGTCAGCAGCCGAGATCGTGCTGGTCACCGAGCCGGTGCCAACTACGTCGGTCGCCGCATATTGGTTCATCAGCGCCACTGCATGATTTGCATCACTCAGTAGAGACGCCGAAGCTGCGCTTGTCGGCTTGGCGACCAACGAAACGTTGTCATAGAGAGCGCCGAGCCCGTCACTAGACTGGCCTGCCGCCTCGCGGAACGTCAGGCGATCCTTTCCGCCAGTGCCGACCACCGTGAAATCATAGTTTTTCCAGTTGCTGCCGGGGGGAACCACGTCAACGACCGAACCATTCCATAATACCTCGACCGAGCAGGTCGAGCTTGTGAACCCAGGTCGCGAGCGCGCGTCGAGGGAGAGTGTGTACTCTTGCCCGACAACGGTCTTCACGTCCTGGTAGAAGCCATCGCGGGCTCCCGCGTAGTCCAACTCGCCGTAATTGACTCCGTCGGTAGCCTTCACGCCGTTGAGATTATTCCAAAGCTCGATGGCGCCCCCACTGATCGCGTGCCAACCCGGAATGGAGTCGAAGGCCCCCCACCGGCCGTCCTGCAAGGGCGCCAGCGACGACGACTCGAAGGATCCGTTCACCAGGAGATTGGTGCCTGCCGCTGGCGGTGATGTGACTGGTGGAGATGAGGCGGCGGTTAGTTCGATGTTGTCGTAAAGCGCGCCTAGTCCATCGCCACCTTGACTGGCTACCTCACGGAACGTGAGGCGATCCTTGCCACCGGTCCCTACCACCGTGAAGTCGAAGGTTTGCCATGCCGTGCCGGGAGGGACGGTAGAGATGACTGAGGCGTTCCACAATACCTCGATCGAGCAGGTCGAGCCGGTAAAGCCGGGCCGTGAGCGTGCGTCGAAGGACAAGTCGTAGACTTGGCCGGCAACAGTCTTGACGTCCTGGTAGAAGCCGTCTCGCGCGCCTGCATAGTCGAGTTCGCCGAAATTCCCACCATCGGTGGCTTTGACTCCACCAAGATTGTTCCAGAGTTCGATCATGCCGCCGCTGATCGCGGTCCAGCCGGAAACGGACTGGTAGGCGCCCCAGCGGCCGCCGGCATAGGCCGCCAAGGAAGTTGCCTCGAACGATCCGTTGACCAACAGGTTCGCGCCGGTTGCCGGCGGCGAGGTGGCGGGAGGTGTTGCATTCACGATCACACTCAGGGCCGCGGATTTCGAACTGACGTTGCCTGCAGCGTCTGTGGCGCTCGCGGTGAAGGTATGGGTGCCCGCCAACAACTGGGCTGTGCTCAGGCTCCAGCCGCCGTTTGCATTGGCTTTCGCCGTGCCAACCACGGTCGTTCCCTCAAGTACCTTCACAGTGCTGCCAGCTTCGGCGGTACCGCTCAACGTCAATTGCTTGGCGTCGGTTTTCTTGTCTCCAACGGTGCCCGTATCCGGCGTGAACGCGGTGATCTTGGGCGCTGCCGGCGCGAGCGTGTCCGGCGGCACGACGGGAGGCGTTTGTGAAGATCCGAGCAGCGGCGGAGGCAGGTTTGCCTGGAATGCCGCGGTGCTCATGGAATAGTAGCCAACCGTCTTCCACTGGGTCGAGAGCTCGACCCAGTTGCTGCCGCCAACACCTGGATTGTTGCTGTGGTCGGCAAGAAAAGGCGCCGTTGCGTTACGCCACCAGTCGACGCCTACCATGCCCACGAGTTTCGCGTTCGCATCGGTCGTGCGCATATCCATTTGGACGTAGACGCCGTCGACCGTTCCAGCCGCGTATGATCCTCGGGCTCCATACCAGAAATGGTCATTGTACCCGGCCACGGGGGCATCAAAGCTCGCGGCCCCACTTGGCAGGCGCGTCACCTGCATCGGATAGGCTGAATTTCCCGCGAAGTCGGCGACAAAATGCCCCCCTCCCAGACCGAGCTTTGACTGGTCCTGAACCAGCACCCATTGGCCCGTTTCCTTGATGTGCACGTAGGTCTTCGCATTGGAGACCTCGACATCTGCGTTTGGGGAGGCGGGGGCTCCTTCCTCAGTATAAACTTGCCCCCAACCTTCAACGGCGCTGAAGCCTGGAGGCGGTGTCATCTGACCACCAGGATTCCAGCCTTTGTACCAGCTGTAGCTGTGCGGCACGCCGGCAGGAAATGCTTCGCTCTGCCCGAGCGTATTCTGTTTGATCAGCGCGGATAACGAAATTGCCATTTCACTTTCCTGGTTGTTCGGGGATGCGCCGATCCCGCGCGAGCAGCAATCGGCGCGGTCCGGGCAAAGCATTGCCTGCGGCCTTGAAGCCTGACCGACTTCACGCCGCTTTCGCTACTGAACGCTGTTTGGGACGCGAAAGTTACAAGAACGGGCCACCCACCACACGGCCGATCGTTCACGCGCCATTGAGATCGGACTTCGCCGAATCACATTGAACTGTTCCCTAAAAAATGAACCACGCCACAGCAAATTTCAATTGACTTGTCGTAGCGGACTCATTTGCCGTCCCCGCAGAACTACGTGCATTGTGTGTGGCGAACGCCAGATTGGGCGCCTGACTCAATGCACTCTGCTTGCGCTTGCAAGTCGACCGTCGCAACAGAATTTGTCGTCAATGTGATTGAGCTATTTCCGAATAGGGTGATAGTGCGGCATTCGCCGATCAAACAGGCACGATGACGGTTGTTGCCTTCTTGAACAGCAGCAGCGCCTGCAGCTGATTGCGCTATAGCAAGGAAACTATAGGCCGTTTTGCCGTTGCTCGCTTTTGCGGCAAACGTGCCTACGGCAGTCTTGCGTCGAATTGTCTCGCGTCGGCCCCGAGAGACACTCCCGGTTTCTCAGGCCGCAGATGTTGGGCGTCGCGCTTTTTTCGATGCGGCAGCCCGGGCAGCGCTCCGCGGTGCCGAACGTCAAGGCCTGCGCCTGTCGCCAATTGAGCCAGGCATTATTGAGATGCGTCAATTCGACCAGGAAGACCGCGGCTAAAAACCCGGAAGGCTGGCATCTTTTCCCTGGTTCACGGGGGGGCTTGAGATGGGAAGGCATGACGTGATCGTTTTTCGCGCAGAGACCGGGGTGTCTCCTGCTTTGTCGGATTGGCTCGATCTCGCGCGCGGGCTTGCTGCCGTTGAGGTTCTGGCATTCCATTCCTACCAGTTGATGTTCATGGAGAAGCTGCCGGGCGAGAATTATGATCCGGCGATCAGACTGGTCTATTCTGTCCTCTGGACCTTGAGCGCTCACGGCCCTGCTGCGGTTCTCGTGTTCTTTGTCTTGAGCGGTTACTTGGTGGGTGGGCCTGCGCTGGTCAGAAATATGCGCGGACGACTGCATGCGGTCGATTATTTCTCTGCGCGTGTGTCGCGGCTCTACGTTGTACTTCTGCCTGCGCTGACGGTCTCCTTCTCCGCTTATGTTTCAGCACGGCAATCTGGGGCGTGGCAGGCCTATGTTTCCTCGCATCTGGACGTCTACAACAGTGCGGCAATCTTCCAGGCGCCGATCGGCGCCGCGACCGCAATCTGCAACGGGCTGTTTCTCCAGACGATAGCGTGCTCGGAATTCGCTGGAAATGCTGCCCTGTGGAGCCTGTCGAATGAATTTTGGTATTATGTACTGTTTTTTGCGATAATTTCAGCCCGCAAGATTCCGGCCTACATTCTGCTCATTATCGCCGTCCTCGCATTGTTCGTAATGGCGGAGCATTTCGAAAGCCGCGGTACGCATGCTGGACTGAAGTTGTTGTTCTTTTTTGCAATTTGGTCTCTTGGTGTCATCGCCTATGCCGTCGTGGTACCGATATGGGTTTGGTGCTGCAGCTTTGTCGTCAGTACGGTTGGTTTATATGTTCTCGCGTCGAAAGGCCTTGTCCCTCAATGGGCGGCGTTCAGCCTCGCTGTGGGGCTGGGTACTACCGCATTCATTGTGGGCATTGACTATCTGAAGGTATCACTGCCTTCATCGCTTCGCATCGGCGGAGAGCTCGCAAAAATCAGCTTTTCACTGTATGCAATTCACTATCCGATCCTGTTGCTTTTGAACGTCACAGTCGCAAGCGGCCGTCAGGATTTTACGTTCGCATCAGTCGGACTTGACGCGAGCTTCATCGTGGCCTGCGTGCTTGCCGCCTGCGTCTTCTATTTCATGTTCGAAAGCCGTACGCCGACGGTCCGTGATTGGCTGAAGGGTATCATGCTGAGAACTGTGGCTGGCAGCCACAGTGCGATCGGTCCAGCTGCGATAATCGACACTGCCAGTGCGCACTACGCGCTCGCAGCGGATCGTACGATGACCATCCCAAGTGCGAAGGCAGAGCGGCCCTTGCAATCGTTCGGATCGAGCCCCTCGCCACTGCCAGCGGACCTTCAAGGACGACCCGCCTCGGCCACAGCCAGCGTTCCGATGGTGTTGCTCAATGACGGCCATGCGCTACCCCGGCTTGGATTTGGTGTCTGGCAGATCGCCAGTGCAAGCGCACCCAAAGTCGTCGCCACCGCGATCGATGCGGGCTATCGCTTGATTGACACTGCTGCCAGCTATGGAAACGAGGCCGGAGTTGGCGCGGCCTTGAAGCGAGTGAATCTCCCGAGAAGCGAGCTGTACGTTGCGACGAAAGTTCGCAACGAAGATCACGGATATGATCGAACGATGCGCGCTTTTGACGCCAGCGCAGCAAGGTTGCAACTAGACGTGATCGATCTCTACTTGATCCACTGGCCATGTCCGCAACGTGCGGCCTACGTCGAAACCTGGCGCGCGCTCGTTGAGCTCCAGAAGCAGGGACGCGTCAGGTCGATCGGGGTGTCCAATTTTTTGGCTGATCATTTGCAGCGGATCGTCGGCGAGACGGGCGTCATACCGGCTCTGAATCAGATCGAATTGCATCCTGCGTTCCAGCAGCAATCGTTGCGGAATATCCACGAGCGCTACGGGATCGAGACCCAGGCCTGGAGCCCGCTCGGGCAGGGGAGGGCTCTCGACGATCCGAGGATCCAGGCCATCGCCGAGCGTTGCGGCTGTACGACCTCACAAATCGTCCTCCGCTGGCACCTTGAGAATGGTTTTATCGCCATACCGAAATCGGCAAGAGCGGCGGGCATGGCCGAGAATATTGATCTATTCCACTTCGAGTTGACCAGCAACGACCACGCAGTCATTGCCGGTCTGGACCGGACTGACGGGCGGATCGGTCCCGATCCGGCGGTCTATGGACAAATGCGATTTCTGCATCGGCTGACTCGCCGCTTCTTGCCCGCCTGACTGGCGCTGCGCCGGCAAGAAGCTCATTCGTCCGCGCATAGTTCGGCCGAGACGAGGGATCGACAAGCGCGTCCCTCTAGTTTCGCCAACCTGCGCGGATACACCCCGTCAGTTCGTGGGCGCTGTTCGCTTCGGAGCCGTCGTGCGCGCTTCCGCCGGGCGACGAACGAGCCAGCCCCAAGCGAACACAACAAGACTTCGTGTGCGGTCCACAAATGTCGAGACTAACGCCAAGACTTGCTTTTTCCTGGCCATCACCTTGGATTCAAGCAGATGCCACGAGGTCACCGCGAACACAAACGTCAAGGCGAGGCTGAGCCAAAAATTGATGTACCATATGCGGTGGTCCGGCATCAGCTGAGCCACGCTCTGCTGCACGGGAAATCCATAGAGATAGACGCCGTACGAATAGTCGGCGATTTTTGTGATCGGTCCGGTGCTGAAATTGAGCAGCCCGAGATACACCGTGACGTAAGCGATGAAGAAAGCAGCGAGAGTCTCACCAGCGCGGGTTGATGCGAGCACGCAAACGACGAAGCCGACTGCGCTGACCAGAAAAAGCCAATGGGAACTCGCGATCCGGATTCGGTTCAGAAAGAGCGCCACCCCGCACAGAAAAGCTAACACCAGCATTCGTCCTGGGGGCGCAGCCGGCGAACCCGGCTTGCCGCTGAGCACGTCGCGCAGCGTCAACGCAGCAATGACGAACAATACGGCGAGGAGGAATAGCCGATGGCGCTTGGTTAGGCCGATCAATGCCGCGGCGCTGATCGCTAGGTAGCATTCGAGCTCGTGTGGAACAGTCCAGAGCTGACTATTCACCACGTTTGGCACGGGCAGTTCGGAGAAGACGCCGGGCAGGTGGAAGTGGATATAGCCTATCATATTAAGGAAATAGCGGAAGAAGTCCGGGTCCGTGAAGTATTGCGCCAGCGCTAGATCTGTAAATATTGGGCCGATCAGTATTGCCGAGATCAGGACTTCCGCGGTCAAGGCGGGAAAGATTCTGATCACT
Organism: Bradyrhizobium sp. S3.3.6; assembly: GCF_040546905.1. Classification (NCBI taxonomy): domain Bacteria; kingdom Pseudomonadati; phylum Pseudomonadota; class Alphaproteobacteria; order Hyphomicrobiales; family Nitrobacteraceae; genus Bradyrhizobium; species Bradyrhizobium sp. S3.3.6. The sequence goes on along the minus strand of NZ_JBEPOT010000011.1, from coordinate 169,009 downwards.
CGGAGTGTGACGAACGACGGGAGATCGTTGCGCTCAAGGCTTCCGGCGACGAGGAACCCGCTCAGCGCAAAGAAGGCTGGAATGACGAACCACACCAGTGGTTTTAGGGGGCCGCCGTAAAACCACTGCTCGGCGGCCGGACCATAGGAGACAGCAACGGAATGCCAGAGGATGACTGCGATGGCCAATGTGATGCGCAGGAAATCAAAACCCGCGGGTCTTCCCTTCGCCGCTTCCCACTTGTCGTTGATTAATGTCATCGCTCGGTTCCGCCGAGAGCAACGCGTGGTCGCTCTGAGTTTTGATTATTCTCGGTTTTGATCTGCAAGTTGACGAGCGTCAAATCGGTTGCGCGAACACGCCGTGCGAGCGCGGATATACAGGGACGGCGTCGAATCGGGAGTGCTGGCGAAAATGCAATCGGACGCTTCATCGACAAGGCGACTGGCGTGTTGCTCGATTTGACTCGGGTCAATGGTGTTCAGTCGAGTTGACGGTTATCAACTCGGTCTTGCGGCGGTGACCTACTCTCCAATCTCATCGTCCGATCCAATAATTGCGCGTGTGAATGCGTCGGGCGGCGACTCAAATAGAGGAGATCCCGATGAAGGTTGTCATTCTCGCCGGCGGTTATGGCACGAGATTGAGCGAACATACCTCAGTGGTTCCGAAGCCGTTGGTTGAAATCGGTGGCCGCCCGATCCTTTGGCACATCATGAAGCTCTATTCCCATCACGGCATGAACGAGTTCGTTATCTGCTGTGGCTACAAGGGTGCGGTGATCAAAGACTATTTCATGAGCTACCTGTCCCATCAGGGAGATTTTACACTCGATCTTCAACGCAACCGCATTGAGATGCATCGAAGTGGTTGCGAACCCTGGAAGGTAACCCTGGTCGACACCGGCGAGAAGACGATGACCGGTGGGCGGCTCAAGCGCGTACGCGAGCATCTGGGGGATTCGACTTTTTGTATGACGTATGGCGACGGCGTCAGCGACGTTAATATACGCGAACTGATCAAATTTCATCATCAGCAGGGCGCGCTCGCGACGGTGACAGCGGTGCAATTGCCCGGTCGCTTCGGTGCAATCAATCTCTCCTCGGATCGCCCACGCGCGGCGCAGTTCCGCGAAAAGAACACGGGCGACGGCCAGATCATCAATGGAGGCTTTTTCGTTGTCGAGCGGCAGGCTCTCGATCTCATCGACGGTGACAGCACGAGCTGGGAGAACGAGCCGCTCGCGCGGCTGACTGAGCAGGACCAACTCGCCGTCTACAGGCATCGCGGTTACTGGCAGAACATGGACACCTTGCGCGATAAGACGGTGCTGCAGGATCTCTGGGATAGGGGGCAGCCGCCCTGGTGCGTATGGGATAGGGATGGTGTTGTGCAAGGCGCAGGCGTCAAGGTGTCTCAGTCGGTCATCGCCGATCAAGTTACTCTTTGAGGAGTTGATCACATGCGCGTTCTCTTCACTGGAGCTGACGGATATATCGGTGCGGTGCTCGGTCCGAAGCTGCTTGAACATGGTCATGATGCGACCGGCATTGACACGGGTTTGTATCGCCGCGGCTGGCTATTCGACGACGGCAGGACACGCCCGATGGTAATGTCGCGTGATACGCGGCAATTGTCGCTGTCCGACCTGGCGGGTTTCGATGCTGTGGTTCACCTCGCGGAGCTGTCAAATGATCCGCTTGGGGAGAATGATCCCGGCGTGACAATGGAGATCAACCATCGTGGGTCGGTGGAGTTTGCGCGTAAATGCAGGGAAGTGGGCATTGGACGATTTGTTTATGCGTCCTCGTGCAGCATCTACGGCGCGGCCGGTGCCGAACTGAAATCTGAAACATCGACCTGCGATCCTCAAACAGCCTACGCGCGATGCAAGGTGCTGGTCGAACATGATCTGGTCGAGTTGACGGATAGCCTATTCACACCGGTGTTTTTGCGCAACGCAACGGCGTTCGGGGCGTCTCCGCGGCAGCGTTTTGACTTGGTCCTGAATAATCTTTCCGGCTGGGCGTTTACGGAGAAAAAGATTCGGGTCTTGAGCGACGGTACCCCCTGCCGTCCGCTGGTTCACGTCGAGGACATCTGCCAAGCGATCTTGTGTGCCCTCAAGGCGCCACGCGAGGCTGTTTGCGCCGAGGCATTCAACGTCGGCGATGAAACTCAGAACTATACAGTGCGTGGGATTGCGGAAATTGTGAACGATACGTTCCCCGATTGTGAGCTGTCATTCGGCCCGAGCGGCCCGGACAACCGTAGCTATCGCGTGTCTTTTGCGAAGATCAAGGCTCACATGCCGGGCTTCCGCTGTGAATGGAATGCGCAGCGCGGCGCAGGGCAATTGAGAAGCGTGTTCGAACGTATTCGGCTGGATGAGGCCACCTTCAATGCCGCTCCCTTTACTCGGCTTTCCGAGCTTCGCCACTTGCAGCATACGGAGCAGCTGGATTCGCATTTGCGCTGGACGCCAATTCGCGAGTTCGTTCCGGTGACGGCGAACGCGCGATCGTTGACGGCAGCCGGACAAGTGGTCGCATAGCGGCCGACCTACCGGCGAGGCATTCAAGGCGCTCACGCGCCGTGCGGGAACATCTAGGAACCTGCACGTCGTCCTCACGTCGCCCTGTTGACTTTTATTTAAGTCAGCTTACAATTTTTGCATTGCGGTAATTTCAATTGGTTGTCCGCATGGCCGTTTCGTACAACGGTCACATAGGAGGATGTAGATTGGGACGTTGCTGGGGCTATCTCTGCTAGTTTTTTTGTCAGCCCAACTGCCAGGATGTGAGAATCCCGGGTAAGAGTACGGGATTGCTTGAGGATTGAGCAGTGTCTGTTATTTTAATAGTCGATGACCATAGCGTTTACCGTAACGGTCTCCGGGACGTGATTGAATGTCGTTTCAGGAAATCTCGCGTAGTAGATGTCTCATGCTTGGAACATTTTGATCTAGAGACAAGTGTCGATTTGATTTTGATCGACCTCGGCTGCCTCACTCAGGGGGCGCTTGGTGTCCTTTGCGAGTTGTTCGACATAAGGCCTGCAACTCGGGTTGCGGTAATGTCGACTTCGAACACCCGTGCGGATGTCTTTAAGTGTCTTTCTGCTGGTTTCCACGGGTTCGTGCCCAAGCTGCAGTCGGATGAGGAATTGCTGTCCGCTATCGGAGATTTGTTGTCAGGACGCATCTATGTACCTCGGTGGTTGGCTGGGGATGACGTTGCTCAGCCGGAACCTGCTCCGATCATCAACTTTGACCTTGACGCCCTCCGATTGACGCGCCGGCAGAACGAAATTCTCCCGCTGCTGGCCCAAGGAATGTCGAACAAGGAGATCGCTCGGGAACTTAGCATTGCGGAAGGGACAAGCAAAATTCATACGGCCGCGCTTCTTCGCGCGCTTGGTGCTCGCAATCGTACTGAGGCGGCGTTTATCGCCGCAAAGTTGGTTGGACCAAAGGACCGGTCGACGGCTAGAGTGAAGAGTAAAAGGTTCGCGATCGACAGAGGCAACCACGCCGGTTCGAGGCCAGATCCGATGCTCGATAACAACTGGCGGGCGCAGCGGTGGGAACCACGCTTTTTTCGACGATTGGCTGAATGATTGCCATCTCTCCAGGTGCGGCATGTCGTTTCCTGGAATCACTTCAGCACAAACCCGGGCAAAGTTAACCTTTGAAGCGAGATTTCGGAAGCGTGCGCTCTGGGCTCGCTGATCTCATCGGTGCTGACTGTTTAAAGTCTTTCCGATTTTGTCTGAATCGAGGATTCCCAAATCATCTGGGCCCTGTTTCAAGCCTCCTCCTTGAGGTGGAGGTCAGCAGGGATGGCGCGAGCAGACTCACTGGATCTGCGTGAGCATGTTGTCGGGGGGGCTTGCGAGTGACGAAACGTACCAAGCCGTGGTGGAGCTGCACGACTTCAGCGTTGCGAGTGTCGTGAGATGGTCGCAGTGGTCGCGCGCGATAGGCTAGCGCGCGGCCAAGCCGATGGGCGGCAGGCGACTTTATCTGCTTGAGGAGAGCGGCTACTGGCGCGGCTCGCTGACAAGCCTGTTCTGACCTTATACGCGCTGTTGGCAGAGCTTAGCGAACGTGGCGTCATGGTATCCTGCGACACGCTCTGGAGATATTTCAAGCGCCAGGGCCGTCAGCTTCAAAAAAACGTGTTCGCGACCGAGCAGGATCGTCCTGAGGTCTGGTGGAAGCCGCACCAGTGAAAATCGATCCTTGCCATTTGTCCTTATCGACGAGACCTGAGCGACGAGCAAGGTGGGATGCGTTTGCGGTAGATTTGAGCGTGCTGCCCTCAGCTTGTACGAATTTTCCGATGGATTGAACGCGACGTAGGCAGCGAATAGTTTTCTCGCCAGACGGACTAGACCGATCGGCTTAGCCAGAACCGGCAAAATCCTAACGCGTTAGCCCGAATATCCTTCGTATCAAGAACGCTTACACTTCAACGCGTCGGGTTACGTGCTGAGGTGATACAAATGCTTACAGAATCGGCTTCGCTCGAAAACGGTCAATCGTTAACCTCAATCTATAAGCGCCCCCTCAAAGATATTTCTGACTTCCGACGGCCTTCCGCATCCTTCATAGCTCGTGGCAGGGCTCTTTTTTGGGAAGGAGAAGAAGAGGCCCAAAAGATCGAAATTGTTGAAGGCGTCGTCCGGGCGGTCCGACTCCAGGAAAACGGATACCGCCAAATCCTGGCCTTCTACTGGCCCGGTGATGTGGTTATGCCAACCCATTCAACGCACCAGCAGTTTACCGCAGAGGCTGTAACCGATTGTCGTGTTGTACGATCAAAAATCTCAGGAGTGTGTCGCAGCGATCAGCCCTGTGGTGCACACCAAGTTTTGGCAGACACCCTGACATTGGTGATGACTATGAGCCAGAAAAATTGTGTGGCGCGCATTGCGTGGCTGTTGTTGCGCATCCGACCGCACCTTCGTGCCGATCTCAAGCGTCCGGACGCGCTCCGGCTACAGTTACCCCGGGCTGACATTGCCGATCACGTAGGAACGTCACTTGAGACGGTTTGCCGCACGCTCGCGGAATTCAAAGCGAAAAACCTCATCGATCTTCCTAATCGCAAGACCATCAGGTTCACTGACCTTGAAGGTTTAGCGAGGATTTCAAACGGACGCGTCGTCGATTGAATTGAATCTTTAATTGAGTGTTTTCGTTGATTTCGCTGCGGGCCAACGCTTGGTATGCCGGCACTTGGGGCGCGCCCAGTCGTCGGGCGCGTCCCCTGGCTGCAACGCACTGCGCACAGAAATCGAAAATATCCCGAAGCCGGGGCTACCGGGTGCTTTGCAGTTTAGCGGTCATTCGCTCGTGCGTTGTTCAACGCACGAGCTTCTGTTTCCGAGATTCCGACCGGACGGTAGGACTGGCCTGTCGACGGAATACCGGTTGAACCGGTCGACCGGTTAGATAAGATTCAGGTCCGCTCTCCAGCGCGTTCCTGTATACGTCGAATACGTCATCGATGGCGTCAATCGTCCGATCGATATCATCGTCGGAATGGGAATAGCTCACGACGAGCGAGGGGAGCAGCAAGCCGCGGCGGATAGTTTCCTGCAGAAACAGCGTGCGAAAGATCTGCGATGACGCTCCGGTAACATCACAACATGCATAGACCAAATTTGACGCCCGGCCGGCGAGCTTGAAATGTTCGGTGAGCCCGCGATGGCGTGCAGAAGCTTCGATACCGGCTTTCAGGCGATCTCCCTGGCGATGCAGCGTCTCGACGACCGGTTGGTCTCGATAGGTGTCCATGACAGCCAATGCCGCGGCTAAGGCATGGGTCTCGGCGCCGTGCGTGCTCGAAAGTAGGAAGACACGATCAAGATTATGGTCTAGGCCGCCGAGTTTCATGATGCTGCGCTTGCCGACCAGCGCGGAAATCGCGATGCCGTTACCAAGCGCCTTGCCAAATGTCGATAGGTCTGCTTCGATTCCGTAGTGCTGCTGGGCAGAGCATTTCGGCCAGCGAAAGCCAGTGATCATCTCGTCGATGATTCAAGAGGGCGCCGTGCCGATGACAAAGTTCTCGCAACTTGGCCAGAAAATCGGCCGCAGGTGGCTCCTCCCTTTCGGCCTCGAGAATAAACGCCGCAATTCGGCCTGGGTATCGCGCAAAGAGCGATTCTGCCGAGGACAGGTCGTTGTACCGGAATCCGAGCGTCAGCTGCATCGCATCCACGGGAATGCCAGCGTCCATCGGTGTTCTGCAGATTGCCCAATCGTCGTAGGAGAAGAACGGGTGGTTGGAGCATAACGCGACCATGTCGCGGCCGGTGTATGCGCGAGCAAGCCGGATCGCGGCAGTCGTAGCCGTCGACCCATCTTTGGTGAATTTTGCCATCTCGGCTCCGGGCACCAGTTCGATTAGCCGTTCCGCGCACTCGGCCTCCAGCGGCGAAGGTCGCATGAAATTTGTTCCTCGCGCTAGTTGTTCGGTGGCTGCTTTGACCACCGGGGCAAAGCCATGGCCGAGCGACACAGCGCGCAGTCCCATCCCGTATTCGATGAACTCATTGCCGTCGACATCCCAGACGTGGCTGCCGAACCCCCTTGAGATGAAACCGGGCGCCAAGAGCGGATATTGATCGTCTCCCTTCGCATAGGTGTGTGCTCCTCCAGGGATCGCGGCGCGTGCCCGTAGCCGTAATTCGTCTGACGCACTGAATTTTTCGAGACCCGCCCGCGTCGCCCTCTTCCCTGAGCAATAAGAAGACCCCATCCTCATAACCGAACCCTCTCTCCTCTGCTTTCGACGGATCAGCCGTCTCCCGCCAATCTGTTGCGAGCCGACCTCATTTTATAAGGCCAAATGGCACATACTTGATGGTCCTCAAGTATGTGCCCGTCGTGGCGAGCACCTCAGAAAGTCGCTTCGAATCGCTCTGCCGGGGCGCGAGGCAAGGAGGGCTCCCGTATTGCAGGGGCCCGGCAAATCGCTCTGGAGGTCACCGTCTACACGTCGTCGTTATTGAGCTTTGTCAGATTGACCAAATGCAGAAGCAGCTAGGCTGAAGAACGCCGGGCCTCAGGTCGAATGCGAAGCATGTCTGATCAGTTCAGAGACGCGAGAGTCGAAATAAGTGTCGCGAAGGCGACGACACGGGTCATCGGCTGGCCGGTGTTCGGTGTCGCGTTTGCGCTGATTTGCGTCGTCGTATGGGACATTGCTCTGCTCTGGTTTGTCGCTCGACTCTGTCGAACCGTGTTCTTTTAGAAACCAGGACCATAACCATCCATCATGCCGCATGATCTTCTCTGAAACAATTCTCGCTGGTGCTTATACCGTCGACATCGACAGACATCGGGACAACCGAGGGTCGTTTGCGCGGGTATTCTGCGCCGATACGTTCCTCGCACATGGGCTCAAGCCGGTCGTCGCGCAGGGGAGCATCAGCTATAATGCGAAAGGCGGCACCCTACGCGGCTTGCACTTTCAGTATCCACCGGCAGCAGAAACTAAGTACGTGCGATGCACAAGAGGCGCGGTGATCGACGTGATCGTCGATCTAAGGCCGGAGTCGCCGACGTATTTGGGCTACGTCACTGTCAATCTGTCTGCAGACAACGGCCGCGGGCTTTACATACCGGAACGCTTCGCCCACGGCTTCGTCACGCTCGCCGACGACACCGAGTTGATATATCTGATTAGCAACTACTACAGTCCAGGCGCTGAAGGCGGGCTGTCGCACGACGATCCCGCCCTTGCAATAATTTGGCCGGTCGAGGTGCGCGTGATCTCGGAACGGGACAGGGCATGGAAGCCCTACAGCGAGATCGGCGCTGAATTGAAGGCGCGAATGAGTCCTGCTCTGCGGCAAGACACCTAGGTCAAGCGGCGCAGCGATCTTGCAAGGGCGAGACGCCGTCATTTCGCGACCGCCGCGCTAAAAAGCGGAACGTGACTTGACAACTGTCAATAGCTCCACGGCGACAAAAGCTAGCGTGCCCTTAGCCTTCGTTGCTTTCCCCCGCAGGAGCTACCAAATGTTGAAAGAGGTCACTTCCCCCGTCGACTCCATGGCTCGATCTGCGCGGGCATCAGAGCCGAGTTGCTGTCGTTTCTGCAACACGCCGCTCGAACGGGTTTTCATCGATCTTGGACTGTCGCCGCTGGCCAATTCGTATCTGCGGGATGAGAAAGCGAGGCAGGATGAGCAGTTCTTTCCGCTGCGCGCATACGTCTGCAGTGAGTGCTTCCTTGTCCAACTCGAGGAATGGGAAGCGCCGGAAAATATCTTCGGGGACTATGCCTACTTTTCATCCTATAGTGAGTCATGGCTGCAACATGCGAAGTCGTACGTCGCTCGAATGATAGAAAGATTCGGAATCGGTGCTCACAGCAGGGTCGTGGAGATTGCAAGCAACGACGGGTATTTGTTGCAATACTTCGTCGCGGAGGATGTGCCGGTTCTAGGGATCGAGCCAGCTCAAAATGTCGCCGCTGTCGCGCGCGCAAAGGGCATCCCGACCCGTGTAGAGTTTTTTGGTGAACGCGCCGCCCGAACGTTGAGACGTGAGGGGCTGCGCGCCAATCTTCTGATCGGGAATAACGTTCTTGCCCACGTCCCCAATCTGAACGACTTTGTCAAAGGGATGAGCATCCTCCTTGATGATCAAGGTGTGATCACGATGGAGTTTCCACATTTGATGCGATTGGTCGACGAATGTCAGATCGACACAATTTATCACGAACACTTTTCGTATTTCTCGTTCATCGCGGTCGAGAAGATCTTTGCCGCGCACGGATTGACCTTGTTTGACGTCGAGGAGCTGCCGACACATGGTGGGTCGCTTCGGATTTTTGCGCAGCACAGCAACACGGAATGGCATCCGATCTCACATCGCGTATACGATCTCAGGGCACGTGAAATCAGCGCTGGGTATGCCGATATCGATCACTACGATGCGTTTGAGGAACGCGCGACGCAAACAAAACTCAAGCTGCTCGCGTTCCTTGAGGAGGCGAAACGCCAAGGTAAGCGCGTCGTGGGCTACGGTGCCCCCGCCAAGGGCAATACCTTGCTGAATTACTGCGGCGTCACTCCCGATCTTATCGAATATACGGTTGATCGAAACCCACATAAGCAGGGCTGCCTACTGCCTGGGACTCATATCCCGATCTTCGAGCCCGAGCGGATTAATGTGACGAAGCCGGATTACATACTCATTCTGCCTTGGAATTTGAAACGAGAGATCGTCAATCAACTGTCGTTCGCCCGGAGCTGGGGAGCTCAATTTGTGGTGCCTATCCCGGAGCCAAGGCTCGTAGATTGATCCTGATAGGCTTTGTTTGGATAGGTGTGCCATGGATGACATCGCGCGACACGTCGATCTTGCGAGCCTCGTGGAGAGCGAGTCTGCGGTCGATCTGTCGAGTGACGAGAGCGGGAAGGCGATCCACGAGTTCATCGCGGAGATGTACCCGATTTGCCGCAGCATCACCGGGGATGGGGTTAGAAAAACTATCGACTTGATCAGAAATTACATCCCGCTCACAACCTGTGAGGTCCCGTCCGGTCTCCAGGTGTTTGATTGGACAGTTCCTCCAGAGTGGAATGTTCGAGATGCATACATAAAGAATAGCGCCGGAGACCGTGTGGTCGATTTTAAGAAATCGAATCTGCACCTTCTGGGTTACAGCGTACCGATGCGGGCGCGTATGACGCTCGACGAACTCAAGCCGCATCTTTATTCGGATCCAGAGAGACCTGATTGGACGCCCTATCGCACCAGCTATTATGAAGCAACCTGGGGCTTCTGTTTACCGCACAATCAACTTCTCACCATGCCTGAGGACGATTACGAGGTCTGCGTCGACTGCAGCCTCGAACCAGGTCATCTAACATATGGAGATCTAAGGCTACTTGGTCATACTTCAGATGAAGTGTTGATCTCTTGCCATATTTGTCATCCGTCGCTGTGCAACGACAACTTGTCTGGAATAGCGATTGCCACCGCGCTTGCCCAGCATCTTCGAAAGATGGATCTTCGATACACTTACCGGTTCGTCTTTGTACCAGGGACGATCGGCTCGATCACGTGGTTGGCGCTCAATGAGGCACATGTCAAACGAGTAAAGCACGGATGTGTAATAACCTGCGCAGGTGATGCCGGCCCGATGACCTACAAAAGGAGCCGTCGTGGTAATACGGAGATCGACAGGGCCTGGTCCTATGTTCTCGAGAAGAGTGGCGAACCCTACGAGATCCAGGAGTTCTCACCCTACGGCTACGACGAACGGCAGTATTGCTCGCCCGGCTTCAATCTTCCGATTGGGGCCATCATGCGAACACCGTACGGAAAGTTCGCGGAGTATCACAGCTCAGCTGACAATCTGGATTTTGTTTGTCCTGCTGCCTTGCGCGACACGTTGGCGAAAACAATTGCCGTCATCGATGTCATCGAGAACAACGCATACTACCGGACGCAAAAGCCGTTCTGTGAGCCAAGGCTGGGCAATTATGGCCTTTACAATGGACTTGGCGGCCTTACAGCCGGGGACTTCCAGATGGGGCTGTTATGGGTCCTGAACATGTCAGATGGAGAAAGCTCGCTTCTTGATATTGCCGAACGGGCCAAACTTCCCTGGGAAACGATCAAACAAGCTGCGGCGGCACTGAGCCGGGCAGGTCTCATAAATGCAGCTGAGTTGGACCTGAAGGTTAGCACGATAGAGTCGTCTGGACGTTAAAGGGCCGAGGGCTGGACGGTTCGGATCTTCGATTTGTTGAGAGGAGCTCCGGTGGTAGACGGAACTTGGTGTTCGACTTGGGCAGAAGCCAGACAAGTCATGATTCGGCGGTCGTGCTTGATTGCCGGCTGGCTAGCGCTGGCCTTCATTGCTTTTGCAACGCTTGCCCCGATCCAGGACCGGCCGATGGTAGCAAATTTGCACCTTGAGCACTTCGCGGCTTTTGCCGCCATGGGCCTGGCGTTTGCCGTGGGCAGCCCGCGCCGCCCGATCGTCATCGCAGCGACGATGGTCGCCAGCGCCGTCGTACTCGAGAGCCTGCAGTTGCTGACAGCGGACAGGCATGGCCGAATCGTCGATGCCTTTGTGAAGGCGACGGGGGGAGTTTGCGGGGTCGGTATCGGCCAAGTGATCGCGAGCTGGTTATCTCGGATCGAAATCCGGCTCGCGTTGCCGGCGAAATCTCGTTACTAGCTAGCGCGGTACTCGCGACCGGAGCCGGTCGGTTGCGGTGCTCGGATCTGCGCGGAGCAACTATCTCATCTTTCACGCAGACTTTCCTGCTTGTACCTCATGATCGGTGACAGGAGGTAGCTGATAACGCTACGAGAGCCGGATTTGATTTCGACAGTGGCAGCCATCCCGGCCGAAAGGCTGACACGCCTGTTGTCGATGTCCATGTAGTTGCGGTCGAGCGATACCCGTGCGGCGTACAGAAGCTCCTGCCCCTTCGGTTCGCTACTGGTCGTCTCTGCACCCAAAGATTTGGCGGTGCCGTTCTCTGGCGGCTTGTTACGAGCGATGGCATCCTGGGAGATGCTCGTAATCTTGCCATGCAACAGCCCGTACCGGGTGAAATTGAAGGTGTCAATCTTGATAGCGGCTTCCTGGCCTGCTTCGACAAATCCGATGTCCTGATTTGAGATCATGGCTTCGACCTCGAGATTGCTGTCGGTTGGTACGATCGCCATGAGTTGTTGAGCCGGCGTGACGACACCGCCAACTGTGTGAACGTCGAGCTGCTGCACGACACCGTCGATCGGAGCGATCAGGTTTTGCAGACCCGTGTGCCGCTCGGCCTTGATCACGTCCTGGGTTAGTCCGGCGGACTTCTGTTCCGCCTTGGCGAGCTCCTCGAACAAAGTGCGTTCGTACTCGGCGATTGTCTTGTTTCGGGTCTCCACGAGAACGCCAATCGCGGCGTCGGCCTCACCGAAGCGGCTTTGTTGAACCAGTATCTCCTGGCGCTGGCCGAGCAGTTCTTGGTATTCTGTCAAATATTGCAGCTTCGATCCCAGTTCCTTCTGGTACAGCTGCTCGCGTATCTCAACGCGCTGCTGAAGCGGAACGATCGTTGACTTCAGCTTCTCGATCGACGCCTTGGAGGTAGTTCGTTCGGCTTCCTTCTGTACGATCTGCCGGTCAATTGCGGCCAGTTTTGCCCTCTGCTCGGAGGTCTGACTGCCAAGAAAGCGACGATGCATCTCGACGAGCGAAGGAAGCGCACCGGGTGGCGGTTCGAAGGCTGAGGCAGGATTTGCGTTGTTTGACAGCAACGCCTTGAAACGCGCAGCGTCAAGCTGGGCGCTCATTAGGTCGCTCTTCAGGTGATTGAGTTCGGCTGCTGAAATTGTCGCGTCCAAATCAATCAGGTGCTCACCGGCTGTGACGGCCTGCCCGTCGCGGACGTATATTGTGCGGACAACGCTGGTTTCGAAGGGTTGAATGGTTTTGGTGCGGCCGCTTGGAATGACCTTGCCGGGAGCAACAGCAACAATATCGACCGTTCCAAGACAGGCCCATGCCAGTGCGATGGCGAGCCCCGCCATCATGCTGACGACGATAGCGCGCCCCACGGGGGAGGGAGGTGTCTCAACGATCTCGAGTGCGGCAGGCAAGAAGGCGAGTTCGTCGCTCGGACGGGCTCCATCGGTGGGCCTTAGCCTCGCGACCGCACGTCCGAGCTTGCGGGCGTGATCCGCGAAGACAATGACGGCGTTCCCCGAGTTGCTACTCTGTGCTGGCCCCTGAGGTTTGGGGGACCGCGGCTTATCCGTTGACCGCATGTGGCCAGCGAGGCTGGCGAACTTATCGACCAGGCGCGAAAAGACGACTAGCGAACGAGCCTTCGAAGCTTGAGCTACGCGTAGGCCATCCCGAGCCAGGCGCAGGACCCGAGTGGCGCTGGCGCGGCGTCGGATGATGAAAACCAGCCGCCCATCCCAGGTGGCCTCGAGTTCAGATCTGGAGATGATGGCCGGTCGCTCGGCACCGGGTGCCAGGATAACCGCCTCGTGGCCATGCACTTTTCCGAGCAACAGGAAGCTTCCGCCTCGAAGCGGAATAATGCCCGGCAGGGGATGCGCTGAGAGTCCGTCCCAGTCGGTTCTCAAACAGCGCGCAAAGAGGTCCATCTCGCTCGCATATGCGAGCATTTCTGAAACATTGATCGCAGCATTGCCCGACCACCGGCGAATGCGGTCGGGATTACTTTCAATACCGCGGAAACGAAGCAGGACATCCAGGACGAAGAGTCCCGGGTCATCGACGACCTGTGTAGCGATCGGCTCCATTAGGCTCATCGGCCCCAAGACAGGATTGGGGGTGATGAATAGGCGAAGTTTCGTCGCGTCGCGGCAGAATCACAAGAGAGAGATGCACTAGCGAATCTCATGGAAGCCTGCCTGCAATCGATAGAGCTTCGAGTATCGTCCACCGCTTTTGACCAAATCTTGATGGGACCCGTCCTCGATTACTCGGCCATCTTCAATCGTGATGATGCGGTCGGCCATTCGCAAAGCTGACAGCCGATGGGCAATGATCAGCACAGTGCGGCCCTTTGCAATCGCCGCCATATTCTGTTGGACGATATGCTCGCTCTCGTAGTCGAGTGCGCTGGTAGCTTCGTCAAAAATCAAGATCCGGGGATCGGTTACTAGTGCGCGTGCGATCGCTATGCGTTGACGTTGTCCACCGGATAAACTGCTCCCACGTTCCCCCACGATAGTGTCATAACCTTGCGGCAGTCGCAGAATGAAGTCATTTGCGCCGGCCATCATCGCCGCCTCGATCACGCGTTCTGTCGACGTCGCCGGATCGCCGAACGCGATATTGTCCCTCATCGAACAGTTGAAGAGGACGCTATCTTGAAGAACGACACCGATCTGTCGGCGCAACCAAGCAGGATCCACCTGCGCCACATCGATTCCGTCGATCAGGACCCGGCCACGCTCGGGTATATAGAGCCGCTGCACGAGCTTGGCCAGGGTGCTCTTGCCGGATCCCGAGGCGCCCACAATTCCGATGATTTGGTTCGCCGGAACATGGAGGTGCACATCTCGAAGGATTTCAGGTCCATCGATGCGGTAGCGAAAGGTCGCATGCTCGAAGGTAATATGGCCTTTGATCGCAGCCAGCGCCATCTTGCTGGCACTGTATGCCGGCTCGGGCTCTGTGTTCAGAATATCGCCAAGGCGTGCGATCGAAAGTCTGGCTTGGTGGAAATCCTGCCAAGTTTGAGCCAATCGAAGCACCGGTGCGCTTACGCGCCCAGCGATCAAATTGAAAGCAACAAGCTCTCCGACGGTCAAATCGCCACTCATGACAAGTCGCGCGCCCAAGTAGAGGATGGCCGCGCTGACCAGTTTGCTGACGAGTTGAACCGATTGACTTGCCACGTTCGCCAGGCTTGTCACCCCGAAACTCGCGGCGACGTATTCGGCCAATTGCTGCTCCCAACGGCGCTGGATCTGCGGCTCGACCGCCATTGCCTTTAGCGTCTCTATTCCAGTGACACTCTCGACCAGGAAGGCCTGGTTTTCTGCGCCACGTTGAAACTTTTCATCAAGTCGTCGCTGAAACAGCGGCGTGACGCCGGCGGAAATTCCAACGTAGACTGGAAGCGAGAAGAGAACGACCCAGGTCAGTGCCGGCGAGTATATGAACAGCACTGCAATGAACATAATAGCGAAAAACAGATCGATAATCAGCGTCAAGGCTGAGCTCGTGAGGAAATTTCGAATATTCTCCAGTTCCCGCACTCTCGCAACGGAGTCGCCGACCCGACGAGCCTGGAAATAGCCGATCGGCAGCGCCAATAGGTGCCGAAATAGCTGTGCTCCGAGCTCCACATCGATCCGATTGGTGGTGTGGGAAAACAGATAGGTGCGAAGGATGCCAAGCACCGATTCAAATACTGCGATCGCGACAAGGCCAAGGGCTAGCACGTCCAGCGTGCTCATACTTCGGTGAACCAGGACCTTGTCGATGACGACCTGAAAGAAAAGGGGTGACGCCAGCGCAAGGATCTGAAGAAAGAATGAGGCAGCCAGTACTTCGATCAGCAGTCGGCGGTACTTGTGAATCGCGCCCAGAAACCAGGTGATGTCGAAGCGGCGTGCAAGACCGGAAAGAGACGCGCGGCGCCTCATCAGGATCACCGATCCGTCCCAAGCGGCTTCAAGCTCGATCTGCGACATCAAGACCGGCTGAGAGCGACCAGGTTCGAGAGCGATAACCTTGTCCTCACCGGCCTTTCCGAAGATCAAGAATTTGCCGTCTCGCAGGATGGCGAGTGCCGGCATGGGCAGGCCGGAAAGTCGAGACCAATTTGTTTTGACGACGCGCGCCCTCAGCCCCAGCTCCTTGGCGCAGCCGAGTATCTCGGCAACCTTGATAACCGCTCCAAACCGATGCCGGAGTCGTTCTGGATCTACCGCGACTCCGTGAAATCGGAGCATCATAACCAATGCGATCAATCCCTGATCGGGGATCGTGCCAATTGGCCCGAGTTCCTTGTGCATTTGCGCTCCGCGCTGCCTCACGCAGTTGCGGCCCGGCAATCTCTGTAGCAGTGCAGATCGACCATGAAAGGTATGTCGCTCCGGTGTTGTTGTCGCTCAAGACACAACCCGGTATCCACCGATTGAGGCAGCAATCCGACACAAGAATGGGCCACCGCGGCATATTAGGCCAGGCCGCGAAAGCAAGTTGACGGCCGTCAATATCGGCGGAAACAGGTCGCCTACTGTCCAATAGATGGTTGAAATTGTAACGAGAGCAGCCGCGTGCCGCCTGATCGAATGGCAGCAAACTGGAATTGGCGGTCGCGCGGGCCTTGTTCCGACTCATCGGTCAGGAACGCGGCAATGATGGAAACTTCGTTCGATTTCGGCGAGGGGCCGGTAGTCGAGGGTTCGGCCAAACGTGCGAGAGCGCGTTCGGAGCTAGATGCCCAACACGCCGGCCGCGACAAGTTCGACGAGTCGGCTCGCCACACTCTGAAAGTGCTGTTCGCGAACAAGTTCTTCTTTCGCAACGGTGGCTCCGAAGTCGTCATGTTTGACGAGATGGAGTTGATGCGGAGCCGGAACGTTGGCGTAGTTGAATTCTCAATGAATGACGACCGAAACATTCCATCGCGATTTCAGCCGTACTTCGTATCGCAAAAATCGTACCGAACCCCCTCGCGAAGCGGCAAACTGAGATCCGCACTTTCCCTTATTCACTCGCCTGAAGCAGTCTCGAGCATTGCGCGCTTGATCGAGGATGAGAGACCGAACATCCTGCATTGCCACAACATCTACCACCAACTCACTCCCTCTATCATCACCGCTGCGGCGAAACGGGGAATTCCCGTCGTTCTAACGCTCCACGACTACAAACCAGTATGTCCGGTCTATACGCAGCTGAGCAATGGAAAGGTATGCACGAGATGCGCGGATGGTGGTTTTGAGGCGCTTCTCGCGCAACGTTGTGCCGACGGGTCGTTCGGTCGCAGCGCTTTGCTCTGGGCGGAAGCGCGGTATCATGCATTGGCGGGAAGCTACCGCCGCGTCGACAAATTCATTGCACCGAGCAAATTCATGTACGAGGCCATCGTCCGCCGGTTTGGTACGGACAAGGTGGTGCACATCCCGAATGGGATAGACACGTCGCGTGTCGAGATGTCTGCGAGCGATGAAGGTTACGTATTGTATTTTGGACGCCTGGCACCTGAGAAAGGCGTCGAGACTCTCCTTCGCGCTCATGCGGCGGACCAGGCGGCCTGGCGACTGGTCGTCGCTGGCACGGGACCGTTGCTGGAGGAATTTCAGCGCAAGTATCCGGCGGCGGAGTTCAAAGGGCATTTGACAGGACCCAGCCTGGAAAGGACGATCAAGGAAGCGGCCTTGATTGCGGTCCCTTCCGGGTGGCACGAAAATAGTCCGCTATCGATCCTTGAAGCGATGGCAAACGGAAAGCCGATAGTGGCGTCACGGATCGGTGGCATCCCCGAGCTCGTCAGGGATGGAGTGACGGGTCTGTTGTCTGACCCCGGCGACGTTTCGCAGCTGTCTGAAAATATCAGAAGGCTTCTCGCTGATCGCGATTGTCGTGATAAATTCGGGCGCTGTGCGCGGAGGGTCGTAGAGACCGATTATTCACTTGAGTCGCATGGAGCCGCGTTGTTCTCGCTGTACGAGGGCCTAATCGAACTGGCCGGTTTGCATAAGAGAATTGGATCATAAAATGGACCTCACTGTCATTTCGACGTTCCGCTGCAACTCGAAGTGCCAAATGTGCTACATCTGGCAAAACCCGACCGAACCGAAGGAAGAGGTGTCCCTCGCGACGTTGTCGAAACTTCCTTCCGGGTTTGACAATCTGAATGTTTCAGGCGGAGAACCGACGCTTCGCAAAGATCTCGCGGAAGTAATCGACATCGTCTACCCCAAGGCAAGGGTGACGGAGATATCGTCGAACGGCCTTCACCCCGAGCGTCTGATTCCGATTATCAAGAAGTACCCGAATATCAAGGTGCGTTTTTCCTTGGAGGGCGATCCGGAAACCAACGACAGAATTCGTGGCGAGAAGGACGGCTACAGCACCAAGATTGCGGGGCTGCGCATGCTTCGTGAAGCGGGTGGCACCGATCTCGGTTTTGCGATGGTCATTCAAGATGAAAACGTCGATCAGCTCGTCAACGTCTACGAGTTTGCCCGGAAGGAAGGATTCGAACTGGCGACTTCAACGCTCCATAACGCTTGGCAGTTCTACAAGAACGACAACTATTTCTACGATCGGAAGGCGGTCGCGCGAAAGGTCGAAGGACTGATCTCGTCGATGTTGCGCAGTCCGAAGCCAAAGAACTGGTTTCGGGCTTACCTGAACCTTGGTTTGATCGAGAAGATCCTTGGCCATGATCGGCTGATACCTTGCAGCGCAGGGAAGGACTTCGCGTTTATCGACCCCTGGTCGGACGTATGGGCATGCAACGTCCGCTCCGATCTTCCCATGGGCAATCTTGCCCGGCAATCATGGGACGAGATCATGAACAGCGAGGTCGCGCAGCAGACGCGGAAGAAGGTTGCAGGCTGCGGCCAGAATTGCTGGATGGTGACCACGGCGCGAACGGCCATGCGGTCCAACCTGGTCCCTCAGCTGCCGAAAACCGTGCCGTTGCTCTGGGTCTTGAAGAACAAGCTCAAGGTATCGATCGGCAAGAGCATCTGTTTTGACAGCTACATCAATTATTCCGACGTGAGGCCGTCCCCGCACGTCGAGCGGATCTCGTTTCTGAACAAGAACGTCAAGGGCCGGCTGGTCAAGGGACGCATTACGCCCGACGAGCATTACCCGTTGCGAACATTCATGAACAATTGAAGTTGTGGAGGAACGTCTGATGAGCAGGCGCGAGATCTATATGTTCGGCTTCCGCGGCTTCCCGCAGGTTCAGGGTGGTATCGAGACGCACGCAGAGAATCTCGCACCGCGGGTGGTCGAGCTCGGCAGAAGAGTTACCGTGTGCATGCGGTCTCCCTATGTCGAGCCGAACGCCGCGAAAATATGGAAAGGGGTTCGAATACTGCAGCTGTGGACGATACCGAATAAGTACTTCGAGACGCTGCTTCATTCCGTGATTTGTGCGGCCGTAGCGGCGGTCCGGAGACCTGGTTTGGTTCATATTCACGGCATAGGGCCCGCAATCGTAACTCCATTGCTGCGGGCCATCGGTCTGCGGGTCGTTGTCACCCATCACGGCGAGGACTACAATCGCGAGAAGTGGGGCTGGGCGGCACGCGCGGTGCTGCGAACCGGTGAAGCCATGGGGATGCGCTACGCCAACAAGCGCATCGCTGTCAGTCGCAGCATTGGTGACCTCATTGCGTCCAAGTATGGACAACCCTGTGAAGTTATACCGAATGGGGTCGCATTTTCGGACATGCCGCAACTGAGCGAGAGGGTCGCCGAATTGGGATTAGAGCCAGGGCGATACGTATTGACGGTCGGTCGTCTGGTTCCCGAGAAACGACAACTCGATCTTCTGCGTGCCTTTGCGGCTGCAGCACTACCAGGATGGAAGTTGGCGATTGTTGGCAAGATCGATCACCAGAACGAATATGCAGATCAACTGGTCAGAGAGGCGGCAGGCTGCCCAAACGTGATCATGGCGGGCTTTCAGACCGGCGACGCGTTGCGACAACTCTACGCTCACGCTGCGCTTTTCGTGTTGCCGTCATCACATGAGGGCCTGCCCATAGTGCTGCTTGAAGCGCTAAGCTATGGATTGCCGGTGCTGGTGAGCAATATCGCTCCAAACCTCGAAGTCGTGGAAGATCCCGCACACGTTTTCCAGGTCGGAAATTGCGAGGAGATGCGCGCAAAGCTATCGGCGTTGACTGCCGCACGCCTGAGCGCGGAGGAGCGCGAAGCCGTGCGTCGTGAGAGTGCATTGCGTTACGATTGGTCCGACATCGCACAGCGAACGTTGGAAGTATACGACGACCTGCTTGGCCGGAAATGGCAAGGCAATGTCGCGCGGTCGAGTGGGACCGCAAACCGAAGAACGCAACAATTGAGAACAGGCCGCTACGACCTCGCCCGGAGCGTCAACGACAATCTTGCGAAGCCGCTCGTTGGTTCATCGTCGGCAGAAGTCGAACTGAAATAATGAGATCGGGTCGGCGGCCTCTGGCAAAGGCGCACGACGATCTTTTTGGTCTTCACGCTTCCGCCGTTTGCGGCCACCGATCCATAGCGCTGTTCCACACTCCTGCCTGGGCGTGGCCTTTGGCTATCGTCTAGCAGTTCGTAGAGACTGGCCACGCCTCAACCCACCTGCGCGCGCCCTTGGGAAAGCCAAGGCAAACCTCCACACGTTCACCTGGGCATCAGCAAGCCGCGGTCAGACCCTGCGGGCGCGTCTCGGCTGCCAGTGCCACGAGTTCACTATTGCACTCTTGCCTTGATTCTGAGCACAAATTGGGCTTCCGAAACCGGCTCAACCCTGAGAGGCTGCGGACCGGGGATTCGCAAGGCGACGAAGCGTCGGGTCGGACGCCGAAGCGGCTAAGCGTTGGTGGATTTTATACGGATGAGCAGGGTGGACACGTCAAGCGCAATTGACCGGCTGATCGTGCCGATCGTCGAATTGGCCGGCGAAAACCTGATGAGCCTACCCGACCCCTCGTTCGACTTTGTGCCGGACAAAATGAGAGAAGGAATCTCGGCCATTCATCTGCGCTTGAAAGCGGAGCTGAAAGCGCTTCTGCAGCTACGGACTATATATGGCGATATGATTACGTGCCGGATTGTTGCCGGTGAATATCCATGGATTCTCGGTGAATTGTCACACTACCAGCATTTGAGGCTTGCTTGGTCGCAGCTCATGCGGCTGAGCGACCTGTTCGATGAAATCATGAAGGAGATTGATCGCCTTCACAGCGAAACGCTGGAGATCCTTTCTGTCGATGTCGACCGAGCGATTGGTTGCGCGGCTAGCGGAGGCGCCCTTCGAATGGGGGCGATCGACCGGGACACGCGTGCGGATCGTTGGTATGAGGTTGCGCCACAACCGGAGCCGCCAATCTTTGACACCATGAGGATGGCGAGCGAATGGTCCGACAGCGCCCCTCCTTTCGCGGATTACTACGGTGCAGCTCGGTGCGACCTATTAAGCCAGATTGATGCAACCATGCAGACAATGTCTTCCGGCATCGTCGGCTTTCTGTCGGATCACGGCGGCGAACTAGTAGATCTGGTCGGACGTTACCACGATATGATCAGGAACTTTAGAACGGCTGCATCGCGGGATATGATATGAAGGTCACAGAGGGGGGCTGTGGGAGAACCGGGAAATTGCGCGATTCAAGTTATGCAGGTCAGCGATGGTGTTGCGCCGAGAACCTGAATTCAAACTTATCAATCCGAGGACTGTTTCGTGCTGACCTGCAAATGACGGGCAGTCACCTTGCCGGAGACTGAAACGAGCTCGTAGCTCAACCTTTGCCCTTCGGTCAACGCGGAAAGCCCGGCTTCCTCAACGGCTGACACATGGACGAATACGTCTTTGCCTCCACCGTCGGGCCGGATAAATCCATAACCTTTGAATTTGTGAAACCAAACTACAAATCCGGTCGCCAAAGTACCTCCACGAATATTCCTCATGTCCTGTTCCCGGATGTCGGACTCAGGACCTCAAATCGCGCGTAACGTAAATTGCAATCGCGCGTAGCTATCGGGGCCTATAGTTGTGAACCCCGGTCGTCTTTCTCAGTTAATCCGTCTCGCTCCAGTCAGGCTCGGTTCAGAGCCGCGAGCATCTGTCGCAGCAACCATCCCCGAAATATGCGTTCTCGACTTGCAAATAAAGTAGGCATTTGCTTCGCAAATACGCAGCAGCATGGCGAATTCTTGATTGCCTTTCTCGCGCGTTAAGTGCTGGCCGCCCCAGCAGATGCTTTCTTCGCCAACCCCACGCAATAGATAATGTCTACGGGACCGGTCGGTTTCAAGGAAGCGTCGACCATTTTTGCCGCAGCAAGACCTGCCGCGTATGCTACGGGAGGGCAAGTGCTGTGCTGCATCAAGGCACTCCTCGAAGAAGAACTAAGCCCGCGCCGCCGGGCTGGCGGGGTGCCCAAAGGCGATGGAAGCGCCGATGTGGCTGCGAATGGGAGGACGGCAGAAAGTGACAGTTCGATGAGCATAGGGGTTGTTCGGGGGAGCCAGCTCCTGAGCCGAAAGCGCCAATCGGAAGATCGTTAGGCTCATGACCGAATCCTGCGTTTGCGGAGAGCTTGATCCTGTCCGCTGCACGCCGCTCCGCTCCGAACGCCGGGAGCGGGCCCACTAACGTCACGTTGAAGAACGCGAATAGCTTGAGTTTTCCGGTCCACTTCAAGCAAGCTTACGTCGACCGGACGATGAACAATTTGACTGAGCTCAAGTGAGGGATAACCACTTGCTTTCTCAGAGCGGCGCCCGCGCCCAAATCAGAAGATCAGATAATTCGGAGCGGGAGCTTTAGCCTGCTGGCAATTTTCTTATGGCTTGTGGCGTTCTCCGCAAACGTCTCGAGACCGTATGCACACTCTTGCCTTGCAGGATCAGGGACCGCAACTGCTCGATTTCGTCATTACTCCACGGTGGAGCAATTGGACGCTTCGAAGCGGGCAGTGTTAGCAATGTCACACTCCCTTCGGGTGGGTGGCCAACGTGAGAATGCCGCGATACTAGTGAAGCGGCGTGAGTTGGTAAGTCGTAACAATCGGCTGTTCCTGCCCGGCATCATAGTTCTGGCTGGCTATGGCCCGAATGGTTTCGCGGTGCCTTAAGTAGGTCGCGCACACGTCCCCCTCATCGTCGCCGTCCGCTGTTGCGCGGCGGGCCAGTGCCGCCCAATCGATTGCGCAGAGAATTGGTTTGTCACCGTCAAGCAAGGCGAACCGTATGCCCCAGTGGTCCACTACAATCCCCGTCGAAGGGTCTGACCGAAGCGGCATGGCGATCAATCTCGGTTGAGCAATGCGTTACGGGCTACCTGCTTCTATAGGCAACGAGCGCGGCAAGGGCCGCCTTCGCGTCACACTGCTAGAGCGCGTCTTACCGTCCAGATAAGCGCAGCATACGTGGGAGGACGACCAGGAATCTGACCAACGTCAAATTGCAGAGGGGGAATACTCATGCACGGGAGCCCCCGACGACGAGATCCTGAGTCATGCGAGCCGCATACCGTCTACAATCAGTAAGGTCTGCAGTCGGCCGAACGGACCGCGTCTTTTTCAGCCGGCTCTCCCAGCTCCTGGCGGGGGGCGGCCGGCAGACAGTTCTAGATCGTCGCGCAGGTCCTGGGCGTTCAAGGTACAGCCCTCAGGGCGGCCCCCGACCACCTCGACGAGCCGTTCGGTCAGATGTAGTCGACCGTGAAGAATTCCCCAAGCCATTGATTTGGAATCCAGAAGCGGGATTTTGTCGTGAGTGGATTTGCCGGGAAATGGGTCTGCAGGAGGGGATTCCTGCGATCCAGGTAGCACGCGAGACTGCTCATGCAGGGGATTCGTACATAGAAGCATTATGGCCGTTTCCGGGGGCTCCTGACGAGGTTCTTCGCGGCCCCTCATGATGCCAGTACAAGGCTCGCCATCATCAGGCCGATGGCCGCGATCCAGCCGCCAAGTGCACGAACGGCGATGGCTCGCCAAGATGTTGCGCTGTCCGAATTCGTTCGTTTGAATACCGCGGTCAGCGCCATCGTCAGCGTGATGGCTCCGTAGCCCACACAAGCCAATCCTGCCGCAAACAGTAGCCGGTCGGTTTCGGGCCCGAGGTCGGCGCCGTTCGCTGCTCCCCGTATCACGGCGACTGCGAAGGCAATCGCGCACAGCGCGAGCGTGGGGACTTGCGCCGCTGCCGCGAGCAGCATGCCGATTGCGAGCATCATTGTCGCGTCCGCAAGCTGTGCGGAAGCCGCGCCGAAAACGTTTCCAAGAGACAACCCGACCAGCAGTCCAAGCGGAAACACCAGGATGAGCCAGCGCCCCTTGGCGACCCCGAGCGTACCAGCCAGCACGCCGGTCGCAGTCCAGAGAACGACATCCTGAAGATCGGTGAGGGGGTGCACCGCACCCATATAGAAATCGCCGAGGCGGGCCGCCACGATATGCGCCTCGGCGGCATTCGCGCCGGCGAGCATCATCGCAGCGCTCATCAAGGCCCGTGCGGATTTCAGCTTCATGCGAGGGCTCCGACGCCCTGGGCGAGGAAGTAGCAGCCAATTCCCGCGATGCCGGCGCCCAGTCCCTGAATGATGCGCTCGCCGGCGGGCCAGCGCGTCAACGTACCGATCGCGATGCCGCACAGGTGCAGGAGGCCGGTGGCGGTGACGAAGCCGACGCCGTAGGCCAGCGCATTCGCCGCGCGTGGAAGCTCGGCTCCGTGCGCATGACCGTGAAAGACCGCGAAGATCGCAACGACGACGGCGGCCGCGGGAAAGGGCAGGCGTAGTCGGGCCGCAACGGCGACCCCCAGGATCACGGCCGAGACGGCAATCATCACCTCCGGCATCGGAAGCGGAACATGCAGCACGCCCAGAACCCCGCCGACCGCCATGACAAGCGGGAATGTGATCGGCAGGATCCAGATTGCGGGGGCGCCAAGTTGCGCGCCCCAGATCCCGACGGCCACCATTGCGATCAGATGATCGATGCCCGTGATCGGATGGAGCAGGCCGCTGACGAGGCCGCCCGCCACGCCGGCCTGCTCGTGCGCGAGAGCCGGTTGCGTCAGTGCGAACGAAAAGATCGCGGTCGTGAGGGCTCGGGGGACGCGTAAAGACATTGTGTGCGACTCTCGCTTAGATCGCGGCGAACACGCGCGCCAGACGGCCGATGAACCAGAACATCGACACCGACCCGATGAGATAGGCCGGAAGGGCCTCGCCCCAGCGCGGCACGACGGCATCAAGCCGTCGGTGCGCCCAGATCAATGCGAGCACGAGCAGCACGAAGGCAAGCTGTCCAATCTCCACGCCGACGTTGAAGAACAGCAGCGCTGCGGGAAGGAGCCGGCGTTCGAGCCCAAGTCCCGCCAAGGCGCTTGCGAAGCCGATGCCGTGGACCAGGCCGAAGGTGAACGCCACGATCCAGGGATAGCGGGCGGTGAGTCCGATCTCGCCGCGCTGCTGCTTGACGATTTCCACCCCGATGAACGCAATGCTCAATGCGATGCAGGCGTTGAGCGGGCGTTCCGGCACGCCGATCAGGCCGAAAGCTGCCGCGGCAAGCGAGGCGCTGTGTCCGATCGTGAAGGCCGTGATCGTCTTCACCAGACGCCAGCCGCCGCCGACAATCCAGATCAGGCCGAGCACGAACAGCAGGTGATCGGCGCCGAGCAGAATGTGATCGATTCCGTAGTTCACATACGTCTTGGCCAGTTCGATCCACGCCTCGAGCGTCGGGGCGCCGGTGCCAAGGACGGAGACGACGGGATTGGCCGTCGAGATCGTGTAGCTGCGCGGCTCGCCCTCGATCGGGATCAGCTTGATCAGGACGATCGACATATTGGAGCCGAGATTGGAGATGGTGATCGGACCGACCAGCCCCTTCTGGCCGCAGTTCATCTCGGGCAGGCGGAGAAAGCAGTGGGACGGCATCCGCAGATCGACTCGCGATGCGCCGATCGATGGCTCGATGCTCCAGCGGCCGACGAACGCGCCGGGACGGACCTCGCGGAATTCCAGCACGCCCATCGCCGCTTCATGCGCACTGAGCGCCGAAGGCCGGATGAGCGCAGCAAGGGCCAGGGTCAGGGCCAGCAGCGCCAATCGCAGATAGTGGATCGCCCTCACGGCTCGTACCGCACTTGGTACGACGCCTTGAGCCGCTCGACCGCTTCCCAGGCCAATCTGCGGGTCTCCTCCGTATGCCAGATCCGGGCGGCCTCATCCCGAACCTTGTCGAGATTGGCAAGATTCCCCGGCCGCCGGGAATCCAGCCGAGCGACATGCCAGCCTTCCCTGGATTGCAGCAGCCTCCATTCCCCCTCTGGCATCGTCAGCAGTCGATCACGGAAATCTTCGCCGAAGGATGCCGCGAGACTCGGGATCGGCCGGGCGAGGATGGCGCGCGTGAGATGCTGTAGCTCCTCGGATTCGCGCTGCTGTGCGATGTCCTCGAGCTGGCGCTGTGCCGTGGACTGGTCCGTCGGCGGGGTGATGTAGAACGACACGCGCTCCGGCTCGTCGAAGCGGACGTGGTTCTCTGCAAACCACGCTTGCAGCTGCTCATCCGAGGGGCGCGGGACGCGGATCTGGTCGAAGATCAGCAATTGCATCTTGTAGGCGATCCGATCGCGGATCGTCTCGTCGCCGCGGTCCACGCCAAGCGTCTTGCCTTCGCGGTAGAGGATCTCGCTCGCGACCCAGCTGTCGATCATCTTCTGGAGTTGGTCGCTGGAAGGGGCGCGTTCCTTGTCCTCGTCGAAATTGTCGATGAAGGACTGGCGCATCACCTTGGTCACCGTGATGATCTTTTCGTCCTTGGCAGGTGGATGCAGCAAGGCATCGATGCCGAAGATGGTCGCTCCGAGCAAGGTGAAGTGCAGCAAAGGTTCGCGCACGAGTCGCACAAGTGCAGAGGTAAAAGAGCGCGAGGGCGCCGTTCCTCCCTGGGCAACATCGGCGTTCGGGTTCAAACCTTCGGCGTGCGATATCGGAAAGGACTGCACTTCAACTGGTGTCGCTGGCACTGACATGCGGTTGTCACAAACTCTCGTAGCACGCGTCTTTGCGCTTTATGCGGCCGCGCATTTCATCTGTCATCTTCAATCGCTCATGCGACGAGGAAAAATGCAATGGGCAAACGCAGGAGACAAGATGCCGCACATGCAGTGCGCACCTGCGTCGGGCCGAACACAAATCTTTCACGAAGCTGTATCGGAACTTTGGTCACTATCGCGACGTGCAGGGAGCCGCTCACGCGGTTGGGCCAATCGGGTTTCAAGTCCCCGCACCTCTGCCGAATTTTCTCGATATGTGAACTGAACGAGGGGCGATAGATGTTTCCATCTGGCAAGACGATCCTGTTGACCGCCGCATCGGCATCCTTGGCGCTGACTCAGAGCGCTGCAGCCGAGGAGTTCGATCGCGGCGAGCGCCGCGGCAACCCCTATGTTGCCGGTGACATGCACAACCACAACACTTGCACGGATGGTTCGGTTGCCGCTGGCTACACGATCGACCGCGCGGTCGGGCGGGGCACCGCGTCCGCAGGTGGCAACAACTTCGATTTGGACTGGTTCACGCTCGGCAACCACGGCGGCTCCGGCAACCGCGACTGCCGCTTCAGCGACACCAGCGCCAATCTTCCGGGACAAACCACGACGACCTGGAGCCAGACGCTCGGCCAGACCATCGACGGGATCACGATCAGCAGCCTGAAGGGCACCCCGAACGGTACCGGCACCGGCGCGCAGATGTGGCGCTGGCAGTCGATCCGCGAGATCGAGTATCCGACCATCGTCGACCGCTCGGCGAAGTACGAAAAGGTGCTGATCGAGGGTCTCGAGTGGATCGCGCCTGGCCATGAACACGTCGACGTCGCCGTCATCACGGGGCAGCACCCGCGGAACCGGAAGGGGACCGGCAACGCCGACAAGATGGCGGAATTCGAGTATCGCTTCGACCGCGCAGATACTGATGCGATCGGCCCCGTCATCGACGCCGGCGGCAATCAGCTCTGGCCGGGCAAGGACAACGTCCACAACACGGGCACGGCAGGCCACCAGAAAGCGCTCACGGGCATCAAGTGGTTGCAGACGAACTATCCGCTGCAGTCCTACGTGATCCCGACTCACACCGAACGCCAGGGGCCGTTCAGTGCGACCGCCAACAAGGGCTACAACATCGAGCACTTCCGCGACTTCAACAACGCGGGCCCGACGGTTGCGTTCGGTATCGAATCGCCCGGTCACTTCGCCGAAGGCGGAGCCAGTGGCGGCTCCGGCTCATACACCGCCGCCGCAGTCGGCGGCGGCACCTACGGCATGAGCGGCATTTACACCGCAAAAGTCGGCGGCCTGTGGGACGGGCTGCTTGCCGAAGGCCGTAATTCCTTCATCTTCGTAAGTTCCGACTGGCACAGCCGCGGTGCGGGCGGCGCGCGTGACTCCTTCACCACGGCCGATTTCATTCCCGGCGAGTACACCAAGCTGTATGTTCCGAATGCCGGACGGTTCTCGTCGCAGCACGTCATCGACGGCATGCGTTCGGGCAACTCGTACTCGGTCAACGCGGACCTGATCGGCCCGGATATGGTGTTCCGCGCCAAGGCGCGCGGCGACGACTGGAAGACCATGGGCGAGACGCTGGCCGTGAGGCCCGGCGAAAAGATCACGGTCGAGATGGAACTGACCGTTCCGAACGAGAACAACAGCCCCTACAGCTTCAACAATCCGCTGCTGTTGCCGGTGGGGATCAAGCAGCCGCTCAACAAGCCGACGCTCGACCACGTCGATCTGATCACTGGCCAGATCACGGGCGTCGTTGCGCCTGACGCGCCCAACTATGCGGTGGCGAATGCCGCGGGCACGGCCGGCGCGGCGATCGTGTACAATCCGTCGGCAATCATTGCCCGGCAGATCCCCGCAACGCAGATGAAGCGTGAGCATAGGGGAGACCGTGACGGCGTGCGGCTGCGGTTCACGACGACGTTCACCGCAGGCACCAAGCCGTTCTACATCCGCGCGCGCGGAACGAACATTCCGAATGGCACTCCGAACGTCTCCGATACCGCTGGAAATCCGCTGCTCGATGCCAACAACGCGCAGGTCACCTGTACCGATCCGGCGTGCCCGACGCATCTGGAAACGGTGAATGGCGTCAAGAAGGTGACCCACGATGTTCAGGCCTACTCGAACGTCTGGTTCCACGCCAACCCGATCTTCGTGAGGCTGGAAGGCTCGCCGAAGCTCCTGGTCGAGACCAACGCCGAATTGGCACGGCGACTTGGGCAGCGGGCTGACAACGACCACGATCATCACGATCACGACGATCATCATCACGACCACCACTGACGTGATGTGAGGCCATCCGGCGGGACGCATCGTGCGATGTGTCCCGCCGTAATTGTCTGGAAACGATTGATCCCGCCAGCACACCCTCGATGTATCTGTTTCGAATCACCGTTTGCGCATTGGGCCTCTTCGCCGGTCTCGGCTGCGGTGTGGCCGCACCTGGTGCCGCCGCGGACGAACCCACGCGGGAAGAGTGCAACGCTGCGGTCGCGGAGGCGCGCGCATTGGCTGCGAGTTTGCCGCCGGACCATCTCTCCCGCTACTTTGCCGAGCGGCACCTCCACCAGGCCATGGCTGAAGCCGGCAACGGCGAATTCGACGAATGCCTGGAAATGGCCGCGCGTGCTTCTGACGAGGTGCGCGAACGGCGCCATGAGCTGCGGCCGGGTGAGAAACTGAAAGTGCTGCGGCCCGACGAGTAGCAGGATCTGGGAGTTTTGGAGATCCTGCACGGTGTCATCGCAGTGTCATCCTTGCCCGCGCATTGTCTGCCCGCGTTTCAAGAACAGGTAGACGTTGCGACATGGATCAGATCGAGCCACTTTTCCCGATTCCCCTGCTGCGCTCGCCCGGGCTGCTTCCGCCCTCGCTGAACGAAGCCGCTGTGGCCGCGATCCGGAGCACTCGGATTGAAACCAATCTGCGCTCGGGCCAGCTATTCCACACCGAGGTTGCCGATCCCCGCGAGAACGAGCTGTTCCGTCAGATCGCCGAGCTTGCCGTCCCGAAGCTGGTCGATTTCGGCGTCCTTCTGTTCGGCGAAGAGCTGCGCTGGACCGTCAAGGAGATGTGGACCAACATGCTCGAGACCGGCGGGAATCAGACGCTGCATTCCCATGCCAACAGTTTCGTCTCGGGCATCATTTATCTGACGCCCTCGCATCCAGCCTGCAAGACAGTGTTCGTGCGGCCGCCCGGCGGCTCCGACTTCTCCTTCCGGCACCACACGCGAAGCGCCGCCATTGGTCCCTTCAACGCGGGCAAGTACGTCCTGCCGGAAGCCGAGCCCGGCGATCTCGTGCTGTTTCCGAGCTACCTCTACCACGAGGTGCCGAGGAATCAGGGCGGGCAGAGAATTACGATCGCCTTCAACGCCATTCCCGATCATCTCGATTGCTGGGGCTATCGCATCAACTTCGCGCCCTGAGTGCGGCGAGCCGATTGCTCTTCATCACTCGCCAAACTCGCGCAGCAGAAGCTCCCGCGCCTCCCTGCGCGATGGTGCAGCCTGGTCGATCTGGCGCAGCAGGCGCGCGGCCGCCGCGCGATCGGAGCCGATCAGGGATTTCGCCATGCCGATCAGCGGTCCGTAGGCTGGATCGAATTCGGAACTCAGGCGAAGCGCGTCGATCAGGCCCGGTGAAGCCGCTTCGATCAAGGCGGCACCGCGCGGATCGCCCGGCAGAGACGCGCCGGCTTCCAGAAAGCGGTTGCGCGCGGCCCAATAGGCGTCGAGGCGCGCACCCAACGCCTCGCGCTCGGATGCGCCAGCCAGCAGTTCATTCGAATCCGGTCGGATGTCTTTCGTGACGGTCAGCAGAAGCGACCAGGGTGCTGCCCTGAGTGCGCGGACGTTTCGCCGCGCATCAAAGGTCACAAACGGATAATCATCCGTATTGCGCGGTCCTTGACCTGCGAATGCGGAAAGGCTGCGCGGACCTCCGAGGTATTGGCCGAGCAAATCGATCGGTGCCTCGAACCCCAGCGGCCGTATGACTCGCGCGGTCGCGGGATCGTGCAGCCGGGCAGCGAGCGCATCGGTATCGAGATGGCCGCCATCCCGGGTTCCGATAAGTGCGAGCATCGGTGTGCGGACACTGTAGTGATTGAGCCAGGCCGAGCCGTCGGGATAGACCTCGAGAAAGCCGCGGACGATGGCGCGCAAGGAAGGCAGGTCGAGCTGGTACAGCGGCAGCCATTGGCAGAAGATCCCTCCGGCCGCCAGGCGGCGTTTCACGGCCGTGAAATGCTCCACCGTATAGAGCGCGCCGCTGCCATCGAGCGCGGGATGAAACAGGTCGGCGATGATAACGTCGTGCTGGCCCGTATCCGCAGCGACGTAACGGCGGGCGTCCGCGACGGTCACGCGCGGCGCAGAAGCCGGAGGTGGATTGACGAACCAGGGCAGCAGCTCCACCACTTCCCGGGAGAGCTCGACGCCGCGCACGCTGACTCCAGGCATCTGCGCGCCGCCGACCATGGTGGCGCCGGTGCCGATACCGAGAAACAAGGCCCGATGCGGAGCCTCGTGAAGCAACAGCGGCAACATCGCCTGCCGGTAGTCGGAGCGCGTTGAACTCGTTCCGCCCATGCGGAAGTGCCCGTTGACCTCGAGGTAGCGCGTGCCTGCGGCGTCGTCGACGACGCTCGCCGTCGCCATCGGCCCTTCACGGACCGCAAGCAGCGCTCCGCCTGGCGGTGCGCGCGTCAACGATGGCGCGGGATCGAGCCACAGGATGAGCGCGGAGAGCGCCGGTGCAGCGGACCACAGCAGTGCCGATCGGCCCGCCGGCAGCAGCAGCAGATAGCCGAGCGCAACGGCAAGCAGCGCCGTCCAGGCGCCAAAGGCCGGAATCAGGACTTGCGCTGCGACCAGCGGCGCGATGCAGGCGCCGAGACTGTTGATGCCGACCGCCGTACCGACCGAGCCGCGCTGATCGCTGACCCGTTGCGCTAGCAGGCCGAACAGTGCGCCCATTGCGGTCGCGGGTACCAGGAACAGTGCGATCGCCACCGCCAGTTCGCCGAATACATCCGCGAAGGCTGTGGTCTCGACCAGGCGGCCGGCATAGGGCGCAAGTGCCGCGGTCGCGATGCAGGCGAGCGCCGTCGCAGCAAGCAGGCCGCGGAGATTTTCATCCTGCGCATCTCGCCCGGTCCGCTGCCAGAGCAGGCTCCCCGCTGCGGTGCCGAGCAGATATGCAGCCAGCAGGCCGGCGAACGTGTAGACAGTATCCTCCATCACCTGCGCGGCGAGCCGGACCACCAGGACCTCGAACGTGATTCCGAGGAGGCCGGTGGCAAACAAGGTGATCGTGAGCCGCAAGACTTGGATTCGTTGCGGTCGCTGGTCCCCGGCATCGGCTTTGTCCGCCGCAAATCCGAACGCAAGCGCGGCCAGGGCGCAGAACGTGTTGACACCGGCGAGGCTGATCAGCGTTCCCGAAAATCCCAGCGCGGGGATTAGAAGGAATGTGGAGGCGAGCGTGCCAGCCAGAGCCCCGGCCGTATTCGCCCCATACACGCCTGCCGTGACGCGCGCTTCGCCGCGCGCTTGGCGCATCATCCGTTCCAGGGCGGCCAGGGTTCCGCCCATGGCCATCGTTGCCGGCAGCAGCACGAGGGTCGGCAGCGCCAGGCTGCCGGCCCAAAGCAGGGCAGGAGCAGGTTCGGTGCCGAGCAGAGGTGACAAGGCCCGACCGGCCGCGGGCAGAAGCCAGACGCTGATCAGGCCCCAGACGGCAATGATGGCTTCCAGGACCGCATAGACCCGCCATGGCGATTTCGAGCGGCGGATCGGCCGATCAAGCGCGAACGCACCAAGAGCCAGGCCGCCGAAAAATCCGGCAATGACACCCAGCACCGCCATCATCTCGGTGCCCAGCGCAAGGCTCAACTGGCGCGTCCACACGATCTCGTAGCCGAGGCCCGCAAAGCCCGATGCTGTCACGATCGGGACCAGCGCCCAACGGTAGCTTGCAGCCTGACGGGCGGGCGCCGATGCGGCTTCGTCCTGCACCGCGGGCGTGAACCGGTCTGCCGAAGCGATCGCGGTGCTGTCCGGCTCAGATTGCATTCCCCTCACTCCTGTCTCGAACGCGACCAGCCGTTCCGGTTGGGCTGGGCGCGTTCTCGGCAGACAGAAGCATCCGCTTCATGTCAGATTTTTTCAGGATTTGTGACGGTTGATCGGTGCCAGTTGCTTGCACGCCGGTCGGCGTGGCCCCTGACGCCGCAGGCCCGGTGCGATCAGAATCTCGCCGCCACCGTCAGCCGCACCGCCAGCGGCTCGGCCGCATGGACGTGGCGATCTGCGACGCCTTCGATGGGCTCTCCCGGCAGGCGCGACAGATAATAATATTCGATCTGGTCGGTCTGCGCGTTGAAGAGGTTGAGCACGTCGAGTTGCACCCGCAGGCCGTTGTCGAATCGGTAGCCGGCGCGCGCATTGAAGATCAGGGACGACCGCGAACGCACGCTGTCGTCCTCGATCAGGGGACGCGGACCAAAATAGCGTGCCTTCAGCGCGCCGAACCAGCCGGCGTCGCCGCCGAGTGTGATCGCAGTGCTGGCCACCCACGCCGGTGCGCCGGGAATGCGTGCACCGGCGGGGTCGAAATCGGTGAAGCGCGCGTGGGTCTGGGTCACGTCGAGATCGACCGTCATCCACGGCAACGGCTTGTACTGGTTCGTCCATTCAATGCCGACGCGGCGGCTCGGCCGGCTCGGCTCCGTCGTGCCGGCGTCCCCGACGAACAACAGCTCCGAGTCGAAGTCGAGCACGAAGACTGCCAGCGAGCTGGTGAGACCGTCGATCACCCTGGTGCGAATGCCGAGTTCGGCGCCGCGCGAGCGCACGAGCAGCGGCACGCGGTCGAGCGGGGTCACCTTGTCGTTGGGATCGACGGTGATGGTCGCACCGCGGATGTCGTTGCTGTGCAGGCCGTAGCCGGCATTGCCGTAAAACTCGGTCTTGTACCAGGGCCCGAGCACGAGACCGGCCTTCGGGCTGGCCATCGAGGCCTGCGCGTTGCCCGAATTCTGCGGCGTATCGCTGAAGACATGCCCGGCGAAGAAATCCTCGCGGATACCGACCGTGGTGCGCAGCCAGTCGGTCCAGCGCGTGGTCGTATCGGTCCAGAGGCTGACATTGCCCTCCTGCACGCGGTCGTCGCGCACGGTCGAGAGCCATGAACGCTGCTCCGTCTTGAACAGGCCGACATGGATATCGTCGTAGCGGCTCTGCACGCCAATACGAGTTTGCGCCTCGACGCCGGCAAAGCGCCAATCGAAAGTGTGCCGGGCATCGACGCCGCCGAGAGTACGACTGTCGAGCTGGCTGAACTGGTCGCCATTGACGGGGTTGTCGAGAAAGTAGGTGAAGTCGTTGAAGAGCCGCAGGTCCGAGCGTACGACATAGGCGCTGACATTGGTCTGTCCGTAGTCGCCCGACTGCGCCCAATTGCTGGACAGGCTGAATCGGTTGGTCGTGCCGCCATCGGTCGGATCGAGCGTGCCGAGGCGATTGATCAGGCCCTGGTCGATCGCGCGTTGGGCGACCTGGTCGGTCGAATTCCAGCCATTGGAGTAGGCCATCGCCGTCAGCGTCAGGCCGTCGGTCGCGGTGCCCTGGCTGTAGCGCAGGACGCCGTTCAGCTTGCGGACATCGTCCGGCACGTCCCACGGGCCGTCATATTTGGCCGCCTCGACCGCCGCCAGCAGCGTGCCGTCGCCAACACGGCTCGATCCCGCCGCCACTGCGCGGCGATAGCCGAAGCTGCCGAAGGTGGTCTCCGCGATGTTGTGCGGCAGCTTGTTGACGTAGTCGATCGCCACGGCGCCGGCGGAGGCGAAGTCGCCCTGGTCGGCGAAATACGGTCCCTTGCGGACATTGACCGACTGGATCAGCTCAGGGATCAGGAAATTGATGTCGGCGTAGCCTTGCCCATGCCCGTGCGTCGGCATGTTGACGGGCATGCCGTCGACGCTGATTGCGAGATCGGTACCGTGATCGAGATTGAAGCCGCGCAGAAAGTACTGGTTGGCTTTGCCTTCGCCGGAGTGCTGCGTGACGATCAGCCCTGGCACCACTTCCAGCGCCTCGCCGGGCCGCGAGAACGGAATCGCGTTTACCTCGCGGCCGCTGATGCGAACGGCGCTCGCGGCGGTGGGCTGCAAGGCGGGCGGGCCGACAGGTGCCGCACCGCTCGTACCGCCACCTTCGGTCGGGTTGTCCGTGCGAGCGGTAGTCAGGTTGCGCGAATTCCCGTTTTTCGGCGGACGTTTGCGTTTCGGATGCTGTTCGTCTGGTGCCGCAACGGTGACCGGCGGAAGCTCGGCGGGCGCGCCCGTACTGCGCTCATGGGCTACGGCCGGAAGCGCGCACAGGGCGGACGATGCGGCGGCGGAAAACATCCGCAACAAGACCTCACGCACCACCGCGTCTCCGCACCACCAACCTGTCCAGCAAGGCCACACTATAGCAGGTGAGTATGACGATGTGGCAACAATATCATACTGGCACCTGACGGCGATCGCGGGTCGCAGAGTGCCGGGATCGCAACAGGCCGTGGAAACATCAAGGAGGTGATCGTCGCTTCGCACAGGTGTCACATCGGCAACCGATAAGCTTGCTCGCCTAGGCGACCGCTGCCTGACAAGCCCAGCTTGGCTTGAATAGGCGGGCCCGCCGGCTTTCCTCGACTGAGATTCTTGCGCGTTGCTGTCAACTGGCCGATGACGAGGGACATGAGAGGGCCGTATAAGGCGACGCGGCGGATATCAGTACGGCTCGCACTCGTGCTGGCGCCTTTGCTCGGTGTTTCCGCCTCGACTTCGGCGCTGCCGGCGGACTTTTCGGATGTCGACGCACCAGGCTTCACGGAGCCCGCGGCCGGCCGCCCGTTCTGGGAGCCTCTCGCGACGTCGATATCGGCAGACGATCCTGCGGTGCCATCGCGGTCTCCCGTCAAGCGGCAGGCGATGCGCGGCAATCCGCTCTGGGCAGTTCCGCTCGCAGTGCTGTCGGATACGAACGAACGGCCGATCTTCTCGGCCTCGCGGCGGCGGCCGCCACCACCCGTGGTTTCGATGGATGCCTCGAAAGCGCCGCCAATGCCGCCGAGCCCGCTGCCGGCCGAGCTGCGGCTTGTGCTGGTCGGAACCGTCGTCGGCAGCGATCAGAGCGTCGGGATTTTCGTCGACCAGACGACCAAGGCCACGCTGCGCCTGAAGCTCGACGGAGATTATCAGGGCTGGCGACTTCGCTCGGTGCATCGCCGCGAGGTGACGATGGCGCGCGGTGAGCTGACCGAGACGCTGACACTCCCGCAAGCAGCCGAGGCCGCGCCCGCATCACGGCCCGCGGTTGCAGAAAGTGCGGTGAGCCGAGGCAGCTCGCACACGCCTCAGTATGACTGAGTGAGCCAATCCCATTGATGTTGCCATCGAGGATCGGACGCACAGCAGGCGCAAGCTGCGAGAATCGGGTCCCCGGAACGACTTCCAATACTGGCGCGCGTTGAGGGATCGCTGAAGGTAACGAAGACCAAGCAGGATACTGATAGTCTTGGTCGGCCGGCAGGACTCGAACCTGCACCCAGACCGTTATGAGCGGTGGGACTCGTCGCCGCCGTTAAGTTTCCTGCCCTTTTCGTCGAATTCGACCACGTTCGCCGCGCTTCGTGCGGATTGTCATTGGTGCGAAACTGGTGCGGATCGTCTGTAGTCGAATCTTGGACTAGGGCCTTGCGTTCTGTTGGTGATAACGTGAGAACGCAACTCAGACCCGTGACCGACGGCAAGCGACCTCCATACGGCATCGTGCCGGCTGATCGCCGCGGCCTGCCAAGGTTGCACGCATATGGGAAGTAAGCAAAAGCGGTTCATGGCAAGCCAGGCGGAGCATAACGTGAGTTTCTTGGAGCGCCTAAAGACAGAGGCATCTGCTGAGTGGCGGGCCTACACTGAGCATCCCTTCACGAACGGATTAGCCGACGGCTCGCTCGCCGAAGCGGCGTTTCGTTACTATCTCGCCCAGGATTACCTGTTCCTCATCGAGTTCGCGCGCGCCTACGCGCTCTCGGTCTACAAATCGCCCAAGCTTGCCGACATGCGTGAAGCAGCGGCCGGTCTTTCGGCCATCCTTGATGTCGAGATGAACCTTCATGTGAGGCTCTGTGCCGGTTGGGGTCTGTCTCCGAGCGACCTTGAACAGGCCCCTCCGGCGGTCGAGATGCTAGCCTATACTCGCTACGTGCTGGATGCTGGAATGCGCGGCGACCTGCTGGCGCTCAAGGTGGCGCTGGCCCCTTGCGTGATCGGGTACGCGGAGATCGCGAAGCGGCTTGCTGCGCGACCCAATGCGGACGCTGCGACGAACCCCTATCGCGTTTGGATCGCCGAGTACGCCGGCGCGCCATACCAAGACGTCGCGGCGAAAGCGGCAGCACACTTGGAACGTCTCGCCGATCTCTACGCCACGCCGGCCCGCGAGGCAGAGTTGATTGCGATCTTCAAGGAAGCCACCCGACTCGAGGCAGACTTCTGGGAGATGGGCTGGCGCGCGGGCCAGCGTGTCGAATAGCCCTTTGGTAATTGTCTGGCCCATAACCTGAAGGTCATAGGTTCAAATCCCATCCCCGATTTGAACCTGCCGTTCAACAGGCTCCTGAGTTTAGGCGGACGATCGGAGGGAATATCGCAGATTTGTGTCGTGTGGGGAGAGGCGGTAGCGGTCTCCCGCTACCAAATTCCATTTAGGATACCGTCTCTTCTTAGATCCAAAGCAAGTCTGACCTTCCGTCGCTGGTGGAGGCGAAGGGGGGTCGGAATTCGGATAGGCCGAATCGGATATGTTGGCGATCGATTGGTGGGAGGTATCAAAAACCTTCGCGGGACCGGCGGCAACGGTGATTGCGGCCGCCGTCGCAGTAACCGTTACCTATCGGTTCGGGAAAATCCAAGCAGGCATCGCACAGTCACAAGCAAGAACGGCGGAGGCTGCGAAGGCAATTGCGCAGTCACAGCGCGATATTGCCTTCGATAAACTCAAGCACGATTTGTTTGACAAACGATACGAGATCTACACGACCGCGCGAGCGCTGATCGAGCATGTCAGTGGCGACAAGTTTGACGGAGTACACGACGGAAGGCTTCGCGAAATGCGTCTCAAGCTCGATGAGGCAAAGTTTTTCTTTCCTCCTAGAGAAACGGCGGTTTTCACAACTATTGAAAAAATGACAGTCGATTATCTCGTAGGCGAAGTGGAAAGAAATCACGCTGAAGACGATCAAGTAGAGCGTTTCAAGGCCGCTGACAAAATGACAGACGCTCTGAAGATCCTCGTCGACCTTTATGCCAGACTCCCCGACCTTATGAAGGACGAACTGGGATTCTCGCAGCTTACATCGGAGTAGTACGTAGGATGGGTAGAGCGCTTGCGAAACCCATCACGTTTCATCGTCCATCAAATCCTGATGGGTTTCGCTTCGCAGCCCATGCTACGGGCGATCGAAACCATACAGGGTCACTTGCAAGCTATTTCCAGTTCGTCCGCATCGCGAAGTGACTCATCCTTGTCGCTGGCCTTCAGGCTGACGAACTTCATGTTTACCCGAGGAGGCACAGCAAAATCCACGTCCAGATACGCCGTTCCCAAACGCATAGTGCTCTGGATGCGCTTTGCTGTCGCCGCGCTTGTAATCAGGGCGGAAACCAGCACGCCGCCGCTCGTTGCCTTGGCCGCGATTGCATTCACTTTTTGAACGTCGGGATTGCCGGTTGATTTCAACCGCAATCGGGCCTTCGGCGGCAGACCCCAGGTGATTTTGAATGTGGTCACGTCATAACCCATCTGTTCGAGGATAGGCAGCGCGTCGCCGACCTGCTGCGTGAATGTGTTGAACTCTGTCATGATCCTGCCGGTCGCGTCGGAAAGGTCTGGTAGCGAGAGGTCAGGCATCGACGGAAGGGAGACGGACGGCATTGAAGGCATGGCGGGTATCATGTCACGCGCGGACTTGGTTATTCCGTCGATCCGGCTTGGAGTGGAAGTTTCCTCACACTGCGCGCTGCAAGTTGCGATAGCTAACAACACGAGTATCAATATTGCTCGCATCTCAATTTTCCTTGGCTAAATCGTTTGCAGACACTATAGAAATCTCTACAGTTTTAGGAAGCAATGATGTTCGATACAATCACAGAGGGCATCAGAAAGTGGCTCGTTGGCCGGTTTGCTTCGGCTATCAAGCATACGACGCGGGCTGAGGATCGGGCGCTCGCCATCCAATGGCTCAGCGAGTCGCGCGCTATCGTCGCCAGTGATCTCCGACCGGTCGAAAAATTTAAGGAGCTGAACGCGCTGATCAGTTCTCGAACGGCTATTGTTGCGATTGCGAAGAGTGTTTCTGAAGCCGTTTCAAACTACCGGAAATCCGATCTTCCGTTGTCGATGAAGATCGCTCTGCCCGCGACATTGGCTGCCGTCCCGTTGGTCGGCGGACATGCAGCGGGTATCGCAGCGTTCGGTGGTGCGCTCGGAGTCCCGGTGCTGTTGCTGATTTTTCTCGGCACGGCGGGCATCACGTCGATCATCGAAGCTGTCGTCACAAGCCCTGAGACACGGCCTCATATCGCCGAGATCATAGAGCTCATAATAGAGGACGAGCGGTTGCGCCGCGCTAGCGCGCAAATGAAGGCTGCGATGAAGGAGCAGCCGATGGACCCGACCCGGTTCGCCGTGCCGGTTGAGGAGTTAGCCCTTCGGAAGCATCTGCTCGGCATGGACCCTTTCCAGTTCGAGCGCCACACCATGAGCTTCTTCGATGCGGCGGGTTTGGAAGCTTGGGCGACGCGAAAATCGAACGACTTCGGCGTTGACGGTTTTGCCGTTCATCCTGATGGATTGATCATCGTCCAATGCAAGCGAAACACAGCAGACAACAAGGTTGGTCGGCCGGCTATCCAACAATTCAAGGGCGTGATTGAGGAGCAAAACGCTCTTCGTGGATACGTAGTCACAACCGCCACATTTACCGACGAAGCAATTCAGTCGGCCAGGCTTTCTGAGAAAATCGTGTTGGTGGACATCGACACGCTTATGCGATGGCACGCGGACGCGCCAACGTTCTGAAAACTTCCCAGGCGGTAGTCCAAATTGTCCGCTCGATTGAGCCGCCGGCCTGTTTCGCCACCCCGTCAACCCCTCTCCGCAAAAATATTCCACTTTACCGAAATTCGGAAATGGCGTATGTGTTGCGGCATCCCGGCTCATCCTTGAGGGGCGATCTCGTTGTCGTCTTGATTGCGAGCCGGGCTTGCGGTGGACGCGGCAGCGTCGGCATGAGAGGTGCGGGCAGGGCGGGTAGTCCCTGTGAGTCCGCGGCCACGTGCGGACGAGCGGCGCTGTCAGGTTCGTCTCGTCTGTAAGTTTCCGGCTCCGTCGACAGGGCCGGGAAAACTG
This sequence comes from Bradyrhizobium sp. S3.3.6, assembly GCF_040546905.1. Lineage (NCBI taxonomy): Bacteria > Pseudomonadati > Pseudomonadota > Alphaproteobacteria > Hyphomicrobiales > Nitrobacteraceae > Bradyrhizobium > Bradyrhizobium sp. S3.3.6. The sequence continues at coordinate 129,253 of NZ_JBEPOT010000011.1, read as the reverse complement.
CGGCGAAATGGCGAGCCGTGCGTACGGCAAAACCGTGTGGTCCTGGCCGTCGTCGCTACGGTCAAGCTTTCGCGGAGGTGTGGGGCGCCCAACCGGGTCATCCGCATCGTCAATTCGCTGGAAGTGAGGGAGGCCAGAACGAACTCGGCTCCCGGGAGAGCACGGCATAAGCCGTCAACCCACTGCGCAGGGAAGGCCGAGTGATTGGCACCACCTGTATGCTGCTGTGCGGTTTTCCTGCGCTACCATTTCGCGCAGCGGACCGCGGGTGCGAGGTCAGCACCCGGTCTTCCCTGCGCCCTCTTGGCTTAGAGGGTGGAGTGACCAGGCAAAGCTCGGGCGATTTGCGCCGCGAGGACGCAAAAGCGTGTCCCGCGGGTTGCAATGCCTGTCAGAGGACTGCGATCCCTTCCACCAGAAGTCATTTTTAGAACGACGTTTCATTATCAGAAAGAAGGATGGCGACATAAGGCGCCGTGCCAATAACGAAGCTTTATCGTCGCGAGCTTCACGCATCTTGCGGCACGGCTGCGCCGGCGGTCCGTCGCCGTGCCGGCAGGAAAAACCCGGCAATCGCGCCGGCCAGCGACAGCGTTGCGGCGAGGCTCATCGCGGCAGCAAATCCGCGCTCGAAATGCGCGGCCGAGTAGGCCCCGCCATGGGCCGAGAAGTTCGCCACCAGCGCGGCGATGCCGAACATGCCGCCGAGGAAGCGGCCCATGTTGAAGATGCCGGACGCCTTGCCCATTTCGGCCACCGCGACCGAGCTCAGGATGGCGTTCTGCGCGGCCGGCATCGCCATCGAGACGCCGACACCGGCCAGCACCAGCGGCGCGACCAGGGCGGAGTAGGCCACCGCGGGGCTGACGATCTCGGCGATCCAGCCAAGGCCGATCGCCTGCATCAGCAATCCCGTCACCACCAGCGGCCGCTCGCCGAGCCTGTTGACGACGGCGCCGGCGACCGGGGCGGTGACGAACAGCGTCGCTGTCCAGGGGAGCAGGCGAAGTCCGGCGCCGAAGGCGTCGAAGCCCAGCGTGGTTTGCAGGAACTGCGGCAGCAGGAACAATACGCCATACATCGCGGCGTAGAACAGGACGCTTGCGGACATGCCGGAGGCGAGGGCGCGCGATGCAAACAGCCGCATCGGCACCATCGGCGCGGCCGCGCGCAATTCCCGGAGCACGAAGCCGGCGGTGAACACCAAGCCTGACATCAGCGTACCCATGACCTCGGCGTTCGTCCACCCCACAGCATTGCCGCGCAACAGGCTCCACACCCACGCCAGCGCTGCGAGGGCGACGAGCGCCAGTCCTGGGATGTCCAATGCGGCAGCCGGTCCGAAGCTTTCGCGCAACCGTGCCAGCACCAGGGCGATCGCGATCAGGCCGATCGGCAGGTTGATCCAGAACACCCAGCGCCAGCCGAAATGTTCGGTGATGAAGCCGCCGATGGCGGGGCCGATGATCAGCGCGCAGCCGGTGATGCTGCTGAAAATGCCGAGCGCGCGGGCGCGCTCCTCGCGGCCGAACGTGCCGCTCAGGATCGCCATCGCCAGCGGCATCACCAGCGCGGCGCCGGCGCCCTGCAGTGCGCGGGCGGCGATCAGCGCGGTGGCACTGCCTGCGAGCGCACAGGCCGCCGATGCAACGACGAACAGGGCGATCCCGGCGGCGAACATGCGGCGGCGACCGAAGCGGTCGCCGAGCGCGGCGCCGGTCAGGAGCAGCACGGCGAAGCTCAGGTTGAAGGCGTTGACGGTCCATTGCAGCGTCTCGACCGGGCTGCCGAATTCGGCGCGAATGGCCGCGAATGCCGTCGTGATGATCATGGCGTCCAGCGCCATCATGAAGGATGCCAGCGCGGTGATGCCAAGCACCCAGTTTTGCGCGGCGCGATTGGTCGGGGTCTGCATCGCCCTGTCTCCGTGTGTCGCGCCGCCCTTTCGCGGCGCGTTCTGCGGGCTAGACGAGGCCGGAGTGGCAAAGGATGCGCCCGTAAATAATTTCTCCTGGGGCCGCATCCTTCGCCGGCCGGCAAACGTCTTAGGGGGACGCGGCCATTTACGCGACCTTGATCCGGAGGAGCGCAGCACCGGTTTTCCGACAAGGGTCATGCTAGAATGGAAAGATGGAGCGCGATGAGCGAGCCAGGTCGCGACATCAGCAAGGAGCGCGCGATGAGAAGGACGTTGATCAGGTACAAGGCCAAGCCGGAGCTGGCCGACAGGAACGCCGAGCTGGTTGCGGCCGTATTTGCGGAGTTGAAGGCGGCCGGGCCCGACGGCGTGCGCTATCTGACGCTGCGGCTGGAGGACGACACCTTCATCCATTTTGTCGAGGCCGCGACCGAGGACGGCTCGAGCCCGATCCCGAAGCTCAAGGCGTTTCAGACGTTCCAGGACGGGATCCGCGACCGCTGCGCGGAGCCGCCGCTGGTTCGTGATGTGAGGATCGTCGGCAACTACCGTATGCTGGACGAGTCCTGACAGGCGAGGCGGAGGAGCAATGGCGTCAGACCCGCTGACTACCATCGATATCGAGGCCCTGCTGGCGCGGATGCGACCGAAACTGCATCGCTACTGCGCCCGCATGGTCGGCTCGGTCATCGATGGTGAGGATGTGCTGCAGGATGCGCTGATCAAGGCGATGGAGGCGCTGCGATCGGTCACGCCCGTCGTCAACACTGAGGGCTGGCTGTTCCGCGTCGCGCACAACACCGCGCTGGATTTCCTGCGTCGCCGCAACCGGCAGGAGGCGCTGCATTCGGCTGAGGAGGTGGAGATGATTGCCGACCAGCTCGATGATGTGGAAAGCCGCCAGATCGCCGCGACCGGCCTGCGCACCTTCATGCGACTGCCGGTGACGCAACGGTCCAGCGTGATCCTGATGGACGTGCTCGGCTGCTCACTGGCTGAGGTCTGCGACATCATGGATTTCAGCCTGCCGGCGGTGAAGGCCGCGCTGCATCGCGGACGCACGCAACTGCGTGAGTTCGCCGGAGAGCCGGACGATGTGCCGCAGCCGGGCCTGTCGGACGCCGATCGGGCGCGGCTCAACGCCTATGTCGGCCATTTCAATGCCCGCGACTTCGACGCGATCCGCGCCATGATCGCCGACGACGTCAGGCTCGAACTCGTCAACCGCACCAGGCTGAAAGGCAAGGCCGAGGTGTCGAACTACTTCGGCAATTACTCGAAGGTCAGCGACTGGCACCTGGTGACGGGGCAGGTCGAGGGACGTCCCGCGATCCTGGTGTTCGATCCGAATGAGCCGGGCGGGCGGGCGAAATATTTCATGCTCCTCGACTGGTCCGCCGGCAAGCTCGCCACCATCAGGGATTTTCGTCACGCAGCCTATGTTGTCGATGGTGCGGAGTGCGTGGTGGATAGAGGTCCCGACGAACGCTCTTCGGGATAAGTCGAGCGGATCGACCTGCCCCTCTCAAGGCTGAAACAGGGGTTCGATTCCCCGGACGCTTCGCTCGCAATGACGAGTGGAGAGAGCTCACTGGCTCCGCCGGCTCATGCTGCCGCAGCCGAAACCGCGCTGCCGCATTCGAACTGACGCGCCTTGCGCGCGAGCCCCTCACAACATCATCAACACCGATCGCATGCCCGCGTCGGATGCTGCGCGTCCAACAAGACGCCAACTCCGCTTGCAATGTTTAGTAAATGGTGGTTCACTAAACAAATCGAGCCTGCCGGGCCTCTAGAATCCGGGTGGCGCGAGGAAACGCTAGTTTAGTTATTCAGCTCGTCACGGACTGTGTCGCTCTGCTCGAAGCATTCGGGCGGACAGGAAAGCCGCGCCACGTCGATGGCCGGCCCACTCGGAGGGAACGTGCAATGCAACGGACAATGAAGACGCTTGTTGTGGCATGCGGGGCTGTTGCCGCCGCATTCGGCGTCGGAGCGGGCACCACGCCCGCGCAGGCGCAAGGCAAGACCATCACGCTGTGCTGGGCCGCATGGGACCCCGCCAACGCGCTGGTCGAATTGTCGAAGGACTTCACCGCGAAGTCGGGCATCGGCATGAAGTTCGAGTTCGTGCCGTGGACCAATTATGCCGATCGCTTCCTGAACGAACTCAATTCGCACGGCTCGCTGTGCGATCTCATCATCGGCGATTCACAATGGATCGGCGGCGCTGCGGAGAACGGCCAGTACGTCAAGCTCAACGATTTCTTCAAGAAGGAAGGAATCAGCATGGACGACTACATGCCGGCCACGGTGATCGGCTATTCCGAATGGCCGAAGAACACGCCGAACTACTGGGCGCTGCCGGCGATGGGCGATGCGGTGGGCTGGACCTATCGCAAGGACTGGTTCGCGCGGCCGGACGTGCAGAAGGACTTCAAGGCCAAATACGGCCGCGACATCGGCGTGCCGAAGACGCTCGATGAGCTCCGCGACATCGCGCAATTCTTCCAGGGCCGCGACATCGACGGCAAGAAGGTCTATGGCGCCTCGATCTATACCGAGCGTGGCTCCGAAGGCATCACCATGGGGGTCTCGAACTACCTCTACGACTACGGCTTCAAATACGACGATCCGAAGAAGCCCTATGCGATGGACGGGTTGGTGAACTCGGCCAGCGCGGTGAAGGGGCTCGAGGCCTACAAGGAGCTCTACAAGTGCTGCACGCCCCCCGGCGCTTCCAACTCCTACATGTCCGAAGGGCTTGACGCCTTCAAGTCCGGCCAGGTCGCGCTGCAGATGAACTTCTTCGCCTTCTTCCCGGGCCTCCACAAGGACCCGAATGTCGGCGGCGACAAGATCGGCTTCTTCGTCAATCCGGCCGGTCCCGCCGCGCAGGCAACTCAGCTCGGCGGCCAGGGCATCTCGGTGGTCTCCTACTCCAAGAACCAGCCCGAGGCGCTGCAATACATCAAGTGGTTCTCCGGCGGCGACGTGCAGAAGAAGTGGTGGGCGCTCGGCGGCTATTCCTGCGCCAAGTCCGTGCTGAACGATCCGAGCTTCTCGACCAGCGCGCCGTTCGCCAAGGAGTTCCTGCAGTCGATGGGAATGGTCGTCGACTTCTGGGCCGAGCCCTCCTATGCGCAACTCCTGCAAGCCGAGCAGAAGCGCGTGCATGACTACGTGGTGGCGGACAAGGGCACCGCGCAGGAAGCGCTCGACGGTCTGGTGAAGGACTGGAAGGCCATCTTCAAGGAAGAAGGCAAGAAGTTCTAGGGCAACCGCCTGGAGCGCACGCGAGCGCGCTCCAGGCTCTCTTCGGCCACGTCGGCAGCTGTCGCATAGCTGATGGTCCCGGCGCGAGGATCGACCAAAGCCATGAACGATTTGAGCGCTTCGTCGCAGATCACCTATCGGGCCGTTCCGGTCCGGCCAGCCGTGGCGCGTCGTATCCGGGGCCTGTCGGACCAGGCGCTCGCCTGGCTCTTCATCACGCCGACAATCGTGCTGCTGCTGGCGATCAATATCTTCCCGCTGGTGTGGACGATCTATCTCTCGTTCACCAACTACCGCGCCAATCGGGCGAACGCGCCGACGATATGGCTGGGCACCGACTGGTACCAGTCGATCCTGACCGATCCGGATATCTGGGCGGCGATGCAGGTGACGGCGCATTTCGTGATCTGGACCGTGCTCATCGAGACCGTGCTCGGATTTGGTCTTGCCCTCCTCATCGACAAGAAATTCCGCGGCCATGGCATGTGGACCACGATCATTCTGCTGCCGATGATGCTCTCGCCGGCCGTCGTCGGCAATTTCTGGACCTTTCTCTATCAGCCGCAGATCGGATTGTTCAACTACGTCGTCGCCTTCTTCACGGGACGCGCGGCCTCGTCGTTCCAGATGCTGGGCGACGTCACGCTGAGCCCCTGGGCCATCGTCGTCGTCGATGCCTGGATGTGGACGCCCTATGTGATGCTGATTTGCCTCGCAGGCCTGCGCTCAATCCCTGATTACATCTATGAGGCGGCGGAGGTCGACCGCGCGTCGAATTGGCGGCAGTTCTGGTCGATCACGCTGCCGATGGCGCTGCCGTTCATCATGCTCGCGGTGCTCTTTCGCGGTATCGAGAACTTCAAGATGTTCGACATGGTCAACCTGCTGACCGGCGGTGGGCCGGGCTCGACCACGGAAGTTGCCTCGATCACGCTTAAGCGGGCAGCCTTTGAGAGTTGGCGAACCGGTTATTCTTCTGCCTTCGCAATTATTCTGTTCGTGACGGTGTTCGGCCTCGCCAACATCTACGTCAAGGCGCTGAACCGGGTGAAAAACCGATGAGTGTCGCAAATGCAGCCCATTCAGTCGTCGAACCATCGGCCGGCACGCGCCGCTTCGCCGGCCTGTTCGTCATACTCTATGCCATCATCACGATGATTCCCCTGGTATGGATCGTGCTCACCTCGTTCAAGTCGCCCGACGATGCGATCTCCTATCCTCCAAAGATACTGTTCAAGCCGTCGCTCGAAGGCTACTGTAATCTATTCACAACCCGCTCGCGCCAGACGCCGGAATTCATCCAGACGCTGGGCCAGCCGCACGGGCTTTGCGACAGCATCGCCCGCAGCCGCAATATGGTTGTGGCCGGGCCGTCGAACTATGTCCCGCGTTTCGTCAATTCGCTGATCATCGCGTTCGGTTCGACGATGCTCGCCGTCGCACTAGGCACATTATCAGCCTATGGGTTCTCGCGGTTCCGCGTGCCGCTGAAGGACGACCTGCTGTTTTTCATTCTGTCGACGAGGATGATGCCGCCGATCGCGGTCGCGATCCCGATCTACCTGATGTACCGCACCGTCGGACTGTCGGATACCCGGCTCGGGATGATCCTGCTCTACACGTCCGTCAACGTTTCGCTCGCCGTCTGGCTTCTGAAGGGCTTCATCGACGAAATCCCGCGGGAATACGAGGAGGCAGCGATGATCGACGGCTACACGCGGTTTCAGGCCTTCGTGAAAGTAGTGCTGCCGCAGGCGACAACAGGAATCGCAGCGACGGCCATCTTCTGCCTGATTTTTGCGTGGAACGAATACGCCTTTGCGGTACTTCTGACCTCCGGCAACGCGCAGACGGCGCCGCCTTTCATTCCGATCATCATCGGCGAGGGCGGGCAGGACTGGCCAGCAGTAGCCGCCGGTACGACGCTCTTCCTGGTGCCCATCGTCGTGTTCACGGTGCTGTTGCGCAAGCATCTTCTGCGCGGCATCACCTTTGGAGCCGTCCGCAAATGAGCCTCGATGCGAACACATCCGTCGCGCGTCGCGGTCTTGCAGATCGGGTTCTGCGCCGTGCTCCGTTAGAGGCCGCAGCGACCGCGATCATCGCCGCGGGCGTGGTCATGCTGATGCAGCCAGTCTCGCTGACACTGTATTCCTGGTCGTTTGCGACGACCCTGTTCGGCACGGTGATGTTCACCATCGTCTCGAAGGTTCGGGAGTAGGGCGCGATGGCACAGATCAGGGTCGAGGCGCTCGACAAATCCTTCGGGACGTTCCATGCGGTCAAGTCCGCCAGCTTCACGGTGGAGGACGGCCAGTTCCTCTGCCTGCTCGGACCGTCCGGCTGCGGCAAGACCACAACGCTCCGCATGATTGCGGGCCTGGAGCTGCCGACATCCGGCACCATCCGGCTCGATGGCGAGGACGTGACGATGAACCGCGCCTCGGCGCGCGATATCGCCTTCGTGTTCCAGCTGTTTGCGCTCTATCCGCACATGAATGTCCGGCGCAATATCGGCTTTCCCCTGAAATGCGAGGGCATCGGAGCGGCGGAGCACGATCGGCGGGTGGTGGAGGCCGCGCGTATTTTGCGTATCTCCCATCTCCTCGACCGGTCGGTGTCGGGCCTCGCCGGCGGCGACCGGCAGCGCGTCGCACTTGGGCGAGCCATAGTCCGCCAGCCAAAATGCTTCCTGATGGACGAGCCGCTCGGTGCGCTCGATACCGAAATGCGCGAGGCGATGATTCATGAATTGCGCGGGCTGCATGACCGGCTGGGCGCGACGACCGTGTATGTCACGCATGATCAGCTCGAGGCGATGGCGATGGCCGACATGATCGCGGTGATGAATAATGGCATCGTTGAGCAGGTCGCGAGCCCGCGCGACATCTACGACCGGCCTGCTTCGCTCTTCGTCGCAGACTTCATCGGTTCACCGCCTATGAATTTCCTGCCGTTCCGCGGTCGACTTGAAGTCGGCGCGCAGGCGATCTGGCTCGGCGAGCGCGAAGTTGCAATTCCTGCTGCACGCGAGGCGCTGGTGGAAAGCGACCTCGTCCTCGGGGTCCGGCCTGAGCATGTGCGGTTCACCGATCGCGGCATGGTGCGGGGTGAGGTTTATGGGTCGGAATATCTCGGCACGACGCAGATCGTGACCGTTACGACGCGTTACGGCGCGCTCAAGGCCCGTTCGCCCAGCAGCATATGCTTTCGGACTGGGGAAAGTGTCGGGCTGGACTTCCGGCCGGATACGCTCTCGGTCTTCGACAAGGCGTCGGGCCGGGCCATCCGCACTGCGTTGTATGAAGGAGGTGCGCATGGCTGAAGTTGAGATCAGGGCGGTCTCCAAGGCGTTCGGCCGGACTCACGCCGTCGTCGACCTGTCGCTCTCGGTTGGAGACGGCGAATTCGTTGCGTTGCTGGGGCCGACGGGTGCCGGCAAGACGACGGCGCTGCGACTTGTCGCCGGACTGGAGACGCCAGACAGCGGTTCGATCCGGATCGGTGGACGTGATGTGACCGGCGATGCGCCGGCCGATCGCGACGTCGCCTTCGTCTTCCAGCAATATTCCTTGTATCCGCATCTTAGCGTGTTCGAGAACATGGCCTTCGCGTTACGCGCGCCGATCCGCCGCGTACCCGAGGCCGAGATTCGCGCGAAGGTGCAGGAGGTCGCGCGTCTTCTCCACATCGAAACCAAGCTGCACAACAAGGCGACGCAGTTGTCGGGCGGGCAGATGCAGCGCGTCGCGATCGGCCGGGCCTTGGTGCGCTCGCCCTCGATCTATCTGATGGACGAGCCACTCTCCTCGCTGGACGCCAAGCTGCGCGGCGAAATGCGCCTCGAACTCAAGCGCATCCAGACCGATCTCGGCGCCACGATCCTCTATGTCACCCATGATCAGACGGAAGCGATGACCATGGCTTCGCGCATCGGCGTAATCGAGGCGGGCCGGCTGATGCAGATCGGTACGCCGCGCGAGATTTACGAGAATCCGATCAACGCCCATGTCGCCGCGCGGCTTGGCCAGCCGATGATCAACCTGCTGCCGGCGGCTCTATTTGCCGGCATTCCGCCCGGCGCCAAGACCATTGGCGCGCGCACCGAGCACCTGATGATCGCACGCAGCGGCGGAGACGTGTCGGCAACCGTCACGCGAGTCGAACATCTCGGCGACCAGAGCCATCTCCATCTCGACCTCGGCGGCCGGCCGGTCGTGACGTTGGCCGACCCCGAGGCGAGGTTGGGCCCGGGAGACATGGTGTCGCTCCGACTCAACAAGCCGCTGTTATTCGATGCGGCCGGCGGGAGGGTGGCGGCATGAGTCTCGATCGGGCTGCCAGGGAAAAGCTGGTGCGGGCATTAGCGGAATCCGTGATCCAGCACGCCGACGAATTGACCAGCCTCGATCAGGCGATCGGCGACGGCGATCACGGGCTGAACATGAAGCGCGGCTTCGAGGCTGTGCTCGCGACACTGCCCGGCCTTGCTGACAAATCGCTACCGGAAATGCTGAAGGCGATCGGAATGACGTTGGTCATGAAGGTCGGCGGCGCTTCCGGGCCGCTGGTTGGCACTTTCTTCATGGAACTAGGTAAGGCGCTTCCGGAGCAGTCGATCCGAGCGGATCTCGTCGCGGCGACGGCGAAGGCGATTGATGCCGTCAAAGCGCGCGGGCGCTCGGAGGCGGGGCAGAAAACCTTGCTGGATGTGCTGGTGCCGGTGCAGGTCGTGTTGGCCGGGGGCGGCGATGCCAAGGCGATAGCTGCGGAAGCGGCGCAAGCGGCCGATCGTACCACGCCCATGCTTGCGATCCGCGGCCGTGCGTCCTTTCTCGGCGAACGTTCTATCGGTCATATGGACCCTGGTTCGCGTTCGGCGTCCCTTTTGATCGGCGCGGCAGTCAAGGTACTGGAATTCGAGGCAAGTTCATGAACAGTTCAAATTCCGGCAATGTCGGGATCGTTATCGTTTCACATTCGCCCAAGATCGCGGAAGGCGCGGCGGATATGGTGCGCCAGATGGTAGGCAGCGCCGTGCCGCTTGCCTGGACAGGAGGCGACATCGATGGAGGGCTCGGCACGAATGTCGCCGGAATCCTCGAGGCGATCGAGACGGCCTGGTCGCCCGCAGGCGTGGCGGTGCTGGTTGATCTCGGCGGCGCGGAGACAAATTCCGAAATGGCCGTAGAAATGCTGCCTGAAGATCGACGGGCGCGCGTCGTCGTCTGCAATGCCCCGGTGGTCGAGGGAGCTGTGATCGCGGCAACCGAGTCTTCGGGTGGCTCGCCGCTTGCCGCCGTCAAGCGTAGCGCGGAGGAATTCTATGCATGATGCTCACGCCAGCCGGCCGAGCGAAACGCCGGTGCCGCTGACAGCCTCGGCGGTTCTCGTCAACAAAGTCGGACTTCACGCGCGGCCGTCGGTCAAGCTCACGCAGTGCGCGAAGGGTTTTGCCGCGAAGATCGAGCTTGCCCTCGCGGTGGACGGGCCCTGGACGGACGCAAAGAGCCCGGTGAAGGTGATGCGCGTGAAGGCGCCGCAGGGCGCAACGCTGCATTTCCGCGTTACCGGGCCCGATGGCAAGGCAGCGCTGGCTGCCGTACTGGCGCTTGTGCATGATGGTTTCGGCGAGGCCTGATCGCGGTGGCAGAGATTCATCTCATCGGCCGTACTGCCTCGCCTGGCCTCGCGATCGGACCGGTCACCATGCTGACTGCGGCTGTGGCCAGGCGAACGGCAAGCGACGATCCCGCGCAGGAGGCCGCGGCACTGCGGGCTGCGATTGAAGGCGCGAGGGCGGAGATCGCCGAGCAGATCAAGACGATTCAGGGCGAGGTGGCCGACATCCTGGAATTCCAGGTCGCCATGCTCGAGGATGACGCGCTGGCGGATCCTGCATATGGGGTCATCTCGGAGGGGATCACTGCCGACCACGCCTGGCGCTTGGCACTCGATGTGGAGATAGCTGGCTATCGCGCTGCTGAAGATGAATATTTCCGTGCCCGGGCGGCTGATATCGTCGACATCCGCGACCGCGTGCTCGCGCATCTGAGCGGCGTGGATACGGTCGCCAGGATTACCAGCGGCTCGATCGTAGCGGCTGACGACATCACGCCTTCCGCTTTTCTTGCCGCTGACTGGTCGCACGGCGGCGCCATCGCGCTGGCTGCGGGCTCACCTTCCTCGCATGTTGCGATGTTGGCGCGGGCGCGCGGGGCGCCCATGGTCGTTGGGCTCGGCCCACTGTCGTGGAACGGACAGCCACCGGCGTTGGCGCTCGTCGACGGCGATGCCGGCACCGTGATCTTCGATCCCGAGCCGGAAACGCGCCGCCTGTTCGAGCACCGCATGGCGGTTGCGAATGCTGCGCAAGCCGCCGTCGATGCCGGCCGCCTCGACTCGGCACGCACGGCCGACGGCCAGCGGATCGCGGTCCTTCTCAATATCGCCGCGCCCGAAGACCTCGTTGGCCTCGATCCTGCAATCTGCGACGGCATCGGCCTCGTGCGTACGGAATTTCTGTTCGAGGCGTCTCAAGGCCTGCCGGACGAGGATGCGCAATATGCAGTCTATCGGCGCATTCTCGACTGGGCCGAGGGAAGACCGGTGACGATCCGCACCCTCGATGCCGGCGGCGACAAGCCGATCGCCGGCTTGACGATCGATAGCGAGCGCAATCCGTTCCTCGGCCTGCGCGGCATCCGTCTCTCGCTCGCGCGGCCGGACGTGTTTCGGGTGCAACTGCGGGCACTGTGCCGTGCGGCTGTGCACGGGGCGCTGAAGGTGATGCTGCCGATGATCGCGGTCCCTTCGGAGCTCGACCGTGCCAGTGCCCTGCTGGATGCGGAGTTCACGGCGCTCAGGGCGGAAGGGATCGCCTGCGCCCGACCGCCGCTCGGCATCATGGTCGAGGTCCCGGCGGCGGCGCTCCGCGCCGAGGCTTTCGGCGCGGCGTTCTATTCCATCGGCTCGAACGACCTGACCCAGTACACGATGGCGGCGGCGCGCGACATCGGTGCCGTCGCGGACCTCAACGACACCGGCAATCCGGCGGTGCTGGCGCTGATCTCCCGGACTGTCGAGGCCGGACGAAAGCGTGGCGTGGAGGTCTCGCTCTGCGGTGACGCCGCGGCCGATACGCGCCTGACCACGGCGCTGATCGCCACCGGGTTGACAACTCTCTCCGTGTCGCCGATTGCCGTCGCGCGGCTCAAGGCCGCAATCGCAAAGGTGCGTTCATGACGGATGAAGCAGGCGAGGATACCCGCGCGCCTGGTGACAGCAATGTGGCGGATTACAAGGCCATCCTGCGACGGGTGCTCGACAATCGGCCCTCGGGGACGCGGCTGAAGCTGGCGGCGGCGCTGGGCAAGAATCGCTCCTTCGTGACCCAGATCACCAATCCGGCGTATCTGGTGCCGATTCCGGTGAAGCATGTCGCGATCATCTTCGAAGTGTGCCATCTGTCCGGCGCCGAGCGCGCGGCATTCCTCCAAGCCTATGGACGCGCGCATCCCGGCCGGCTGCGTGCACCCCACCGCGAAGCGCACACCCGCACCGTCTCGGTGACCGTACCCGACCTCGGTGACGACAAGAAGAACCGCGCGCTCGAACAGCTGATCGTGGATTTCGCTGCGCAACTCGCGCGCTATGCCGAAAGTGTGGGTTGAGCCATTGATTTGAACTTCAGACGAGATGGGGAGGACGTTCATGAAAAAGCTGATCAACAGCACCGATACGATACTCGAAGAAAGTCTGGACGGTTTCGCGGCAGCCCATGCGGGTATCCTGCTTCTTGGTGCCGAGCGCAAATTCGTCCGGCGCCGCACGTTGAAGCCAGGCAAGGTCGCGCTGATTTCGGGCGGCGGCTCCGGACATGAGCCGCTGCATGCGGGCTTTGTCGGCCTCGGCATGCTCGATGCCGCTTGCCCCGGTCAAGTCTTCACCTCGCCGACACCGGACCAGATGATCGAGGCCGCGGAGGCCGTCGACACGGGCGCAGGCGTGCTCTTCATCGTCAAGAACTACGAAGGTGATGTGATGAATTTCACCATGGCAGCCGAGATGGCCGGGCGGGAAGTTGCGAGCGTGGTGACCAACGACGACGTGGCGGTGGAGAAATCGACCTATACGACCGGTCGTCGCGGCGTCGCGGGGACATTGATCGTGGAAAAAATGGTCGGCGCTGCAGCCGAGACCGGAATGCCGCTTGCCGCTCTCGCGGCGCTCGGCGAAGAGGTCAACCGGCGCACCCGCTCGATGGGGGTGGCGCTGTTGCCATGCACCGTGCCGGCGGCAGGGCGGCCAAACTTCGCATTGGCCGACAATGAAATGGAAATGGGCGTCGGCATTCATGGCGAGCCCGGCCGGCGCAGGGTGCCGTTGGCGTCCGCCGATGCAATCGCCGCCGAGCTGCTCGATGCGATCCTGAAGGATCTTGCGCCCGGCAAGGGGAGTGAAGTGCTGCTTCTCGTCAACGGGTTTGGTGCAACGCCTCTGATCGAACTCTATCTGATGGTCAATGCCGCAAAGCGGATTCTGGACGGCGCGGGGGTGGCAGTGGCGCGCTTCCTGACCGGTTCCTACGTCACATCCCTCGACATGGCCGGTGTCTCGATCACCGTATCTGTGCTCGATAGCAAGTCGACGAAATTATGGGATGCGCCGGTGCAGACCGCAGCTCTGCGGTGGGGCGTCTGATCTCAGCTCGCGGCTTGGTTTTGACCGCAAACAATGACTTATCGACTCCGCTCCCGCGAAACTGAGCCTCGTCGTTCCCACCGAGAGAAAAATACATCGAGAGTTCAATGCAGCTCTCGCGGCTCAATTGTCGGAATGGACATTGGCGTTCCTGGCGAATCATATGCCGCTCAATCAGCGGCTCCGTGGGAATCGTGAATTTTACGTCGGCGCACGGGCGTGCGTGGACCACGTGAGAACGGCGGGTTCTGGCGGGCTATCAAGGCGCGAGGTCGGGAGTTAAGCTGCCCTCCGGTAAGAGAACAGCGCCTCCACAGTAGTGCGTTTAGCCGTGTAGCGGTCTCCCGCTACCAAGGCTGCGATTTTTCACGAAGATCTACGATCTTGTACGTTTTCTTACCCTAGATTTAACGCCCCAGCGTCGGCATATCAGCATCGTCCGCAACGATTGTTTGCTGCGCGTACCTAAGCTGTCTTGCCGAAATTTGGCGGCGATGAAGTGGGCCACTTTGGGTTCGGCCGCGCCGCCAAGCTCGCTGATGGTGTCCTGAACGGCCGCTATTCATCATGCGTCGGGCCTGCCGGAGGTGATCATGAGTTCTATGCCAACCATCACAGCGGCTCATCATCGAGGAAGCGGTTCGGCACATTCTCAGCGACGCAAGGGCGGCGCTGCTGCGGCGCGTCGCGATCGATCCCTTGACCGCGCCGCCGACCGGCGAGCCGCAGACGCTCTGCTATCACCGCGGCCAGACCCGCGGCCTCGACGGTCAGGGCCGCCGATCCGCTTCACGGCCAAACATTCGTGCTCGAGGTCGGCGCCACCGGACGCCCCGAGCCACGCATCAGGCTAGCCCGAGCACTAAACCCGAACTTCGGATATAGATCACGATTTTGGTTGTTCACCAGTTTTCCCCCATCTAGGATCGCGCGCACAACAAGCGCGAGCCCTGAAGCCTCGCACGATGAGGGAGAAAACGATGAACCGCATTCGTGCGTTGGTGCCGGCGGTGTGCGCATTGGCGCTGCAGCTTTTCCTGCCGATAAGTTCCGGTCACGCGCAGGGCATTCCGCAGAACATTCCCCGCAAGGAACTGCTGATCCTGGAGAACCCGGAAGGCACCATCAAGAACGCCGGCTGGTTCAACATCTGGGCGATCAATGCCGGCGCGCAATCCAACGGCTTGCAGCAGGCCGCGCTCGATACGCTGTGGTACATCGATCCGGAAAGCGGCATCAACGGCGTCTGGGAGAACGCGCTCGCCGCCGACAAGCCGCAATACAATGCCGATTTCACCGAAATGACGGTGAAGCTGAGCAAGGGCATCTTCTGGAGCGACGGCGTCGAATTTACTGCAGAGGACGTGCTGGCGACGGTGATGCTGCAGATCAAGAATCCGGGGATGCGCTACAGCGCGGTGATGGCCAGCAACGTCGCCTCGGTCGAGGCGCCGGATCCGTATACGGTGGTGTTCAAGCTCAAGAAGCCGAATTCGCGCTTCCACGCCAACTTCACGGTGCGCTGGGGTGCGGTCTGGATCCTGCCCAAGCACGTGTTCGAGAAAGTGCCGGATCCGGCCAAGTTCGACTTCAACAAGCCGATTTCGCTTGGCGCCTATGTGCTGCACAGCTTTGACCCCGACGGCAAATGGTACATCTGGCAATTGCGTGACGACTGGCAGCGCACCACGCTGGGGCGCTTCGGCAAGCCGGGTCCGAAATATCTTGCCTATGTCGATCCCGGACCGCCCGACAAGCGCGTGATCGCGCAGCTCAACCACGAACTCGACGTCATCCATGACATCGCGCCGGAAGGGATGTTCGCCCTCGCCAAGCAAAGCAAGAGCACCCGCGCCTGGTTCAAGGGGTTCCCCTACGGCCATCCGGACCCGACGCTGCCGGCGGTGATTTTCAATGACCAGAACGAGCTGTTCAAAAACCGCGACGTCCGCTGGGCGCTGGCGCTGCTGATCGACATCAAGGCGGTGTCGATGGCGTCCTATCGCGGCGCCGCCACCATCTCGGCGATCGGCGTGCCGCCGACCGGGACGCATCCGGCCACCTACCATCAGCCGATGGAGGAATGGCTGAAGAGCTTCGAGATCGATACCGGCAAGCGCACGATCAAGCCCTACGATCCGACCATCGGCAAGCAGATGGCCGACATGCTGCGGCCCTCGATGGGCGAGCAGATCCCGTCGGATCCGAAGGAGATCGCCCGCGCCTTCGGCATGGGCTGGTGGAAGACCGATCCGCAGGCCGCCGCCGAACTCCTCGAGAAGGCCGGCTTCACCAAGCGCGGCGGCGCCTGGTCGACGCCGGACGGCAAGCCGTTCACGGTGCGCGTAATGGTTGAGGGCGATCTGCGGCCAGTGATGACCCGCGCCGGCACCATGATCGTGCAGCAGTGGAAGCAGGCCGGCATCGATGCCAAGATCGACGTTGCGCAAGGCACGCTGCCGACCCGCCGCGCCGCCGGCGATTTCGACAGCTTCATCGGCTGGAGTGTCGAGACCTGGGGCGGCCATCAGGACCTGTCGTATTTCCTCGACAGCTGGCACTCGCAGTTCGTTGCCGAGCCCGGCAAGTCGCAGCCGCAGCGCAACTGGCAGCGCTGGTCCAACCCCGAGCTCGACAAGATCATCGAACAGACCCGCAGCGTCGGCTTCGACGATCCGAAGTCGATCGAGCTCGGGAAGGAATACGTCAAGCTCGCGGTCAAGGAGATGCCGACCATTCCGCTGATGGCCTACAATGTGTTCACGGCAATGGACCAGACCTACTGGACCGGCTACCCGACCGCGGAAGATCCCTACACCGATCCGGTGCCGAACTGGGGCAACTCCCGCTACATGTTCGTGAAGCTGAAGCCGGCGCATTAATCCGGCAGCGCCGTTTTCTTATCCCTCCTCGCAAGGGGAGGGATCGCAAGCCGCTCACCGCTCAAGCAATGAACTCATGAACGGATATCTCATCTACATCGTGCGGCGGCTGGGGCAATTCGTGCTGGTGGTGTTCATCGGCATCAATCTCGCTTATGTGATCACCCATGCCACGCCGATCGACCCGGTCGAGCAGTCGATCTCGGCGGCGACCTCGTTCGGCAACACCGCGCCGGATGCCATCGAGCAGATGCGCACGTCACTGCGGGAGCTCTACGGGCTCGGCGGCTCGCCGGTCGAGCAGTATCTGGTGTTCTGGAGGCGCATCCTGCGGGCGGATTTCGGGCCGTCGATGTCGGCGTTCCCGACGCCGGTCTCGACGCTGATCGGTCGCGCGCTGCCATGGACCGCGGGTTTATTGATGATCTCCACCATCATCACCTGGGTGCTCGGCAACCTGCTCGGCGGGCTCGCCGGCTACTACCAGAAGAGCCGCGGCCTGAAGCTGATGGGCGTGATCGCGATGGGGCTGCATCCGATCCCCTATTACATCCTGGCGCTGCTGCTCCTGATCGTGTTCGGCTTTCTGTGGCCGGTGCTGCCGATCGCCGGCGGCTCGGCGATGAACCTGCCGCAGACCTGGACCTGGGACTTCATCTCCAGCGTGCTGATGCATGCCATCCTGCCAGCGCTGTCACTGATCCTGATCGGCATCGGCAGCTGGTTTCTCGGCATGCGTTCGCTGGTCTCAAACGTGGTGACCGAGGATTATGTGGTCTACGCCGAACTCGGCGGCGTCGACCGCCACCGCATCCTGACCTCCTATGTGATGCGCAACGCGCTGGTGCCACAGGTCACCGGGCTGGCGATCTCGCTCGGCGGCATCTTCAACGGCGCGGTCATCACCGAAAAGGTGTTCGGCTATCCCGGCATCGGCTCGCTGCTGGTCGATGCGGTATATGCCGGGGACTACGGCTTGGTGCTCGGCGTCACCACCATTTCCATCGTCGGCGTGTCGATCGGCGTGCTCGCCATCGATCTCCTGTATCCGCTGCTCGATCCCAGGGTGAAGGTGCGTTGATGCTGCGGATCCTGCGCGACCTGCTGCGCTACAACCCCGAATTCCGCATCGGTATCGTGCTGGTGGGTTTTGTTCTGATCCTGTCGGTGTTGGCGAGCTTCTCGCCCTATCCGCCCGATCAGGTGTACGTGGTTCCGCCGGACGTGCCGCCGTCGCCGACCTACTGGTTCGGCACCACCTCGCGCGGCCAGGACGTGTTCTGGCAACTGACCTTCGCGATCCGCAACACCTTGCTGTTCGGAGGTACCGTGGCGCTGATCAGTCGGGTGCTGGCGCTCGTGATCGGGCTTGTCAGCGGCTACAAGGGCGGCTGGATCGACCGCGTGCTGATGTCGATCAACGACACCTTCATCGTGATCCCGCTGCTGCCGATCCTGGTGCTGTTCTATTTCGTTATGCGCGATTCGATGTCGTGGCTGATTCTCGCACTGATCATGGCCTGCCTTGGCTGGGCCTATGACGCCCGCCTGATCCGCTCGGTGGCTATGAGTCTCAAGACCCGGGAGTTCACCCAGAGCAGCGTGTTCTCCGGCATGAGCACTCGCGAGATCCTGGTGCAGGAGCACCTGCCTTACGTGATGCCGATCGTGTTCTCAACCACGATGAACAACATGGTGTGGTCGATCGGGCTTGAAGTGACGCTGTCGGTGCTCGGCTTCACCGACATCAACACCCCGACGATTGGCGGAATGATCTACTGGGCCAACCAGCATACGGCGATGGTCGCCGGCATCTGGTGGTGGATCGCCTTTCCGACGGCCGTCGTCGTCATGACCTTCATCGGCCTGTTCCTGCTGGCGGTGTCGATGAATGAATACATCGATCCGCGCAGCCGTCTGAGCCGGATGGGAGGCGCCTCATGACGGCCTCGCCCGCCCTGCCGGCTCGTCCCGATGCGGCTGCGCCGATCCTGGCGGTGCGTGACCTCAAGGCGCATTTCCGCACCAATCATTTCGGCGTCAAGCGCTACGTCAAGGCGGTCGACGGCATCAGCTTCGACGTGCGCCGCGGCGAGATCTACGGTTTCGCCGGAGAATCCAGCTCCGGCAAGACCACGCTGATCAAGACCATCGC
The DNA here is from genome assembly GCF_040546905.1 of Bradyrhizobium sp. S3.3.6. NCBI lineage: Bacteria > Pseudomonadati > Pseudomonadota > Alphaproteobacteria > Hyphomicrobiales > Nitrobacteraceae > Bradyrhizobium > Bradyrhizobium sp. S3.3.6. The sequence goes on along the minus strand of NZ_JBEPOT010000011.1, from coordinate 110,319 downwards.
CGGGGCCATCAAACCGCCGCTGGAGGTGGTCGGGGGCACCGTCGATTTCGCATTCCTGCCGGGCTACGGCGGATTGCACCGGGCGCCGCCGGCCGAAGTGGCGCGGATCCGCTGGCGGCATCTGTCCTACATCATGCAGGGCTCGATGAACGTGCTCAACCCGGTGCGCCGGCTGCGCGCGACCTTTGCCGATTTCGCCCGCTCGCATATCGATGGCAGCGACAGCCAGTTCGAGCGGGCCGTGGTCGATCATCTGGCGCGGGTCAAGCTTGATGCCTCGGTGCTGGCAGCCTATCCGCATGAACTCTCCGGCGGCATGCGCCAGCGCGCCACCATCGCGCTCGCCACCATCTGCCGCCCCGATTTCATCATCGCCGACGAGCCGACCACCGCACTCGACGTCGTGGTGCAGAAGGACGTGCTCGGCATGATCCGCGGCATCCAGCGCGAGATCGGCTCCTCGGTGCTGTTCGTCACCCACGACATGGGCGTGCATGCCCATCTCACCGACCGGCTCGGCATCATGTATGCGGGCCGCCTGGTCGAGGAAGCCGCGACGGCGGAGATCTTCCGCCGGCCGCTGCATCCCTATACGAGCCACCTGATATCGAGCCTGCCCCGGATCGGCGACGAAATCCAGCGCAAGGGCCTTGAAGGCTCGCCGCCCAGCCTCGCCGACCCGCCGCCCGGCTGCCGTTTCCATCCGCGCTGCCCGCTGGCCATGGAGGTTTGCAGCCGGCGCGTGCCCGACATGGTCGAAACCGAGCCCGGCCATCGCGTCGCCTGCTTTGCCGTCAACGGGGACCAGGCTTCATGAGCGACGCGCTGCTCGAGGTTTCGCACGCCACCAAGGTGTTCAGCCGCGGCGGGCTGCTGTCGAGCCGGCGCATTGTCGCCGTCAATGACGTCAGCTTCCGGATCGAGGCAGCACGGCCGGAGATATTCACCATCATCGGCGAGTCCGGCAGCGGCAAAACCACGCTGTCGCGGATGATCCTGAACATCGAGCAGCCCAGTGCCGGATCGCTGGTGTTCGACGGCACCGATCTTTCCACCGTCCGCAGCAACCGGGACCGCCTGGCGTTCATGCACAAGGTGCAGCCGATCTTCCAGAACCCGTTCGAGGCGTTCAATCCGCTGAAACAGCTCGACCGCTACCTGTTCATGACGCGGCGGCGATTTTCCGCGGCCGTCGGCCAGGACGCGCTCGAAGCCGCCGTCGACGAGGCGCTGCGCAAGGTCGGGTTGTCGCTGAAGGAAGTGCGTCATCGCTACCCCCACGAGATGTCCGGCGGGCAACTGCAGCGCGTCGCCATCGCGCGCGCGCTGCTCTCAAGCCCGAAACTGATCGTCGCCGACGAGCCGGTGTCAATGGTCGATGCCTCGCTGCGCATGTCGATCGTCAACCTGTTCAGGGCGCTGCGCGATGATCTCGGCATCTCGATCATCTACGTCACCCACGATCTTGCCACCGCCTATTACATCAGCGACCGCATCATGATTATGCAGAACGGCCGCGTGGTCGAAAGCGGCGACGCCAGAACCGTGCTGAACGCCCCGCAACACCCCTATTCGCAACAGCTGCGCGCCGCCGTGCTCCTGCCCGAAGTTGCCGGCGGGACAGCGCCGGCCAATTCGCCGTCAACGTAACACCAGGCACCGCATCGGAGAGAAAAGTGAGAAAAGCAAAAGTTCTGATGGACCGCGATTTTGTCATCGGCCAGACCGATCCGCGCCTGTTCGGTGCCTTCGTCGAGCACCTCGGACGTTGCGTCTACGGCGGCATCTACGAGCCAGGCCACAAGACCGCCGACGAGAAGGGATTCCGGAAGGACGTGCTCGATCTGGTGAAGGAGCTCGGTCCCACCATCATGCGCTATCCCGGCGGCAATTTTGTTTCCGGCTACAATTGGGAGGATGGTGTCGGCCCGGTCGACAAGCGGCCGGCGCGGCTCGACCTTGCCTGGTTTACCACCGAGCCGAATACGTTCGGCACCAACGAGTTCATGGACTGGTGCAAGGTCGCCGGCGTCGAGCCGATGATGGCGGTGAACCTCGGTACCCGCGGCGGCGACGCCACGCGCAACCTCGTCGAATATTGCAACCATCCCGGCGGCACCTATTGGTCTGACCTGCGCCGCGCCCATGGCTGGGAGAAGCCGCACGGCGTCAAGTTCTGGTGCCTGGGCAATGAAATGGATGGTCCCTGGCAGATGGAATACAAGACCGCGGCCGCCTACGGCGCCGTGGCGCGGGAAGCCGCCAAGATGATGCGCTGGGTCGATCCGACCATCGAGCTCGCCGCCTGCGGCTCGTCGGCGCGCAACATGCCGACGTTCGGGCATTGGGAAGACACCGTGATCGAGCACACCTTCGATCACGCCGAATACATTTCGCTGCACACTTACCTCAACAACTACAAGCAGGACACCGCCGCCTTCCTGGCCGCCCCCGACCTGATGGACAGGTTTATCGACGAGGTCGTCGCGATCGCCGATTCGGTAGCGGCGAAGCGCCGCTCGACCAAGCGGATGATGCTGAGCTTTGACGAATGGAACGTGTGGTATCGCACCCGGCGCAAGCGCGCCGACCGGGTCAAGGAAGGCTGGCCGGTGGCGCCGCCGATCCTGGAGGAGATCTACACCATGGAGGACGCGTTGGCGTTCGGCGGCGCCTGCATCTCGCTGCTCAACCATGCCGACCGGATCAAGTCCGCCTGCCTCGCCCAATTGGTCAACGTGATCGCGCCGATCATGACCGAGACCGGCGGACCGGCGTGGCGGCAGACCATCTTTTTCCCGTTCGCGCATATGAGCCGGCTCGGCCGCGGCAAGGTGCTGCGCGCCCAGGTCGAGTCCGAGACCTACGATTCGGCCTATTACGATCCGCGCGGTACCGACGAGCAGACCTTCCCGGTCAGCAATGTGCCGTACCTGAAGCTGGCGGCGGTCGCCGGCGAGAGCGGCGGCCTCTCGCTGTTCCTGCTCAACCGCGACCTCAGCCAGGAGATAGATATCAGTCTCGAAGCCAGGAGTTTTGGGCGGCTCGCGGTTGGCGAAGCGCTTGAACTGCGGCATGACGACCTCCAGGCGACCAACACCAAGGATGCGGTGGAGCGCGTCAAGCCGGCTCCACTGCAGGGCGTGAGCGTGGAGGGCGGCCAGATTCGGGCTCGGCTGAAGCCGGCGTCGTGGAATGTGATTCATTTGTACGCGAACTGACATCGCGGATCCCGAGCCGGTGCGGTATTGCCGGCTCGGACAGCGAGGACTCCAGCATGCTCGACAGGAATTCGGATCCGAAGAAGCGGCCAAGACTCGCCGGCAAGCGGGAACGGGCACGGGCCGTGCCGAAGTCGAACGGTATCCGCAGCTTTCTCAACGTCGATCCCGAGCAGCAGTTCGAGATCGTCCGCGGCCTCGCCTCACCGGTGCGGGTGCGCATCCTGCGGCTGCTGCGGCGGCGCGGTCCGCTCAACGTCAACCAGATCAGCGAGGCGCTGGGGCTGCCGCAATCGACCATCGCGACCAATATCCAGATCCTGGAGGAGTCCGAACTCATCGACACCGAGATCGGTCGTGCCCGCAAGGGCCAGCAGAAGATCTGCGCCGCTCGGTTCGACGAGATCGTGATCCGGCTCGATGGTGAGGAGACCAGTCGGCAAAAGGACATCATCGAGGTCGAGATGCCGGTCGGGCTGTACACCAGTTATAATGTCTCGGCACCCTGCGGGCTGTGTTCGACCAAAGGCATCATGGGCGTGCTCGACGTGCCCGACCTGTTTCTCGATCCGTGCCGGGTGCAGGCCGCCCTGATCTGGTTCGGGCGCGGTCATGTCGAATACAAGTTTCCCAACAACGCAAAAGTGCTGAATGCCAATGTCGAGGCGCTCGAATTCGCGCTGGAGCTATCGTCGGAGGTGCCGGGCACCAATGCCGACTGGCCCTCGGACATCAGCCTGTGGGTGAATGAGGTCAAGGTCGGCACCTGGACCTCACCGGGCGACTACGGCGATCGCCGCGGCGTCCACACCCCGCGATGGTGGAAGCTCGAAGGCTCGCAATACGGCGCGCTGACCCAGTGGCACATTTCCCCAAAGGGCACCTACATGGGAGCGAAGAAGCTGTCGTCGGTGACCCTGGCCCAGTTGCGACTCGCCGAGCACCATTCGATCCGGCTGCGCGTCGGCATCGACGACGACGCGGCCCACCCTGGAGGGGTCAACATCTTCGGCCGCGGCTTCGGCAATCACAATCACGATATCCTGATGCGACTGCACCTGAAGTAGGGACCGGCCCCCCATCGGCGCGACCAGCCGGGTTGCGCGTGCCCTCTTGAGCGTCCAGAGGAGATCAAACGTGTGCTCTACAGAGGACGGGACCGGTGCGCTACTGTCCTGCAGAGTCGTGCTTCGCGACGACGCACGCCATGTCTCGAGCACGGCGCGATATCCTCTCTCAATGTCCAGCGCTCTGTCCGCCGTCCACGTGCAGGATCTCGCCGGTCACGAAGTTGGCACCTTCGAGGTACAGCACCGGATATTACGGTGACAGTGCACTTAACTGCTATCGCGAATATGTTTGGCGCGCGATGACGAGGCGGGCCGAGTGGCTCACCGCTCCAGCTGGGAAGAAGCTTTGGCGGTGCTTTAGAGCCGCTCCTGCAAGCTCAAGTCGTGCAGCTGTTTGTGCGCCTTCACTTGCTCTTCGCCTTGGGCTGCTTTTTTGGCGCCGGGCCCGCTGCGGCTTCCCGCGCCAGCCGCTCTGCCTTCAGCCGCTCTCGATTCTGAGCGAAGGCCTGCTCGGCGAGCGCGTGCTCGGACATTGCCTTCACTGCATCGACTTGGCGGAAGGCCTTGCGTGCTTCACGCTCCGCTTTGCTGATTGGCTTCGGCGGTTGGTGCTCACCAAATGTCTTTGTCATCTTTTCTCGATCCAGACGCTGCTCGATAGTCGGGTCAATTCTTGCTTGTCAGCCCGGCATCTCGCGCCAGGCGCTCCGCCCTGAGGCGCTTATGGTTTTCCTGGAACTCCGGATCGGCGTGGCTGTCCGCGATCGTTTGGCGCGCCCCGATTGGATTTTGCGCCTTTCGGTCTGCTTCATCCGCGAGCTGTTGCTCGGCGGAGCGCGTCCGTTTGGTCATTGCTCGATCCTTGCACCTGCGACTTGTCCAGAGCTGTTCAAATGAGTCGTGGGAACAATAGACGCTTGTCGCGCAGTCGGCGACCTCAAAAGTGCAGGGCGTTCACCCAACGGTTCTAGCGCACCGGCGAAGCTGCCACACGAACGCAGACCGGCCCCAAACCTGAGGACATCGTTGGACACGGTCGGACTGCGCGGCGCTGTTTTTGCTGGTCTGAGCGGGAGGGCAATGGTTACATTGCGTCACAGCATGCTCTACAGTAGAGCAATCGTAGATCACTTTAGAGGTAAGCACATGTCATATGCCTATAAGCTGAATGAAGACGTTCGCCACCAGCCCCAAGGTCCGCAAGGACGTGCAGCCATTGATCCGGCAATGGTTTACACCATCGTACAATGCATGCCCATCGAGGCAGATGGACGTCTTCGATACCGTATCAAGAGCAAGTCGGGGAATGTCGAGCGAGTCGTGACTGAAGATCAGCTGTCGTACTTTCAGTGATTTGGCGCGCTTGTTGGTCGGAGGAGTTTCGTCGTGCTGAATGATCGAGAAAATATCCTGATCGCGCTTCGAGAGAAGCCGCTCAAAGTCTACGAAGTCATGAAACGCGCCAATGTCGCGAACGAGGAAGCTTGTCAGTCCCTCCTGTTGAAAATGCGAGACGAAGGCTCGGTGAAGTTCGATATCCACAAAGGGCGATGGCTCATCGGATGAGCCGTGAATTGCGGCGACGGTCCTAGCATGTCTTCCTTTTCAGCATGTCTTCAAGCCCCGTCCTGTTTCGCATTCCGTCAACCCCTTCCCACAAAAATATCCACTTTGCCGAAATTCGGAAATGGCGTATGTGTTGCGGCATACCGGCTCATCCTTGAGGGGCGATCTCGTGTCGTCTTGTTCGCGAGCCGGGCTTGCGGTGGACGCGGGCAGCGTTGGGTGCGAGAGGAGCGGGCAGGGCGGGTAGTCCCTGTGAGCCCGAAACCGCGTGCCGACGAGCGGCACTATCTAGGGTTCGTCTCGCCTGCATTCTTCCGGCAACGTCGACAACGCTGGAAGATAATGCGGCGAACCAGCGAGCCGTGCGTAAAACCGTGTGGTCCTGGCCGTCGTCGCTACGGCCAAGCTTTCGCGGAGGTGTGGAGCGCCCAACCGGGTCAACCGCACCGTCAATTCGCTGGAAGTGAGGGAGGCCAGAACGAACTCGGCTCCCGGGAGAGCACAGCATAAGCCGTCAAACCACTGCGCAGGGAAGGCCGAGTGATCGGCGCCACCTGGTATGCTGCTGTGCGGTTTTCCTGCGCTACCATTTCGCGCAGCAGACCGCGGGTGCGAGATCAGCACCCGGCCTTCCCTGCGCCCTCTCGGCTTGGAGTGATCATGCAAAGCTCGGGCGAAATGCGGAGCGAAGCCGTTGCCTCATACTCCGTCATTGCGAGCGCAGCGACTTGTCCGCCGAAGCCTTGGCGAAGGTGGAAGCAATCCAGAGTCTTTCCGCGGAGGGATTCTGGATTGCCTCGCTGCGCTCGCAATGACGATGTGGGTAGAGCGGAGAAGCGAAACCCATCAAGGCCAGGCGAATGACGAAGGATGATGGGTTTCTCAAGTGCTGTACCCATCCTACGGAATGTGTCCGCCCTCAGCTCCGATACCAGCTCGCCACATTCCACGTCGTGACGTCCCACCCCGAGATGTCGGTCATGAGGTTGTTGACGGCGCCGCCGGTGATGTAGCGCGACAGCAACGGCAGGAAGATGTTGGCCGCGCAGAAGATCTCATTGACCTTGATCAGCAGCGCGGCGCGCTTGACCGGGTCGAGCTCCTGTTGTGCGGCCTTGTAGGCCTTGTCGGCCTCCGGATCGGACCAGCGCGAGACGTTGCGGCCGAGCCATTTGTTGTCCTTGTTGGCGATCTCCCAGGACACGCACTGGTTCAGGAACCGCTCTGGATCGGGCTGCGGCATCGTCGTGTTGTACATCTCCATGTCGCAATAGAATTTGGAGTAGGTGTCGGGGTTGCCGACGTCGGAGGAGAAGAACACCGATGCGGTGACCGATTTGAGCTCGATCTCGATTCCGGCCTTCTGGCAGGCCTGCTTGATGATGGCCTGCGTCTTCTGGCGCGGGGCGTTGATCGAGGTCTGGAATACGTATTTGAGCTTCTTGCCGTCCTTCTCGCGGATGCCGTCGGCACCCATCTTCCAGCCGGCATCATCGAGAATCTTGTTGGCCTTGTCGACATTGAACTCGTAAACCAGCTTGCTCGACTTGAACTGGCGGGGCTGGTTGACGAAGCTGGCGGTTGCGACGGCGCCGCGGCCGTAGATGAATTTCTGAATCCCGTCGCGGTCGATCAGCAGGTTGAGCGCGCGGCGCACGGCCGGGTCGGACAGCGTCGGGTGTCTCGTCTTGGCGCTGGAGCGTTCGCTGTCGACCTCGGTCCACGGGTCGGTCGTGTTGAGGATGATGAACTCGACGCCGCCGGAGATCGTGAACTCCACCTTGCCTTTGCCACCGGCCTCCATGCGCTTGAGGATCTCGTCCTCGACCAGCAGATTCCAGGCATAGTCATATTCGCCGGTCTGCAGCACGGCGCGCGCCGCGGAGACCGCGTCGCCGCCGCCCTTGATCTCGAACGTGTCGAAATAAGGCTGGTTCTTGACGTGGTAGTCGGGATTGCGTTCGGCCCGGAGCAGATCGCCCGGCTTGAACTCGACGAACTTGTAGGGACCGGTGCCGACCGGCTTCAGATTGCCCGGCGCGTCGCGCGATTTCGCGCCGACGTAGTCGACAAAATGATGTTTCGGCAGGATCTGACCGACCGAGCCGACGAAGGGGTCGGCCCAGAACGGGGTTGGGGCCTTGAAGGTCAGCTTGACGGTGTGGTCGTCGATCTTCTCGACCGTGATGTTCTGATAGGACCCCGTGGTGTAGGCGGCGGTGGCGAGATCCGCGGCGTATTGCCAGGTGAAGACGACATCGTCGGCGGTGAAGGGCTTGCCATCGTGCCATCGCACGCCCTGCTTCAGCTTCCAGATCACGGTGGTGCCGTCGGCGGAGAGGCCGCCATTCGCCTTGGTCGGAACCTCGGCGGCGAGGCAGGGGATGAGATTGCCTTCCTTGTCCCAACCGGCGAGCGGCTCGAAAAAGACCCGCGAGGCGACCTGGTCCTTGGTGCCGAGTGCGAAATGCGGATTGAGCAGCGTCGGAGCCTGCCAGAGCAGGAGCTTGAGCGGACCGCCGCCGCCGGCCTTGGTCGGCTTGTAGGCCAGCGTGGCGTCCGCCATCGCCACGCCGTTCCAGAGCAGGATCTGGCTCGCGACTGGAGCTGCGATCCCGACCGCAGCCATGGTCTGGATGAACGCGCGTCGCGAGAGCGTGCCCTGCTTCACCTCCGCGATGAAGCCGCGGATGTCGTTTTCGTCCATCAGATGACCTCCAGCTGCCACAGGAACAGTCGTCACCGACCCCATCATGTTGCATCAGGGACGAGGCGGCAATGCCGACAACGTCGGAAAGGCCTGCGGCGAAATGACGAGCGCGCGTTCGGCAAGACGATGTGGCGGCAGGTCGGCAGCTTCTGCCGGGACAGATTTGCCGTCGCGATGGATCTGCCGACTCGCGTTCGCGATAAGTCCTTGATGGCAATGAATCTCCCGTCTGGCATGCCCATTGCACGCGGAACGTGCGTTCGCAATGACAGTGGAGTTCGCGTATGAGCATCGGCAGCATGAGCAGCATCAGTGGTGGAAGCGCGACGGGTTCGTCGTCATCCACCGGCCCCTCGAAATTGACCGATGGTTCGCAGGGAGACGTCTCGACCTTCGCCTCGCTCATGCATGACGGCACGCCTTACGACGAGGTCAAGGTCAATTTGCCGAACGGCATGTCGGTCGGCATCGTTCATTTCGGTGGCGGCGGCCTGGACGCCAGCGCGCTCAAATCCATCGAAGATTTCGTGCAGCGGTTTGCGAGTCAGCAGGTATCGGGAAATTCGTCCTCCGCGACTGGCCAATCGCAGAATGACGACTCCCCTGACACCGTCGGAATCGACAAGATCCACGTCGGTCTTCCGAACGGATTGTCGTTCGAGGTCATTCATTCTTCCGGCAATCAGGTCACGGACAGCGCCGCGGTGATGAAGGAGCTCGCCGAGGCTGCCGAGGAGCTCACCGAATCCCTCGCGCAATATTCACCGACATCGTCAGCTGCGTCCGCCTATGCCGCGCGGCAGGCCGCGTCATCCGATCGTACGAGCCAGGTTGACGCCCAGAGCTGAGCGGGGCGCAGCTCGAGATGCGCGGTTGAGGGGGAACGCGCCGCAGGCCGCCGTGCGATCTGCGGGATGCGGCCATGCGCGCGGTTCCAGGGGTCCGTAATTCGTTGCCCTCCACGCGCGCGCCTCATTATATTGCGTCCATGATTGCGACCGGAGCCGCCTGCGCGGCGCTCCGCGACGAGGGCCACGCGATGGACGATACGATTGGCTTCCCCGACCCCGGCCTCGATTTGTCGGACGGCTTCAAGCCGCACACCTCGCATTGGGGCGTGTTTTCCGCACGCAATGGCGCAGCCGGGTTGGAGGTGAGGGCCTATGCGGGCGATCCCGATCCGAACGGCATCATCGACAATTTCCCCGGCGCGTTGCGCCACCAGGCGCGCATCGCACAGCCTGCGATCCGCCGCGGCTGGCTCGAGCGCGGGCCCGGTCCCGATAACAGGCGCGGCCGTGACGAATTCGTCTCCGTCAGCTGGGAGAAGGCGCTCGATTTGCTCGGCGATGAGCTTATGCGCATCCGCGACACGCGCGGCCCCGGCGCCGTGTTCGGCGGTTCCTATGGCTGGTCGAGCGCGGGCCGGCTGCATCACGCGCAGAGCCAGGTGCATCGCTTTCTCAACATCGCGATGGGCGGCTATGTCCGCTCGGTGAACTCATATTCCTCGGGCGCTTCCTCGGTGCTGCTGCCGCAGATCATGGCGGGCTACGAGGACATCACCAAGCGCAACGTCACCTGGGAGCAGATCGCGGCCGAGACCGAGATCGTGCTCGCGTTCGGCGGCATGGCGCTGAAGAACTCGATGGTCGCCGGCGGCTCGATCAGCAAGCACGTCGAGCGCGGTGCGATGGAAGCGGCGCAGAAGCGCGGCTGCGAGTTCATCCTGATGAGCCCGCTGCGGGATGACCTGCCTGTCCAGGCCGGCGCGGAATGGATGACATGCATCCCCGGCACCGACACCGCCCTGATGCTCGGCATCGTCCACACGCTGGTCAGCGAAGCTCTGCATGACCAGGCCTTCCTCGATCGCTACACCGAGGGATGGCCGGTGTTCTTGCGCTATCTCACCGGGGAGAGCGACGGGCAGGCCAAGGACGCCGCATGGGCGGCCGCGATCTGCGGCGTCGACGCGAACACCATACACACGCTGGCACGGCGCCTTGCCGGCAAGCGCGCGCTCATCACCGTCTCGCATTCGCTGCAGCGCGCCGAGCATGGCGAGCAGCCGGTTTGGATGGGCATGGTGCTGGCGGCAGCCCTTGGCCAGATCGGTCTTCCCGGCGGCGGCTACGCCTATTCGCTGGGCGCGATTGGCTATTACGGCCGCCGCGTCAACGACGTGCCGGGGCCGACGCTCGGGCAGGGCCGCAACGGCGTCCGAGATTTCATTCCGGTGGCGCGCATCGCCGATATGCTGCTCAATCCCGGCAGCACCTATCGCTACAATGGCGAGACGCGCACCTATCCGGATATCCGCCTGGTCTATTGGGCCGGCGGCAATCCGTTCCATCATCACCAGGACATCAACCGCCTGCGCAAGGCGTTTGCGAAGGTCGACACGCTGGTTGTGCACGAGCTCGCCTGGACCGCGACGGCGCGGCACGCCGACATCGTGCTGCCCTCGACCATGACGCTGGAGCGCGAGGACATCGGCTATTCCACCAACGATCCCTTGATGGTCGCGATGCATCGCATCGCCGAGCCGTATGGCTTGGCACGCGACGATTACGAGATCTTTGCCGACCTCGCCGATCGCCTCGGCGCGCGTGAACCCTTCACCGAGGGGCGCACGTCGCGAGAGTGGCTGGAGCATCTCTACGAGCCGACCCGCGCCTCACTCGCCAAGCGCGGCTTGGAGGCGCCGAGCTTCGACGAATTCTGGCGGCGCGGCAGCCTGGTTGTGCCGCAACAGCCCGACGACGGCGGCCGGCTGCGCAGTTTTCGCGAGGACCCGGTCGCGCATGCGCTGCCGACGCCGAGCGGACGCATCGAGATTTACTCTGCGAAGATCGCCGGCCATGGCGATGCGGATTGTCCGGGACATCCGGTCTGGCTCGACAAAAGCGACATGCCGAAACCCGGTGCGCCGTGCTTCCTCGTCGCCAACCAGCCGGTGACGCGGCTGCACAGCCAGCTCGACTTCGGCGGGCATTCGCTCGCCGCCAAACATCGTGGCCGCGAGGTCGCGCGGATGAATCCGCGCGATGCGAACGCGCGCGGCATTGCCGACGGCGACGTCATCCGCCTGTTCAACCAACGCGGCGCCTGCCTGGCCGCGGTGAACGTCACTGACGGCATCGCACCCGGCGTGGTGCAGCTGCCGACCGGCGCCTGGTACGACCCGATGGACCCTGAGGACGATGCGCCGCTCTGCGTCCACGGCAATCCCAACGTGCTGACCCGCGACATCGGCACCTCGTCCTTCGCGCAAGGCTGCACCGGCCAGCTCACGACGGTCGAGGTGGAAAAGTTCACCGGCAATCTGCCGCCGATCCGGGCGTTCGATCCGGTGTAGCGATCACGAAAGCCGAACCGGTCAGCTTTGCCGCGCAGGAAACTGGACCGTCGCTTGACAGCGGGTTCAGGCGACGGTCCAGTGCGAACTCAGCGAACTTGGGGAAGTTGTAAGGCCGCGCACAGACGCTAACCGGCCGCTGCCGGGACATCAAGTTTCGCTGTATTGCAACGGCCAGAGAATCATTTCAGCCGCCTCCAAAGCACCACAGATGGCGGCCGGACGTTCGAACGCGTCAGCGTTCGTTGGCAACGGCAACCGCCGCTTCCACCGCATTCTCCAGAATCTCGTCGGACAATGGCTTGTCGTTGACCGCGCGCGCCAACTGAAGTGCGCCGACCATGGTCGCGTAGATCGTGATCGCCTTGCGCCGACGCTCCTCCGCTGTGCCCAGTCTGATCTGCTCCGCCATCAGCACGACGATGTCGGCGACCTTGCCGGTGAAGGCATCGCGTGTCGCCTTCGGATGCCGCGCGATCTCGGCGACCAGCGCGGCGATCGGGCAGCCGGTCCCGGCGTGGTCGCGATGCCGCGTCGAAAGATAGTCGCGGATCGTGGTCTCGAGCGCGACGCCGTTCTCCAGATTGGCCGTGTGCCGCTCTTCGCGCCGGGTGAGCGCATCGGTCAGCACCTCCCGCACCAGATCCTCCTTGGAGGCGAAGTGCGAGTAGAAGGCGCCATTGGTGAGGCCCGCCTCCGACATGATGCCGGCGAGGCCGACCGCGGCTATTCCACTCTCGCGGAACTGCGCCGAGGCGACATCGAGGATGTGCCGGCGGGTTTCGTCCTTGTGTCCCTTTTCGTAGCGCATGGAGCCTGACTCCCTCCTGTGGCCGGCCCGGAAGGTGCCGGCCACAGGATCGTGAGCGATTTGTCTATTGCATTACGACCATAATAAAGCATTATGATAATAATTCAATGGTTGCCGGACCGCTGGTAGCCCCCCGGAAAACCACAGGATCGTGCCCAATGTCAGTCGAGGACGTCGCCGCACCGCCCTTGTCCGCGATCGAGTCGCCGGTCCGCAGTGGGCTCGCGCCTCGCACCGTGTTGACACCCGCCGATCGGCGGCGCGCCGTGCTTCTGACGGCACCGATCCTGCCGACGCTGCTCAAGCTCGCGCTGCCGACCGTGACCGTCCTGGTGGCACAGACCGCAGTCAACATCGCGGAGGCCTATTATGTCGGCTATCTCGGCACCGATGCGCTGGCCGGTGCTGCGCTGGTGTTTCCGATCTTCATGCTGATGACCATGATGTCGAATGGCGGGTTCGGCTCCGGCGTCGCCTCGTCGGTGGCGCGTGCGGTCGGCGCCGGTCGCGGCGACGATGCGGATGCGGCACTGTTCCATGCCATCGTGCTTGCGATCATCGCGGGCGCGCTGTTTACGCTGGGCGTGCGCCTTGGCGGCCCCGCGCTGTTCCGCGCGCTCGGCGGCCGCGACGGCGCGCTCGACGCGGCCATCACTTATTCGAACTCTCTGTTTGCAGGCGCGATTCCCGCATGGATCGTCAACCTCCAGGCTGCCGCGCTGCGCGGCTCCGGCAACGTCAAGGTGCCGGCGCTGGTGACGCTGATCGGCGCGATCGTGACGATTCCGGTGTCGCCGCTGCTGATCTTCGGCTTCGGCCCGGTCCCAAGCCTCGGCATCGGTGGCGCCGGGATTGCCTTCGGCCTCTATTACGGCGCGGCCATGCTGTTCCTGCTGCGCTACATGTCCTCCGGCGCATCCGGCCTGAGGCTGCACATCGTGCCGCTGCGCGCCAAGATTTTCGGCGACATGTTGAAGGTCGGCATCCCCACCGCGTTCAACGCCGTGCTGACCAACCTCACCGTGATCCTCGTCACCGGCGCGGTCGGCCTGTTCGGCACATCGGCGCTCGCCGGCTACGGCATCGCCTCGCGGCTCGACTACATCATGATCCCGCTGCTGTTCGGCATCAGCACGGCGACGCTGACCATGGTCGGCGTCAACATGGGCGCAGGCCAAACCGCGCGGGCGCAAAGGATCGGCTGGGTCAGTGGCGCCGCGGGCTTGATCATGACCGGCGCGATCGGCCTGCTGGTCGCGATCTTTCCGACGGCCTGGCTGCATCTTTTCAGCCACGACGCGGACGTCGTGAACGAGGGCATAGCGTACCTGCGTATCGTGGCGCCGGCCTATGCGGCGCTGGGTTTTGGCTTCGTCACGTCGTTCGCCGCGCAAGGCACGGGCCGGGCGATGGGCCCCCTGCTGTCCGCGGTCGCGCGCATCCTGATCGCGGCCGGCGGCGGCTGGATAGCGGTTGCGTATTTCGGTGCGGGAATGACCGGGCTCGCCGCCATGGTCACGGTGTCGCTCGCCGTCTATGCGGTGATCTGCGTGCTGATCATGCTGTCGCCCTCGACCTGGCGCGCCGAGCCGCGCGGGTAGAAGCTGCAAGGCGGGTTCGTGCTGCCAATCTCGCGTTCTCGACGTGCGTTCGCCGTGATACGCCTCACGCTTGTCGCCGCGGCCGTTCGTTTCTCATTTGCCGCCGAAATGGAGAAGCGTTGTCCGCCGCAGGCAGAAAATATGGATTTCCATTTTATTGATTTCGCCTGGCGGAGAAGCGAATACGGTTCCAATCATTGCCGTTGAATTATGGAGATCATCAATGTCGTTTCGTCCCGCCCTGATCCTCGCAACCGCGCTCGCCGCATGGTCGGCTGCAGCTGGAGCCGAGACCATCAAGATCGGCGTGACGCCGGGCCCGCACGCGCAGATCTTCGAAGCGGTGAAGCCCGTTGCCGCCAGGCAGGGGCTCGACATCCAGCTCATCGAGTTCTCCGACTATGTGGTGCCGAACGCGGCGCTCGATGCCGGCGACATCCAGGCCAATTCGTTCCAGAACCAGCCTTATCTGGACAACCAGAAGGCCGACCGCGGCTACAGAATCGAGTCGGTCGGCCTTACCGTGAATTTCCCGATCGGCGTCTATTCGAAGAAGCACAAAGCTTTCGCCGACATTCCCGACGGCGGCAAGATCTCGATCCCCAACGATCCGACCAACGGCGGCCGCGTGCTACTGCTGCTGCGCGACAAAGGCGTGATCAAGCTGAAGGACGGCACAGGCTTCAAGCCGACCGTGCTCGATGTCACCGAGAATCCCAAGAAGCTGAAGTTCATCGAGGTCGATGCGGCCCAGGCGCCGCGCGCACTCGACGACGTCGACGCGGCCGCGATCAACACCAATTATGCAACCCAGGCGGGCCTCGATCCCGTCAAGGATCCGATCCTGCGCGAGGACCCCAAGGGCCCCTATGTCAACCTGATCGCGGTGCGCAGCGCCGACAAGGACAAGCCCTGGGTCAAGATCCTGGTCGACAGCTATCACACGCCCGAGGTGAAGGAGTTCATCCTCACCAAGTTTAGGGGCGCCGTGTTGCCGAGCTGGTAGGCAATCTGCCTAGGTCCAGCGCAGGACGCTGATCCCGGCGGGCGGCCTTGCGCATTGCCTGCTTGTCTCGGGCTCCGGCAACCGACATCATCGGGGGGCCGTGGCCATCCTCGCCCGACAGGGGTCGTATGAAACGCTTTGCAAACCTCAAACGCCTGGGATTCTTCACGCGGCTGCTCGACGAGGCGCCGCCTGCGGAGCGGTATCGCTTCGCCGCCGAGCAGATCGTGTGCGCCGAGAAGGCCGGTCTCGATTCCGCATGGATCGCGCAGCACCATTTTCACGAGCGCGAGGGCGGCCTGCCGTCGCCCTTCACCTTCCTCGGCTATGTCGCAGCCCAGACCTCGCGCATTCGCCTCGGCACCGGCATCGTCACGCTGCCGCTGGAGAGCGCGGTGCGGGTGGCGGAGGACGCCGCGGTGCTTGATCTCCTCTGCAACGGCCGGTTCGAGCTCGGCGTCGGCACCGGTGGTAATCCGTCCGCCTTTGCCGCCTTTGGCCTCGACGGCACAGAGCGTAACGAGATCTTTGCGCGCAATCTGGAGATCGTCCGCAAGGCGCTGACCGGCAAGCCGCTCGACGGCGGCGACACGCTTTATCCGCAGCGGCCGCAACTGGACAAGTGCATCTGGCAGGCGACATTCTCGGTGGCAGGCGGCGCCCGCGCCGGCAAGGCTGGAGACGGCCTGCTGCTCTCGCGCACCCAGCCCCGGGCCAAGGACGCGCCAAAGGCCACGCTCGCCGAGATCCAGAATCCGATCATCGATGCCTATCTCGCAGCGCTGCCGCCGGGCGCGGAGCCGCGGATCATGGCGTCGCGCAGCGTGTTCGTCGCCGACGATCATCGCGAGGCCCTGCGGCTCGCCGATATCGGGCTGCGCCGCGCGCTGCCGCAGTTCATGAAGGGCGGTCACCTTCCCCCCGGCGAGACGCTGGAGGAGATGATCACGGCGTTCGACACCCATGTCGGCGGCGCCGACGAGGTCATTGCCTCGCTGCGATCAGACGCGACGCTGGAGCGGGTGACTGATCTGGTCTTTCAGGTTCATTCGGTCGATGCGCCGCACCCTTATGTGCTGCGCTCTATCGAGCTCGTGGCCGACAAGGTCGCACCGGCGTTGGGCTGGAGCCGGACGGCTGCCGACGTGGCGCTGGCAGGCTAGTTGGGATTTTTTGGATTGCACGAGGCATTATGATGAGTACGCCTGACATCATCGACACGCTCGCCGGGATCAAGCCGGGATCGGCGCTCGATGCCATTCGCGCACGGCGCCTGCAGGCGCGCGACAACGCGCAGAAGAGCTATCTCTCGCTGTTCGAGCCGATCGACGCCGGCGATGTCTCGCTGCTCGAACGCGCCGCGGTCGCAGCCTTCGTGACCGGGCTCCATGGCGAGTCCCCCGTTGCGACCTTCTATCGCGAGAAGCTTGCGGCAACCGCGGGTGGGGCGGCCCTGCTTGAAGCGATCGATGCCGAGATCGCGCGGGGCAAGACCTCGGGACCGTATGGCTCATTTCCTTCAGGTCCGCTGTCGGTCGAGAACACGGCCGGTCTGATTTATCGCGTGAGTGCGGCGAGCAAGTCCGTTCTCGGCACCAGGCTCGTCGCGGCACTCGAGCATGCGCACCTCCTGGTGTTCCGGCCGCGCGATGCGGCATCCACCGACATGAAGGCGCTGCTGGCCGGCGGCTGGTCCAACACCGGCATCGTCACCTTCTCCCAACTCGTCGCATTCCTGTCGTTTCAGGTGCGCGTCGTCAGCGGCTTGCGCTCGCTCGCCGCAGCGAACGCCTAAGAGGAGGCCGCATCATGAGCGCCACTGTCAATCCGCCCGTGGTCTTCACCCAGGATGAGCTTGGCTGGGTCTCGTGGATCGAGCCGTTGCCCGAGGCCGCGCTCACCGAGCGGCATTTCGCCGGTCTCGTCGATCGCGCCCGCGCCAAGTCGGAATATTTCCGCTTGCTGGTGCGCGATCCCGAGGTGCTGGAAGCCCGCACCAAGACCGACAAGGACATCTTCTACAACACAGCCGACGGCCTGCCGCGCGCCGAGCGTGAGCTCGCGGCGGCCGCGACCTCGCGCTACAATGGCTGCATCTATTGCGCCTCGGTGCATGCGCGCTTCGCCAGCACCTATTCCAAGCGCCGCGAGGACGTGCAGAAGCTGCTCGACGAAGGCGTCAACGCCGATCTCGGCGAGCGCTGGAACGCCGTGGTCAGGGCGTCCGTGGCGCTGGCCGCGACGCCGATCGCGTTCGGTCCCGATAATATCGCGGAGCTGCGCATTGCCGGCCTTGACGACGCCGAGATCGTCGACGTCATCAACGGCGCCTCGTTCTTCAACTGGGCGAACCGGCTGATGCTGTCGCTCGGCGAGCCCTCGAAATAGGCAATTTCACCGGCACAAGAATTGCTGCTTGTCTGTAACACCTGACTGGATGGAGCCGTGCATGAGCAACATCAATCGCCGAACCCTGGTCAAGGGCTCGCTCGCCGCCGCAATCGCGGGAACGGCGCTTTCGCGCGCAGCCTTTGCCGACAGCGCCGAGCCGATCCTGCTCGGCGTCAGCGGTCCCCTCACGGGACCGAACGCGCAATATGGCACGCAGTGGAAGCAGGGCTTTGATCTCGCGCTCGACGAGATTTTGGCCGGCGGCGGCATCAACGGCCGCAAGCTGGCCTACAGCTTCGAGGACAGCCAGAGCGACCCGCGCCAGTCGGTGGCGATCGCTCAGAAATTCATCTCCGATCCCCGCATCGTCCTCGAGCTCGGCGATTTCTCGAGCCCCGCATCGATGGCGGCCTCGCCGATCTATCAGCGTGGCGGTCTCGTGCAGTTCGGCTTCACCAATTCGCACCCTGACTTCACCAAGGGCGGTGACTTCATGTGGAGCACGTCGGTCAGCCAGGCCGACGAGCAGCCGCTGCTGGCGGCCTATGCCGTGAAGAAGCTTGGTTTGAAGAAGCTTGCCGTGCTGCACCTCAACACCGATTGGGGTCGCACCAGCCGCGACTACTTCAACAACGCCGCCAAGGAATATGGCGCGGAGATCGTGGTCACCGAAGGCTATATCGCCGAGGAGCGCGACTTCCGCTCCACGCTGGTCCGGGTGCGCGACGCCAATCCGGACGGGCTGGTCCTGATCTCCTATTATTCCGACGGTGCGCTGATCGCGCGGCAGGCCCGGCAGGTCGGGCTGAAGCAGGTGATCTGCGCCGCGAGCTCGGTCTACTCGCCCAAATTCCTCGAGCTCGGCGGCGACGCCGTCGAGGACGTCCATGTCGGCACGCGCTACTTCCCGGAGGATCCGCGTCCGGAGGTGCAGAAATTCATCGCCGGCTTCAAGAAGAAGTACAATGGGCTCGAGCCCGACGCGTTCAATGCGTACGCCTATGACGCGATGAACATGGCCGCCGCCGTGGTGAAGATCGGCGGCACCGATCGCAAGGCGATCCGCGACGCCTTTACCAAAGTGAAGGACGTCCCGAGCGTCATCTTTGGCGCTGCGACGTTCGACGTTGCCAGCCGCCGCGTCAAGGGTGCTATGAATGCCGAGCTCGTCGTGCGCAAGGGCCAGTTCGCGCTTTGGGACGGCAAACCGACCTGACCCGATGGCCGGGGCGCTAGCTTCGGCCGCTTTTCTCTGATTGGGACCATCGCGTGGCTTCCTGGCTCGACTACACGATCAACGGGCTGATCGTCGGCAATGTCTACGCCCTCGTTGCGGTCGGGCTCGCGCTGATCTTCGGCGTCAGCCGGCTGATCAACTTTGCGCAAGGGTCGATCTATCTCGTCGGCGCCTATATCGGCTGGGTCGCGGTGGTGCAGCTGCACACGCCGCTGCCGATCACCATCATCTTCGTCGCGGTGGTGGCGGCGCTGGTCGGGCTGATCATCGAGCGGTTCGGCCTGCGGCCGCTGCAGAACTCGGTGCGGATCGCGCCGCTGCTGGCGACGATCGGCATCAGCTTCGTGCTCGATCAGCTGGTGATGCTGACCTTCTCGCCCAATCCGCGTGCGCTGCCGAGCCAGTTGCCGGACGTGCGCTTCCAGCTCGGCGGCGGCACGATCGGGCCGCTTGATCTCCTCATCGCCGGTGTCGGCATCTCCAGCGCACTCTCGCTGTTCGTGTTCCTGCGCTACAGCAAGCTCGGCTGGGCGGTGCGCGCAGCCTCGCAGGACCGCGACGCCGCGATGCAGATGGGCGTCGATGTCAACCGCGTCAATCAGGCGGTGTTTGGCATTGCGGCTGCGCTCGGCGGCGTCTCCGGTCTGCTGGTCGGCATGTACTACAACCAGATCGACACCGCGATGAGCCTGCAGGCAACGCTGAAGGGCGTTGTCGCGGAAGTCGTCGGCGGCGCCGGCAACGTGCCGGGTGCTGTTGTCGGCAGTCTGCTGCTCGGACTGGTCGAGAGCTACGGCGTTGCCGTGTTCGGCACCAGCTACCGCAATCTGTTTGCTTTCCTGTTGCTGGTCGTCGTGCTGGTGCTGCGGCCGAACGGCCTGTTCGCCAGCGCCCGGCAGGCGCCGCCCGAGCCGCTCACCGGCACGTTCATCGCGCCGAGCCGGCCGGTGCGCATTCCGCGCTGGGCCTTGGCTGTCGCGGTCGCGGCGTTCGCAGTCCTGCCGCTGCTTCCGGTGTCCTTTTACATGCTCCAGACCCTGATCAACGCCTGGCTGCTTGGCATGCTTGCGCTGAGTCTTACGCTGGTTGCCGGCACGATCGGGCAGGTCTCGCTGGGGCACGCGGCGCTGCTCGCGATCGGCGCCTATACGTCCGCGCTGCTGTCGCTGACGCTCTCCGTTCCGGTCGGTCTCGCCATCATCGCCGGCGGCTTGATGAGTGCCGCGCTCGGCACGATCCTGATCTCGCCGTCGTTCCGCCTGCGCGGGCATTACGTCTCGATCGCAACGCTCGCCATAGGCGAGATCGTGTCGCTGGTGATCTTGAACTGGGAGAGCGTGACGCGCGGCCCGATCGGCATCTCCGGCATCCCGCCGCTGTCGCTGTTCGGCTACGATCTGATCAGCCCAACGTCCATATACTGGTTCAGCTTTGCCGTGATGGTCGCGCTGGCGCTGCTCCAGGCGCGCCTGCTCTCGTCGCATCTCGGCCGCAGCTTTCGCGCCATCCGCGACGACGACATCGCCGCGCGCGCCTATGGGCTGAGCCTGAACCGCTACAAGTCGCTCGCCTTCATCTTCGGCGGGTTCGCCGCCGGCGTCAGCGGCGGTATCGCCGCGCATCTCTATTCCTACATCAACCACGAAACCTTCAACACGCAGCAATCCATTCTGGCGCTGACGGTCGTCATCCTCGGCGGCCTCGGCAACGTCGTGGGCGCCGTAGTTGGGGCGGTGGCGTTGGTCGGCCTGCCGGAGATATTCCGGATCGCGGCGGAGTATCGCATCCTGATCTACGGCATCGTGCTGCTGCTGCTGGTGCGGTTCAGGCCGCAGGGCCTGTTGGGGACGATCTGATGGCGGAGGCGCATGCACCGCTGTTGTCCCTGCGCGGCTTGACCCGCCGCTTCGGCGGACTGACCGCCGTCGATGGCATCGATCTCGATCTCGCCAAGGGTGGGCTCGTTAGCATCATCGGCCCGAACGGCGCCGGCAAGACCACGCTGTTCAATCTCGTGACCGGGCTCGACCGGCCGGATGCGGGCGAGGTTCGGTTCGAGGGGCAGGACATCACCGGCCTCTCGCCGGAACGGCTGGCTGGCGGCGGCATCGCGCGCACCTTCCAGCTCGGCCGCGTCTTCGGCAATCTCAGCGTGATGGACAACGTCCTGATCGGCGCCCACACGCGCTTGCGCGCCGTGAAGCCGGCGGTGCCGGTGATCGGCCCGCTCCTGGAATTGGGGCTGGCGCTGTTGCGCCCTTCCAGCGTCAAGGCTGAGGAAGAGCGGCTGCGCGAGGAGGTCAAAACCATTCTCGCCCGCTTCGGCGAGCGGCTGCTGCCGCGGATCGACCAGCCCGCCTACAGCCTGTCCTACGCCAATCGCCGCCGTGTCGAGATCGCTCGCGCGCTGGCGCTGAAGCCGCGCCTGTTGCTGCTCGACGAGCCGACCGCCGGCATGAACCCGAGCGAGACCACGGAGATGCAGGGCCTCGTCGCCGAATTGAAGGCTGAAGGCCTGACCATTCTCCTGATCGAGCACAAGCTGGAGATGGTGATGCGTCTCTCCGACCGCGTCATCGTCATGGACGAGGGCAAGAAGATCGCGGAAGGGCCCGGCGAAGAGGTGCGCAAGGATCCCAAGGTGATCGAGGCCTATCTCGGCCACGGCCTGTCGGGAGCGGCGGAACAGGAGAGCGCGGCATGACCATGAGCGCACCCGAACCGCTGCTGGCCCTGACAAACGTCAACACGTTTTACGGCCAGGCGCAGGTGCATTTCGACCTGTCCATCACCGTTGGCCGCGGCCACATCGTCTGCCTGCTCGGCGGCAATGCCAGCGGCAAATCGACGACGATGAAGATCATTCTGGGCCTGGTGAAGCCGCGCTCGGGCGAGGTGACGTTTGACGGCGCCTCGCTGATCGGGCTGACGACGCCGCAGATCGTCCGCCGCGGCATCGCCTCGGTGCCGGAGGCGCGGCGGTTGTTCGCGGATATGAGCGTCCGCGAGAACATCTTGATGGGCGCTTTCGTGCGCAACGACCGCGAGGCGATCGCGCAGGATCTCGACAAGATGCTGACGCTGTTCCCGAAGCTTGGGCAGCGGCTGTCGCAGCGTGCCGGCTCACTTTCCGGCGGCGAGCAGCAGATGGTCGCGATGGCGCGCGCGCTGATGAGCCGTCCCAGGATGATCGTGATGGACGAGCCGACCATGGGCCTGTCGCCGCTCTATGTCGACCGCGTGCTGGAGCTGATCCGCACCATCAACCAGGAAGGCGTCTCGGTGTTCATGGTCGAGCAGAACGCCAGCCTTGCGCTCGAGATTGCCCACGAGGCCTATGTGCTCCAGACCGGCAAGATCGTGCTGTCGGGGTCAGCGCGGACACTCAAGGACGACCCCCGTGTGCGCGACGCCTATCTCGGCGGGTCGGAGGCGGCGTAAGGCGGCCATGCACGAAAATCGGCCCGATCGCACGGGATTGCATTGGTCCGTATGATCATTCTATGAAAAGATCATACCGTTGACGCAATGAGGCGCGCGGCGGGATGAGTTCGGTGACGAGATGGTCTTTGCGAGCGGTCGAGCCCGCCACCGTGCTGCTGTTCGGCGGGCTCGTCGCCGCCAACGTTGCCGCATGGGCCTGGGCTTTCGCCTTGTTCGCGGACCGGCCCGCGGTGATGGCGACCGCGCTGCTGGCATGGGTGTTCGGCCTGCGCCACGCCGTTGACGCCGACCACATCGCCGCCATCGACAACGTCGTCCGCAAGCTGATGCAGACAGGCGATACGCCGCGCAGCGCTGGCCTCTATTTCGCGCTCGGCCATTCCACTGTTGTTGTGATCGCGACCGTGCTGCTCGCGCTCGGCGTGGTCAGCCTCGGTGGCGATAGCCTGCTTAGGGATCTCGGCAGCCTGATCGGCACCTCGGTGTCGGCGCTGTTCCTGCTCGTCATCGCAGCCATCAATTTTGTCATCTTTGCCGGCCTGTGGCGGACATTTCGGATCGCTCGCGCGTATGGCGTCCATGACGCAGGCCAGCTCGACGCGCTGTTGGCGAACCGCGGCTTTCTCGCGCGCCTGCTCGGCCCGATGTTCCGCCTGGTGACAAGACCCTGGCACATGTTCCCGCTCGGATTGCTGTTCGGGCTCGGCTTCGACACCGCGACCGAGATCGGCCTGCTCAGCATCTCCGCCACCGAAGCCGCGCGCGGCGCGTCGCTCGCCGATATCCTGGTCTTCCCCGCGCTGTTCGCGTCGGGCATGGCGCTGGTCGACACCGCCGACTCCGCGCTGATGGTGAGCGCCTATCGCTGGGCCTTCGTCGATCCCATGCGAAAGCTCTGGTACAACCTCACCATCACCGGCGCGTCCGTCGCGGTCGCGCTGTTCATCGGCGGTATCGAGGCGCTTGGTTTGATCGCCGATCGACTTGGACTTAACGGCGGCGTGTGGGCACTGGTCGATGCCCTCAACGACTCGCTCGCGAATGTGGGCTTCGCGGTGATCGCGCTGTTCGCGCTCGCCTGGCTCGTCTCAAGCGTGCTCTACCGCCGCATGTTCGCGGATCAGGCGCGCCGTTTGCCCGATGCGACCGAGCCGGCGTAAGTGACGAGGTGTCCCTGAATTCGCCGGCTTAGAGCGAAGCCGCGCTCGGCATCGGCTCCACCGGCAAATCATCGCCATTGGGATCGCCCGGAGCGGTCGCCCAGGCCAATTCCACCAGCGTCACGAACCTGCGTCCGCCGCCGTCGAGCTGGACGACGATCAGGCCCTGCTCCTCCATGTAGCCGAGCAGGCGCTGGGCCCGGCGCAGCGAATGCGAGCCATAAGCCCGCGCGATCGCGGCATCGCCGGGGCAGGGCCAGCCTTCCTTGGCGGCGCGGGCAATCATCATGAACACGCCCTGCATGTCGTCGGGCAGGATCGAGGCGCGCAGCGTCACCTCCTGCCAGGCATCGTCCTCGGCAATGTCTGTGCCGAGGCCTGCGCGCGCATGCGTCAGCATGCGGCGGAATTCGCCGAGGTCGGGGACTGATGCGCCGAGGCCCTCGATGCGGCAGCGGACCACGAATTCCTGATAGAGCACGCCGATGGCGCGGAAGCCGGCATCGGGCACAGCCAGCACGGCGCGCAGCGTCCGATCCACCCGCTCGCGCCGGTCCGCGAGCTCTTCGGCACTGATCAGGACCTCAACCACCTCGGGGCGGACTTCGGGCGCTGCGGCCTTCGCCGCGCGGAGCTGCTCGAGCAGATCAGGCGCAGGGCGACGCTGCGGGCGGCTGGCATCGGGCGGCGGCGCGGCCAGGATCACGGCGCGGGCATCCTCCAGCGCCGCTTCGGGCATCGGCAGCAGCCGCGGCGTCGAATTGCGCGGGGAGGTCGCGGTCGGGCCGATGTTCAGCCGTAGCGGACGGCGCGACAGCGCAGGTCCGAGCGCCATGAATTGTCCGCGTTCGAGATCGCGGAAGGCTTCAGCCTGCCGCCGCTCCATGCCGAGCAGATCGGCGGCGCGCGCCATGTCGATGTCGAGGAAGGTCCGGCCCATCAGGAAGTTCGAGGCTTCGGCCGCGACATTCTTGGCGAGCTTTGCCAGCCGTTGCGTGGCGATGATGCCGGCGAGCCCGCGCTTGCGGCCGCGGCACATCAGATTGGTCATGGCGCCAAGCGAGAGTTTTCGCGCCTCGTCCGACACTTCGCCCGCGACGGCCGGCGCAAACAGCTGCGCCTCGTCGACCACTACCAGCATCGGGTACCAATGGTCGCGCTCGACGTCGAACAGGCCACCGAGGAAGGCAGCCGCGCGCCGCATCTGGTTCTCGGCATCCAGCCCTTCGAGATTGAGCACGGTGGAGACCCTATGCAGCCGGGCGCGTTCGCCCGCGACCTGAAGGCCGCGCTCGGTGTGATCCTCGGCCTCGATCACCAGATGGCCGAAGCGCTCGGCCAGCGTGACGAAATCGCCTTCGGGGTCGATGATGGCCTGCTGCACCCAGGGCGCGCTCTGCTCGAGCAGGCGCCGCAACAGATGCGACTTGCCGGAGCCCGAATTGCCCTGCACCAGGAGACGGGTCGCCAGGAGTTCCTCGAGGTCCATGGCCGCCACAGCGCCCGCCGTGGTCAGCCCCATCTCGATCGCAACCGTCATATCCCGACTCAGGCCCTTCCATTCGCGGACAGGGGCTTATCAATCGGATCGGGATGCGTCGAGCGAAACAGGACGAATCATCCCGCGTTGCCCACGTCGGATTTCAGTCGGGATTCGAAAGCCGTGGAAGTGCGGTCCGGGGCGGGAGCCGAATCGTCGAGGACTCCTGATTCCGGTAAAACGGAAAGTCGCTTCAGAGGAACCGCGCCGCCGCCTCGTCCGGGAGACGGAATAATCGGCGCGTCCTTGTATGCAATATCCCAGTTGCCATCCCCGGCCGGTTTGCCTTACATGCCGCCAACTCGCCCGCGAATGGGGCGCAAAAATCGCACAAGTTCTCGAGGGGTGAACATGGCGCGTAACGTTCTGATTCTGGGAGCTTCTTACGGCTCCCTGCTGGGCACCAAGCTGCTGATGGCCGGGCACAACGTGACCCTGGTCTGCCGCACCAAGACCGCCGAGCTGATCAACCGCGACGGTACCGAGGTGCGTATCAAGCTGCGCGACGAGGCGATGCACCGCGCGATCTTCTCGCGCGACCTGCCCGGCAAGCTCGACGCGGTAACGCCGCAGAATGTCGACGTCTCCCGCTACGATCTCGTCGGCCTGGCGATGCAGGAGCCGCAATACACCAACCACACGGTCCGCATGCTCATGATCAAGATCGCCGCGGCGAAGCTGCCGTGCCTCTCGATCATGAACATGCCGCCGCTGCCTTATCTCAAGCGCATTCCGGCGCTCGCCGACATGGATCTCGAGGAGGCCTACACCAATGCGCTGGTGTGGGAGCGGTTCGAGCCGGGGCTCGTGACGCTGTGCTCGCCCGATCCGCAGGCCTTCCGTCCGCCGGAAGAGGCGGCGAACGTGCTGCATGTCGGCCTGCCCACGAATTTCAAGGCCTCGGCCTTCGCCGACGAGGCGCACAACAAGGTGCTGCGCGAGCTCGAGGCCGATATCGACGCGGTGAGGCTCGACGGTCATGACGTGCCGGTGAAGCTGAAAGTGTTCGAGTCCCTGTTCGTGCCGCTGGCGAAATGGTCGATGCTGCTCACCGGCAATTACCGCTGCATCACCGCGCACGAGCCGCAGTCGATCCGCGACGCCGTGCACGGCGACCTCGCGCGCTCGCAGACGATCTACGACCATGTCGACGCCATCGCGCGCCGCCTCGGCGCCGATCCGCAGGACCAGGTGCCGTTCGCGAAATACGCCAAGGCCGCCGAAAGCCTGCTCAAGCCGTCGTCAGCAGCGCGGGCCGTGGCCGGCGGTGCGCCATTTATCGAGCGCGTCGACCTTCTGGTGAAGCTGATCTCGCATCAGATCGGCGCGCCCAATGCCGAGATCGACCGCACGGTCGATACCGTCGATCAGAAGCTGAACGAAAAGATCGTGCAGGGCGGATCGGGCGCGCAGTAACGGCGCCCGACGGGCAAAACACCTGCAGGAGCTGTCAATCCGCGCTGGCGAAAATATTCCACTTTACCGAAATTCGGAAATGGCGTATGTGTTGGGCATCCCGGCTCATCCTTGAGGGGCGATCTCGTGTCGTCTTGGTTGCGAGCCGGGCTTGCGGTGGACGCGGGCAGCGTTGGGCGTGAGAGGTGCGGGCAGGGCGGGTAGTCCCTGTGAGCCCGAAACCGCGTGCCGACGAGCGGCGCTGTCAGGTTCGTCTCGTCTGTAAGTTTCCGGCTCCGTCGACAGGGCCGGGAAAACTGGGGCGAAATGGCGAGCCGTGCGTACGGCAAAACCGTGTGGTCCTGGCCGTCGTCGCTACGGCCAAGCTTTCGCGGAGATGTGGAGCGCCCAACCGGGTCAACCGCATCGCTAATCTGCGAGGCGAGGGAGGCCAGAACGAACTCGGCTCCCGGGAGAGCACGGCATAAGCCGTCAAACCACTGCGCAGGGAAGGCCGAGTGATTGGCGCCACCTGTATGCTGCTGTGCGGTTTTCCTGCGCTACACATTCGCGCAGCAGACCGCGGGTGCGAGGTCAGCACCCGGCCTTCCCTGCGCCCTCTCGGACAAGAGGGGGCGCGACGAAGCAAAGCTCGGGCGAAATCAGCCGCGAGGACGCGAAGGCGTATCTACGATTCAAAATGCGAACCGGAAGAGCGAAGCCGTTGCCTCATACTCCGTCATTGCGAGCGCAGCGAAGCAATCCAGAGTCTTTCCGCGGAGGAATTCCGGATCGCTTCGCTGCGCTCGCAATGACGATGTGTAGCCGCGCGCGGCTGCCTCAACTCCGGCTTGCCACCCGCGCGCGATCGAGATGCTCCTCGATCTTGGGGCGGTCACGGGTGCGCTCGAAGCTGGTGCAGAGCAGCTCCGTCTCCTCGAGTGAGACGGGCGCGCGATAGAGCCGGCACATGAACTCGGCGGTGGCGCGTCCCTTGCCTGTGCCGGGGCTGCGCTCGGCCAGGAACATGCAATCGCGGCAGATGCTGGCATCGAGCCGCTGATGGGCTGCGTCGAGATGATTGAGAACCTCGCGCAGCGAGTCGCGCAGGTGAAGGCGATCGTCGGTCTCGAGTGCCCTGACCGCATTGACGACGTGATTGATCGGATCGTGCTGGCTCAGGCATTTCTCGCCCTGCGCGGTGACGTGGAGCACGACAGAACGCTTGTCTTCCTGCGACGGTTTCCGCACCAGGAGGGATTTGCTTTCCAGCGTCTTCACGATCTGCGATGCGGTCGCCCTGGTCGCGCCGATGAAGCCGGCGAGCGCGGATGGCGTGCGCGAGAAGCGATTGGCGCGGCCGAGGAAGCGCAGCGCCATCCATTCCCGATCGCGCAACCCGTGTTGATTTCCTTCGAAGTACCAGGCTCTGGCCGCCTGAACCAGCAGCTCGACGGCCTCGCGTGCCAACGGCATAAATTCCTACCTCGCCCCGGGAATCGCGTGTGCGGCGCCCCGAAGCCGCTTTCCACCATGGCGCACGAATGTCTCGCGAGAGTCCCACATGACCTGGACTGATGAGCACGGCAGGATACTGCGCGAGAAACGCTGCTGCCGACGGCATGCCAACTGCAGAGTCGTCGAACGCAGGCCCGAGCTGCCGTCACTGCCGGACGATGGATCGGAGTTGTACAACCGAAGCCCCTGAGTTCAAGTCACACGCAGACGTTTCTTATGTTCCACCGAAACGATGAATGAGCTTATCAACAAAATCAAGTAGAGACACTCGTGAAGACCGGATGTCGCTGCAGGCGAATGTAACGTTCAAGACAATCTCGCTGTTCGGGACACATGATAGTGAACACAATACGTTGCTCCGCAGGCAGCATGCACGCAACTATACGACGGTTTAATTGCACGGCATGTTGTTGTTCGTCGTTGATGCAAGTTGATCGAAGCTTGTGCATGACGACGATGTGCATCGGCATGTTCATCCACAGGCTTGTGCGATGGGCCGGGAGAATCACCAGGGGAACTCGGAAGGAATGCACGCGCCGGTTGTCTCGGCCGCGATCGCAGAATCATGCGTTCGGTCGCTTTCGCCGCTGCCCGCTGCTCATCCGGATGGTTGATGCCCAGGCCGGTGGCGGCGATGCATGCGCATGCGCCGGAAGCGGGGCGCCATGCGCGATCGACTGCCGAGAACCACGAGTAGGGCGAGAGCGCGGGCGCGAAGCGCGCCCCCTGATTAATCGCCCTTGAGCATGTCCCTGAGCTCGCGGAACGGATCGCCGCTTGGGGACGCCGAGGCGTCCTGCCGCATCGCGTTGTAGATCCTCGGAACCATGTCGACGGCTTGGTCTAGCCCCGAATCACGTCCCGATTGGTATCCGCCCATCAGGCGAAGGTCGCGGGTGTCCTCGTATTTGGCGATCAGGGTGCGCAATTTGCTCACCAATTCGCGCTCCTCGGGGTCCCAGACGTTGTGGGCGAGACGAGAGACCGAGGCCAGCACATCCACGGCGGGATAGCGCGCCTGGTCCGCAATGTGCCTGGAAAGCACGATGTGCCCGTCCAGTGTGCTGCGGATGGTGTCGGCGATCGGCTCGTTATGGTCGTCGCCGTCGACCAGCACGGAGAAGATGCCGGTGATGGTCCCGGAGCCCTCCTCGCCGGGCCCGGCGCGCTCCAGCAGGCGCGGCAGGTCGGTGAAGACCGTCGGGGCATAGCCGCGGGCCACCGCGGGCTCGCCGGCCGCAAGCGCGACCTCGCGGGCGGCGTGGGCGAAACGGGTAATCGAATCGACCACGAGCAGCACCGATTCGCCGCGGTCGCGGAAGTATTCGGCCACGGCCATCGCCGTCTTCGGCGCCAGCCGCCGCATCATCGGGCTTTCATCACCGGTCGACACAATGGTGACGGAGCGGTTACGGTCGTTGCCGAGCACGTCCTCGATGAATTCGCGCACCTCGCGGCCGCGCTCGCCGACCAGCGCCAGCACGACCGTATCAAAACCCTGGCTGCGGGCGAGCATCGCGAGCAGTGTCGATTTGCCGACGCCGGAGCCGGCAAAGATGCCGACGCGCTGGCCGGCGCAGATCGGCGCAAACAGGTCGATGACACGAACGCCGGTGCGCAGCGGCTTGTGGACGCGCGCCCGATTCATCGCCGGCGGCGCTTCCCTCTCCGCCGAGACCGCCCGCGATCCCGGGGTGAGCGGGCCCATTCCGTCCAGCGGAGCGCCGAGCGCATTGATAACGCGGCCCTTCCAGCTCGGATCCGGCGCGAACGACAATGCCGGCATGCGGTAGGCGACCGAGCCGAGCCCTCCGGCGAATTGCCGGTCGAACGGCTTTGCGACGATGCCGTCGCTGTCGATCCGCACCACCTCGCCGATCTGGGGCTTGCCCCCGGAATTGACACCGATCAGCTCGCCGAGCTTGACGGCGCGCGACAGGCCGGAGACGCGGAAATGCGTCGGCGCGATCTCGGAGACCGCGCCGCTGACGCTTGCCAGCGGCGTACTCTGCTGGAGCTCGAGCAGCGCCCACTCAAGTTGACGAAGAGCGTTCAAGGAAACCGTCCACCCAAATTACGCGCGACGCGCAGCCTACTTGCTGGGATCGCCCAGCGTCTGAATTGCGTTCCGGAGCGTGCTCTCCGTGCCCTCGATCAGCGAGTTGGTGCTGTCGAAGGCGCGCGAGGCCGACATCAGCTTTGTCAATTCCATCATGGGGTTGGCGCTGGAGCCCTCGACATAGCCCTGCTTGAAGCCGTCCCGGCTGAAATCGCCGATGGCGGTCGCGGGACGGTCTGGCGTGACGCCGGAATTGCCGTACCGGTCGAGATCGGCATCGGCTGGAATGCTGAACAGGCCGATGGTGCCGATCTCATTGTTGTCCTGGGTGATCGCGCCGCTGCGCGAGATCGAGACCGGCCCGCCGTTCGGGTCGAGCGAGATCTGCGCACCGCCGGAATCGATGACGGGGAAGCCCGACACCGTCTGAAGGTCGCCGTTGGCGGCGATCTGGAGTCGGCCGTCGCGGGTATAGACCGTGCCGTTGGGGCCGGCGAAGGCGATCCAGCCCTGTCCGACCACGGCGACGTCGAGCGGGTTGCCGGTCTCGGTAATGCTGCCTTGCTCGCGCGAGATGATATTCTCGCCGGGCGAGGAGAACGCGACCGGATTCGCGGCGGCCTTGGACAACACCGTCTCGAATTTCACCACGTCGGTGCGAAAGCCGGACGTGTTGACGTTGGCGACGTTGTTGGCGATCGTCTGGAGGCGCTTCTCGAGCGCGACCTGCGCCGACAATCCCACATAAAGAGCCGATTGCATGGTTTACCTGTTGAACTTGATGTTCTGAAGTGTCGTGAGCAAGCCGGCGTCCATGCTGGCCGACGACGTCGACGCGCCGGTGATCAGGACGAGTGCGGGGTTGGTCGAGGTGTCGCTCTGGGCCTGGGTCGCGTCCCACATCGCGGCGAAGCGCTGCACGAATTTGGTGACCTTGGTCGAGTCCTGGAAATCGGTGAGATTGATCTTGTCCGTGATCATCTTGGCCTGCATGTCGATATCGGACGAAGAGATCGTCGGCGACCATCCCATTGCGGTCTGCACCACCTGGGTCAGCGCCTTGTCGGCGAGGATCTGGTAGGGGCTCGTGATCGAGGAGGCCTTGCGCGTGAAGTAGAGCGCAAGCCGCAGGCCCTCGTTCTGGTCGCCGGCGTTCTGCTCCATCGTCTGCGTGACGTATTGGGTCGCCGTGCCGGTCGTGGCCGCGGTCGTCGAGGTCGCGTTGGCGCCATTGGCGGCGAAATTGAAGGCCGTGGCGAATTCCTTGTAGCGGCTGTCGCTGAGCTGGTTGGCGAAGGCGTCCTTGGCCGAGACGCCCTCGGTCAGCACCTTGCGCATGAAGGCCTTGGCATAGGTCATGTCGCTGAGGCCATAGGCCTTCATCGCGTAGGAGTAGAGCCGATAGTCGCCCAGGAAGTCGTCGATCGTCTTCACATTGCCGATATGGCTCAGAAAGTAGTCGGTGTCGCGGCTCACGTCCGGTTCATCCGCGACCTGCGTGAGCGACATGCTCATGTCCTTGGTCAGTCTGGTGTAATCCGCGATCGTGGATAGCATGGCACGCGCCCCTTTGGCCGCTATTGCGACATCGCCTCAAGCTGCCGCGAATTGCTTGCGTGGGGCTGGCCATGCTGAAGCCAGCTTCGCGCAAGCGTCGCCGACTAGATATTCCCGATGGGATCGGCGATGGAGTGGCGCGTTGCTCAGTTTCGTGGGAATTTTCATCACGGTGGCAGCACTGCTCGGCGGATTTGCCGCCATGGGCGGCCATCTGGCCGTGCTGATGCAGCCATGGGAATTCGTGATCATCTTGGGCACCGCGGTCGGCACCTTCATCGTGGCCAATCCGTGGAAGACGGTCGTGGACACCGGGGTGGCCTGCGTGCAGGCCATCACCGGAGCGGTGCCGGGCGAACGCTATTATCTCGATCTGCTCGGGGCGCTCCATGCGCTGATGCGCGAGCTGCGCGGCAAGGGCCGTAACGAGGTTGAGGCGCATATCGACGATCCTTCGGCCTCGGAGATCTTCAAGGCGTTCCCGAGCGTGCTCGGCGACGCGTCCCTGCTCCAGTTCATCTGCGACTATGTTCGCCTCATCATCATGGGCAACGCGCGCACGCATGAGATCGAGGCGCTGATGGACGAGGAGATCCACACCATCGTGAAGAGCAAGTTGACGCCCTATCACGCGCTGGTGGTGGTGTCCGAGGCGCTGCCGGCGCTCGGCATCGTCGCCGCCGTGCTCGGCGTCATCAAGGCGATGGGCGCGCTCGACCAGTCGCCGAAGCTGCTTGGCGGCTTCATCGGCGCGGCGCTGGTCGGCACCTTCGCCGGCATCTTCCTGTCTTACGGCATCATTTCGCCCTTCGCGCTGAAGATCAAGATGACGCGCGAGAAGAAGTGCCGGCCCTACATCATCGTCAAGCAGACGCTGCTGGCGTTCATGAACGGCGCCATGCCGCAGATCGCCGTCGAGCACGGCCGCAAGATGATCGCGAGCAGCGAGCGGCCGTCGATCGACGTCGTCGAGAACGAGACGATCGCAGGTCCCAAGGCCGTCGTGACCGAAGCTGAACCCAAGGCTGCACGCGCATGACGATGGAGGACGTCGAGATCGATCAGCGGAAGCAGCTGCCGAACTACCTGCTGGATGCAGCCGGCATTTCGATCGAACGCATGCCGATGCTCAATGTGATCTTCGATCGCATGGCAGCATCGTGCACGGACAGCCTGCAGCCGATGGCAGGAACACCGTGCTATTTCTCGGTCAACGGCATCGTCAACGATCGCGTCGGCGACATCATCAAGGACTACGAGGGCAACGCGGTCGCCGCCGTGCTCTACGCCGAGCAGTGGGACTCCCGCGTCATCATCGTGCTCGACCGCGATTTCGTGTTCACCATGGTGGAGGCGATGTTCGGCTCCGATGGCGCCGAGCCGCCGCTCGACGTCGAGCGTTCGTTCTCGAACATCGAGATTCGCCTGGTCCAGGCGCTGTTCGAGCGGTTCGCCAAGGCGCTGCAAACCGCCTTCGCCGGCACCTCCAACGTCACCTTCCGTGTCGAGCGGGTCGAGACCGCCATGGCGTCGCTGGCGATCGGGCGGAGCGGCAACATGTCGATCTGCGCGAACATCATGCTGCAGGCGCTCTACCGCGGCGGTCAGATGTTCCTGATCGTCCCGCACTCCGCGCTCAACCCGCTGCGGCAGAAGCTCGCCCACGTCGTCGTCAGCGACGGTCGCGCGGCCGACCCTCGCTGGCGCGAGCAGATGGAAAGCGAGGTTCACCGCACCGAAGTGACGCTGAGCGCGGTGCTCGACGAGAAGATGATCTCCCTCGAGGACGTCGTGAAGTTCAAGGTCGGACAGGTGCTCGAGCTCGAAGCCACGCCGCGCACGCTGGCGCGGCTCGAGAGCAACAACCAGGTGCTGTTCTGGTGCCAGATCGGCCAGCTTGACGGCTACTACGCCATGCAGGTGGCAGATCCCGTCGATCAGAAGCGGGAGTTCGTCGATGATATCCTATCTCGTTGATGCCGTGCTGCTGATTGCGCTGGCGTTCACCAGCATGCGGGTGACCCGGATGCACCGTGAGCTGGCGCGGCTGCGCAACTATCAGGGCGAGTTCTCGACCATCGTCCACGAGACCGCGGGCGCTTTCGATACTGTGATCACCGCGGCGCATGATTCCACGGCAAATCTCGGCCGGCTCGCCAGCGTGCTGAGCACGAAGATCGACCAGGCTCACGAAGCGATTGCGGCGCTCGACGCGCGGACCGGGCTCCAGCCTGCTGCGACGGCGAACGGCTCCGAGGTCAACAAGCATTAGGGCCGGGACGGGCCGAACGGACAGATCGGAACGTCGCGGCGCTCCGGGAGCGGAAATACCAAGAGGCGATAACAAATGGCGCAATCCTTCGACTACGAGTCAGCACCCGCATCCGATGATGCCGAGACGTCTCCGCTGGAGCGGCTGGCGGAGATCGCCGCGCGCACCGCGGAGGAGGCCGGCAAGTTCGCCAATGTCGATGCCATCCTGCGCATTCCCGTCACCATGCAGGTGGTGCTGGGATCGGCGACCATCCCTGTGGCGAATCTGATGAAGCTCGGCCGCGGCGCCGTGGTTCCGCTGGATCACCGCGTCGGCGAGCCCGTCGACGTCGTGGTCAACGGCCGCGTCGTGGCCCGCGGCGAGGTGGTCGTCGTCGAAGAGGACAATTCGCGCTTCGGTGTCTCGCTGACCGAGATCGTCGGACCTCTGGGGCAGGGTGATTCCTGACCATGGCGGCACAGGTCGGCATCGCTCCCATCAAGCAGCGAGGCGTTGCCACGCTGGGCGGAACGGAAAAGGTCGCGGCGCTCCTGTTGGCCATGGGCCGGCAGGCGGCCGCGAGCGTGCTCGCGCAATTCGAGCCGCAGGATATCCGGATCGTCACCAAGGCCGCGGCTGAGCTGCGGCCGATTACGGCGCAGGAACTCGAGTCGATCGTCGAGGAGTTCGCCCAGCAGTTCTCGATGGGCGCCAACATTCTCGGCACCCTCGGTGGCCTCGAAGCCGTGCTCGGCGACGTGCTTCCCGCCGACCAGGTCTCGGCGATCATGTCGGACCTGCTCGGCAATTCGAGCCGGTCGGTGTGGGACCGCGTCTCGTCGGTCTCGGAAAACTCGCTGGCGACCTACCTCTCCAAGGAGCATCCGCAGACCGCGGCGCTGATCCTGTCCAAGGTCAAGCCGTCCTGCGCCGCCAAGGTCATGAGCCAGTTGCCGTCGAGCCTTCGCAACGAGCTGATGCGGCGCGTGCTCAGCCTCAAGCCGATCGTCGACGATGCGATGAAGGTCCTCGAGAAGACGCTGCACGAAGACCTGACGCTCAATTTCGCCCGCAACCTCGGCGCCGACACCTACGCCCGTGTCGCCGACATCATCAACAAGATGGAGCGTGGTCATATCGAGGACATGCTGAAGAGCCTGTCGGAGAAGCGGCCGAAGTCGGCCGAAGTGCTGAAGGAGCTGCTATTCACCTTCGACGACGTCGTCAACCTGGCGCCGAAGGCGCGCACCATGATCTTCGACCAGGTGCCGACCGATCGTATCGTCGTCGCGCTGAAGGGCACCGACAAGCACTTCCGCGAACTGATCCTGTCCGCGGTCGCCTCGCGCGTCCGTCGCGTCGTCGAGCACGAGCTCGCGATCGGCGAGCCGTCGAACCAGCGCGACGTGCTGGAGGCGCGCCGCGTCATCACCGACCTCGCCCTCGACCTCGCCGAGAAGGGTGAAATCGAGCTCAATCCCGACCAGGACGATGAGCTGGTCTTCCGCTGACCGCTGAACTGGCATGGCAGAGACATCCGACCAGGAGAGCAAAACAGAAGAGCCGACCGAGAAGAAAGTCCGCGATGCGCTCGAACAGGGCAATATTCCGGTCTCTCGGGAGGCGTCTATTCTCGCGACCATGGCGGCGCTGATGGTGATTCAGGCGTTCCTGATCGGCCAGGGCGTGCAGCGACTGACGCCGACCTTGAAGAGCTTTATCGACGAACCCGACGGCTTCCCGCTCAGCACCGCGGCGGACGCACTGAATCTTCTCACCGTGGTAGGCCTCGAGGCGCTGCGATTCCTGTTGCCGCTGGTCGTGATCATCGCGGTGTTCGGGCTCGCCGCGTCGCTGCTGCAAAACGCGCCGCAGCTGGTGCTGCAGCGCATCCTGCCCGACGTCTCCCGAATCTCGCCCGCCAGCGGCTGGAGCCGCATTTTCGGAACGCAGGGCCTCGTGGAGTTCGCCAAGTCGGTGTTCAAGCTCGCCTCGGTGACCGCCGTCGTCTGCTTCGTGCTGCGATCGTCGGAGGCAAGGGCGTTCGAGGCGATGTATACCGATCCCGTCGCGCTGCCGGAGATGATCCTCACCATCGCGATGCGGATCGTATCGGCGATCTGCATCGCGACGATCGTGCTGGTCGCAATCGATCTCGCCTGGGCGCGCTTCCGCTGGCGGCGTGAGCTGCGCATGACCAAGCAGGAGATCAAGGACGAGCACAAGCAGGCCGAGGGCGATCCGCTGATCAAGGCGCGCCTGCGCTCGCTCGCGCGCGACCGCTCGCGCCAACGCATGATCGCCTCCGTGCCGCGCGCGACGCTGGTGATCGCGAACCCGACGCACTTTGCAATCGCATTGCGCTACAACCGCGACGAAAACCCGGCCCCTCTCGTGGTGGCCAAGGGCATGGACGTGATCGCGCTGAAGATCCGCGAGGCCGCCGAGCAGAACGGGATCCCGGTGATCGAGAACAAGGCTCTCGCGCGCGCGCTCTACGAAGCGGTGCAGGTCGATCAGGTCATCCCGGCCGAGTTCTTCCGCCCGGTTGCCGAGATCATCTACTTCCTGCAGTCGAAGCAAACGCCGCGGCCCGAGAAGGTTCAGTAGACTGACGAAGATGGTGCTTCGCGCAACAGCTTGACGAAAGCTTAACGCCCTAGGGTTCTCTCCAATGAATCATAAATGGGGCTGTCGTGGGACCGCTTTTTCTCTTCGAGCTCGCATCGTCGCAGGCACGCTGGCTCGAGCTTCGTCAGTCGACCATCGCCACCAACGTCGCCAACGCCAATACGCCGGGTTTCAAGGCGCGCGACGTCGAGCCGTTCAACAAGGTGCTTGACGGAATGCCGGTCAGGCTCGCGACGACGTCGCCCACGCATATGCAGCTTTCCCCGGCCGAAACCGACACGCGAGCAACCGCGAAGAAGGATAGCTGGGATGTCGTCCACTCCGGTAACTCGGTCAGTCTCGAGCAGGAGATGATCAAGGGTAGCGACGTCAATCGCGATTATTCGATGAACTCGGCGATAGTGCGATCGTTCAATCGCATGATCCTGACCAGCGCGAAGACCTGAGGTGAATTGACATGCTGGACGCTCTACAGGCTTCATTGACGGTCGCAAGCTCCGGCCTCGAAGCGCAGTCGTCGCGCATGCGGGTTGTCTCGGAAAATCTCGCGAATGCGAGCTCGACCGGGCGCACCGCCGGTGCAGATCCGTATCAGCGCAAGACGATCACTTTCGATGCCGCAATGGATCGTGCCTCGGGCACGCAGCTGGCGAAGGTCAAGGAGATCGGGGTCGACACCACGCCCTACCGTGTCGAGTACGATCCGGGACATCCCGCGGCCGACAAGGCCGGCTATGTCAAGATGCCGAACGTCAACATGATGATCGAGATGGCGGACATGCGGGAAGTCAACCGGTCCTATGAAGCCAATCTCCAGGTCGTGAAGCAGGTGAGATCGATGCTCGGCATGACCATCGATCTTCTGAGGAGCTGACAATGCTAGAGGCGATTTCATCCACTGCGATCACCGCGGGGCAGGCGGCATCCCGCATCACCGAGACGCAGACCATTGCGCCCAGTGCGACGTCCCCGGTTCAGGCCGGCGACGACGTTGGCTTCGACTCCGTGATGAAGCAGGTGACCACGGACGCGATCGGCACGCTGAAGGCCGGCGAGAGCGCGTCGATCTCGGCGATACAGGGCAAGGAGTCGACGCGGAAAGTCGTCGAGGCGCTGATGTCGGCCGAGCAGGCTTTGCAGACCGCGGTCGCGGTCCGCGACAAGGTCGTGCAGGCCTACCAAGAAGTCGTTCGTATGTCGATTTGATCTGAAGGAATCACGCTGTGAAATCGCTCGCCATCGCGGCTACGGGCATGAATGCCCAGCAGACCAATATCGAGGTCATCGCGAACAACATCGCCAACATCAACACCACGTCGTTCAAGCGTGCACGTGCCGAATTCACCGATCTGTTCTACCAGATGGACCGCATGCAGGGTGTTGCGAACGTCAACGGCGCCTCGCCGATCCCGGAAGGCGCCAATCTCGGTCTCGGCGTCAAGTCGGCCGCGATCCGCAAGCTGCACATCCAGGGCGCGCTTACGCAGACCGGCAACCCATATGACCTCGCGATCAACGGTCGCGGCTGGTTTCAGGTGCTCGGCCCGAACAACGAGGTGCAGTACACTCGCGCGGGCTCGTTCAACACCAACGCCACCGGCCAGCTGGTGACGATGGACGGCTATTTGCTGGATCCCAACATCACGGTGCCGCAGGGAACGGTGCAGGTCACCGTCAACCAGACCGGGCAGGTGTTCGCCAAGCTGGACGCGGAAGTCAATCCGCGGCAGATCGGCCAGCTCAACCTTGCCAATTTCGCCAACGAGGCGGGCCTCGAGCCGCTGGGCAGCAATCTCTATCGCGAGACCACGGCATCAGGTGCGCCGGTCGTCGGTCTCCCCGGCGATGCCGGCTACGGCAAGATCAACCAGCAGTATCTCGAGGCCTCGAACGTCGATCCCGTCAAGGAAATCACCGAGTTGATCTCGGCGCAGCGCGCCTATGAGATGAATGCCAAGGTCATCCAGGCGTCGGATGAGATGGCGCAGACGGTATCGAAGAATCTCAGTCGCTAGTTCCGGTGTGTCGATGTTGAACAGGGTGGGCCTGATCGCGCGCGGGTTGGCCGCCGCGCTGCTGGTTCTCGTCTCCGCGCGGCCCGCCGCCGCAGACGAGCGGCGGCTTCCCGTGCCGGCGATAGCGATCCGCGCCGGTGAGCTGATCAGGGACGACATGATCACTGAGCGCATCTTTGCGCCGAACGTGCTCGGCGTCGCCATGTTCATCGAAGGGCGTCAGGTCCTGGTCGGCCGCATGGCGCGGCGGTCGTTGCTGCCGGGCCAGCCGATTCCAACCAATTCGGTGGAGGATCCCTTCACCATCGCCCGCGGTGCCATGGTCAAGGTCGTGGTTGAAGACTCTGGGCTGTCGATCGTGGCCTACGGCGCGGCCATGCAATCCGGTGCGCCTGGCTCGCTCATTACCGTGCGAAACACCGACACGGGCGTGATGATCAGGGCCATCGTCCAGCCGGACGGCACGGTCAAGGTCGCGGACGGGTCATGACCAGAGTCCTGATCGCGCTTCTCCTCATCGTTTCCGCCGCCAGCGCCCAGGCTGCCGTCCGCATCAAGGACATCGCGGACATCAAGGGATTGCGCGAAAACCAGATCGTCGGCTACGGCCTCGTCATCGGCCTTAACGGCACCGGCGACACCCTGCGCAACGCGCCGTTCACGGAACAGTCGCTGCAGTCGATGCTCGAAAACATGGGCATCAATGTCCGGAACGAGACGACGAGCACGAACAATCCGTCGCGGCCGACGACGCTGCGCACGCGCAACGTCGCCGCCGTGATGGTGACCGCCGACCTGCAGCCGTCGATCGGACCGGGCGAGCGGATGGACGTGACGGTATCGTCGCTGGGAGATGCGACGTCTCTGCTCGGCGGCACGCTGGTGATGACCTCGCTGCGCGCGGCGGACGGTGCGGTCTACGCAGTGGCACAAGGTGCGGTCACGGTCGCCGGTTACAGCGTCGGAGGCCAGGCCCAGAACGTCAGCCAGGGCACGCCGACGGCGGGCCGCATTCCGAACGGCGCGCTGGTCGAGCGCGAGGTGCAGGGCAGCCTGCACGAGATGGAATACCTGGTGCTCGAGCTGAAGAACCCCGATTTCGTCACTGCGACGCGAATCCTGGACGCCGTCAATCGCTATGCCGGCGGCCGCTATCGCGCCCAGATCGCCTTCGAGCGCGACTACCGGACCATCGTGCTGTCCAAGCCACGCTATGTCGGACCGGTCCGCTTCCTCGCCGAGATCGGCGAACTCACCGTCGAGCCAGACACGCCGGCGCGGGTAGTGATCAACGAACGCACCGGAACGGTGGTGATCGGTCGCGACGTGCGAATCTCCACTGTCGCCGTCACCCACGGCAATCTGACCGTCCGTGTCACCGAGCTGCCCGTGGTGTCGCAGCCGGCGCCGTTCTCGCAAGGCCAGACGGTCGTGGTGCCCCAGACCATCGTCGAGGCCAACGAGGCCGGGTCGCAGGTGGCGATCCTGAGCGGTGTCGACCTCCAGCGCCTCGTGCGCGGGCTGAACCAGATCGGACTGAAGCCGTCCGGCATCATCGCAATCCTCCAGGCGATCAAGACGGCGGGCGCGCTGCAGGCTGAAGTCATCGTGCAATGATGCACAAGCGTCGTGCAAGCTTGGTCGCTCAATGCTCTGGTCTCGACCGAGAATCGCACGCGATCCGATGCTGAAGCTGGACCACATAGCGCAACTTCTTCTCCTGGCCGCGATGTTCGCGCTCGCGGGCGCTTCGCCCGCGCTGGCGCTGGACGAGCCGAAGTCGTCGAAGCCGCTCAATTTACTTTCCTTCGCCCGTGCTCGCGCGCCCGGCCCGCAGAAGTCGCACGCTCCGGCGACGCCGGTCCAGAGCGATAATTGGAGGGCAACAGCCTGGGCGGCCGAAGATTCGGGTCCCGCCATCACGGGAGCGGTCCCGACAGAGGCTCCTCCGCCGGCACCGGCCCCCGCACCTGTGCCGACGCGTCCGGCGAAGTCCGGCAGCGTCGCGGCGCCGCCGAAGCCGGCGCCGGCTCAAGCTGCCGCGCCTGGGGACAACGAAGTTGCGCTGTTCTGCAGCAACGTGGCCGATCCCGCCGTCGACGCCAGGCTCGCATGGCAGCTGAAAGAGCTGGAGAAGGCTGAGAGCCTGCTGCGGGAGCGGATCGTCGAAGTCGAGGCCAAGCGCGCCGAATACGAGAAGTGGATGGCGCTGCGCGACGACTTCCTGAAGAAAGCGGAAGCGAGCGTCGTCGAGATCTATTCGCGCATGAAGCCGGACGCTGCCGCCACGCAGATCGCCGGCATGGCGGACGAGACGGCCGCCGCGGTGCTCGCAAAGCTCAGCCCGAGGAGCTCGAGCGCAATCTTCAACGAGATGGAGACCGGGCGCGCTGCACATCTCGCGGACCTGCTCGGTGGAATGCGTCGCGCGGATGACGGGAAGACCAAGTAATGAAGAAGCCGATCCTCCTCCTGTCGCTCGTGCTTCTTGGCGGATGCTCCCATGATCCGGCAGAAATCCTGACCGGCCCGAAACTGTCGCCCGTGGGCAGCGGCCTGAGGACGCCGGCCGAACCGATCCCGGTGACGCCCCGCATGCGCACGCCCGTCAGCTATCGCTCGACCTGGGATGACGGCACCGACCTCTACCGCGATCCCCGCGCCCGGCGCGTCGGCGACGTGGTCACGGTGATCATCTCGATGCAAGACAAGGCCAAGCTCGACAACAAGACCAACCGCGCGCGCGATTCGCAGATCCAGTTCGGGCTGAACTGGCTGATGGACGTCGCAGGATGGCAGGACAAGGGCCAGGCCAACGCCAACCTCAACACCAATTCCCAGATCAAGGGCAACGGCCAGATCGACCGCTCCGAGGACATCAAGCTTTCCATTGCGGCGGTCGTCACCGACGTGTTGCCGAACGGAAATATGATGATCAGCGGGTCGCAGGAATTTGGTATCAACACGGAGATGCGCGTGCTCAACGTCGGCGGTATCGTGCGTCCACGCGATATTTCGCGAACCAACACGATCTCCTACGAGAAGATCGCCGAGGCACGCGTGGCCTATGGCGGTCGCGGAAATCTGTCTGACGTGCAGCAACCTGGATGGGGTCACCGGATCTATGATGCCGTGGCACCGTTCTGAGACTCGCGCGTCGTGGGAGCAGGGGGCGTCATGCGCCTGATTGCCGCCATCGTCGTGCTGACCCTGGTCGCGATCGGCGCGGGCGCGCTTGCGGGCCTGCACCTGTTTGCCGCTGCCGAGCGCGTTGCCGACGCAAAGAAGGGGGCCACCCCGCCGCCGGTCGCGTCGAGCTACGCCGGCAGCGCGCGGCTCCGGAAGTTGTCTCCGATCGTGACCAATCTCGCGTCGCCGGCCAACAATTGGGCCCGGGTCGAGGCCTCCATGGTGACCGACAGCATGAGCGACGAGGATGCCGGCATCCTGGCCGCTCACATCAGCGAGGACATCGTCACTTACTTGCGGTCCGCCTCGGTCACGCAGTTCGAAGGCACGCGCGGGCTCCAGCATCTGCGCGACGACCTGTCCGAACGCGCCAGCATCCGCTCGTCCGGCAAAGTCCGCGAATTGATCATTGAGACGTTGGTGATCCAGTGAAATTGAGAGTCCTGCTGCTTGCATCGCTGCTGGTCGTGCTGCCCGAGGTAGCGTTCGCCCAGATTCCGGACCTCAATTCGCTGCTGCCGCCGGGCAACGGCTCGACCAGCGGCCGCATCATCCAGCTCATGGCGCTGCTGACGGTGCTGTCCGTCGCACCGGGGCTGCTCATCATGGTGACGAGCTTCACGCGCTTCGCCGTCGCGCTCTCCTTCCTACGCGCCGGCCTCGGCCTTCAGACGACGCCTCCGAATCTCGTGCTGATCAGCCTCGCCATGTTCATGACCTTCTACGTCATGGCGCCGACCTTCGATCGCGCCTGGGAAACCGGCGTGCAGCCGCTGATGAAGAACGAGATCTCGGAGGAAGAGGCTTATCTGAAGATCAGCGATCCGTTCCGCGAGTTCATGCTGGCGCATGTGCGCGACAAGGACCTGCAGACGTTCGAATCGCTCGCCGCGGAAAGCTTTCGCAGGAAGTTCGACGACAAGCGCATCGACATGCGCGTTATCATCCCGGCGTTCATGATCTCCGAGCTCCGGCGTTCGTTCGAGATTGGCTTCCTCATCATCCTGCCGTTCCTCGTCATCGACATGATCGTGGCGACGCTGACTATGTCGATGGGCATGATGATGATGCCGCCGTCGATCCTCGCGCTGCCGTTCAAGGTGCTGTTCTTCGTGCTGATCGACGGCTGGAACCTGCTCGCCTCCGGACTGGTGCGGTCGTTCTCATAACAACGGTGATCGCCAGGCGGCCGGTTATGGTTAGCGAAGAGTAATATTAACCATATGATTTTGCTGCGGAATTCAAGCCAGCCTTAATCCGGAAGCAAGATTCGGCGTGCTAGCAATGCGGCACGGCGGGTTG
The DNA here is from genome assembly GCF_040546905.1 of Bradyrhizobium sp. S3.3.6. Classification (NCBI taxonomy): domain Bacteria; kingdom Pseudomonadati; phylum Pseudomonadota; class Alphaproteobacteria; order Hyphomicrobiales; family Nitrobacteraceae; genus Bradyrhizobium; species Bradyrhizobium sp. S3.3.6. The sequence goes on along the minus strand of NZ_JBEPOT010000011.1, from coordinate 67,281 downwards.
GACCCCACCCATATCAGTCCAAAGGCATGATGCCGCCCCTCCGTACCGGTGAAAGCCCGGTATGTCCCCCTCGTGAAAATGTAACGCGTACATCAAAGGGACATTCGCAATGTCAAGCCTGCTTACGAACTCGACTGCCATGACCGCCCTCCAGACCCTGCGGTCTGTGAGCTCCCAACTCGCCACCACGCAGACCCGCATCTCGACCGGCCAGCGCGTCTCGACCGCTTCGGACAACGCCGCCTACTGGTCCATCGCGACGTCGATGCGTGCGGACAACGCCGCGCTCTCCGCGGTCTCCGACTCGCTCGGTCTGTCGGCCGCGACCGTCGACACCGAATATACCGCTCTCACCTCGGTTGTCGGCGACAGCACCGGCGGCCTGACCAAGCTGCAGTCGCTGCTGGTTGAAGCCAAGACCGCGGGTATCGACCGGACCAAGATCCAGGCCGACGTCACCCAGATTCAGCAGCAGATGCAGGGCACCGCCGCGGCGGCAACCTTCAACGGCGTGAACTGGCTGAGCACGACGACGGCCACGCCGGCGACGGTCGACCTGGTGTCGTCGTACTCCCGCGTCGGCAGCACGCCGACCACCGGCTCGATCACGCTGACCACTGCCAACTATGCGCTCTATAGCTCGTCCACCACCGGTATCCTGGACACGGTGAGCGGTGGTGCATCGGTCAACACGATCGACATCTCCACGCTGACCGATTCAGCGGCCGACCAGACCACGCTCGATGGCTACATCGCGAAGGTGACTTCTGCGATCAACTCGGTGGCTTCCGCTGCCGCGAACCTCGGCGCCGTGAAGAACCGTATCTCGACCAACACGGACTTCGTGAAGTCGCTGATGGACTCGGTGACGCGCGGTATCGGCCAGCTCGTCGACGCCGATATGAACCAGGAGTCCACCCGGTTGTCGGCTCTCCAGGTCCAGCAGCAGCTCGGCGTTCAGGCGCTTTCGATCGCCAACAGCAGCAGCCAGAGCATCCTCTCGCTGTTCCGCTAAGCCTGAAAACCATCTGGGGGAGGGCCGCGCTTCTCGCGAAGCGCGGCCCTTCTCGTTTGATGTGACGTTCCGCGCACGCCGCAATTTCGGCTGCGCTGTTGCGGCCAGGACACAGGGCCACAAGCCCCGCACAAGCTTCGCGCGCTACGGTCGCTGCTACGACAGGTTGGGCCTTCTTTTCCGCAGCCCAAAGGCATGAGGCCGCCCTGTCGTACCGGTGCAAGTCCGGTATGTCCCCAAATCAACTCTATCTTCAAAGGGACATCAAAATGGGTTCTAGCCTTCTCACCAACTCCGCCGCAATGACCGCGCTGCAGACGCTGCGCAACGTCAGCTCCAGCCTCCAGACCACTGAAAACCGGATCTCGACCGGCCAGCGCGTGGCCACCGCTTCGGACAACGCCGCCTATTGGTCGATCGCAACCTCGATGCGTGCGGACAACGCCGCGCTTTCCGCCGTCTCCGACTCGCTCGGTCTGTCGGCCGCGACCGTCGACACCGAATATACCGCTCTCACCGCGGTTGTCGGCGACAGCACCGGTGGCCTGACCAAGCTGCAGGCGCTGCTGGTCGAAGCCAAGACCGCCGGCATTGATCGCACCAAGATCCAGGCCGACGTCACTCAGATCCAGCAGCAGATGCAGGGCACCGCCGCGGCGGCAACCTTCAACGGCGTGAACTGGCTGAGCACGACGACGGCTACGCCGGCGACCTTCGACCTGGTGTCGTCGTTCTCCCGCGTCGGTGGCACGCCGACCATCGGCTCCATCACCCTGACGATCTCCAACTACTCGCTCTATACCTCGTCCACCACCGGTATCCTGGACACCGTGAGCGGTGGCGCGTCGGTCAACACGATCGACATCAGCACGCTGACCGATTCAGCGGCTGACCAGACCACGCTCAGCGGCTACATCACGCAGGTCACCGCTGCGATCAACTCGGTGGCTTCGGCGGCCGCCGACCTCGGTGCCGTCAAGAACCGCATCTCGACCAACACGGACTTCGTCAAGAGCTTGATGGACTCGGTGAATCGCGGTGTCGGTCAGCTCGTCGACGCCGACATGAATGCAGAATCCACCCGCCTCCAGGCGCTCCAGACCCAGCAGCAGCTCGGTGTTCAGGCGCTCTCGATCGCCAACCAGAACAGCCAGAGCATCCTCTCGCTGTTCCGCTAAGCCTGAAAACCATCTGAGGGGGCCGCGCTTCTCGCGAAGCGCGGCCCTTATCATTTTGGCCTGCGTTGTTCGAACGTCAAAGGCGCGATTTCGCGCCTCGAATTGCGGTCCGGTCACGGAGCCACAAGCTTCGCACAAACTCCGCATGCTATCGCCGCCGTTACGACAGGTTGAGCGCGCTTTTCCGCAGCCCAAAGGCATGATGCCGCCCTGTCGTACCGGTGCAAGCCCGGTATGTCCCAAAAATTTCAATTCGTTTTCAAGGGGACGTCAAACATGAGCTCCAGCCTTCTCACCAACTCCGCCGCAATGACCGCGCTGCAGACGCTGCGCAATGTCAGCTCCAGCCTCCAGACCACCGAAAACCGGATCTCGACCGGCCAGCGCGTCGCGACCGCTTCGGACAACGCTGCCTACTGGTCGATCGCGACCTCGATGCGTGCGGACAACGCCGCGCTCTCCGCCGTCTCCGACTCGCTCGGTCTGTCGGCTGCGACCGTCGACACCGAATATACCGCTCTGACCGCGGTTGTGGGCGACAACACCGGCGGCCTGACCAAGCTGCAGGCGCTGCTGGTCGAAGCCAAGACCGCCGGCATTGATCGCACCAAGATCCAGGCCGACGTCACTCAGATCCAGCAGCAGATGCAGGGCACCGCCGCGGCGGCAACCTTCAACGGCGTGAACTGGCTGAGCACGACGACGGCTACGCCGGCGACCTTCGACCTGGTGTCGTCGTTCTCCCGCGTCGGTGGCACGCCGACCATCGGCTCCATCACCCTGACGATCTCCAACTACTCGCTCTATACCTCGTCCACCACCGGTATCCTGGACACCGTGAGCGGTGGCGCGTCGGTCAACACGATCGACATCAGCACGCTGACCGATTCAGCGGCTGACCAGACCACGCTCAGCGGCTACATCACGCAGGTCACCGCTGCGATCAACTCGGTGGCTTCGGCGGCCGCCGACCTCGGTGCCGTCAAGAACCGCATCTCGACCAACACGGACTTCGTCAAGAGCTTGATGGACTCGGTGAATCGCGGTGTCGGTCAGCTCGTCGACGCCGACATGAATGCAGAATCCACCCGCCTCCAGGCGCTCCAGACCCAGCAGCAGCTCGGTGTTCAGGCGCTCTCGATCGCCAACCAGAACAGCCAGAGCATCCTCTCGCTGTTCAAGTAAGCTCCCGCTTCGAAGACGGCCGTGCTCCCAAGGGAGCACGGTCCCCCGCCGTCACCGGCGGAAGTGACGGCACATGATGTGCCCGTAATCGACCTCCTGACGCCAGACCTGATGCAGCAGGCTGCAGCCGATCGCGCGGTGACGCGTTCGATCGCCAGTCCATTGCCGTCGGACTGCCTGCGTCGTCCGAAGTTCTTGTAAAATTGCATCGCCTCGCCTGCGAAGCGACGCACTCGCGTTTTCGCGCAACCTTCAGGCAAGGTTGACAGCGGAGTGTCCTCACCATTCGCATTGGTACGAGGTCATATGTTCAGTCGCGCGCAGCTACAGCAGCTGCTCAACAATCTGCTGGAACTTGGGCCGCGACGTCTGATGGCCTTGGGATTGATCGGCTTCGCCGTCCTCGTCACCGTGGTCGGGGGCGCTTATTACCTGAGCCGACCGGAATTCGAGTCCCTCTATACCGGCCTGAACCGGGAAGACGTGACGCGTATCGGCGCCGCACTGCGCGAGCAGAACATTGCCTTCGATATCAGCGCAGCCGGCGATGCCGTCTCGGTACGGCCGAGCCAGACCGCGCAGGCGCGGATGCTGCTGGCCGAAAAGGGGCTGCCGACCAGCGCCAATTCCGGCTACGAGCTGTTCGACAAGATCGGATCGCTTGGGCTGACCTCCTTCATGCAGGAGGTCACGAAGCTTCGCGCGCTTGAAGGTGAGATCGCGCGCACTGTCCAGCTGATGAAGGGCGTCAAGGCGGCGCGGGTGCACATCGTGATGCCGGTGCGCGGCTCGTTCCGCGCGACGCAGCAGCCACCCTCCGCATCGGTCGTGCTGCGCACAGACGGTGCGCTCGAGGCGCGCACCGCGCAGTCGATCCGCCATCTCGTCGCGGCGGCCATTCCCGGCATGACACGCGACAAGGTCACCGTGCTCGATGCCGACGGCTCGATGCTGCTGGCCGAAGAGGACGAGGTCAGCGCCGCGCCGACCAAGATGGCGAGCCTCCAGAAGACGGTCGGCGGAATGGTGCAGGAAAACATCCGCAAGGCGCTGACGCCCTATCTCGGCCTGGACAATTTCGAGGTCAGCGTCGCGCCGCAGCTCTCCACCGACAAGCGCCAGATCAACGAGACGGTCTACGATCCGGAGACCCGCGCCGAGCGTTCGGTCCGCAATGTTCGCGAAAACGAAAAGTCGTCGAACGCCGACCGCTCGACGCCGACGACCGTCCAGCAGAACCTTCCGGACCAGCAGGTCAACGCCGGCGGCACCAAGAACTCTAGCGAGGACAAGACGCGCCGCGAAGACGTTACCAATTTCGAGGTGTCGTCCAAGACCACGACGACCGTCAGCGACGGTTACTCGGTCAAGAAACTCTTCATCGCCGTGCTGGTCAACCGCACGCGGCTCGTCGCCGACCTCGGCGACAAGACCAACCAGGCCATTGTCGACAGCAAGCTCGCCGAAATCAGCCAGCTCGCAGCGACCGCAGGCGGACTAGACAAGGCGCGGGGCGACCAGATCCAGGTGACTGCGGTCGACTTCGTGGAGGGCTCGCGCGAGCTCGCGCCGGTGCCGCCGATCAGCTTCGTCGAGATGATGAACAAGCAGCTCGGTAGCGTCATCAACGCGGTGACGATCCTGGCTGTCGCCTCGATGCTGGTCTGGTTCGGGCTTCGACCCGCGGTCAACGGCATTCTGACTCATCGCGCCGCGCAGGAGCAGACCGAGGCCGCCGAGGCCGCCGAGCTCGAAGCTGCCTCGGCCCTCGCATTGGCCGACAGCCAGGACCCCGAGCTCAACCTCGTCGAGGACCTCGAAGGCAAGATGCAGCGTACGCCGCAGAAGCGGCTGGAGCAGATCGTCCGCCTCGATCAGATGCAGGCGGCAGCAATCCTTAAAGACTGGATGCGACGCGAGGAGGCGGCATGAACGCGGCAATCGGAAAACTCCTGACGCAATTCGACGCGAACGGCCGGGCCAAGTCGCCGCCGCCTCCGCTTCCGAAGATCCAGGACGTCCTGACGAGAAAGGACGTCCGGCGCGAGCCTCAATCGCAGCCGCAGCCTCAACCGCAGCGTCAGGCGCAGGCGCATCCGCAACTTCAGCCGCCTCCGGCACCCGCGCCGGAAGCCGCGCCGGTCAATTTGCTCGAAGACGCCTATCGACGCGGCCATATCGCAGGCCTTTCGGAAGGCGAATCCAAGCTCGCCGAAGAGCGCGTCCGCAGCGCGATCCGGCTCGGCGAGGAGCGGGCCAAATGGTCCGACCAGCAGGCGGTCGCGATCGTCAACGGTTTTGACACGGCCTGCCGCGAGATCGAGAGCAACATTGCAAGCTCGGTCGCGCGGATATTGCTGCCGTTCCTCGCCGAGGCGGTCCGCGACAAGGCGATCGGGTCCCTGGTCGAGCAGATCTCGACGCTGACCTCGAATTCCCCGGTGCCGGCGTTCCGCGTAACCGGACCCAGCGAGCTCATCGACCTCGTCAGGACGCAACTCAATCTGGCCGGCCGCTCTGGCGTCGAATACCAGTCCGCTGACACCGTCGAGGTCCGCGTCCTCGCCGATCAGACCACGATCGAGACGCAGATCTCGACCTGGATGGATCGGCTGAAAGAGGCGCACCGGTAGTTTCACCATGGAGGAGGTCAAGCACGAGCTCGTCATTATCCGTCGGCGGAGCGCTTTCGAAGACGAGAAGGCGCACGGTGGCGTTTGGAAGATCGCCTATGCGGACTTCATGACCGCGATGATGGCGTTCTTCCTGGTGATGTGGCTGCTCAATGCCCTCAACCAGGACCAGAAACAGGTGGTCGCGAGCTACTTCAACCCGATCAAGCTCGCGGAGAACGCGCCCGCGCCGAAGGGACTGAAGGATCTCACCAAGAAGGAGCCGACGACGTTCGAGGGGCAGGATGGCAAGCGCCAGCCGTCCGGCCCGAACGAGGAGCGCCGCGGCGACTCGCCGACGGCCGAGAAGCCGCCCTTCTACGAAGAGAAGGTTCTGTTCCGCGATCCCTACGCAACGCTTGCCGAGATCGCGGCGAGCTCGAACCAGGCCTCGGGCCAGCGCCGCGCCGGTGCGCTGACCTCGGCCGAAGAGGATGGCCTCAAGGGCGGTGATGCCTATCGCGATCCGTTCGATCCCGGCTATTGGAAGCTTGCGCCCGAGGCTTCGAAGGAGGCCGACAGAATCATGGAGGGCGAGCCGAAGCCGAATGCTTCCGTGCGCGACACTCCGGCCGGCACAAATCAGGGTGAGCCGCGCCGCGGCAGGACCGATGATGCCGGCGGCAGCGTGGCCCTCGACGCGCAGGCGTCGTCCACGAGCCAGTCGCCGTTGCTGCCGCCAGGACCGGCGCCATCATCGTCGGCGCGCGACGGCAGCGTTCAGCCGAACACGCAGGCCAGCGTCGTGCCGCAGGCACGTCCGACCGACGCTCCGAAGGAATCCGAGCAGCGTGACGCGGTGCAGGCCCAGCAGCTGACCGTCAAGCAGCTTCAGTCTGCGATCGCCGATGCCCTGTCGGATATCAAGGCAGGCGCCGGGCCGGTGGCCGAGGTCCGTCAGGTCGACGAGGGCTTGCTGATCAGCCTGACCGACGATGCGAGCTTCGGCATGTTCGCGGTCGGCTCGGCCGAGCCGCGGCCAGAGCTCGTTCGCGCCATCGACAAGATCGGCCCACTGATCGCGAAGCGCCGCGGCATGATCATCGTTCGCGGCCATACCGACAATCGGCCCTACAAGTCGGATAATTACGACAATTGGCGGCTGTCCACGGCACGCGCGCAGATGGCTTACTACATGCTGGTCCGCTCCGGCGTCGATGCGCAGCGGATCGAGCATGTCGAAGGCTACGCCGACCGCCGGCCAAAGCTTCAGAACGATCCGGCTGCCGCCCAGAATCGACGGATCGAGATCCTGATCCGGGAGAAGCGCTCTTGACCAAGCCGCTGCTCCGCGCCGCGATGCTGATGGTGCTGTCGCTCGTGGCGACACGCGCATCTGCCGAACCGACGGCGCCGTCCGGGGAGCCGTTTGAGCTCGTCCGCGCGCTGCAGGCGGTGCAGGACGGTATCGCCAATGGCGACACCGCGGCGCATGCCAGCCATATCGCGCTGATCCGGCAGATCGGCGAAAAATTTCTCGCCGCCGACGCGAGCGTGTGGAGCAATCCGCAGAACGGCCAGGCGGTCGTGATCTATCTGCTCAGCGGCGGCGCTCCGCAGATTGTCCGCAAGCTGCCGCGCGACAAGATCAATGTGGATGCGCGGCTGTTCGACGGCGCGCTCGCTTATGTCGAAGGCCGGCAGGACGAGGCGAGGGACTTGCTCAAGGACATCAAGCCGCGCACGATCTCGTCCGGCATGGGCGGGCAGGTGGCGCTGGTCCAGGGCGCGCTGTTCGCTCGCTCCGAGGCTTCGCTTGCGATCGAGCGTCTCGACGACGCGCGCCTGCTACTGCCCGGCACGCTGGTCGAGGAGGCGGCGCTGCGGCGCGAGATCCTGCTGGTCGGGCAGGCGGAGGATTTCGACAAGTTCGAGTTCCTGACGCTCGCCTATATCCGCCACTACCGCAACTCGGTCTATGCCAGCGATTTCTGGCAGCGCTTCTCCACGGGCCTGACGCAATCGACCCTTGCGCTGGATGATCGCCGCTTTGCGCGGATCGCGGCGCTGCTGGAACAGGTCGACCGCGCCAGCCGCCTGAAGCTCTATCTAGTGATCGCGCGTGGCGCGCTGGTTCGCGGCAAACTCACCGTTACCCGGCTCGCAGGCGAGCGGGCGCTGACGCTCAGCGCCGATGCCACGCCCGATCGCGAGCGCGCCCATTTCTACCGCGGCGCATCCCGCGCGCTTACTGACGAATATGACGGCGGCTTTGCCGAGCTGAAGGCGCTCGACAGGACGAAGCTGGCGGAGCGCGACGTCCTGCTCCTCAATGCAACCCTCCAGCTCGCGCTCGATGTCCGCAAGCCGATTGCAGGTCCGACTGCTGCCATGTCGGCCGACAAGCCGCCGCTCACGCCGGCGCGGATCGATCTCGCGTCGTCGAACGCAATGCTCGCGCGCGCCCAGACGCAGCTCGGCGAACTGGAGCGTCTCACTAAGGATCGCCGTCCATGACCAAGCTTAGCGGAACTTCCGGACAGCTTTTCGCAGGCCTCGCCGAAAGTCTTACGCGTGGGGTATCCCGTTCGGCGAAGGGGACGACGACGACGGGCGCGAAAACGGCAGACGATTCATCGTTTCACGATCTGCTCCACACCGTCTCGAACATGGCCAAGCGGGCGCTGGACGATCAGGGCAGCGAGGCGACTGCAAAAGCTGCTTCAGTACGCCCGCGCCTGGCTCAGCTGACCGAGCCCGACACGCCAAAGGACGAGCCGGTGCACGAGCGCCCCGAGGAGCCCAAATCGTCGACCAAGAAAGACCCGGTCGATCAAACGGCGAAGGAGGACGTCGCGAGCAGATTGAGCGTTCCGACGATCGCGGGGCAGGAACTCGCCGCCGCGCAGGCCGTGACGATGCAGACGCCGCAGCCGTCGAACGACAAGAAGGACAATTCGACCCGCGACGAACGGCCTTCCGCAGCGAAGCGCGAGATTCAGAGCATCACAGACGCAAGGGCGGGGACGGCAGATGTCGCGCGTTCCGCCGCAGCGTCACCGACCGTCGCGCCATCGACTGTCGCGCGTTCCACGGCCGATGCCTTCGGGCCGCACCCGCATCCGGCCGCGGCGAGCCAACAGGCGATGCCGGAGGAAAGCGACGTTCAACCGAAAGCCATGCCCGCTGCCACATCCGGGTTCGAAGCCGTCACGGCGAATGTCGAGCGCGCCGCAAAGTCCGCGGGCCGCGACGCCCTGCCGGAAACGACCAAGGTTACGGTGGTTCAGCAGGAGACGCATCTGCCTCCCGTGCCGCAGTTCAGCGCGACCCAGCAGGTCGCCAACGCAGTGGTGTCGGAGCTGAAGGGATCGCCAGCGCCGGCCGCCTCCGCCGCGGCCGATCTCGTGGGCGCCCAGAGCAATTCGCCGGATCAGCCGGTCAAGATCCTCACCGTCAATCTCGAGCCGCCCGATCTCGGCAACGTCACCGTGCGCCTTCGTCTTGTCGGCACCGAGGTGTCGGTTCAGCTTGCCGCGCAACGCAAGGACACCAGCGCGATGCTGGATCAGCAGCGTGACCAGATTCGCGACCTGATGCAGTCGGCGGGCTACGTGGCAGACGTCGCGCCCGTACAGCACGGCTCACTCGACGGATTCAGGGCCGGATCCGGCCAGTCGCAGCCACAGCTCCCGGGTCAGCAACAGCAATCATCCCAGTCGCAAGGCGCGTTCAGCGGCGCGGGCACGTCGTCCGGCCAGTCGGACGGCGGAGCCAGGCAAGCCCGGCAGGATCAGCAGCCCAACCAGGAGGCACGCCATGACCAGGACGTGGCGCCGCATACTCGTCGCGGCCCTGTTTATCTGTAGCGCCGGCGCCGCCGAGGCGGCCGCGACCGGCACTGCGCGCCCCTGCGAGCGCGAGATGGCGCGCGCCTCGCAGCAGCACGGGATTCCGCTCGGCATTCTCTATGCCGTCGGCCTCACCGAGACCGGCCGGCGCGGTGCACTCTATCCCTACGCGCTCGGTGCGGAAGGGCAGACCGTGTTCGCCAAGGACATGGATGATGCGATGGCGAATTTCGAAGCGATGCGAGCCAAGGGCATCAAGCTGATCGATCTCGGCTGCATGCAGATCAATCACTATTTTCACGGCGACAAGTTCACGTCGGTGCGGGCGATGTTCGATCCGGCCAGGAACGTCGACTACGCCGCACGCTTCCTCAAGGAGCTGAAGCAACGCGAGGGAAGCTGGACCATGGCGGTCGCCCGCTACAATGCCGGCCCCAACAATCAGCCGGCGCAGAAGCGCTATGTCTGCCACATCGTCGCGCATCTCGTTTCCAGCGGCTTCGGCGCGTGGACCGACAAGGCGCGCTCGTTATGCCAACCCAAAACAACATGAAGAAACGACGTGAAATGACGATGCATCGCACCAAGTTGTGCATCGTGACGGACCATCAGCCCCGCGCAAGCAAGACCCCCCATTGTAACGACAATCTGCCAAAGGAGACCAATTTCATGAGCCTGTATGGTGTTATGCGCACCGGCGTTTCCGGGATGAACGCGCAATCCAACAAGCTGTCGACGGTCTCGGACAACATCGCGAACGTCAACACGGTCGGCTACAAGCGGGCTTCGACGGAATTTTCCTCGCTGATCCTCAAGAGCGGCTCCGGCAATTACGATTCCGGCGCGGTCGAGACCACGGTCCGCTACGCCATCACCGATCCCGGCAACCTCCAGTTCACGACCTCGACGACGGACCTCGCGGTCCAGGGCAACGGCTTCTTCGTCGTGCAGGATACCAACGGCAACAATTTTCTGACACGCGCCGGAGCCTTCGTGCCCGACAGCACAGGTAACCTCGTCAACACGGCCGGCTTCCAGCTGATGGGCTACAACATCCAGAACGGTGCTGCGCCCAACGTTTCCGCCAACGGCTTCGGCGGCCTTCAGGTGATCAACGTCAATCAGATGGCGCTGCAGGCGTCGGCTTCGACGAAGGCAACCGTCGCCGCCAATCTGGCTCCGAGCGCCACCAACCTGACCGCCCCGGCGAGTCCGACCAACTATACGTCGAAGACGTCAATGGTGACCTACGACAATATCGGCAATGCGGTAACGCTTGACGTCTATCTTGCCCAGACCAACACAGATACCTGGGATGTCCAAGTCTACCAGGCGGGGTCGCTGCTCGCGCCGACCGGCCCCAGCACAACGTTCACCTTTGACACGACGGCGGCCGGCAAGGGGGCGCTGGCTGCCGCGAGCACCAAGTCGCTTTCGTTCAACGTTCCCAGCGCCGGCGGTTCGACCTATCCCTTCACCATGGATCTCTCGGCCATGACCCAGGTCGCCTCCAGCTTCGACTTCAAGGCGACCGTCGACGGCAATGCACCGTCCGCAGTGGAGAAGGTCGACATCGACTCCAAGGGCGTGGTCACCGCAGTGCTCAAGAACGGCACCCAGCTGCCGAGCTTCCAGATCGCGCTCGCCACCGTGCCGAGCCCGGACCATCTGACGCCCGAGGTCGGCAACGTCTATTCGCCGAACCTGGACTCCGGAAACGTACAGGTCGGCCTGGCCGGCCAGGGCGGTCTCGGAACCATCCAGTCCGGCGCGCTGGAAGACTCCAACGTCGATCTTGCCAGCGAGCTGACCGACATGATCTCGGCGCAGCGTGGCTTCACCGCGAACTCGAAGTCGTTCCAGACCGGCGCTGATCTGCTCGACGTCGTCGTCAACCTGAAGCGCTGAGTCCCTCGGCGCCGATTCCGGGCAAGAGAACTTTCAAGAGCACGCCATGTCCCTCACCTCAGCCCTCGACTCCGCCCGCAATTCGCTCATGGCGTCGGGCATCCAGTCGTCGACCGTCTCGCGCAACATCGCCGGCGCCAGCTCGACCGGCTATTCGCGCAAGATCACGGTGCTGGACAATCTTCCCGGCGCCGGCGTCTACGTGGCGGCGATCCAGCGCGCCGCCAGTTCAGGTCTGTACAGCAACGTTCTGACCGCGACCTCCGCGGCCGCCACGCAGAGCGCGATCTATGACGGTCTCCAGAAGATCGCATCTGCCACGGTGGACGATCCGCAACTCGACCAGTCGCCGACCGCGCAACTCAATGCGCTGAAGCAGGCGCTTCAGCAATATGCCAACGCCCCGGACAATACCACGCTGGCCCAGGCCGCCGTCACGTCCGCCAAGGACATGGCGACCGCGCTCAACCAGGCAACCCAGACCGTGCAGTCGGTCCGCGAGGGCGCGGATGCCGACATGAACATTTCGGTCCAGAACATCAACCAGCTGCTCTCCCAGTTCCAGACCGTCAATACGGCGATCGTGAAGGGGACGATCGCCGGCGACGACGTGACCGATTATCTCGACCAGCGCGACAGCATCGTCTCGAAGCTGTCGCAGGAGGTCGGCGTCACGATGTCGATCCGCACCAACGGCGATGCCGCGCTCTACACCGACAGCGGCGTGGTGCTGTTCGACAAGACGGCGCGGTCGGTGAGCTTCGCCCCGACCACCTCCTATTCGGCGAGCATCACGGGCAATGCGGTCTTTATCGACGGCGTGCCCGTGACCGGTGCCAATTCGGTGATGCCGATCAAGTCCGGCAAGCTCGCCGGTCTCGCCCAATTGCGCGACAACGACACGGTCACCTATCAGAGCCAGCTCGACGAAATCGCCCGCGGCCTGATCAATGATTTCAAGGAAAGCGATCAGTCGACCGTCCCGACGCTGGCCGACAGGCCTGGCCTGTTCACCTATCCCCTCGCGCCGACGATGCCCGCGAGCGCCACCGTCTCGGTGGGCCTCGCCGGCACGATCTCGGTTGCCGCATCGGTCGATCCGGCTCAGGGCGGCAACCCCAATCTGCTGCGCGACGGCGCGATCAGCGGCAACGTCGCCTATCAATATAACACCGCCGGCAGCGGCGGCTATTCGACCCGGCTGCAGCAGCTCATCAGCAACATGGATGCGTCGCAGCCGTTCGATGCGACCACGCAGGGCAAGCCGAACGGCAGCCTGATCGACTACGCGTCGTCGTCGACGAGCTGGATCGAAAACCAGCGCAAGACCGCCAACGACAGCTCCCAGTACCAGAGCACGCTGCTCGACCGCAGCACGACGGCGCTGTCGAACGTCAACGGCGTCAACATGGACGACGAGATGTCGTTGATGCTTCAGGTCGAGCGTACCTATTCGGCTTCGTCGAAGATCATTTCGACCGTCGACCAGATGTTGCAAGCCTTGCTAGCCGCCGTGGGGAATTAGTCATGATGAGCGCCAACTACATTTCCACCCTGATGTTGTCCTCGTCGTTGAGGTACTCGATCACGAACAACCAGGCTGCGCTGAGCAAGGCCTCGACGGAGGCGACCACCGGCCGCTTCGCCGATGTCGGCCTCGAGCTCGGTGCCACGACGGGAGGCGACGTCACCCTGCGGGCGGACATGAGCTTCGCCGACCAGCTCGTCGATACCAACGGGCTCGTCGCGGGGCGCCTGGACGTGACCCAGGATCGCATCACCCAGCTCAGCTCGACCGCAACGGACTTCCTCAAGGACCTGATCGCGGCCCGCAGCACCGACGGCGGCGGGCGGATCATCCTGCCGCCGGCGTCCTCCAACCTGCAGGACCTGATCGGCGCGCTGAACATCTCCTATAACGGCTCGTATCTGTTCTCGGGCATCAACACGCAGAACCAGCCGATCACGCCTTACACCGCCGGCTCGGCCAGCAAGAACCAGGTCGATGCGGATTTCGCGGCAGCGCCACCGGCGGGCTTCGGCTTCCCGCAATCCTCGCCCAGCGTGAGCAGCATTACGCCTGCTCAGATGCAGACCTTCCTCAACACCACCTTCGACGCCGAGTTCGCAAGCCCGGCCTGGAACGCCAAATGGTCTTCGGCCACCGACCAGGTCATGCAAAGCCGGATCTCCACGACCGAGATCGCCGACACCTCCGTCAGCGCCAACCAGATCGGCTTCCGCAAGCTCGCCGAGGCCTACACCATGATGGCTGATCTCGGGAATGCGAACCTGAACCAGCCGACGTTCCAGGTCGTCGTGGACAAGGCCATCGGCCTCGTCGGCAGCGCCATCACAGACCTTGCTGCGCTCGGCGGCAGCGTCGGCACGGTCCAGCAGCGGCTAACCACCGCGACCGACAAGCTCAAGACCCAGAAGGACATTCTGAACAATCAGATCGTCGGCATGGAGCAGGTCGATCCGACGGAAGCATCGGTACGCGTCAATGCGCTGCAGACCCAGATCCAGACGGCGCTCGCGCTCACCTCGCAGCTCCAGAAGATCAGCCTCATCAACTATCTCTGAGCCAGCGCGGCGGTCGCGTTCGCTTTTAGTTTCTTGCAATTTTCTGCGCAGAGTTGTCCGGATGACTTTTGAAGCCTACGAAACGGTCGTTGAAGACAGCGGCTACGAGGCGCGCGGGCGCGAGCGGCAGGCGCTCAGCCTCGGCATCGACCGGCTGGAGCGGCTCCAGAAGGAGCACCACAGCAGGGAGGATCAGGTCCAGAGCCTGCTCTACGTCCGGCGGCTGTGGACCATCTTCATCGAGGATCTCGCGCATCCGGAGAACGGACTGCCCGAACAGCTGCGCGCCGATATCATCTCGATCGGCCTGTGGGTCGTCAAGGAAGCCGATCGCCTTCGTGAAGAACGATCGAACGACGTGATGCAGCTCGTCGAAATCAACCGCATGATCCGAGACGCGCTTTAATGAAGATTTCCTTGCGGGCGGGCGAACGGGTCTACATCAACGGCGCGGTGCTGCGCGTGGACCGCAAGGTCTCGCTCGAGCTCGTCAACGACGTGATGTTCCTGCTCGAAGGGCAGGTCATGCAGGCCTCCGACGCCATCACGGCGATGCGCCAGCTCTATTTCATCGTCCAGCTCATGCTGATGAACCCGACGGATATCGGTGCCGCCGCCTCGCTCTATGGGCAGCACCACGCGGCCCTGCTCGCTGTGTGCGAGAACCACGAGATGCTGCACGGGCTCGCCGCGATCGACGAGATGGTCGGCGGAACCCGCTACTTCGAGGCACTCAAGCGGATCCGGGCGCTGTTTCCCCTGGAGCAGGCGATCCTCGCCGGCGCCACCACCGAATCCCCAGTCGAAGCTGCCTGACAGCGGAGAGGCACATGAACGTCCCCAGCGCGACCGATACCACAAGCACCAATTCGACGAACTCGACCTCGTCCCCTACGGCCACGTCGAGCAACACCGTCGATTACAACACATTCCTGCAACTCCTGATCGCCGAGATGAAGAATCAGGATCCGACCAATCCGATGGATACGTCGCAATATATGAGCCAATTCGCCCAGCTGTCGTCGGTCGAGCAGGCGATGCAGACCAATACGAAGCTGGATTCGCTGCTGTCCTCGCAGGCGCTGTCGCAGGCGGACGGGCTGATCGGGAAAAACGTCAGCTTCACCGACTCGACCGGAGCGACCTTCACCGGCAAAGTCGCCTCGATCTCGATCAACAGCAATGGCTCCGTTGCAACCCTCGATGACGGCACCAAGGTCGCGGTCGGCCCCGGCCTCACGATCAGCTAGCCATGAACGAGCGGGACGCCCTCGACATCATCCAGGCGGCGATCTGGACCATCCTCGTTGCCTGCGGACCCGCCGTCGGCGCCGGGATGCTGGTCGGTGTCGGTATCGCGCTGATCCAGGCCCTGACCCAGATCCAGGAGGCGACGCTGACCTTCGTTCCGAAGATCGTCGTCATCCTCGTGGTCGTGGCCGTCTCCGGCTCCTTCATCGGCGCACATATCTCCACCTTCACCGAGATGGTCTATTCGCGGATCGAGCACGGCTTCTGATCCGCGGAACGCTCCGGCCACCACCCCCGCGTAAGCTTTGCGGGGCAAATTGCAGGGCGGACCCTGCTGCCGGTGACCCATGGCCGATACTTTAGTTGCTAGCCTGCCGAACCCGCGACGTTTCGGCGCGGATGCCTTCTTCGCGGGCGGTATCGTGGCCATGCTCACGATCCTGTTCCTGCCGATACCTCCGTTCCTGATCGACCTTGGCCTTGCCTTCTCGATCGCGCTGTCGGCCCTGATCCTGATGGTCGCGCTGTGGATCCAGCGTCCGCTCGATTTCTCCGCCTTCCCGACCGTGCTGCTGATCGCGACGATCCTGCGGCTGGCGCTCAACGTCGCGACGACCCGACTGATCCTGTCCCGCGGAGGGGAGGGCGAACAGGCTGCGGGCCATGTCGTTGCCGGCTTCTCGAAGTTCGTCATGGGCGGCGACTTCGTCATCGGCCTGATCATCTTCGCGATCCTGGTCACGGTGAATTTTGTCGTGATCACCAAGGGCGCGACGCGCATCGCCGAAGTCGGCGCACGCTTCACCCTGGACGCCATCCCGGGCAAGCAGATGGCGATCGACGCAGACCTGTCGGCGGGCCTGATCGATGACAAGGAAGCGCAGCGCCGGCGCCGCGAGCTCGAAGAGGAAAGCTCCTTCTTCGGCGCGATGGACGGTGCCTCGAAATTCGTCCGCGGCGATGCCATCGCCGGCCTGATCATCACCGCGATCAACATCTTCGGCGGCATCATCATCGGCGTCACCCATCACGGTCTGACGCTGTCGCGCGCTGCCGACGTCTACACAAAACTCTCCGTCGGCGACGGTCTGGTCACGCAGATGCCGGCACTGATCGTGTCGCTTTCGGCGGGCCTCCTGGTCTCCAAGGGCGGCACCAGGGGGTCGGCGGAGCAGGCGGTGCTGCGGCAGCTCGGCGGCTACCCGCGCGCGGTGTCGGCGGCGTCGCTTATGATGTTCGTGCTCGCCTTGATGCCGGGGCTGCCGATGGCGCCATTCGTGCTGCTGGGCGGCGTCATGGCCTTTGTCGGCTACTCGCTGCCGAGACGGCAGGCGGCCGCGCAGCAGAAGGAGGCGGCGCGCAAGTCGGAAGAGCGTGCGCAGAGCGATGCCAAGGAGTCCGTCAAGGAATCGCTCAAGACCGCCGAGATCGAGCTGTCGCTCGGCAGCCATCTGTCGGTCCATTTGCTCGGCTCGCGCAACGAGCTTGCCCACCGCGTCAGCAAGATCCGCAAGAAGTTTGCCAAGCAGTATGGTTTCGTCGTTCCCGAGATCAAGCTGTCGGACAGTCTATCGATCGACCCGAAGGGCTACCAGATCCGGATCCACGATACCCGCGTCGCTCATGGCGAGCTCAGGATCGGCGAGGTGATGGTGCTGGTGGACAAGGACGGCAAACCCGACGTACCCGGCGACGAGGTGATCGAGCCTGCGTTCGGCATGAAGGCGCTGTGGGTGACCGAGGCCTTCACCGATGAGGTCAGGCGGCAGGGCTGCAAGCCGGTCGACAATCTGTCGGTGCTGCTCACGCATCTGAGCGAGGTGCTCAGGGCGAATCTTCCTCAGCTCCTGTCCTACAAGGACATGCGCGGACTGCTTGACCGGCTCGAGCCGGAGTACAAGCGCCTGATCGACGATCTCTGTCCGTCGCAGATCTCCTATTCGGGCCTACTGGCGATCTTGAAGATCCTGCTGGGCGAGCGGGTGTCGATCCGGAACCTTCATCTGATCCTCGAGGCGATCGCCGAGATCGCGCCCCATGTGCGGCGGTCCGAGCAGGTGGCCGAGCACGTGCGCATGCGCCTGGCTCAGCAGATTTGCGGCGATCTCTCCGACAATGGCGTGCTCAACGTCCTTCGCCTCGGCAACCGCTGGGATCTCGCCTTTCACCAGAACCTGAAGCGCGATGGCAAGGGCGACGTCGTCGAGTTCGACGCCGACCCGCGCCTGATCGAACAGTTCGCGACCGAAGCCAGTGCTGCGATCCGGAAATTCACCGAGGACGGCACCAGCGTAGTGCTGGCGGTGACCCCGGAAGCCCGCCCCTATGTCCGCATGATTCTGGAACGGGTGTTCCCGACGTTGCCGATCCTGTCGCATGTCGAGGTCGCTCGCAGCGCCGAGATCCGGGCGCTCGGAGCCATCTCGTGATCAGCGGCCTCGCCGACAACGTGCTCGCTACGTTCATCGTGTTCTGCCGTATCGGCTCCTGCCTGATGCTGGTGCCGGGCTATTCCAGCACCAACATTCCGCCGCAGATCCGCCTGTTCGTCGCGCTCGTCACGACGTTCGCGCTGTCGCCGATTCTGGTTTCGGTCCTGAAGCCGCTCGTGGACGATGCGCCGCCGTTGACGCTCGCGCTGCTGATCGGAACCGAGCTCCTGGTCGGCAGCGTCATCGGCCTCGGCGGGCGCGTGTTCTTCCTCGCGCTCCAGACCATGTCCACCGTCATGGCGAGCGCGATCGGGCTCAGCAACATCCCGGGCGTGCCGATCGGCGACAACGATCCGACGCCGGCCTCGGTGCCGCTGGTCATGGCCGCGGTCACCACCTTGTTCTTCCTGACCGACCAGCATTGGCAGGTCCTGCGCGGATTGATGAACTCCTACGATGTCTGGCATCCCGGTGAGAAACTGAGCGGCGAGATGGCGCTGAACCAGCTCGCGACCCGGCTTACGGACGCGTTCGTGCTGACGCTGCGGATCACCAGCCCCTTCATCGTCTATTCCGTCATCGTCAATTTTTCCGTCGGCCTCATCAACAAGCTGACGCCGTCGATTGCGGTCTATTTCGTCTCGGTGCCGTTCGTCTTGGTCGGCGGTCTCCTGCTGCTCTACCTCATCAGCGACGAGTTGCTGACGCAATTCATGCTCGGCATGTCGTCATGGCTGGCGGGATGACGGGCCATGACCTCGCGCGCGGACAAGCTCGGTCGGATCGTCTCGCTGGTGAAGCTTCAGCTCCGTCTGTCCGAATGGCAGCTCGCGCAATTGCGGCAGCAGGAGCAGACCATGCAGGATGAGCAGGCGTGGCTGGTCGGGGCTCTGAACGAGGGAAAACCGCCGGCCGGATCGTCGAGCGAGTCGATTGCGAGGCGCCTCAACAGGACGACCGTCGGCGCGCGCGCCGTACAGGAGCGCTCTGCGATGCAGCTCGACAGGGTCCGCTCGGAGAGCCGGCGGGTAAAGCAGCTCGAGGAGGTCGCCAAGGTGGCGCTCGCCGAAAAGCTGCGCGATGCCGAGCAGCGTTCGCTCGAGGAAATTACGGAGACACATGCCGTCATGCACGATTTGACGCCGTGGCCAGCCAGCCGGAGCAAGACATGATCGTGACAGCTACACCCGACCTCGTCCTCGACGTCCTCGACGCCGCCGATCCGGTGGCGCAGCGCGCCGCGACTGCGAAGCTCGACGCGCTGAAATCGTCGGGCGCCGATTTTGCCGCGACGATGGACGCCGAGGCGGGCAAGGCGACCGCGGCAGCGGCCGATCAATCCGCCGCAAAGGTAACGGAAGCGCAGTCGGGGGTGGTGAACGGGCCGCCGGTGCAGGTGATCAAGAAGCCCGGTCCGGACGATGTCTATCGCAAATTCGAGGCGTTCATCCTCCAGACCTTCGTCGAGACGATGCTGCCGAAGGAGTCGGAGGAGGTGTTCGGCAAGGGCACCGCCGGCGGCGTCTGGAAATCGATGCTGGCCGAGCAGCTTGGCGCCCAGCTTGCGAAGGGCAAGGGGATCGGAATTGCCAAGCAGCTCGCGTCCGCGCATCCGGCTGGTCCGGATGTGACGGGCAAGTCGGGCTGATGGATCTGGGACATGGGTGAGGAAAGTTGAAGGGTGAATTTGCTATGCAGGTAGAACAAGGCGCAACGCTTCCGGTGATGGAGCAACCGGTCGTTGAACGGCAGATCTTGAACTCCCAGGTCTTGAACTCCCAGGTCTTGGACTCCCAGGTCTTGGACTCCGAGGTGATGACGGCGGCCGCATCGGGCGATGCTCTGTTGCCGGTGCTCCTGCCGAATGTCGGCGGCGACATGCCGTCCGACGACGCCGAAGCGGCAAGATTGGAGGCGACTCGGTCCGAGGAGATCAGCGGCCTGCTATCCGCGATTCGCCGGCTCGAGAACATCGTCGAGGAAGAAACCGTCGCGCTCGCGACCGGGCAGAAGGTCGATTTCGATGATTTCAGCATGCGCAAGAGCCGGAGCATGCTGGAATTCGTCCGCCTGATGCGGGCGCGGATGCATCTCGGCGGCGAAACCGAGATCACGGGCGAGATCCAGCGGCTGCGCGAAAAGCTCGAGCGAAACCGTTCGCTCCTCGAGATGCACTACGACGCCGTGCGTGAGGTCGCGGCCATCATCGTTAGGGCGATCAAGGACGCAGAGTCGGACGGCACCTACACCGGTCGCGCAGCGCGGGACGAAAAATGATCAAGCTGGTGCTGGCCGGGCTCTGGGTATGCATCCTCACCGCGGGCACGAGCTATGGCGTGGCCTATTGGAAGGAAAACGGCACTCTGCTGCCGAAGGACGAATATCTCGACGGGCTGCAATACCAGAAGACTCGGGCGCTGAGCATACCCATGGTAGAGAGCGGCGCGGTGCAGGGCTACATCGTCGCGCGCTTCGTCTATACGGTGGAGGCCCGGACCATGCACCAGCTTACCGTTCCGCCCGAGCCGTTCGTCGTGGACGAGGCCTTCCGCAGGATCTATGCCGACGACAAGCTCGATTTCAGGAAGCTCGCCCGCTACGACCTCTCTGTCCTCACCGCAGGGATCAAGCAGCGCGTCAACGAGCGGATGCAGGCCGACATCGTCCAGGACGTGCTGGTCGAGGACTTCAACTACGTCTCCAAGGAAGAATTCCAGCAGAAGCCGTAAGGCGCCGGGCGCGAGACTGCACCGGCGTAACGACGTTTCTGCCGTTGAAAACAAATCGGCCTCTGCGGGTGTCCCCGCAGAGGCCGATGGTCGTTTGTGAGCCGCGGCTCGGGCGCGTCAGTTGCCAGCCGGGTAGGCCGCCGGGGCGGCATGTGCCCGGTTCAGGAGGATGCCGACTTCGTCGAGCTCCTGCATCGGCTCGTCGATGGCCTCGTTGGCGGGGATATTGAGCCGGTATCCGACGTAGCGCCGTGCCACGATCGCGTCGAAACCGAGTCGGTCTCGCAGCTTCTTGCGCAACTTGCTGACGTGGCTTTCGATCACGCTCTCATCGAACGTGGATTCGAAGATGCCGTAGACCGCGTTGAAGATCTGCGTCTTGGTGATCCACTTGCCGTGATTGCTGACCATATACTCGAGAATGCGCAGCTCGCGGCGGGGCAGGGTGAGGGCGTGGCCCGCAATCTCGGGGTCACGTCCGTTGAAGAAGACCTGGATCCTGGTCTCGCAGGGCCTCGGCAGCTCGCCCACCCGGCGGCGCGCGATCGCGGCCGTTCGGGCGAGGATCTCACGCAGGTGAATCGGCACGTGAACCACGTCGTCCACGCCGGATTCAAACAGCTCCAGCGTATTCTTGAGCATCTTCTGGCCGCTCATGGCGATGATCGGAGCCGTGGACCGCTTGC
This sequence comes from Bradyrhizobium sp. S3.3.6, assembly GCF_040546905.1. Lineage (NCBI taxonomy): Bacteria > Pseudomonadati > Pseudomonadota > Alphaproteobacteria > Hyphomicrobiales > Nitrobacteraceae > Bradyrhizobium > Bradyrhizobium sp. S3.3.6. Next base: position 45,848 of record NZ_JBEPOT010000011.1, on the reverse strand, counting down.
GCATCGCCCTTGGCAGGCTTCCGCGGGCATCGCAATCCCCCAGAAGGAAGGCATCGACCGCTGCCAGGTCCGATTCGTTCGCGGATTGCAGCCAGTCCCAGAATTCTCCGGAGGAGAATCCGATCGACGAGACGCCCTCGCGAACGAGCCCTCCTACGTAGCTGTTCGTGACGCTCTCGCGATCATCAACGATTATATACATCAGTCTGTCGCCCCTGTTTCGCACTTGCAGCGGCCGGGAGGTGGTGTGATGCCCCGGCGCGACGCCATGCTGTTTGACGATATTTCCCTCCCGCGAACCGTTGTTATGGTTTCGATGTTCGCGGGCAGCCCTACGCATTCAGTGCCTGCGTGAGCAGGCCTGTTACTTCGACTCGATACTGAACGCTTACTGCGTGAGGCCCGGCGGGTGTTTTACGGATCACCCCGCGGAGCGGTGAGACAGCGACCTAGAGCAGTTGCGTACGTTGCCGATTGCGTCCGAACGCTACTGAACTCAGTCGATCTCCTCGCCAACTGGCGAGAATCACTTGTGTAGGACCGTAACAATTGCCGATTCCCGATCAAGCGTGCGAAACAAAGCGTTTGCTACGTGTGCTTGATGCTGTTGGTTTGTTTCCGGTTGTTTCTTTGTATGTCAAAGCTCATTAGTTGATTTGGATGCCGAACTACTTTTGCACCGTGACAGTTATAAGGTTCCATATACCCGTAGAAACATAGCTGTTTTGGGTAGGGGCGCAGAGCCGCCGGAGGGAGGGGTTTTCAATCCCGGATTGACTCTCCTGGCCGCACACCCGCCTGCGACAATTCGACTCATGTATGGCGGTGGGACTCCAGCTTGGCGAAATCTTGGCGAGTGTGTGTCTTTCGAGTCGCACTTTCGCCTCGTGCATGACGCGTTGGACTCATTCAACGCCGCATTGTTTGTGACGAAAAGATTTTTTGATGCGCACGTCTCAGGCAAGCTTCGCCGACTAGCTTCGTTCAACAGATCGAAAACGAACGGAGCATTTTCAAATGTTGTCCGATGGAAAAACGCGTCCTGCCGAAACTGCGGATTTGACCGCAGCGGCGAAGCCGGCTCCGGAAGCGCGCGACACGAAGAGCAATAATGCGCCGCGCGCGGCCAAGCCCGCGGCAGGCGTGAAGCCCGTATCGGCAGCGAGTGACGAAGTTGCAGCCAAAGCAGCGCTCGAGGGATTGAAGCGTATTCGCGCCAAGGCGCGCCTCGACAAGATGGCGATACCAAAGCCTGCGCCGGTCGTGATCAAGCCGGCGGTGATCGTGGCCAAGCCGCCGCCGCCGCGTCCGACATGGGTCGCGCCGCTCGCGACATTGGCGGTTGCCGCCATCCTGGTGGTCTGCGCCTGTACCGGCGTCATTGCCTATCTCACCACGCAGCCGAGCCAGACAAATGCCGCGGCCAGTGCCGAGATCAGGAACCTGCGCGATACGGTCGCGCAGCTGCGCAAGCAATTGTCCGGCGTGTCCGAGAATCTCGACGGCCTGCGAACCGCCGTCGATCAGTCGAGCAAGGCAACCAGCGACCGTTTCGGCCGGTTCGCCGAGAATCTGGATCGCATCGAGCGTGTGAGCTCGTCCTCGACCGCGAAGCTCGACAGGCTCGCCCAGGTCCAGGTCCAGCCGCCGCCTCCCGTTGGTGCGCAGCCGTCGCCGGCGATGCCGATGATGGCCTCGGTCGCGGCACCCGAGACCACGGGCTCGGTGTCTCCGGCAGAACGCAGCTCGGTACCGCGAAAGGCGGTCAAGGGCTGGTCGGTTCGCCAGGCTTATGAAGGCATTGCGATCCTGCAGGGGCCGAGCGGTGTCGTCGAGGCCATGCTCGGCCAGCAGGTCCCCAATCTCGGTCGCATCGAGGAGATCAGGAACGAGAACGGCCGTCTGGTGGTGGAAACCAGTGGCGGCGTTGTCTACTCGGCGCGCAAATGAGCGGCGGACAATTCTATTGTCGGTGATGCTCGAAGCTGGTGCATAGCAGGTCGATTTCGGGTTCGGCGATCGGCGCGCGAAACAGCCGGCAGGTGAATTCGACCGTCGTCTTGTTCTCGGAAGAAGTGCGATCCTCCCGGAGGAAAATGCATCGCTTGCAGACGTCGGTGTGGTGCCGCTGTTCGACGGCGTCCGCCTGATCGAGCACGTGTCGCAAGGTGTCGCGAAAGCGGATCTTGCTGTCGTCATCGAGGACGGCGATGGCCTCGACGAGGCCATTGACGGGGTCGCGAGCCAGAAATTTCTTGCCCTGCTGCGTCACGCTCAGCATCACCGAGCGCTTGTCTGTGGCGGAGCGCTTCCGCTCCACATAGCCGAGCCGCTCGAGCTCGCCGATGATGAATGAGGCGGTGCCGCGCGTGGTGCCGACATAGCTTGCCAGCGCCGAAGGTGTCCTTGAGAATCGGTTGGCACGGGAGAGAAAGCGCAGCGCCATCCACTCGCGATCGCGCATGCCGTTTTTGGTGCCTTCGAACCACAGGATTCGCGCCACCTGTCCCAATAATTCAATTGCTTCGCGAGCCAAATTCATATCGATGCCAGATCAGATAAAGCTTTATTCAATTGAGCCGTCGGTAGCGCAATCGCTGCGGGTCAGAATGAGGCTGTCGAGCTTCGCTCGAAGCGGAAACAATTGCCGGCTTGGAAGACGCTTCTCCGTTCTGGAGATGGAACATTCGGGAGTGGAACTAGAGCGTCACGAAGAAAGTTCGAGTAAATATGACGGCTCAACTGATCTGAAAACTTCAGTCAAATGGTGCGGTCTCTCACCCAAATGTCGGGCGGTGTGCTGTGCCCGGGCAACATCATGTGTCGTTGCGGCCACGATCGGGCCCGATAGTTGCGGCGAGACGTTTCGAATTGCGCGAAACCGCACACAATCTGCAACGCGTGATGGCACCGCTGGCAGCGGGAGAACCCCTTTTTCGGTTAATGGATGTTGCGACGCAATGCGGTCACGCGGTTAAATCGGGCACACATTCACTTGGGAATTCGAGAGTGTCGTCGGGAAGCGAGCAAAGCCTTTTTAAGTTCAGCCTCTCCAAGCAGAGCCGTTCAACGTCAAACGCGCGGCACTGGCCGCCGGAAGTGAGTTTGGCAGTCTGATGCTGTCGCTTGCGACCATCGGCGCCGGCTTCGTGAGGCGGCCGCGGCATCGTGCTTGGCCGTCGGACTGTCGCGATGAGCCTGATGCCGGAGACGGCGCCGGTGAAGCGGCGTGATCGCCGGATCTGAAAGGCCCGGCGCTCGCAGGCTGGTGATTTGCGTTTCGCCGGCAATTATTGGCGAATGCCTCGCCTGAAGGTTCAGACACTGGGGCAAGGCATCAGGAAGGACCAACCGATGAGTATCGAAACCATCATCACGTCTGACGTTATAGGGCTGATTGAGCCGCCCCCGGTGTCGCGCCGCGGCTTCATGAGCGCCACGGCGGCCGTTGCTGCGGGCTACACGCTTGCGGCAGGGCCGGTCCGCGCCGAGGTGATCACGACCGACACCGGCGGCCTCCAGGCTGGAGATGCCAAGATCAAGGTCGGTTCCGAGGAAATGCCGGCCTATTTCGCCCGCCCCGCCGGTAACACCAAGGCTCCGGTGATCATCGTCGCGATGGAGATCTTTGGTCTGCACGAATACATCAAGGACGTGACGCGGCGCCTCGCCAAGCTCGGCGCCTTCGCGGTTGCGCCCGACTATTACTTCCGCAAGGGCACGGACCTCACCAAGATCACCGACATCAAGGACCTCTTGCCGGTCGTCAACGCCAAGCCGGACGCCGAGCTGCTCTCCGATCTCGACGCGACGGTGGCCTGGGCGGGATCGCAAGGCGGCGACACCGCGAAGCTCGGCATCATCGGCTTCTGCCGCGGCGGCCGCACGGTCTGGGAATATGCCGCCCATAACGGCACGCTCAAGGCCGGCGTTGCCTTCTACGGTCCGCCGGTCGATGCGCCCAATCCGCTGTGGCCGAAGAGCCCGCTGCAGCTCGCGCCTGAGATGAAGGCGCCGGTGCTCGGCCTCTATGGCGGCGCCGACACCGGCATTCCCGTCGCCCAGGTCGAGCAGCTCAAGGCGGCGCTCGAGCAGAACAAGAAGACGGCCGAATTCAAGATCTATCCGGAAGCGCCGCACGGCTTCCATGCCGACTATCGCGGCAGCTACCGCAAGGATGCTGCGGAGGATGCCTGGAAGCAGGCGCAGGCCTGGTTCAAGAAATACGGCGTGTTGAGCTGACGCTGAATATCAAAGGGGCGGCCGATCGGCCGCCCCTTTTAAGCGCGTCCGTCGCCCGCTCGCCACAGCGCATCGAGGCCGTGCCGATAGGTCGGATAGGCCAGCGCGACGCCGAGCTCTTGCTTCAGCCGCGCGTTGGAGACGCGAGCGCTGCTGGCATAGAAGCTGCGCGCCATCGCCGACATCTCGGCTGTCGCGAACGCTTCTTCGTCCGGCGGAGCGATGCCCATCAGCTGCGCGGCGTAGGCGATCACGTCCTGGGGCGGTGCGGGCTCGTCGTCGCAGACGTTCCAGGTGCCGCCGCTGTTGTGGTTGATCGCGGCCATGATGGCGCTGGCGATATCGTCGACATGAATGCGGTTGAAGACCTGGCCGGGCTTGATGATGCGGCGTGCCGTGCCGCTGCGCAGCGTCACCAGCGCGTTGCGGCCGGGGCCGTAGATGCCGGCTAGCCGCAGGATCGCGACGTCGCGGCGTGCCGTCTTCGTCCAGGCCTGCTCCGCCGCGATCCGCATCCGTGCGCGGTCGAGGGTGGACTGCGGCGGCGTGCTCTCATCCATCCATCCGCCGGCGTGATCGCCGTAGACGCCGATGGTGGAGAGATAGACGACCTTGTGGCGGCCCGCCGCGAGCAAGTCGCCGAGCGCCGTGATTGCGGGATCTCCGGTGTCGCCCGGCGGGATCGAGATCAGAAGGACATCGGCATCGCCGATACTGTCGACCGTCGCGTCAGCCGGGCGGCTGCCGGAAAAGCCATGCACTTCGATCCCGGCAAGGTCGACCTGCGCGGCGGGATCGCGGACCGTGCCGGCGACATGCGAGAAGCTGCCGCCGAATTTGCGGACGAAATGCCGGGCGCTGTAGCCGAGGCCGAAGATGAAGAGCCGCATGCGTCTCCCGTGCAGGTCGGAGTTCCCGTTCGCGCCAGCCGCGCGTCGTTCGCTCATAAGAGATTTTTGGGTCGGGCAAAAGATATTGCGATTTTACTCGCCGGCTGCCTCGGGCGATGCTCGCTCGTGACAGGGAGGCGTCGACCATGCAGGCGGACGTGGCCATCATAGCGCGATCCGGCGCGGCGGATCTGGTCCGGAGCGCGGCCGCGCTGATCCTCGACGTCGACGGGACGCTGGCCGAGACGGAGGAGCTGCACCGGCGGGCCTTCAACCACGCCTTTGCCCGTCACGGTCTCGACTGGCATTGGGACCGGGCCAGCTACAAGGATCTGCTGCGCGTGACCGGCGGCAAGGAACGCATCCGCGCCTTCCACACCAGGCAGTGGGTCGCGCCGCCCCTGTCGGATGCCGATATCGCCGAGCTCCACCGCATCAAGACCGCCCATTATGCCGAGCTGGTCGAGACCGGTTGCTGCCCCTTGCGGCCCGGTGTGACGGATCTGCTCACCGCTGCCAAGGCGCGTGGCCAGCGGCTCGCGATTGCGACCACGACCTCGCACGGCAACATCGATGCGCTGCTGTCGCGGGCGCTGGGGGCGCGCTGGGCCGCGGATTTTGATGCGATCGTTGCCGGCGATGATGTGAGGCACAAGAAGCCGGCGCCGGATGTCTATCTCGATGTCCTGGCGCGGCTGAAGCTGGCGCCGTCCAAATGCGTCGCGATCGAGGATTCTGCCAATGGGCTGATTGCGGCCTCGCGGGCCGACATTCCCGTGCTCATCACGCGCAGCATGTTTTTCCAGGATGATGATTTCAGCGCGGCTCGCGTGGTGCTGGACGATCTGTCGGAACTCGCCGTCAAATAAAAAACCGCAAAACAACCCCATGCACAGTAGAACGCTGCCGCGGTCAGTGCACCCGGTGGCTGGCTCTATCGTCCTCAGCCTGCTCGACAATCTGCGCAATCGGGCTCGATTGGTGATGCACCAGAAGCCAGCCGTCGCCGACGCGCCGAAAATGGTTGGCGGCGGCGAGCGCGGTGCCGTCGACGATCTCGATGCAGAGCACGCGCGCACTGTCACCGTCGACGATCGCCTGCGGCTCGGCGCAGACGATCTGCGGACGTTCTGGATTTTGCAGGATGTCGCGCCAGCTTCCGATCACGGTGGCGTGGCCGACGATCGCGGGCCAGCCGGGATGAATGCAGGAAATGGCGTCGTCATCCGCCCACATCCGCTTCATTTCGTCGAAATCGCCGGTCGCGAAGGCGGCGTAAAAAGCCGCGTTCGCGGCGATGACCTTGTTGTCCTTTGCCATGCCTCTCGGGTGCGGCAACGGCAGGCAAAAATCAAGCGCGACTTCAGTCCGACTTTGGACGCAGTGCAGCATTATTGCCCACTTTCTGATCATGCCGAAACGTGCGTCTCCACCGCGCGCCGCGCACCTTCCTTGTAGAGACGGCCGAGCGCCGCGGTCACGGCCTCGCGCAGGCGCGGCTCGGCACCGAGCGGTCCAAACACTTTTTCCACGCCGAGCAATGTGGGCGCCAGCCGTTCCGCGACGGGACCGGCCTCGCGCGCCAGGCCCGCGAGCTCGGCGGCGAGGGGATCGCGCACGTCGATGGCGCGGCCCTGCTCGTCAAGTGCGGTGACGTAGCGCATCCAGCCCGCCACCGCGAGCGCGTGCGTCGCGATCGGCAGGTTTTTGGCGAGGCGATCCTGCATCGCGCCGAGCAGCCGCTGTGGCAGCTTTTGCGAGCCGTCCATGGCGATCTGCCAAGTGCGGTGATGCAGCGCCGGATTGGCGAAACGCTTGAGCAGCGAGGCGCGATAGGCGGCGAGATCGGTGCCCGCAGGCATCGTCAGCGTCACCGCGGCCTCTTCCATCACCTGCGCGGCGAGGCGCGCGAAATAGGGATCCCGCATGGTATCGGCGATGGTCTCGTAGCCGGCGAGATAGCCGAGATAGGCGAGCGCGGAGTGGCTGGCGTTGAGCAGCCGCAGCTTCATCAACTCGAACGGCTTGACGTCGGTGACGAGCTCGACGCCCGCGGCAGCGAGATCGGGCCTGCCCGCGGCGAAGCGATCCTCGATCACCCATTGCGTGAACGGCTCGGTCATCACAGGCCAGGCGTCACGCATCCCGAGTGCCGCCGCGACCGCGTCGCGGTCGGCATCCGTTGTCTCCGGCACGATGCGATCGACCATGGTGCAGGGGAAGGCAACGTTATCCGCGATCCATTTGCCGAGGTCCTTCGACCGCAGTGCCGCGAACTGCGTCACGATCCGCTGCACGGTGCGGCCGTTGGTGGCGAGGTTGTCGCAGCACAGCACCGTGAACGGCGAAAGTCCCCGCGCCCGTCGCCGCGCCAGCGCGGCCACGATGAAGCCGGGCGCCGAGCGCGGCGCGTCAAAATTGTTGAGATCGTGCACGACATCAGGATGCCGCTCGTCGAGATCGCCGGTCTGCGGCGTGTGGCAATAGCCCTTTTCGGTCACGGTGAGCGAGACGATGCGAATGGCGGGATTGGCCATCCGCTCGACCAGCGCGCCCGGCTTTTCGCGCGCGACGACGCTGTCGAGCAACGCGCCGATGACGCGATGCTCGGTGCCTTCGGCGGCGCGCACGGCGACCGTGTAGAGATGATCCTGCGGGGCGAGGGCGTCGCGCGTGTCCGGACTGCGCAGGCTCGCGCCGATGATGCCCCAGGCATTGGCGCCTGCGGCAAGACAGTCGTCGATGACGACGGCCTGATGGGCGCGATGAAAGGCGCCGAGACCGAGATGCACGATACCGGGCGTAATGCGCGACCGGTCATAGGCCGGGCGGCGGATGGCTGGCGGCAGCCGGTCGAGATTGGCGCGGCCAAGGCGCGTTGAACTAAGCCGCATGGTGTCTCTCCCTGTGTTTGGCGGCTGCTTGACATGGCGGCCGTCCTCGGTCAATGCTTCGGTCAATTGGTAAGGCCAATTATCCAAAATTGGCGGGCCGCCGGATCGACCGGCGAGATCTATAGGGGAGGCCAGCGTGCCGCTGGAAGCCGTGGAGGCGAGACGGCTCTATCGCCAAATCGCCGATCAATTGCGAAGCCTGATCGATAGCGGTGAATACGCCGTCGGCAGTCGCCTGCCGACCGAGCGCGAGCTCGCCGATCAGCTCAGGGTATCGCGGCCGACGGTGCGCGAAGCCCTGATCGCGCTCGAAGTGGAAGGACGCGTCCGCATTCGCGTCGGGTCCGGCATCTATGTGATCGACCCTTCGGACGCCACGCCAACGCCGTCCGCCGTGATAGAGGGGCCATTCGAGCTGTTGCGCGCCCGCGAATTCCTCGAAAGCGCCATCGCCGAGCAGGCCGCGCGCGTGGCGACCAGCGACGATATCGCACGCATCGATGCCGCCCTCGTCGCGATGGAGAACGTCGCGCACCCCGGCGAAGCCTCGATGGTCCATGACCGCGCCTTCCACATCGCGATCGCCGGATGCCTCGGCAACGCCGTGCTGGTGCGCGTGGTCGGCGAGCTGTTCGACCAGCGGCTCAATCCCTATTTCGCGCAGCTTGCGCATTATTTTGAGAATCCCGGCACCTGGCGCACCGCGCTCGGCGAGCATCGGGCCGTGCGCGATGCCATTGCGACGCGTCAGCCAACGGCGGCCCGTGACGCGATGCGCGATCATCTCGCGCATTCGCAGGAGCGTTTTGCGCAGAACTTTGGCGCCGAGACCGCCGCGGGACCGCCGGCGACGCGGAAACGGACCGCGCGATCCGGTGCAGCTCCGATGAAGCCAAAACGACCGTCGAAGAAGCCCGCCAAAAGCGGCAGCGCGCGACGGCGATGAGATTGGGCGGCTCGCCTCGATTTTGAGGCGGGTGAACAAGAAGCAGACTTAAGTGGAGGATATTCAGTGTTGAAGAAGATGACGATGATGCTGGCGGTCTCGGCCGCCGCAATGCTCGGGGCGACGAATGCCGGCATGGCGCAAACCAAGCTGAAATGGGCCCATGTCTACGAGACCTCGGAGCCGTTCCACACCGCTTCGGTCTGGGCCGCACAGGAGATCGGCAAGCGCACCAACGGGCGCTACCAGATCGACGTCTATCCGGCGTCCCAGCTCGGCAAGGAAGCCGACATCAACCAGGGCCTCTCCCTCGGTTCGGTCGACATCATCATCTCCGGCTCGAGCTTCGCGGCCAAGAGCTTCCCGCCGATCGGCGTGACCTATTATCCCTATACGTTCCGCGACGCCGATCACCTGCTCGCCTACACCAAGAGCGACATCTTCAAGGAACTCGCCAAGGGTTACGAAGACAAGAGCGGTCACCACATCATCGCGGTGACCTATTATGGCGTGCGCCAGACCTCCTCGAACAAGCCGATCAAGACCTGCGCGGACCTGAAGGGCCTGAAGATGCGCGTGCCCGATGTGCCCGCCTATCTCGCAATGCCGCGCGCCTGCGGCGCCAATACCGCGCCGATCGCGTTCGCCGAAGTCTATCTCGCGCTCCAGAACGGCACCGTCGAGGCGCAGGAGAACCCGCTGACCACGATCGAGGCCAAGAAGTTCTACGAGGTGCAGAAGCACATCGTGCTGACCGGCCACATCGTCGACCACCTCAACACCGTGGTGGCCGGCGCGCTCTGGAAGAAGCTCAGCGACGAGGACAAGAAGATATTCACCGACGTCGCGCAGGAAGCCGCCGCCAAGGCCACCGAAGAGATCAAGCAGAACGAGGCCAAGCTGGTCGCCTTCTTCAAGGAGAAGGGCCTGACCGTGACCGAGGTCGACAAGAATGAGTTCCGCGACATCGTGCTGAAGAACGTTCCGTTCGAGACCTTTGGGTATCGCAAGGCCGATTGGGAACGGATCCAGGCGGTGAAATAACGGACGCTTGCGTTCTAAGACCCTCATGGTGAGGAGCGCGGAACGCGCGTCTCGAACCATGGAGGCCCCGGTGTCGCCCGGGGCCATCCTTCGAGATGCGCGTTCCGCGCTCCTCAGGATGAGGAGAAGAGTGGGTTCGACGCTCACGCGCCGACCCGGAATGACGTTCACGTTCTCCAAGGAGTAACCACATGTCGACCGCCGAAGTGCACCGGCAGATTACCGGGGACGAGATCGCCCATACCTTCGAGGAAGAGGCTACGCCGAAGGTCGATCTCGGCATCTACGCGTTCGAGGACTGGATCGCGCTGGCGATCTTTTGGGTGATGGCGCTTGCCGTCTTCCTGCAGTTCTTCACCCGCTATGTCCTCAACGACAGCTACGCCTGGACCGAGGAGATCGCGACCTATTGCCTGATTGGCGTGGTCTTCATCGGCGCCTCGATGTGCGTGCGGCTGTCGCGGCATATCCAGGTCGACCTGATCTACCGCTATCTGCCGCATGTCGTGGCGCGTGCGCTGTCGACAGTGATCGACCTGATCCGGATCGCCTTCTTCGGCTACGCCGTCAAGCTGGTCTGGGTTTACATCCAGATCATCGGCGACGAGTCCATGACCACGATCAACTTCCCCAAGAACTACGTCTATTACGCCGTGCTGCTCGGCTTCGTGCTGATGTTCGCGCGCTCGCTGCAGGTCGCGCTGCAACATCTGCGACAGGGCTATTCGATCCTCGAACGCCCTGGCGCCTACGACGGTTTTGAAGGGTAATCTGATGCTGCTATTGCTTGGAGGCTTTCTCGTCCTGATGCTGCTCGGTGTTCCCGTGGCGATTGCCATGGCCGCGTCGTCGCTGCTCTACATCCTGGTCAGCGGCGTGACACCCGATGTCACGCTGGCCCAGCGCATGATCGCCGGCGTCGAGAGCTTTCCGCTGCTTGCCGTGCCCTTCTTCATCCTGGCCGGTAATCTCATGAACATCGCCGGTGTCACCGGGCGCATCTACAAATTCGCGGTCGCGCTGGTCGGCTGGATGCGCGGCGGCCTCGGCCACGTCAACATCATCGGCTCGGTGATCTTCTCCGGCATGTCCGGTACCGCGATCGCGGATGCCGCTGGCCTCGGCACCATCGAGATCAAGGCGATGAAGGACCATGGCTACACCACCGAGTTCTCGGTTGGCGTCACTGCGGCCTCGGCCACGCTCGGCCCGATCATTCCGCCGTCGCTGCCCTTCGTGATCTACGGCATGATGGCCAACGTCTCGATCGGCGCGCTGTTTCTGGGCGGCGTCATTCCGGGCGTCGTCCTGACGCTGCTGATGATGGCCACGGTCACCTACTTCGCGCACAGGAATAAATGGGGCAGCGACACGCCGTTCTCCTGGCCGCAGCTCGGCTCGGCCGGCCTCGAGATCGCCATCGTGCTCGCGTTCCCGCTCGCGATCTGGCTGATGACGCTCGCCGGCATGTCGATCAATCTGGCCGTCGTGATCGGGCTCGGTGTGCTGCTCGCGATCGACTGGTATTTCGACTTCTCCGCGGTGATGGCGCTGATGGCGCCCGTCATCCTGATCGGCGGCATGACCCTCGGCTGGTTCACGCCGACTGAAGCCGCTGTTGCGGCGGTAATCTGGTCGCTGTTCCTTGGCCTCGTGCGCTACCGCACCATGACCTTGAAGACTGTGGCGAAGGCGACCTTCGACACCATCGAGACCACGGCCTCGGTGCTGTTCATCGTCACCGCCGCCTCGATCTTCGCCTGGCTGCTGACGGTGTCGCAGGCTGCCCAATTGCTCTCGGACTGGATGCTCAGCATCACCCACAACAAATGGGTGTTCCTGGCGCTCGCCAACGTGTTGATCCTGTTCGTCGGCTGCTTCATCGACACCACGGCGGCGATCACCATTCTGGTGCCGATCCTGCTGCCGATCGTGCTCAAGCTCGGCATCGATCCGATCCATTTCGGCCTGATCATGACGCTGAACCTGATGATCGGCCTGTTGCATCCGCCGCTCGGCATGGTGCTGTTCGTGCTTGCCCGCGTGGCGAAGCTCTCGGTCGAGCGCACGACGGTCGCGATCCTGCCCTGGTTGGTGCCGCTGATGCTTGCACTGATCGCGATCACCTACATTCCCGAACTAACCCTCTGGCTGCCGAAATACATGGGACTTTCCAAATGACATCGACCTCTCTCGCCGCAACCCTGTTCGGCCCCGAAGACCTGCGCATGATCGAGCATCCGCTCGACAAGCTGGCCGACGGCATGGTGCGCATCCGTTTCGGGGCCGGCGGCATCTGCGGCTCGGACATGCATTACTTCCGCCACGCCCGGACCGGCGATTTCGTGGTGAAATCGCCGCTGGTGCTCGGTCACGAGATCTCGGGCCAGGTCGTCGAGATCGCGGGCTCCGCAGCCAACCTGAGGGTCGGCGACCGCGTCGCCGTCAACCCGTCGCGCTGGTGCGGCCATTGCGGCGCCTGCCGCGAGGGTCGCCAAAACCTCTGCGAAAATATCTACTTCATGGGCTCTGCGTCGAAGACACCGCACATGCAGGGCGGCTTTGCCAATTATTTCGATGCGATCCCGGCGCAGTGCGTCAAGATCCCGGATCATGTGTCCTATCAGGCCGCGGCGCTGGCCGAGCCGCTCGCGGTCTGCCTGCACGCGGTCGCGCGCGCCGGCAACATCCAGGGCAAGCGTGGCATTATTTTTGGCGCCGGCCCGATCGGGCTTCTGACCATGCTCGCCGCACACCGCGCCGGCATGGCTGACATCACCGTGGCCGACATCGCGCCGGCCCCGCTCGCCTTCGCGACCCGGCTCGGCGCATCGCATGTCGAGAACGTCGCAAATGGTGACGAGGGCCTCAAGGCGCAGGCCGCCTCGCGTCCCTACGATGTTGCATTCGAGGTCTCGGGCACGGCCGCCGGCCTTGCCAGCGCCATCGGCACCGTCAGGCGTGGTGGCGTCGTGGTGCAGATCGGCAATCTGCCGGGCGGCCAGATTCCGACACCGTCGAATGCCGTGATGGCAAAAGAGATCGACCTGCGCGGCTCGTTCCGCTTCGGGCTTGAATTCATGACGGCGGTGGAATTGATCGGTGCAGGCAGCGTCGACGTGCTGTCGCTGGTCACCGCCGAGCGGCCGCTCTCGACCGCGCCCGACGCATTGCGATTGGCGCTCGACCGCTCGCAGAGCGTCAAGGTCGTGCTGACCGCCAATTGATCGGAGAGAACGCATGATGCTCGAGGGATGGCGCTGGTACGGGCCCGATGATCCCGTGTCCTTGGACGATGTCAGGCAGGCCGGGGCGAGCGATATCGTCTCGGCGCTGCATCAGGTGCCGATTGGCGAGGCCTGGACACGCAAGGCGGTCGAGGAGCGCAAGAATTTCATCGAGAACGGCCAGCCGGGCCGCTCGCGATTGACCTGGTCGGTGGTGGAATCGATTCCGATCCCCGACGACGTCAAGCGCCTCGGGGCCAAGGCGACGAAGTCGATCGAGGCGTGGATCGCGAGCCTGGAGGCGGTGGCGGCGTCCGGCATCAAGATCATCTGCTACAATTTCATGCCCGTCGTCGACTGGTGCCGGACCGATCTGGAATGGGAGCTGCCAAACGGCGCCCGCGCCATGCGCTTCGACCAGGACCGCTTTGCGGCGTTCGAGCTGCATATCCTCAAGCGCCCTGCGGCCGCGCAGGAATATTCACCGGAGCAGCAGGCGCGCGCGAAAGCGCTGTTCGACAAGATGAGCCGGGCCGACATCGACTATCTCATCATGGCAATCGCCAGCGCGTTGCCGGGCTCGACCACCGAGCCGATGACGATCCCGCAATTCCGCGACCGGCTGGAGACCTATCGTGACATCACGCCGAAGATCCTGCGGCAGCATCTCGCCGAATTCCTCGCGCGTGTAGCGCCGGTCGCCGCGCAGCTTGGCGTGTCGCTGACGCTGCACCCGGATGATCCGCCGCGCCCGCTGTTCGGCCTGCCGCGCGTTGCGTCCACGGCAGAGGATTATCAAGCGCTGTTCGACGCCGTGCCGTCCAAGGCCAACGGCATCTGCCTGTGCACCGGCTCGCTCGGCGTGCGCGCCGAGAACAATCTGCCTGCGATGGCGGAACGCTTCGGCCCGCGTATCGCCTTTGCCCATCTGCGCGCGACCAAGCGCGAGGCCGATGGTCTGACGTTCCACGAGTCCGATCATCTCGACGGCGACGTCGACATGGTCGCGGTGCTCAAGGCGCTGTTGAAGGAGAACGCGCGGCGGTCACCGGACAAGCAAATCGTATTCCGCCCTGACCACGGCCACCGCATGCTCGATGATCTCGCCGCGACCAAGCGCACCAATCCCGGCTATACTGCCATCGGCCGCCTCCGCGGCCTCGCCGAACTCCGCGGCGCGATCCGCGCGATCGAGCATCGTTGAAGAACCGACATTGCGAGCGCAGCGAAGCAATCCAGAATCCCTCCGTGGAAAGACTCTGGATTGCTTCGCTGCGCCCGCAATGACGTGGAGCGAGAGAGGCGCCGAAGCTTCCACAGCGTCATGGCCGGGCCTTGTCCCAGCCATCCACGTTTTGCCCCGCGGCACAAAGAACGTGGATGCCCGGGACAAGCCCGGGCATGACGACCTCCCGCGAATGTTCGCTGGCCACTCAGTAGCAGGCGGCCATCGCGCCGAGCTGGGGATAGAGCTTGTCGATCGCGGCGATCTCGCTTTGCATCTGGGCGAGGATCCAGTCGCGGATCTCCGCAGCGATGGGGCGCATCAGCCGGTTGCGCGGCGGCAGGAATTCGCAGATGCGGCGCGTGGTGGTGAGCCGGTCGGAAGCCGGTACCAGCGCGCCGGTCAGCAACCAGTGCGAGGCGACCGTCAGCCAGCCGAGCGCGATGCCCTGGCCGAGCAGGGCCGCCTGCATCACGACGGCATAATCGGTGAAGCTCAGCCCCTTGGCGGCGCCACGCCGGCCGGTGAGCAGCGACGAATAATCCGCGGCCCAGTCGCCCGGCGTCTCGGCGAGGCGGATGATGGTGTTGCCCTCAGTGGGATCGGTCTCGCCGAGATAGCCGGGGCTGCACATCGGCAGCATCACTTCCTTCATTACCAGCGTGCCGCCGGACGACGGCTCCTCGCGATCGCGGAAACGCATGCCGAGATCGACATTCTCGACCGGCCCGCGCAGCGCGCCGGAGATCAGCTGGAAGCGCAGATCGGCCTGGGGAAACTGCCGCTGCAGCTTGTCGATGCGCGGCATCAGCCAATGCGTGGTGAAGGCGGAGGAGACCGACAGCGTCACCGTCTCGGTGCCCTTGCGGCGCCGCTCGATCTCGGTGAGACCCGTCTCGATGCTGCGAAAGCCTTCGAGCACGCGGCGATACAACAGCTCGCCTTCCTCGGTGAGCACCGCGCGGCCCGCCTTGCGGTCGAACAGGCGGACGCCGAGATGCTCCTCGAGCTGGCCGAGCATGCGGCTCACCGCGGGCTGCGTGACATTCAATTCGGCGGCGGCCGCCGTGAAGCTGCCGTTGCGTGCCGCTGCGTCGAAGACGAACAGGGCGTTACTGGAGGGCAGCATCCGGCGCAGTTCGGGCATAACGTCATGTTATGAGCGCGGTGAGAATTTGGCAATTGCCGAGTTTTGCCAAGTCTGGTGTCATTGGCACCGCAGCCTAAAGACAGGGTGTTCGGAACAAGCTTTGGTGCGGCGCACGGCTGCATCCGCGAATGCTCCAAAACGCTGTCTATAATGCAGGCTTATGGCGCGCAGTGAGGCACGCCATCGCAGGGAACGAGGCGAGGTCGATCGTTGAACAAACGAGCGGAAAGCGTCGAGATCAGGTCCGCCAGCAAGGCGTACGGTGCCGTTCGCGCCCTCGACGACGTTTCCCTCAATGTCGGCGCCGGCGAGTTCGTCTCGCTGCTCGGTCCCTCCGGCTCCGGCAAGACCACGCTGCTCGGAATTCTGGGCGGCTTCATCCTGCCGACATCAGGCACAGTTCTCTTCGGCGGCCGCGACGTCACCTGGATGCCGCCGCACAAGCGCGACATCGGCGTCGTGTTCCAGAACTACGCGCTGTTCCCGCATATGAGCGTCGGCGAGAACGTCGCCTTTCCGCTGCGCGCGCGGCGCCTGCCGAAAGCGAGCTGGCCCGACAAGGTACGCGCGGCGCTATCGATGGTGGGCCTTGCCGGCTACGACGAGCGCGGCATTGCGCAGCTTTCCGGCGGCCAGCGCCAGCGCGTCGCGCTCGCACGCGCCATGATCTTCGAGCCGCGTCTGATCCTGATGGACGAGCCGCTCTCCGCGCTCGACAAGCAGCTCCGCGAATCCATGCAGATCGAGCTGCGCGCGCTGCACCGGCGTATCGGCGCCACCATCATCTATGTTACCCACGACCAGCGCGAGGCGCTGACCATGAGCGACCGCGTCGCCGTGATGAAGGACGGCCGCTTGATCCAGATCGACGAACCTGCGCGGCTGCATGATCATCCCGCCGATTCCTTTGTTGCCAGCTTTATCGGCGAGGCGACCATGCTGCCGGTCCGCCGTGTCGATGGCTCCAGCGTCGCGCTCGGCAATGCGCTTTTGCGCAGCGCCCGCGCCATTCCCGACGGCGACGCCTTGATGCTCGCCGTGCACAGCGAAAAGCTCCTGATCGATGACGGCGCGCAGGACGCCGCCTGCAACCGCCTGACCGGGACGGTCACCGACATCGTCTACCAGGGCGAGAGCCTGCGCATTTTTCTTTCGCTCACCGACGGCATCGCGCTCAGCCTGCGCCAGCCGAGCTACCACCAGGCCTACGGCCGCATCCCACCGCTCGGCGGCAGCCTCACCGTCACCCTTCACCCCGAGGACACCATCGTCGTGCCCAGAGCGGACTGAACTTCAGCCTTGTCCAACCGAGAGAAGAAACCGATATGTCGACCCAAGCCGCGTTCAGCAATTTCAAGGTCCTCACCTTCGACGTCGTCGGCACCTTGATCGATTTCGAGACCGGCGTGCTCGCCGCGGTGCGCAGGATCTCGGGCAAGACGCCGGCCGAGCTCAGCGACGACAAGATCTTCGAATCCTACAAGCGCGGCCGCGACAAGCATTACGAGCGCTCCAGCGAGGTGATGTTCCACGTCTATCGCTATCTCGCCAAGGAGCTCGGGCTGTCGTCTGACGACGCGTCCTGCGACATGTTCCAGCTTTCGGTGCTGCGCTGGGGGCCCTTCCCGGACTCGGTCGAGGCTCTGAAGCGCCTGCGCACGAAATTCCGGCTGGTCGCGATGACCAATGCCGACCGCGTCGCGCTGTCCTGTTACGCGCACTCGCTCGGCAATCCCTTCGACGACACCGTCTGCGCCGACGAGACCGGCGTTGCAAAACCCAATCCGGAATTCTTCGCCTACAACAAGGGGCGTCAGTCCGCGTTCGGCTACAAGCAGTCCGATATCCTGCATGTCGCGCAGAGTCAGTACCACGACATCGGGATCGCGCGGAAACTCGGCTACAAGGTGTGCTGGATCGAGCGCCGCCAGGGCATCGCCGGTTTTGGCGGCACGCCGGCCGTGGAGACGCTGACCAAGCCGGACTTTCATTTCCCGACGCTGAAGGCGCTCGCGGATGCCGCGATCGGGCCGGCGGCATGACACGGGACTGGAACGCGCTGCCATCGGCCAATTCGCTGTGGGAAGCCACGGCGGAGCCGGCGCGCGCGTTTCCGGTCCTGTCGGGGGAGCAACAGGCGGATGTGGTGATCATCGGTGCGGGCTATACCGGCCTGTCCGCCGCGCACCACGTCGCCAAGAGTGGTCTCGCGCCGGTTGTGCTGGAAGCCAATCGTCCCGGTTGGGGCGCGAGCGGGCGCAATGGCGGCGTGATCACCGCAAAGTTTCGGCTCTCGTTCCGCGAGATCGACGCCAGCCATGGCCGCGCCATGGCAAAGCGCATGTATGAGATCGCGCATGAATCCACTGACATCGTCGAGGAGCTGGTCTCCGAATTCGGTATCACCAGCGCAAACCTGACCCGCACCGGTCAGGTCAAGGCCGCGCATAACGAGACCACGCTGAAGGCCGCGATCGACGAAGCCAACTGGATGACGCGCGAGATGGGCTCGGCCGAGGTCCGCATCCTCGACAAGCGGCAAGTGCACGACGAGACCGGCTCCGACATCTTTGTCGGCGGCGTGCTCAATCCCGGCTCGGGCGGCATCCATCCGCTGAACTATCTGCGCGGTCTCGCCGATGGCGTGGCGCGCCAAGGCGTTCCGATCTTCCAGCAATCGCCGGTGATCAAACTCCGGCGCGAGAACGGCGGCATCGTCGCCGAGACGCCGCAGGGCGCGGTGCGCGCCAGGCAGGCGATCATCGCCACCAACAGCTATTCCGACGTGACCGGCGCGACCGCGCGCATGCAGCGCACGCTGATCCCGTTCCGCAGCGCGATCATCGCGACCGAACAACTGCCGCGCAATCTCGCGGGGCGGCTGATGCCGACGGGGCGCACCTACACCGAGACCAAGCGCATGATGCGCTGGTTCCGCATGGTCGACAACCGCGTGATCTTCGGCGGCCGCGGCGCCTTCGGCAAGCAGGACTCGCAAGCTGCTTTTGACGCGCTGCGCAAGGCGATGGTCGGCATCTTCCCCGATCTGGCCGACGTCCCGCTTGCCTACAAATGGTCGGGCCTGGTCGGCATGACCCTGGACTCGGTACCGCATATCGGCCGGATCGACGACCGCACGCTAGTCTCGATGGGCTACAACGGTGCGGGCGTCGCCATGTCGAGCCTGATGGGCCGCTATCTCGCCGCCTTCGTGCGCGGCGAGACGCCCGATGTCGGGCTGCTCGACGTCAGCCGCATGAAGGCCATTCCGTTCTATCCGCTGCGCGAGCCCGCCGTGCGCATGGTCGCCGGCTGGTACCAGTTTCTCGATGCGATCGGTCGGTGAGATTTTTTTGGCGATGGAGGAGGCGAGGATGAACACGAAACGGAATTTGGGATTGGGCTGCGCGCTGCTGGGCGCGATGGGATTGACTACCGCGGCTGATGCCGCCGAGCAGATCACCTTCGTCTCGCAGGGCGGCGCCTATCAGCAGGCGCAGACGGTGGCGATCCTCGATCCCTCCGCCAAGAAGCTCGGCATCACCATCAACCAGGATTCCATTCCCGATGCCTGGCCCGCGATCAAGACCCAGGTCGGCAGCGGCAAGCCGATCTGGGACGTGGTGGACACGCCCACCGGCTATTGCCTGCGCGGCGGCGAGCAGGGGCTGATCGAGAAGCTCGACTTCTCGAAAATCCCGAACGCGGCGGCGATGCCTGAGGCCTATCGCAGCCCTTATTCGGTGTCCTACGAGTTCTATTCCAGCGTGCTGGCCTTTAGCCAGAAGACGTTCCCGAAGGATGCGCCGAACAGCTGGGCCGATTTCTGGGACGTCAAGAAATTCCCCGGCCGGCGCGCGCTGCGCAACCATCCGATCGCCACGCTGGAAGCGGCGCTGATGGCCGACGGTGTCGCGCCTGACAAGCTTTATCCGCTCGACGTCGATCGCGCCTTCAAGAAGCTCGAGGAGATCAAGCCGAACATTACGGTGTGGTGGACGTCAGGCGCGCAGTCGGCGCAGCTCCTCAATGACGGCGAGGTCGACATGGAGATGGCCTGGAACGGCCGCGTCAGCGCGGTCGCGAAGGAGGGCGCCAGGGTCGCCTTCACCTACAACCAGGGCATCCTGCAGAGCACCTCGCTCTGCATCCTCAAGGGCGCGCCGAACCTCGACACCGCCGTGAAGTTCCTCAATGAAGCGGTCGATCCCGTGCACCAGGCCGATCTGCCGCTCAACATCGATTACGGCCCGGGCAATCCCAAGGCGTTCGAGACCAGCGTGATCAAGCCGGAGCGCGCCGCGCAATTGCCGAGCGAGCCGGCCAATGCGGCCAAGCAGGCGCTGATGTCCTACGCCTGGTGGTCCTCGCCGGCCGGCGAAGCCGCCGAGAAGCGCTGGGCATCCTTCATGCAGAAGTGAGGCAGCCTTGGTGACATCTGTGCCAGATCCATCGCAAAAGCATCAGCGCCGTGAGCACGGCCTGATGCTGGCGCTGGTGTCGCCGGCGCTGCTGGTGATTCTGTTGCTGATCGTGCTGCCGGTCGGCTGGCTCGCCTGGCAGTCGATCTACCATGACGGCTTCACGCTGGAGAATTATCGCCGCGTCTTCACCGAAGACATCTACTGGCGGAGCTTCGCGCTGACCTTCGAGATCAGCCTCGCAGTCACCATCATCGCGCTGCTGCTCGGCTATCCCGTGGCCTATCTCGCCAATTCCGTGCCGAAGGGATGGAGCATCCTGATCCTGTCGCTGGTGGTGCTGCCGTTCTGGACGTCCGTGCTGGTGCGCGCCTATGCCTGGCTTGCGCTGCTCCAGCGCACCGGCGTGATCAACCAGTTGTTGCGTTATCTCGACGTCATCTCCGAGCCGCTGGCGCTGGCGCACAATACGTTCGGCACGGTGGTCGCTACCGTGCACATCCTGCTGCCCTTCATGGTGCTGCCGCTCTACGCCACCATGCAAAAAATTCCCGGCGATCTGATGCAGGCCGGCGCCAGCCTCGGTGCGAGCCCGTCGCTGAGTTTTGTCCGCGTGTTCCTGCCGCTGTCGCTGCCCGGCGTGCTCGCCGGCTGCACCATGGTGTTCGTGCTCTGCCTCGGCTTCTACATCACGCCGGAATTGCTCGGCGGCGGCCGCACGGTGATGGTGTCGATGCTGGTGAGCCGCAATGTCGAGCTCTATAACCAGTTTGGTGCGGCCAGCGCGGTCGCCGTGGTGCTGCTGCTCAGCGTGCTCCTGATTTTCTTCGTCGTCAGCCGGTTCATTTCGCTCGATCGCGTGCTGGGGCAGAAATGACGCGCATCTCGCCCGCACGGATCGCCCTCTACGTGATCAGCACGCTGGTGCTGGTCTATCTGATCCTGCCGGTCCTGATCATCGCACCGATCTCGTTCTCCAGCGCGCGCTTCCTGACCTTCCCGCCGCCATCGTTCTCGCTGCGTTGGTATCAGCAATATTTCGCCAATCCGGCCTGGATGCAGGCGACGCGGGTGACGCTGACGGTTGCGCTGCTCACGGTGGTGATCGCAACGCCGTGTGGCGTCGCCGCCGCCTATGCCATCAGCCAGTCGAAGCTGCGCATCATGCGCGTCATCCACATGACGCTGCTGCTGCCGCTGGTGGTGCCGATCATCATCACCGCGGTCGGCATCTTCTTCGTCTATGCCAAGGTCGGCCTGGTGGCGACCTTGCCGGGCCTCGTGCTGGCGAATGTGATGCTCGGCCTGCCTTACGTCGTTATCTCGGTGCTCGCAGGCTTGCAAAGCTTCGACCCCGCGCAGGAGATGGTGGCCCGCAGCCTCGGCATGAACCGCCTGCGCAGCTTCTTTGCGGTGACGCTGCCGCAGATCAAGTCCAGCGTGGTCGCTGGCGGCATCTTCGCTTTCATCTCGGCGATGGACGAGACCATCGTCGCGCTGTTCATCTCCGGCGGCCAGTATCAGCCGCTGACCAAGCGCATGTTCACCGCGCTCCGCGATGAGATCGATCCGACCATCGCAGCGATCTCGACGCTGATGACGGCGGCGTCGTTCATGCTGTTGCTATTGGCGAGCACGCGGCAGAAGCGGAGCGGGTGAGGGCGGTCGCTAAGCCCCTGCCGCCAGCCAGGCCAGGATCATCTCCACGATCTGGGTCCTGCTCTTCGCCAGCACCCTGGGCTCGCTGAGGTCGCGGTCGAACAGCGCGCCAAAGGTGTGGCGGTTGGCGACGCGGAAGAAGCAGTAGGAGGAGATGGCCAGATGCAAATCGATGGCGTCGACGTCGTCGCGGAACGCGCCCTCGGTACGGCCGCGCTTGAGGATGCCGTCCAGCGTTGCGATCACGCTGGCGTTGAGCTGGCGCAGTTGCTGATTCTGCTTCAGGTGCTTGCCGTGGTGGATGTTCTCGATTGAGACGAGGCGGATGAAGTTCGGATTGCGCTCGTCGTGGTCGAAGGTGGCCTCGATCAGCCGGCGCAAGCCCTCGCGCGCGTCGCAGCTGGCGATGTCGAGCTGGTCCTCCAGCGCGCGGATGCTGCGATAGGCTTCCTCGAGCACAGCGAGATAGAGCTGCTCCTTGCCGCCGAAATAATAATAGATCATCCGCTTCGAGGTGCGGGTTCGCGCCGCGATGGCGTCGACGCGGGCGCCGGAATAGCCCTCGGAGGCGAATTCGGCCATCGCCACTTCGAGGATGTCGCGCTTGGTGCGCTCGGGGTCGTTGGTGCGCTTCGATGGGGGTGGCATGCGCTCGAGCATCACTGTTTCTCCCGACCGTTTCTATGGATCACCTTGAAGGTGAAGGCAAATTTCGCCCAATCCGACGTCTTTCGTGGCGGAACTTGCACAAACGTACTAGTTCGTACATTATGGATGGAAACCAAGATTGCGGCAACCAAAAGCAAAAACTCGCGCACCGCCGGGACGGGCATGACGCGAGCCGCGACCGCCATCGCACACGGGGAGGAATTTTGATGAGCTCGACCTCAATCGCATCGCTGCACGCGCCGTCCGGCGCGGCAACCACGCAAAACAAGCTGCCGAAGCGCGCCGCGCTCGTCAGCTTCGTCGGCAGCATGCTCGAATACTACGACTTCTTCATCTACGGCACCGCGGCGGCGCTGATCTTTCCAAAAGTGTTCTTCGCCAATGTCGATCCCGCGACCGGGACGCTGCTCGCGCTGCTGTCGTTCGGCATCGGTTATATCGCGCGTCCCGTCGGCGCTGTCATCCTCGGCCATTTCGGCGACCGCATCGGCCGCAAGACGGTGCTGCTGTTCACGCTGGTGGTGATGGGTTGCTCAACGTTGGCGATCGGCCTGTTGCCGGATGCCAAGACGATCGGCAGCGCCGCACCCATCATCCTGACGCTGCTGCGCCTGCTGCAGGGCCTGTCGGCGGCCGGCGAGCAGAGCGGGGCGAACTCGCTGACGCTGGAGCATTCCGCCAATTCCAACCGCGCCTTCTTCACGAGCTGGACCCTGAGCGGCACCCAGGCCGGCGCGATCCTGGCGACGCTGGTGTTCATTCCCATAGCCAGCATGCCGGAAGAGCAGCTGCTGAGCTGGGGCTGGCGCATTCCGTTCCTGCTCTCCGCGCTGGTGCTGCTTGTCGCCTACCTCGTGCGGCGGACCATGCCGGAAACGCCCGTGTTCGAGGACATCAAGGACAAGGCGCAAGTGGCGCGCTTTCCCGTGGTCGCGCTGCTGCGTGACTACTGGCCGGACGTGCTGCGCGTCATCGCCTGCGCGCTGATCGCGACGGTCAGCACCATGACCGCGGTGTTTGCGCTCGGCTATGCCACCAGCAAGTTCGGCGTCGCGCGTCCGACCATGCTGTGGGCCGGCGTGCTCGGCAACGTCGTGGCGCTGTTCGCCCAGCCGCTCTGGGCCTTGCTCGCCGACAAGATCGGCCGCAAGCCGGTGTTCATCGGCGGCGTGCTTGGCTGCGCCGTGCTGCTGTTCCCCTATTTCATGCTGGTGACGTCGGGCAGCACGCCCGCGATCTTCGCCGCCGCGATTGGCCTGTACATCGTCTACTCCGCGCCCAACGCGATCTGGCCGTCGTTTTATGCGGAGATGTTCGAGGCGCGCGTGCGCTATTCGGGCACCGCGATCGGCACCCAGCTCGGCTTCCTCGCCGCCGGCTTCACGCCGCTGGTGAGCGCGAGCCTCGTCGGCGAAGGACCGAACGGCTGGATTCCGGTTGCGCTCTTCGTCGCCGGTTGCTGCGTCGCCTCGGCCGCGGCCGCATCGACCGCGCGCGAAACCCATAAGGTCGACATCGCCGATCTCGGCAAGCGGCGCGCGTAAGCGAAAACAGGGACACGATCGTATGCTGACCAACACAGTTCCGACCACGCTCGGCCCGATCATCGGGGCCGAGCAGGGCGCCGTCCGCGCCTTCAAGGGCGTGCCGTTCGCGACTGCACGGCGCTTCACCAAAGCGAGGCCACCGCTTGCGTGGATGGAGCCGCGAAACTGCACGGATTACGGCCCTTACGCGCCGCAGCCCGGGCATCTCGATCAGGCGGAGGAGTCCTGTCTCAGCCTGAATATCTGGACGCCGACAGGGATCGATCGCCCGCTGCCGGTGCTGTTCTTCATCCATGGCGGCGCCTTCGTCACCGGCGGCGGCGCCGATTATGACGGCGCATTCCTCGCTGCGCATGGCCCGGCCGTCATCGTCACCATCAACTATCGGCTCGGCCCGCTCGGCTTCCTGCAGCTGCATCGCCACGGATTGGGCGAAGCCAACAATCTCGCGATCTCGGATTCCCTCACAGCACTCGACTGGGTCCATGCCAATATCGCCAATTTCGGCGGCGATCCGAACCGGCTGACGCTGTCGGGCCAGTCGGCCGGCGCGTCGATGGTGATTGCGCTTGCAACGCTACCGCAGGCAAAGGGCAAGTTTGCCCGCGCGCTCGCGCTGAGTGCGCCGGGGCGCAACATCATGAGCGCCGACCATGCCGATCAGGTCGCACGCCGCGTCATCGAAGAGCTCGAGCTTGCGAGCGATCCTGCCGCGATTGCCTCCGTGCCGCTGCCAAAACTCTTCGCCGCGGTGGAACGCGTCGGCCGCAGGATCGCCGACGAAACCACCTCAGGCACCGTGTTCGGCCCGGTGCTCGACGGCACCGTGATCCCGCGCGAGCCGCGTGAGGTCTTCGCCGAGGGAGGCTTGCGCGACATTCCGCTCTGGCTCGGCTCCTGCCGCGACGAGATGGTGATGTTTTTGAAGAGCACGCCGCCGGCCGCGATGATCCGCAGCACCGAGCGCAATGTCCGCGTTGCTTTCGGCGATGCCGGCTGGGAGCGCCTGCTGGCCTGTTATCGCGGCTCGGCGCGCCTCGATGAGGATCCGTACGAGGCGCTGCTGTCGGATGCGTTCTGGCATCGCCCGATGACTGATCTCGCGCGGCAGCACGCAGCCGCAGGGGGCGCAGTGTGGCTGAGCCGGTTCGATCATCGTCCGGCGCTGCAACCGTTCTTGTCGCAAGGACCGACCCACGGCGCCGACAATGCCTGCCTCTGGGCGCATCTGCCTGCCTTCATCGATCGCCCGATCCTGCAGCGAAAGGGCGGCCCGATGACCCCGGCCGATATCGACGTCGCGGCGCGGTTTCAGATGAGCCTGCTGCGCTTCGTGACGTCAGGCGCGCCCGATGTTGTGGAAGCCTGGCCGCGGTTCGAGCCGGCCAAGGAGCCACTCGCAATCTTCGGCCAGCCGTTTCATATTGTGCCTCTCAACGAAAGCGCGCGCTCCCGCCTCTGGGCGGAGCTGAGCAATGGCACCAACGACAAAAACGACATGAGGGAGGCCGTATGAGCATCTTGAACAGGAATGCTACGTGGCCCGCGATGCGGATCGCTGTGCTCCTTGTGCTGCAGGCGGCTTCGTCCGCATCGGCGCAGATCGTCGCGACGCCTGTTCCCGGAGACCCCGTCAGCATCGATAGCGGCGCCGTCTCCGGCAAGGTCCTGCCGTCGAACGTGAGAGCCTATTTCGGCATTCCCTTTGCCGCGCCGCCGCTCGGTGATCTCCGTTGGCGCGCGCCGCAAAAGGTCGAAGCATGGAAGGGCGTTTATCACGCCGACCGGCTGGCGCCCGAATGCATCCAGGTGCTGCGGCGGCACAATCTCAATCATTATTTCGGCGAGGAGGCGACCAGCGAGAACTGCCTCTATCTGAACATCTGGGCGAGCGCCGATGCCAAGCCGGGCGCGAAGCTGCCGGTCGTGGTCTGGATCTATGGCGGCGGCTTCACGCTCGGCTCCAGCGGCATGGCGATGTATGACGGCGAGAACGTCGCGAAGAAAGGCACGATCTTCGTCAGCTTCAACTACCGCGTCGGCATTCTGGGCAATCTCGCCCATCCCGAGCTGACCGCGGAATCGCAAAATCACGCCTCCGGCAATTACGGCCTGATGGACCAGGTTGCGGCGCTGCAATGGGTCAAGCGCAACATCGCGCAATTCGGCGGCGACCCTGATAACGTCACCATCACCGGGCAGTCGGCCGGCGCGATGTCGGTGTCGGCGCTGGACGCGAGCCCGCTCGCGAAGGGCCTGTTCAATCGCGGTTTCGCGATGAGCCTGAGCATGTTCGACAACCGCTTCAAATTTCCGGCGCTCCCCGCCGCCGAGAAGATCGGCCTCGAGGTGCAATCGGCGCTCGGTGCGTCCTCGCTCGCCGAGATGCGGCAGATCCAGGCCGAAAAGATTCTTGCAATTCAGAAGGACTGCCAGCTCGGCTGCGCCGGCACGATCTCCGTCACGCCCGATATCGACGGCTACGTGCTGCCCGACACGGTCCCGAACATCTTTGCGGCGGGCAAGCAGAACGATGTCGCCACCGTCGCCGGCTTCACGCGCGATGAGAGTTCGAACGATCTGCGCACCGCCGGCACGTTGGAGGCCTATGTCGCCGCGGCACGAAAGCTCTATGGCGACCAGGCCGATCGTTTCCTTGCGCTCTATCCCGCGAAGACCGACGAGGAGGCGAAAGCCATGGGGTTGACCGCCGCGCGCGAGGGGCTGGTCGAGATCGGCACGCGCAACTGGGCCGAAGCCCAGGCGAAGACCGGAAAGGCGCCGTTCTACATGTACATGTTCTCGCGGGTGCATCCGTTCGCGGCGAACGTCGAATTCTTCGACAATCCGCAGAAGATCGGCGCCTATCACACCTCTGATGTGCCTTACTGGTTCGGAACGCAGGACGCCTTCAACAAATTCCGCACCACGCGCAACTGGACCGAGCTCGACCGCGCGCTGTCCGAACGCATGATGGACACGCTTGTCGCCTTCGCGCGAACCGGCAATCCCGCGACGCCGGCAACGACATGGCCGCAATGGAAGCAGGACGCGCAGAGCTATGTCGAGTTCGGCGACGAAACCGGTGTGCGCGAGGAGAACCGGGCGCGGCTCGATTTCCACACGCCCGCCAACGTCACGCCCTCGACGCCGCGGGTCTCGCGGGACTAGGTGCCGTACTCAAACTGTCAATCGGCGTTGAACTGGACCCCCGGCCTGACCAGATGACCTCGCATTCGGATCGCCACATCTTCGCGGGCATCCTCCCTGTGGAGAGACGCCTGCAGGAGTTTGTGGCAAACTTGTCGGTTATCGCATCGGGCTTTAATTCCTGCCCAGGCGACACCGGCGAAGGAGATCAGTCCATGCAGCGGAAAAGTTGGGCCTCGGAAGAGTGCCCCATGGCCCGCTCCGTTGACGTCATTGGCGACTGGGGCAGTTTGATGATCCTGCGCCAAGCCTTTGGGGGCACGACCCGATTCGACGATTTCCAGAAGGAGCTGGAGATCTCGCGGAACCTGCTGACCGCGAGACTGAAGAAACTCGTCGTCTGCGGCATTCTCGAACGCCGGCCGATCGCCGAGGAAGCGCGGCGGCACGAGTACGTTCTGACCGAAATGGGCGAGGATCTCTTTGCGACTATCATCGCACTCCGCCAATGGGGCGACCGATGGCTGTTCCGGCCCGATCCGCCCCCTATTCGAATGCTTGACGGCATCGACGGCAGCGAACTGGAGCCGATAAAGGTCCGCTCCTCCCGTGGGCGCGAGATCAAGCTTGCGGATTTTCGCTTGCGCCGGCGCGCCACGGGCAAGCAGAAGGCTCGGGCCGACAACCTCTAGTTCACGCCGGCGCCGTGACGGGGCTTGTCAACATTCATTCATGCGCATAAAAGTTCAATAATGAGACTAACTGGTCGGACGACCTAGCGCGAGGAGAATGAAATGCGGGCAGCGTATATCACCGGCTATGGCGACAATTCGGTGGTCAGCTACGGGGAGGTCGGCGACCCCGTCCCGGGCGCCGACGAGGCGCTGCTCGAGGTCCGGGCCGCCGGTGCGAATCCCGTCGAGGTCGCCATGCGCCAGGGTCTGTTCCATGCCGCCTTTCCATTCACGTTTCCGCAGGTGATGGGCTACGACGTCGCGGGCGTTGTTGTCTCCGCGCCCCCTGGCGGGGCGTTCAAGGCAGGTGACGAGGTTTACGCCCGCCTGCCTAACCGGCGTCCCGGCGCCTATGCCGAGCGCGCAGCCGCTCCACTCAATCTCCTGGCCCACAAGCCGCGCACCCTGTCCTTCGAGGAGGCGGCGAGCCTACCGACCGTCGCCTTGACCACCTGGCAGGCATTTGTGGAGCGCGCGCGGCTCAAGGCCGGCGAAAGCATCTTGATCCAGGCAGGGGCAGGCGGCGTCGGCGCCTTCGCCATCCAGCTCGCTAAGCACCTGGGGGCCTACGTCGTTGCGACGGGCGGACCGGACAGCCAGACGTTCATGGCTGGGCTCGGAGCGGATCGCACCATCGACTACACAACCGAATCCTTCGAGGCTGCCGGCCCGTTCGACGTGGTCTATGACGGTGTGTGCGGTCCGCTGACCGAGCGTGGCATCGACACCCTGCGCGAAGGCGGCCGCTATGTCGGCCTCGTGCGCACCGCCGACGCCCAGAGCTATCGCGAAATCGGCTTCCCGCCTCCCGTGGCCGAGCAAGCTTCGGCGGCCGTTCGACCGTTCATCGAGCGCGCCGCCGCCCGCAAGGCGGAGTTTCATGGCCCCCTCACCCGGCCGGACGGCGCTCAACTGGCGGAGATCGCGGCCCTGATCGACACCGGCGCCATCCGCGCCTCCGTGAGCGCGGTCTATGGCCTCGATCAGCTCGCTGCCGCCTACGAGATTCTAGCCGGCAGACATACGCGCGGGAAGCTCGTCATCGTTCCCTGAGGCAAGGCTCAGGCTCGTTCAACAAGTCCACGGAACAGAGGCAACCATGAGCGACACCCCCACCAGGATCAGCATCGACAAGTCCACGCCGGGGTATTGGCGCGTGACTTTCAACAACCCGCCGATCAACGCGATCGACGATCGCACCTACGACGAGTTCTATGACCTGGTGGAGGAGATCGACGCGGACGATGCGCTGAAGGTCGTGACCCTCGAGAGCGCCAACCCCGACTTCTTCATCGCTCACTACAGCACGGCCGAGCCTCGCAGCCGGTTCGGCGCGCCACGCTGGATCGAACCGGCCACCAAGCTGGCTCATAGTAACGTCCTCAGCATTGCAGTGATCCGCGGCCGGGCGCGCGGCGGTGGAAGCGAGTGTACCCTGGCCTGCGACATTCGCTTCGCCAGCAAGGAAAAGGCGATCTTTGGCCAACCAGAGGTCGGATGCGGCCTCATCCCAGGCGGCGGGGCGCTTCAACGCCTGCCTATCCTGGTGGGCCGCTCTCGCGCCATGGAGATCATCCTCGGTGCCGACGATTTCGATGCCGAGACCGCCGAACGATACGGCTGGATCAACCGCGCCATCCCCGAAGCCCACCTTGATGAGTTCGTTGCGAATTTCGTGCGGCGCATCCTGTCGTTCGACAAACAG
Organism: Bradyrhizobium sp. S3.3.6; assembly: GCF_040546905.1. NCBI lineage: Bacteria > Pseudomonadati > Pseudomonadota > Alphaproteobacteria > Hyphomicrobiales > Nitrobacteraceae > Bradyrhizobium > Bradyrhizobium sp. S3.3.6. The sequence goes on along the minus strand of NZ_JBEPOT010000011.1, from coordinate 16,345 downwards.
GCGCTGAGCACCTGCAAAGCGACGATCAACCAGCACGGGCTGCCGGATCCCGCTCAGCTGCAGGCGACGCAGGACACCTTCTTCACGACGTTCGGCTGGCCAGGCGCGGCAGAGCGCATCGCTAAGCTGCGCGCGCGAGGCATTGGAACCGCTGGCGACTTTGAGCTGAACCTCGGCCGCGAAGTCGGGAATCTTTAGGCGACATGGCTGACCTTCCCACAGCCACTCGAGACGCCTGACCCAGCGTCGGGGCCGCGAGTCTCGCGCGACTAGCGCGGGCTGACAGCCGGGCCGCGCCTGTAATCTGCTTCACAGGCGGATGCGCCGATCTGCGCTAGATGAATTCAGGCCCCGCGACCGCAGGGCCGGCTTCGGAGCTGGCGATGATGGCTGCACTGGCAAAGGCAATATCCCGCGCGACGGGAACTAATCTTGACGTCGAGACTCTGAAGATCCTGGTGATCTTCTCGGGCGCGGGCCTGCTGGTCTCGCTCGTGGCGGCGATGATCTACGGACAGGCTTTCAACGCGGCTCTGTTCTGAGCGCGTTGCGATCCGTCAAGCCACCGGGTCCTTGGGAGCATCAGAGCGGCTGCGGAGATCCGGCGCCAGCGGCGGTGCTGGCCTCACGGGAGCATCGTCGCGCGCAGCGCCACTGCCATGCGCGACGAGAGCGGGCCCCTTGTCACGATACGCGACGATCCAGATCAGAAAGCCGAGAAGCGCCAGCGCGGCGCCGACGGGGCCGGTGGAGGTCCAGCCGAGCCCCTGGCGAATGGCGAGGCCGCCGAGGAATGGGCCGAGCGCATTGGCGGTGTTGAACGCCGAATGGTTGAGCGCGGCGGCGAGCGCCTGTGCGTCTCCCGCGACGTCCATCAGTCGCGTCTGCAGCACCGCACCGAGCGCGACGCTGGCGCCGATCGCGAAAATGTCGATCGCAAGCAGCCAGGGATTGCCGGCCGCGAGCGGAAACGCCAGCAGCGCGACGGCTGCGAACAGCAGGATGACGCCCGCGGTGGGCATCAGCGCGCGGTCGGCGAAGCGCGGCACGAACAGATTGCCGAGCGTGGCGCCGATACCGAAGATCGCGAGAAAGAACGGAATGACCTCGGTGCTGACCTTGGTGACCTCGATCAAGGTCGTCGCCAGATAGGTGTAGACGGCGAACATGCCGCCAAAGCCGATGGCGCTGATCGCCAGCGTGATCCAGACACGGCCGCTTCTGAGCGCGCCGAGCTCGCGCAGCGGATTCGACCGGCCAGCCCGGTCGCGCGGCGCGAACAGTGCACAGAGCAGCATCGTGAGCAGCGCCAGCACCGACACGAGGCCAAAGCTCGCGCGCCAGCCCACTGCCTGGCCGATCAGGTTGGCCAGGGGCACGCCGATGATGGTGGCGACGGTCAGGCCGAGCATCACCTGGCCGACCGCCCGCGAGCGGCGATGTTGGGGTACGAGCGAGGCCGCAACCAGCGCGGCGACGCCGAAATAGGCGCCGTGGGGCAGGCCTGAGAGAAAGCGGGCCGCGACCATCCAGCCGAAGCCCGGTGCAAGCGCGGTGAGGGCGTTGCCGAGCGCGAACACGGCCATCAGCGCCAGCAATTGCGTGCGCCGGGCGAACCGCGCGCCGAGTACGGCAATCAGCGGCGCACCTAGCACCACGCCGAGCGCGTAGGCGCTGATCGCGTGTCCGGCGGTCGGCTCGTCGATATGAAGGTCAGCCGCGAAAAACGGCAGCAGGCTCATCGATGCGAATTCGGTGGTCCCGATCGCAAAGCCGCCCATCGCGAGCGAGAACAGGACGATGGCGAGATGAGGGGGTGCGGAAGCCGAGTTCGACGTCGTGCTTGGCGAGGTCGCGTGGGGCGAGGTCGTCATGTGTCCTGCAATGGTGGCGTCGAGGGGAACCAGCCCGGCAAACGTCGCCACCCCTGCAGTCTTTATCTATTGTACTTAAACCAGCATCGGTCCGCGTCAACTCCGGAAGCGCCACGTAAGGCAGGGCGCATATCAGCGTCCCGGTTTGCTCAGGGCATCCCCGTTAATGTGTCTCGTGAAACCGGCTCAAGACCCCTTCAGGCGTTCACTGCGCGGCTGAAGACGTCCCTTGCATCATGATCGATCAGAACTGCACTTCGCCCGGAATGTCGTCAGCGCTGAGGCCGACGGTTTCATAGGCCTTCAGCAGCCATTCGCGGGTCTGGCCAAGCGAACGGTTGTAGTCGGCCCAGGCGCTGAGGAAATCCTTGTAGCGGCGATCGGCTTCGGCGCGGATGCCGAGATTGGTCGGCAGCGTCAGGATCGGCCGCGGGATCGCGAGCTCGCCAAGCGTCGGATTCTTCTTCAGCGTGAAGATCGATAGCACCGCCAGCGAGACGTTGCAGTCGGCGCGGCCGGTCGATACCGCGAGGATCGCCTCGTCGCGCGTCTTGAAGCCGAGAATGTTCGCCTTCGGGCAGTAGCGGCGCGCGATGGTCTCGTGCGTCGAGCCGATGTCGACGGCGATCTTGACCTCGGGCTTGTTGAGATCGGCCCAGGTCTGCGGCTTGGCAAACCCCTTCTTGGTGATGACGGTGAAGGAGTGCACCAGGATCGGGGTCGAGAAGTCGATGACGAGCGAACGCTCCGGCGTCGGGTTCACGGCGAAGGCGAGGTCGACCTTGTCGGCCTGCAGGTCGAGGATCTGGTTGCCCCAGGTCGATTCCAGCATCTCGACCTTGGCCCCTAACTTGCCAGCGATGTCGGTCGCCATGTCAATGCAGGCGCCCGACCACTGATTGGTCGCGAGGTCCTTGTGGAAATAGGGATCCTGGCCGGCGATGACCGCGATGCGCAGCACGCCGCTCTTCTTGATGCGGTCGAGCGTGGAGGTCGGTGCCGTGTCCGCCTTGGCCGAAGCGGTCGCGGCCATTGCGGCGCCCGCCAGCGCGACGGTGGTGAGTGCGTCCCTGCGGTTCATGGGCAGTGCTCCTGGGGAATGGGGATCATCAACTCCGGCCCGTCGACTATTTCTGTATTCAGAGCATAATGCAATATGGTATTGCAGCCCTGCCGGCGTTTTGATCGATGAGGCAGACCTGAGTCTAATCCGTTGGCAAAACAAGAGAAAACTTCGTGGTGCCGCGCTGGATGAGGGCCGGTCCGCGGGTGTCGGGATTGAGGGGAGAACGTCAGTGCGTGCTGTTTTCGTTGATGCGAACGAGACCCTGGCGGCGGTGACCGACAAGCTGCTGGCCTCGCAGAAGCTGCCGGTTGCCATCAACCGCAATCCTTCGATCAAGCCCGACGATCTGCCCGGCCTGCTTGGCGATGCCGAGATCATGATCGTCGACCACACCGCGGTGCCGACGCCGATTGCCGCGACGTGCAAGGCGCTGAAGCATGTCGTCTTCCTCGGCACCGGCGCGCGCAGCTACATGAACCCGGAAGAGCTTGGCCAGCACGGCATCTCCGTGCACACCATCAAGGGGTATGGCGATACTGCTGTGGCCGAATGCGCGATCGCGTTGATGTGGGCGTCCGCCAAGAGTTTTGGCGAGATGGATCGCGGCATGCGCGAGGGCAACTGGCTGCGTCGCGACGCGGTGCAGCTCACCGGCAAGACGCTCGGCCTGATCGGCTTCGGCGGCATCGCCGCGGAAGCCGCGCGCATGGCGGCGGGCTGCGGCATGAAGGTGATGGCCTGGAACAGGACGCCGAAGACGCATCCGGGCGTCGCGTTCGTGCCGCTGGAGAAGCTGCTCGCCGAGAGCCATGTCATCTCGCTGCATCTCCTGCTCAACGACGAGACCAAGGGTTTTCTGTCACGCGAGCGCATCGCGCAGATGCGTCCCGGCAGCATTCTGATCAACACCGCGCGCGGCGCCGTGGTCGACGAGGACGCGATGTTAGAGGCGCTGCGCTCAGGCCACATTGCGCATGCCGGCCTCGACGTTTTCACCGTCGAGCCGCTGCCATCGGGTCATGCGCTGACAAAACTGCCGAACGTGACGCTGTCGGCGCACTCGGCGTTCCGCACGCCCGAGGCGAGCGACAATCTCATCGGCGCAGCGCTCGATCATTGCCGCCGCATCATCGCGAGTGGCGGGTAGTGCAAACATCAGGGACGGGCATGATGCCTGCGCAGGGTCCGAGCAGCCTTTCGAACTTGCGCGCTCCGTCCGCGTGTCCTACGCCACCTCGAACAAAACTTGCGTGAGGAGCTGTCATGACCATTCGCAACACCCGCACCGGGGGCCAGATCCTGATCGATCAGCTCGTCGCCCAAGGCGTCGATCGCGTCACCTGCGTGCCGGGCGAGAGCTACCTCGCGGCACTCGACGCGCTGCATGACAGCCCGATCGACGTCGTGATCTGCCGCGCCGAAGGTGGTGCCGCGATGATGGCGGAAGCCTATGGCAAGCTCACCGGCCGGCCCGGTGTCTGCTTCGTCACCCGCGGCCCCGGTGCGACCAACGCCAGCCACGGCGTCCACATCGCGATGCAGGATTCGACGCCGATGATCCTGTTCGTCGGCCAGGTCGACACCGGCATGCGCGAGCGCGAGGCGTTTCAGGAGCTCGATTACAAGGCGGTGTTCGGCTCCATGGCGAAATGGGCGGTCGAGATCGATCGTCCCGACCGCATTCCCGAGCTGGTCGCGCGCGCCTTTCGTGTCGCCATGCAGGGCCGTCCGGGTCCGGTGGTGATCGCGCTGCCGGAGAACATGCTGACCGAGACCGCCGCTGTTGCCGATGCCATGCGCATCGAGCCGGCGGTGAGCTGGCCCGCGCCCGCCGACATCGAGCAGGTCGGTGCGATGCTTGCGAGCGCCAAGGCGCCGCTGGTCATCCTCGGCGGCTCGCGCTGGACCGATGAAGCCACCAAAAGCATCGCGCGCTTTGCCGAACGGTTCGACCTGCCGGTCGCGACCTCGTTCCGCCGGGCGTCGCTGATCGACGCCGATCATTCTCACTATGCCGGCGATCTCGGCATCGGACCGAGCCCGGGCCTGAAGGCGCGCATCGACAACGCCGATGTTGTTCTGCTCATCGGCGGCCGCATGTCGGAGATGCCGTCCTCGTCCTACACGCTGCTCGACATTCCGACGCCGCAGCAGAAGCTGATCCACGTGCATCCGGGCTCCGAGGAGCTCGGCCGCATCTATCAGCCGGAGCTTGCGATCCAGGCGACGCCGGCCGCGTTCGCTGCCGCCGTCGAGACGCTGAAGCCCGCAGGCTCAGTTGCCTGGAAGGGCGAGGCCGCCAAGGCCCATGCCGATTACCTCGCCTGGACCGACAAGGCGCGCGAGCTGCCGGGCACGTTCCAGTACGGTCAGGTCATGACCTGGCTGCGCGACCGCTTGCCGAAGGACGCGATCGTCTGCAACGGCGCCGGCAATTATGCCGGCTGGATCCATCGTCATCACCGCTTCCACAGCTTTGCGTCGCAACTCGCGCCGACCTCGGGCTCGATGGGCTATGGCGTGCCGGCGGCGGTTCTCGCCAAACGGCAGTTTCCGGACCGCGTCGTCGTCGCCTTTGCCGGCGACGGCTGCTTCCTGATGAACGGCCAGGAGTTCGCGACCGCCGTGCAGTACGACGCGCCGTTGATCGTCATCGTCGTCGACAATTCGCAATACGGCACCATCCGCATGCACCAGGAGCGCGACTATCCCGGTCGCATCGTCGGCACCCAGCTCAAGAACCCCGACTTCGCGATGTACGCGAAGGCGTTCGGCGGCCATGGCGAGCGGGTCGAGCGCACCGAGGAGTTCGCGCCGGCGTTCGAGCGGGCGCTTGCCTCGGGCAAGCCGTCGATCCTCCACTGCATCATCGATCCGCGCGCGATGTCGGTCGGCAAGGATTTTACGCCGGCGGTGAAGGCGTAAGCGATGCCGCAAGCCCGCCACGTCACCATCATCGGAGCCGGCGCGGTCGGTGTGATCAGCGCCATTGAGGCGCTGCGCGACGGCCATCGCGTCACGCTGATCGATCCGGGCGAGCCCGGTGGCGAACAGGCGGCGAGCTATGGCAATGCCGGCTGGCTCTCCTCGCATTCGGTGATCCCGCCGGCGGAGCCCGGCGTCTGGAAAAAGGTGCCTGGCTATCTCCTGGATCCGCTCGGCCCGCTCGCGATTCGCTGGTCATATCTGCCGAAGGCGCTGCCGTGGCTGATCAAGTACCTGCTGTCGGGCTGGACCGAGGCGCGCGTCGAGAAGACCGCCTTTGCGCTGCGCGACCTCCTGAAGGACGCACCGCTCCTGCACAGGAAGCTCGCGGAAGAGGCGGGCGTTCCTGAATTGGTCGAGCGCAACGGCGTGATGCACGTGTTCCCGTCGCGCGGTAACTTTGACAACGATCTCGGTTGGCGCCTGCGCAAGAAGGTCGGCGTCAAATGGCTGGAGCTGAACGCCGACGAGATGCGTCAGCGCGAACCGGATCTGCATCCGCGCTACACCTTTGGCGTGGTGGTGGAGGAGGCCGGCCGCTGCCGCGATCCCGGTGCCTACGTTGCAGCCCTCGCCCAGCATGCACTGGCGAGCGGCGCCAAGCTCGTCCGCGCGAAGGCGACGGGCCTCAAGCTCTCCGGCAACAAGCTCGTCGCCGTCCTCACCGAGACCGGCGAGATTCCCTGCGATGCCGCAGTGGTCGCGGCCGGCGCGCATTCAAAACGACTGACGGCATCGGTCGGCGATCCCCTGCCGCTCGAGACCGAGCGCGGCTATCACGTCATGATCGAGAATCCGGAATCGGGTCCGCGCAGCTCGATGATGGCGTCGGACGCAAAAATGGTGGTGAACTGGACCGACAAGGGCCTGCGCGCCGCCGGCACGGTCGAGATCGCCGGCTTAGAGGCCGCGCCGAACTGGAAGCGCGCCGAGATTTTGCGCAACCACCTCCTCGGCATGTTCCCAAAGCTGCCGAACGATATTCCGGCCTCGCGCATCAAGACGTGGTTCGGGCATCGGCCGAGCATGCCGGACGGCATTCCCTGCATCGGCTATTCGCGCGCGTCGCGCGACATCGTCTATGCCTTCGGCCACGGCCATATCGGTCTGGTCGGCTCGGCCCGCACCGGCCGCCTCGTCGCGCAGCTCCTGAGCGGCAAGCAGCCGGAAATTCCGCTCGCGCCGTTCGCGCCCACCCGCTTCCTCTGAGGTCGCATCATGACCACTGCAGCCAGCTCGCCTTCTCGTATTGCCCGTGGCGGCAAGGCCATCTACGGCGCGCCGCTCGGCATCCTGATGCTGGAGGCGCGCTTTCCCCGCATTGCCGGCGACATGGGCAACGGCACGACCTGGCCGTTTCCCGTGCTCTATCGCGTGGTGAGCGGCGCTTCGCCGGAAAAGGTCGTGCTGAACGGCGCGGCCGGCCTGTTGCCTGACTTCATCGATGCGGCCAAGGATCTGGTGCGGCTCGGAGCCGAGGCCATCACCACCAATTGCGGCTTTCTCTCGCTGTTCCAGAAGGAGATCGCGGCCGCCGTCGGCGTTCCCGTCGCGACCTCGGCGCTGATGCAGGTGCCGTGGGTGCAGGCGACCTTGCCCCCCGGCAAGCGCGTCGGTCTCGTCACGGTGTCGGGCTCGACCCTGACGCCGGCCCATCTCGAAGGCGCCGGCGTGCCGCTCGATACGCCACTGGTCGGCACCGAGCACGGCAAGGAGTTTTTCCGCGTCCTGATCAAGGCCGAGAAGGACGATATGGACGTGGCGCAAGCCGAGCGTGATGTGGTCGAGGCCGGCCAGCAGCTGGTCGCCAAAAATCCTGATGTCGGCGCCATCGTGCTCGAATGCACCAACATGCCGCCTTATGCTGCCGCGTTGCAGGCCGAGGTCGGGTTGCCGGTTTATGATATCTATTCCATGATTACGTGGTTTCATGCTGGACTGCGGCCACGTCGGTTTGGTTAAAGGTCGAGAAGCTGCCCATGAACAAGCACCTGGAACTCACTTCCGACAGCATCGTCGACCGCGTCTATGAGCAGCTCAAGGCAATGGCCGTGAGCTATGAGTTCAAGCCGGGCGAACGGCTCAACGAAGGCGAGCTGGCCAAGCGCCTCGGGGTCAGCCGCACGCCGCTGCGCGAAGCGCTCAACCGTCTCAACACCGAGGGCTTCCTGCGCTTCACGCCGGGCAAGGGCTTCTTCTGCCGCGAGCTCGACGCCCACGAGATCTTCGATCTCTACGAGCTGCGCAAGTCGATCGAGGTTGCTTCGGTCCGCCTCGCCATCAAGCGCGCCAGGGATGAGGACATCGACGCGCTGCTGAAATTTCTCGAGGCCACCGGCCCCGATCCCGGGGAGCGCTCCTCGGTGGAGCTCGTCGAGCTCGACGAGACCTTTCACGAGCGGCTGATGGCGATGTCGAACAATACCGAGATGCTGCGCGTGCTCCGCAACGTCAACGCCCGCATCCGCTTCGTGCGCTGGATCGACATGGACAGCATCAACCGCTCCAACACCCAGGCCGAGCACCGCGCGGTCGTCGAAGGGTTGAAGGCGCGCGACGAAGAGGCTTGCGTCTCGGTGCTGGAAAAGCACATCGACCGCCGATTGGATCGCATCACGTCGGCGATCAAGGAAGGCTACGCGCAGATCTACATGCCGGCCGCGGCAAGGTCCGCGGCGAATTAGCTTTCGAGCCGCAGTGACGGTGACCTCCCTTCTCCCCTTGTGGGAGAAGTTGGACACGAAGCGCCAGCTATACAATCCGTCGATACCTGCTCATGCCAGACGGTCAGAGCTTTCGCGCCCGAATATCGCTAGCATGCCGCTCGAAATCTAGGGAGACACGCGGTGCACAGCCCTCAACCGAATCCCGACTCGCACAGCAGCGACGACTGGCCGTCCGAGCTCTATCGCGTCCTGAAAGCCGCCGACGTCAGGCAGATGTCCTACGTCCCCGATGCCGGCCACAGCCAGCTGATCCGCCTGTTCTCGGCCGACACGGACGTCACCACCAACGTGCTGACCACGGAAGAGGAGGGCATCGCCATTGCCGCGGGCGCCTGGCTTGGCGGCCAGCGCAGCGTGCTGCTGATGCAGTCGAGCGGCGTCGGCAATTGCATCAACATGCTGTCGCTGTCCGCGATCGGCCGCTTTCCGCTGCTGATGCTGGTGACGATGCGCGGCGAATGGGCCGAGTTCAATCCGTGGCAGGTGCCGATGAGCCGGGCGACGCAGCCCTCGCTGGAGGCGATTGGGCTGAGGGTGATGCGCGCGGAAACGGCAGAGGATCTCGTCGAGACGGTCGAGTCGGCCGCTTCGCTGGCCTACGAGGCCGACCAGCAGATCGCGGTTCTGATCGGGCAGCGCCTGATCGGCAAGAAGAAGTGGTGATGTCGATGTCCGTTCGCTCTCAGCTCGATCGCCGTGCCGCCGTCGCGGCTCTTCTCAACAGCCGCAAGGACACGCTGGTTGTGTCCGGCCTTGGCTCGCCCACCTATGACCTGCATTCCGTCGGCGACCACGACGGCAATTTCTATCTCTGGGGCGCCATGGGCGGCGCCGCGCTCATCGCGCTTGGATTGGCGCTGGCGCAGCCGGGCAAGCGGGTTCTCGCCTTGACCGGCGACGGCGAACAGCTGATGGGCCTCGGCGGCATCGCCACCATCGGGGTCGCGCGCCCGCACAATCTCGACATCGTCGTGATCGACAACCAGCATTTCGGCGAGACCGGAATGCAGGCGAGCCACACCGGGCGCGGCGTCGATCTCACCGCGATCGCCACGGCCTGCGGCTTTACAGCGACCGGAACCGTGCGGACGATCGAAGAGGTGCAACGCCTCGCGGCCCAAATCACCGAGCCGGCCGAGGGCCCGCGGCTTTTCGTCATCAAAGTTTTGGCCGAAAATCCGCCGCGCTCGCTGCCCTCGCGCGATGCCGTCTTTATCAAGAACCGGTTCCGTGCTCATCTCGGTTTCGCGGCGGCTTGAACGGGAGTCCTCTCCGGGATAGCTCGCTGTGTAAGCAGCTATTCTGGAGTGAGACCCATGAAACTATCCGGCAAGGTCGCCGCCATCACCGGCGCGGCACGTGGCATCGGCAAGGCCTGCGCAAAGCGGTTCCTCGATGACGGCGTCAAGGTCGTCATCTCGGATGTCGATGCCGACGGTCTGGCTGCAACGGCCGCCGAACTCGGGCGGCCGGACGCCTTGCGCAGTGTGGTCGGCAACGTCGCCAGGCGCGCCGACGTCGATCAGCTCGTCGCGACCGCCGTGAAAGATTTCGGCCGGCTCGACATCATGGTCAACAATGCCGGCGTCGCCCGCAGCCGGGACATCCTGGAGATCACCGAAGAAGAATTCGACGAAATCATCGGCATCAATTTGAAGGGCGCGTTCTTCGGCGTGCAGGCCGCGGCGAAGCAGATGATCGCGCAAGGCGGCGGCGGGGTCATCATCAACATGTCCTCGGTGAACGCGCTGCTGGCGATTCCGGCGCTTGCGACCTACGCGATGTCCAAGGGCGGCATGAAGCAGCTGACCTCGGTCGCCGCCGTCGCGCTCGCCCCGCATAACATTCGCGTCGTCGCGGTCGGTCCCGGTACGATCCTGACCGACATGGTGGCGTCCTCCATCTACACATCAGAGGATGCGCGCAAGACCGTGATGTCACGCACGCCGGCCGGCCGCGGCGGCGAGCCGAGCGAGGTCGCCTCGGTCGTTGCGTTCCTCGCCAGCGACGATGCGTCCTACATCACGGGGCAGACGATCTATCCGGATGGCGGGCGACTGGTCCTGAACTACACGGTGCCGGTGAAAGAGAAGTGATCCGCTGAGGCAGTCTGGATTGCCTCGCTGCGCTCGCAATGACGATGCCGTGGCACGTGCGCTCCTCATACTCGGTGTCATCGTCCGGCTTGACCGGGCGATCCAGTATTCCGTGACGCCTGTGGTCAAACCGAAACGCCGCGGCGTACTGGATGCCCCGCTTTCGCGGAGCATGACAGCGGTGGTCGTGTGCAGCAGCGTGGACAACGCGAGGCCTTACTCCGCCGCGATCGTCATGCCGTAGCCGAGCCGCTTCGAGATGTGGCCGGCGCAGTCGCGCAGGGCATGGGCGATCGGGCTGTCCCAGCGGGCATCGAAGGTGCCTTCCGGCCCCATTGCGGTGATCACCAGCGCGACATGGCCGGCATGGTCGAACACAGGCGCGGAGAACGCGTTCACGCCGGGGAGGGGATCGCCGAGGGCGCGGGCAAGCCCGTGCTTGCGGACTTCAGTCAGCATCTCGGCGAGCTTGGCGCCTTTCACGGGCCGCTTCGGATTGTAGCCGACGCCCTGGCGATCGAGCCCGCTTTCGAGCGCAGCGTTGATCGTCTTCTCCGGGAGGTAGGCCGCGAAGGCCCGGCCCGTGGCGGTTTCCAGCAGCGCCATCACCGAGCCAGCGCGCATCACGATGTGCACGGGCTGGCCGGGCTCCTCCAGCTGAACCACGGTCGGGCCGTGTGTGCCCCAGACCGCGAGCGAGACCGCGTGCCCGATCTGGCTCGCGAGCGCCGCGATTCTCGGCTGGGCGATGCGCACACCGGACAGACGTCGCAGGCTGATCAGGCCGAGCTCGAGCGCGAGCGCGCCGATCTCGTAGCGGCCGGTGGTTTCATCCTGCTCGATCAAGCCAATGCGCGAAAAGCTGGCCAGATAAGGATGCGCCTTGGCCGGCGTCATGCCGGCCTCGCGCGCGAGATCGCGCAGCATCATCGGCTCGCCGCATCTCGCGAGCGCACGGAGCAATTCTCCGCCGACCTCGATCGACTGGATGCCGCGGCTTTCTCTCTTCATGCGCCTCCGATGCGCTTTGGTTACGCCGCGTCGCGCTTGGCGGCGCTGTCGGCGAGATGACGGCCGGCAATGTAGCCGAAGGTCAGCGCCGGCCCAAGCGTGATGCCGGCGCCGGGATAATTGCCGCCCATGATGCTCGCCATGTCGTTGCCGGCGGCATAGAGCCCGGGAATCACCCGACCCTCGGCGTCGAGCGCGCGCGCGTTCTCGTCGGTGACGATGCCGGCATAGGTGCCGAGATCGCCGATCACCATCTTGATGGCGTAGAACGGGCCGTTCGCGATCGGCGCGATGCAGGGATTGGGGCCGTGCATGGCGTCGCCCTGGTAGCGGTTATAGGCTTTTGAGCCCTTGCCGAAGGCGGCATCGTGGCCTTGCGGCGCGGTCGCATTGAACTGCCTGACCGTCTCGGTGAACGCCTTGGCGTCGATGCCCGCCTTCGCCGCGAGCGCTTCGAGTGTATCGCCGCGCATGAGATAGCCGATGTTGAGGTGATGGCCGAGCGGCATCGGGAAGGGTGGCACACAGCCGAGGCCGTACTTCCGCAGCGTCTTATGATCGCAGACGAGGAACGCCGCGATCTCCTCGCCGGGTTTTGCTGCCTTCGCCATGGCCTGGACGAAGTCGTGGTAGGAATTGCCTTCATTGGCAAACCGCTTGCCGTCGCGCATCACCGCGATCACGCCGGGCTTGGCGCGGTCGATGAAGTGCGGCATCACACCCTTCGAGCCGTCCTTGCGCGTGGTGAGCGAGACCGGCACCCAGGCCGCCGCGTTCGGCAGCCGGTCCTCGACATGTCCGCCGGCGCTTTCGGCGAGACGCAGGCCGTCGCCGGTATTGCCGGTGGGGCCGGGCGAATAATGCTCATGGCCGGTCGGCGCATGCGGAAACATCTTCTTGCGCCGTTCGACGTCGTGCGGGAAGCCGCCGCAGGCGAGCACGACGCCTTGTCGCGCGCGAACGCGCATCTCGCGTCCCTCGCGCGAAACGATCGCACCGGTGACGGTGCCGTTCTCGACCGTCAGCTCACGCACCGGCGAGGACAGCCACATCGGAATTTTGAGGTCCTGCGCGGATCTTGCCAGGCGGCCGGCGAGGGCATTGCCGTTGGTCAGCGTCATGCCGCGGCCGTAGCGCAGCATGTCCATCAAATGCCGCGACAGGCGTTTTGCGACATAGACCGCCGAAGTCAGCGACTTCGTCGCGCGCATGAAATGGATGATCTCCTTGCCGCTTCCGAGCATCATGCCGAACACCGTGAGCTCGGGCAGCGGCATGCCGAGCGTCTTGATCTGCTCGCCGAGCTCGCGGCCGTCGAACGGGCGCGTCACCATGGAGCGGCCGCCCTGCGTGCCGCCGGGTGCTTCGGCATGGTAGTCCGGAAACACCAGCGGCATGTCGAAGCGCAGCGCGGTCCTGGTGGTGAAGAAGTCGACGGCTTCAGGGCCCGCGCTCAGAAATGCATCAACACGCGCGGCGTCAAAATTGTTGCCGGCCTCGTGCCGCAGATAGGTGCGGGCCTGCTCCGGCGTCTCTTCTATGCCGTAGGCCTTCGCCAGCGAGGTGCCGGGGATCCATAGCCAGCCGCCGGAACGGGCGGTGGTGCCGCCGAAGCGCGGCTCCTTTTCGACGATCAGCACGTCGAGGCCGCGGTAGCGCGCGGTGATCGCCGCCGACATGCCGGAGCAGCCCGATCCGGCCACGAGCACATCGCACTCGTAAATCTCAATGGCGTTGCGCTCGTTGCCGGTCATGTCTCACCTCACTTCTTCAGCAGCGGACATTTGGATTCGGAGACCGGGCGATAGGCGTCCTCGCCCTTCACGGTCTTGACGATCTCCAGATAATCCCAGGGCTCCCTGGACTGCTCGGGCGTCTTCACCCTGGCCAGATACATGTCGCGGATGACGCGGCCGTCCTCGCGCAACTTGCCGCCATGGACGAAGGTGTCCTCGATCGGCAGCTCGCGCATCTTGGCCATCACCTTGGCCGGATCGTCGCTGCCGGCGGCCTTGATGCCTTTCAGGTAGTGCAGCACCGAGCCGTAGACACCGGTGTGGATCATGGTCGGCATCACATTGGTGCGCGCGAAGAATTTTTTCGACCAGGCGCGGGTCTGCTCGTCCATGTTCCAGTAGGAGGCCGTCGTCATGTAGGTGCCCTGCGCGGACTTCAGCCCGATCGCGTGCACGTCGGTGTCGAACATCAACAGGCCGACCAGCTTCTGGCCGCCCTGGACCAGGCCGAACTCGCCGGACTGCTTGATGGCGTTATCGGTGTCCTGGCCGGCATTGGCGAAGGCGACGACGTCGGCTTTCGAGCTCTGCGCCTGCAGCGCGAAGGAGGAGAAGTCTGCCGTGTTGGTCGGATGCTTGACGCCGCCCAGCACCTTGCCGCCCATCTCGTTGATGAAGCGGGTGGCGTCCTTCTCGAGCTGCTGGCCGAACGCATAGTCCGCGGTGATGAAGTACCAGGATTTGCCGCCTTCCTTGATCACGGCGGAGGCCGTCACCTTCGACAGCGCGTAGGTGTCGTAGGTGAAGTGCACCGTGTTCGGGCTGCACAGCTCGTCGGTGAGCGAGCTCGCGCCGGGACCGGAGAGCAGGGCGATCTTGTTGCGCTCGCGCACCATGTTGTGCACGGCGATCGCGATGCCGGAATTCGGAATGTCGACGACGGCATCGACCTTGCCGTTGTCGAACCAGCCGCGCACGATATTGACGCCGACGTCGGTCTTCATCTGGTGGTCGGCGCTGATGATCTCGATCGGCTTGCCGAGCACGGTCGGCCCGAACTCCTCCACCGCCATCTTGGCCGCCTCGACCGAGCCCGGGCCGCTGTTGTCGCGGCCCCAGCTCGACAGATCCGTCAGCACGCCGATCCGCACCACATCGTCGGAGACTTGCGCGGTGGCCGCCGAAGTCATCGCAGCCGAAGTCATGGCCGCGAGCATGGCGCAGGCCAAAAGCCCTCTCATCGTCGTTCCCTCTCTTTTATGGGCCGCTTGGCGCGGCCAGGGCGATAAATTAGATATTGGCGAACGAATTTGTCAATGGCGAACTTGGCCCGTCGATGGGTTCCACGTCGCCGGGGAGAGATTGCGGAGACGTCTGCGCAACTGCCTCAACAGCCGTCATTGCGAGCGCAGCGAAGCAATCCAGAATCTTTCCGCGGAGACAGTCTGGATTGCTTCGTCGCATCAGCGCAAAATTGCTGCGCAATTTTGTCGCGAGCTCCTCGCAATGACGGCCGTTGAAGCAGTGACGTGCAAAACCTGGCGCTGCGACATCGGTCAAAGGCAACGCTTCTCCAAGTTGCAAGCCTCACCGCGATTGGCCATGATGCATCCGGAATCTTTTGGGGCGGATGGCAATGACGGCAGCAACTGGGATCTCCGGCGCGGCGGAGAGGTCGACGACGGCGCATGTGGTGTGGGCAAGCGCGCTTGGCACTGCAATCGAGTGGTACGACTTCCTGATCTACGGCACCGCCGCAGCCCTCGTGCTCAACAAGCTGTTCTTCCCAAGCTTCGATCCCTTTGTCGGCACGCTCGCGGCGTTCTCGACCTACGCGGTCGGCTTCGTGGCGCGGCCGATCGGCGGCGCCATCATCGGGCACTATGGCGACCGGCTCGGACGCAAGACAATGCTGGTCGCGACCATGATCGCGATGGGGCTCGGCACGTTCCTGATCGGCTGCCTGCCGACCTACAGCCAGATCGGCGTCTGGGCGCCGATCTTCCTGGTGATCCTCCGCTTCATCCAGGGCATCGGTCTCGGCGGCGAGTGGAGCGGCGCGGTCGTCATGGTGGCCGAGCATGCCGGCAACCGGCGCGGCTTCTATGGCAGCCTGGTGCAGATCGGTTTTCCCGTTGGCGTTGCCGCGTCCACCGGCATCTTCGGGCTGATGACGCAACTGCCCGAGGCGGACTTCTTGAGCTGGGGCTGGCGCGTGCCGTTCCTGATCAGCATTTTGCTGGTCGGGGTCGGCTTCATCGTGCGGCTCAAGCTCGCGGAGACGCCGCACTTCAAGGAGGTGGTCGAGCGCAAGGAGGTGCTGGCGCAGCCGGTGTGGGACGTGCTTCGCCGCGACTGGCGCAGCTTTCTGCTGGCGGTCGGCATCACAGTGTCGGAGGTCGGGCTCGCTTATCTGCTCACTGTCTTCACCGTGGTCTATGCCACGACCAAGCTCGGCCTGCCGCGTCAGGTGATCCTGAATGCGGTGGTCTATGCCGCGATCGTTGAATTCGCGACGCTGCCGCTCGCCGGCTGGCTGTCCGATATCTTCGGCCGCAAGGCATTGTATCTGGCCGGCGGCGTGTTCTCGGTGGCGCTGGCGTTTCCGCTGTTCTGGTTCCTCGACACCAAAGAGCCGGTGCTGATCACGCTCGCGCTCGTGGTCACGATGACGCTGACGCATGCGCTGCTGTTTGGACCCAAGGCGGCATTCATGCCGGAGCTGTTTCGCACCCAGGTGCGCTACAGCGGTGCTTCGCTGGGTGCCAACGTGGCGGGGGGGGGGGGGGGGGGGGGGGGTGGGCAGAGACGGCGGGGCCCGCCCCGACCGACGACGGGGACGCGCACGCGA
>NZ_JBEPOT010000010.1:0-299347 GCF_040546905.1 Bradyrhizobium sp. S3.3.6 | reverse complement strand
CGGCGCTGCGCTAGCGCAGCGCCGGAGCCGACCAAATCATGAACAGTGTCACCCATCCATCCGGTCTGTTCTGTTACCAATCCATCCGCTGGACAAGGGGCCGCTATTTCAGCTTGCCGGTCGACAGATCCATGATCATGCGCGTGGTCAGGTAGAGACGCGGCACGATGGTGTCGAGCTTCACATATTCGGCATCGTTGGAATGCGCGCCGAAGCCCGACAGGCCCATTCCTTCGACCACGGCGCCCTTGGTCTTGAGCGCGGCAAACGCGGCATCGGTGCCGCCGCCTGTCGCCTTCTCGTCGACCTTGAGGGGCATCCCGAGCTCCTGATAGATCGTCTTGCCGTAGGCCGCGACATGCCGCGAGGCGTCGTTGGCTTCCAGCGGCGGACGGCGCACCTCGAACTTCAGCTCGACCTTGGAATCGGGCAGCAGGCGATTCCTGATCTTGTCCTGCAGCGCCTTCTCCAGCTCGTCGAAATCGGCGACCTTGAGCGCGCGCGCATCGGCCTGGGCGGTGGCCTCGGCGGGGATCACGTTGCGGTTGGTGCCGGCCTTGGAGACGGTCCAGTTCAGCTTCAGGCCCTGCTCGGGCTTTGACAGGTCCTTCATCTGCAGCACCTGGTGCGAGAGCTCATAGAGCGCATTGATGCCGCCCTCCGGCCGCGCGCCCGCATGCGAAGACTTGCCGGTCACCGTGAGATAGGCCGAGCCGATGCCGCTGGTGGCGAGCCGCAGCGTGCCGTCGGTGCCGCCGCCCTCGAACGAGAACACGACGTCCTGATCGGCGGCGAATTTGGTGATGGTGCTGCGCCAGCCGGGCGAGGAGATCTCCTCGTCGCCATTGGTCAGCACGGTGAGCGTGCCGTAGTCTTTGAAGTTGAGCTTCTGCAGCATCGCCACGGTGTGGAGAATGAGGGCGACGCCTTGCTTGTCGTCGGCAATGCCGAGGCCGTAGGCCTTGTCGCCGTCGATGCGGAACGGCTGGTCCTTCAGCATGCCCTTCAGGTACACGGTGTCCATATGGGCGATCAGCATGATCTTCTTAGCTCCGGTGCCCTTGAAGACGGCGTGCACGGCCGGGCCGATCTTCTCCGGCGTGTCGTCGAGGCGATAGATGTCGGTGGGCTGCAGGATCTCCACCGTGCCGCCGATCTGCTTGAGCTGGTCGGCGACGCGGCCTGCGATCAGGTTCAGGCCCTCGACATCCTTGCTGCCGGATTCGATGCTGACGAGATCGCGCAGCGTGTCGAGCAGCGGCTGCTGCTCCTTCTGCGCCAGTGTATGGACATCCGCCACCGGCGCGGCATGCGCGACGGTTGCGGCGCATGCCAGCCAGAGCGACGCGATCAACGAACCAACGAACGATGGGGCAGGGAGCGATCGGGACATGCGCGGCGGTCCATTGTTGGAGGATGGCCCGGTATGCCTGCGTTTCCGGCGCTTGTCACGCCGGTCGGCTTCTCGATCGTGCGCGGGTCCGCGTCAGCTACTTCTGTGGCTGGCCGAAATCGAGTGGCGGCAGATCGATTTGCGGGATCTCGATCTTGATGGTGTTCGGATCGACGGTCGACTGCACGCCCTTGTAGTGCATCACCATCGACGGGAACATGATCACGAGCACGACCATGATGACCTGGATCACCACGAATGGCACCGCGCCCCAATAGATCTGGCCGGTCGTGACCGGCTCCATGCGCTTGCCGGTGACGCGGTCATTATAGCGCTCCTTCGGCGCGACCGAGCGCAGATAGAACAATGCGAAGCCGAACGGCGGGTGCATGAACGAGGTCTGCATGTTCACGCCGAGAATGACGCCGAACCAGATCAGGTCGATGCCGAGATGCTCGGCGGCGGGGCCGAGCAAGGGGATTACAATGAAGGCGAGCTCGAAGAAGTCGAGGAAGAACGCCAGCACGAACACGAAGGCGTTGACGAAGAGCAGGAAACCGATCTGACCGCCGGGCAGCGAGGTCAGGAGATGCTCGACCCAGACGTGGCCGCTGACGCCGTAGAAGGTGAGCGAGAACACGCGCGCGCCGACCAGAATGAAAACGACGAAGGCAGACAGCTTGGCCGTCGATTCGGTGGCCTGGCGAACCAGGTCCCAGTTCAGCCGCCGCTTCGCGGCACCGAGAATCAGGGCGCCGGCGGCCCCCATCGCGCCGCCTTCTGTCGGGGTGGCGATGCCGATGAAGATCGTGCCCAGCACCAGGAAAATCAGGAACAGCGGCGGCACCATCACGAAGGTAGTCTGCTGCGCCATTTTCGAAAGGAAACGGAAGCCCGTGAGCTTGTCGATGATCCAGTTCACGACGGCGACGGCGAACGCGAAGATGATGCCGAAGAACATGCTCAGCACGACGAAGTCGGCGCCATGCGTCTCCGAATTCCGCATCATGAACCAGCCGAAGACGCAGCTCGCAAGGAACAGCACGCCGAGCGACGTCAGGCCGCGGCTGCCGCTGTCCTCCCGGAAGCCGATCGCCTCCTTCGGAAGACCCGGCACCGCTTTTGGAAAGATCAAGCTGACGAGAAAAGCGTAGCCGGCATAGAGGCCTGCGAGCACGAGACCCGGAATGAATGCACCCTCGTACATGTCGCCGACCGACTTGCCGAGCTGGTCAGCCATCACGATCAGAACGAGCGAAGGCGGGATGATCTGCGCCAGCGTGCCGGACGCGGCGATGATGCCGGTCGCAACGCGGCGGTCGTAGCCGTAGCGCAGCATGATCGGCAGCGAGATCAGGCCCATCGAGATCACCGATGCGGCGACCACGCCGGTCGTGGCCGCGAGCAGCGCGCCGACGAAAACGACGGCATAGGCGAGGCCGCCGCGGATGGTGCCGAACAATTGGCCGATCGTATCGAGCAGATCTTCGGCCATGCCGGAACGCTCCAGCACCAGCCCCATGAAAGTGAAGAACGGAATAGCTAGCAGCGTGTCGTTGTTCATTACGCCGTAGACGCGCTCGGGCAGGGCCTGGAGAAAGTCCGGATGGAATTGACCGAGCTCGATGCCGATCACGGCGTAGAACAGGCCTACGGCACCGAGTGAAAACGCCGCCGGATAGCCGAGCAGCAGCACGAACACCAGCGACGCAAACATGATCGGCGCCATATTGGCGATAATAAACGCGGTCATTGAAACTCCCTACGAAGGCCGCTCGCCAACTACTTTTTTTCGATCGCTTCAACGAGGTGCTCGACTTCGGCCTCCAGCGCCGAAATCTGCGACTCGTGCGGATCCGGAATCATGCCGCGCATGATGGCGACCCGTTTAATCACCTCGGAGATGGCCTGCACGAGCAGCAGCGCGAAGCCGATCATGACGAGTGACTTGGCCGGCCATTGCGGGAGGCCGCCGGCATTGCCTGATTGCTCGTTGATCTGGAACGAGCGCAGGAAGAAAGGCACGCCGGTGACAAGCATGACGACCGTCAGCGGGATCAGGAAGAACAGGTGTCCGATCACGTCAATGATGTTGCGAGCCGGCTTCGGTAGCATGGCGTTGACGATATCGATCCGGATGTGCTCGTTGTCGAGCAGCGTCCAGGATGAGCACAGCAGGAACACGATGCTGAACAGGACCCACTGTAGCTCGAGCCAGGAATTGGACGAGGTGTCGAAGGCCTTGCGCACGATCGCATTTGCCGCCGAGATGATGACGGCGACGAGAATCAGCCAGGCTAGGCGCTTGCCGGTCCAGCGTGTAAACGCGTCGATCCTGCCGCTCAATTTCAGGAGCGCTGTCAATGATAGGTCCTCCCCGCTTGTGCCCCGGCCGTCTTGTCTGCGCCGACTCGGCGCGCTCGGCTTGTCTCGCCGCGCAGGCATGAGGCCGCCGCACAAAACCAGCGGGCGTGCCGTCCGTCAATTGGAAGTTTGCTGATAGTTAAGGGAAATTGCCCGGGCGTCGGCGGGTCAACTAGCCGCCGGTCACGCTCATGTGCCGGGAGACGCTGGGACGGTCGTGGCGGCGGTCGATGATGAAGTCGTGGCCCTTGGGCTTCAGCCCGATGGCGCGATCGATCGCAGCCGCAAGCAGCGTGTCGTCGTCGGATGCACGCAGAGGTTTGCGCAAATCGGAGGCATCCTCGTGGCCGAGACAGGTGTGCAGCGTGCCCGTGCAGGTGATGCGTACCCGGTTGCAGGATTCGCAGAAATTGTGGGTCATCGGCGTGATGAAGCCGAGCTTGCCGCCGGTCTCGGCGACACTGACGTAGCGCGCCGGGCCGCCGGTGCTTTCCGCGAGGTCCGTCAGCGTGAACTGCTGGGCGAGCCGCGCGCGCACCAGCGACAGCGGCAGATACTGGTCGATACGGCCCGAACCGATCTCGCCCATCGGCATGACCTCGATCAAGGTCAGCCCCATGCCCTTGCCGTGGGCCCAGCGCATCAGATCGGGGAGCTCGTCCTCGTTGAGGTTCTTCAGCGCCACCGCGTTGATCTTCACCGCGAGGCCAGCGGCGCGCGCGGCTTCGATACCCTCGTGCACCTTGTCAATCTCGCCCCAGCGCGTGATCTCGCGAAACTTCCTGGGATCGAGCGTGTCGAGCGAGACGTTGATGCGGCGAACGCCACAATCGGCGAGCTCCCGGGCATGTTTTGCGAGTTGCGTGCCGTTGGTGGTCAGCGTCAGCTCGCCCAGCGCGCCGCTGGCGAGATGGCGCGACAGCGAACGTACCAGTGACATCACGTTGCGCCGGACCAGCGGCTCGCCGCCCGTGAGCCGCAGCTTCTTCACGCCCTTGGCGATGAAGGCGGAACAGAGCCGGTCGAGTTCCTCGAGCGTCAGCAGATCGGCCTTGGGCAGGAACGTCATGTCTTCCGACATGCAATAGAAGCAGCGCAGATCGCAGCGATCGGTGACGGAGACGCGCAGGTAAGTGATGGTCCGCCCGAACGGATCGGTCATCGCGCTCGAGAGCGCGGTGCGGGAGGTCGCGGGAGATCCGTTCATACCAACTGCCTTGCCAACTGCCTGGTCACTTACGGCGACGGACGCATCTTTGCTTCAGCGATGCTCCGGACGCAATCTAAGCATCGCGCAGGCAGAGGACAATCGGGTGGTATACATAGATTAACAACGCTTGGATTGACAACGCTTGGATTAACGCTTGCCCGCATTCGGATCGGGGAACGCAGAACCGGCTGCGGGCGCTGCAGCATCGGTCGGCGCCGCGGCGGGTGCGGCTGCGGCCGGTTTCGGCCTCTTCGGCCGGTGCGGCTTCTTCTTCGCGGGCTTGGGCGGCACCGCCGGCTGAAGCTCCGCGAACACCGGGTTTGGATCGGTGGTTACCGAGGCGGGCGTGGTGAAATCGCCGGGATTCTTGATCACGTTCACCGGCACGCTGGTCGGCTGGTACTTGTTGAAGACGTAGTCGACCGTGAACGGGGCCTCCGGCGCGGGAACCGAGACCGAGCAGGGGGTCTTGCAGCCCGGTCCGAGCGACGTCCTGGCGTCGGCCCCCGGGGGATTGGATTCGAGCCGGACCTGGACCGTTGGCGGTGCCGATTTGAACATGTCCCAAGACATCGAGGAGCAGCCACCCAGGCTCGCTCCTGCTAGCGCAATCGCGATGACACGACGCATGACCATCCACTTTACTGCGACGAACCGCCACATAACCCCGTCCGGACCTTAGGAGCGTCGCCTGAGGCAAGCAACCGGCGGAGCGCGCATAGTTAATAGATGGTTAACGCGGGGTTCTCTGGAATAACCCAGCTATATCAGGGCCTTGCCTGGCGCCGAAACCGTCATCAGGCTGTGGGCGGCGGCCGGCAGGTCGCGCATGTGATGGATCAGCCGGTCCGGCTTCAGATCGGCGATCGGCACGTCCGTGTAGCCGAAACTGACCCCGATCACGGGCACCCCGGCGCGCCGGGCGACGCCGACATCGGTCCCGGCGTCGCCGACCATGATGCTGGCTTTGACCTCGCCGCCGGCCCGCGCCACGGTCTCGCGGAAAATGGTCGGATCGGGCTTCTGGACCCCAAAAGTGTCCGCGCCGCAGATCGCCGCGAACCGCCGGCTCAGGTCAAGCTGGTCCAGGAGCCGCTTCGACAGCCATTCCAGCTTGTTGGTGCAGACCGCGAGACGATGGCCCTGGGCCGCAAACAGGTCGAGCGCGTCCAGCAGCCCCTCGAAGGGCTGCGATTCGACCGCGATATGGTCGGCGTAATAGGCGATGAAATCTGCCGTCATCCGGTCCATGTCGGCCGGCGTGACCGTGCGGCCCTCGGCCTCCAGGCCCCGCTCGATCAGCTTGCGGGCGCCGGCGCCGATCATGTTGCGGGCCGAGGCCATCGGCACCGGCGGCAGGCCTTCGCGGTCGAGCACGTGATTTAGCGCAGTGATCAGGTCGGGCGCCGTATCCACAAGCGTGCCGTCGAGATCGAAGACGAGGGTGTAGGGGGAGGTCATGGTCCCAGCGCTAACGGCCCGGCCGTACCGGCGCAAGGGGCGGGATCATAAGATCGGCTTATAGGCCTGTTCCCAGACCCTGTTCTCCGGGGAAAAACGAGGCTACATAGGCCCGCCGCGGCCGACGATACCTGCGGCACTCCTGATTTGAGAGGCGAGCCCAAACGTGAACATGGACCAGTTGAAGCGGCAGGCTGCGGCGCGCGCGCTGGAAGAGGTGCGTGACGGCATGCAGCTCGGCCTCGGCACCGGCTCGACCGCCAAGCATTTCGTCGAGCTGCTGGGCGAACGCGTCGCCGCCGGACTCAAGGTGATCGGCGTGCCGACCTCGGAGGCGACCCGCGCCGATGCGGAGCGTTGCGGCGTGCCGCTGACGACGCTGGATGAGATCGAGCATCTCGACATTACCGTCGACGGCGCCGACGAGATCGATCCCGAGCTCAACCTGATCAAGGGCGGTGGCGGTGCGCTGCTGCGTGAGAAGATCGTGGCGGCCGCCTCGGATCGCATGATCGTGATTGCCGACGACACCAAATGGGTGCCGACGCTCGGCCGCTTTCCGCTGCCCATCGAGGTCATTCCGTTCGGGCTCGGCGCGACGCGTCGGGCGATCGAGAAGGCATTTGCGGAATGCGGCGTTTCCGGGCAAATGGCGGTTCGCAAGGCCAAGGGCGGGGACAAGGATGGCCACGTTTTCGTCACCGATGGCGGCCACTGGATCGTCGATGCCCAGCTCGGACGTATTGTGGATCCGCCCAGCCTCGCCAGGGCGTTGAGCGCGATCCCCGGCGTGGTCGAGCATGGGTTGTTCATCGGCTTGGCCAGCTCGGCTGTTTTGGCGGGTGGCGAAGGAATTCGCGTGATTGAACGGCGAAAGCCGAAAGGAGACTAGAATGAAGAGTGTTTTGAAGATCGTGCCTGCTGCGTGCCTCGCCTTCGCGCTCGCACTGGGGGCAGCGCCTGCGATCGCGCAGCAGCCGGCAGCACCCTCTGCGGCGTCGATTGCGGCGGCGAGGGAGATTTTGACGCTGAAGAATGCCAGCGCGATGTACGCCAACGCCGTGCCCGGCATGGTGGAGAAGGTCAAGGGCACGCTGATCGGCCAGAACCTCAACTACCAGAAGGATCTCAACGAGCTCGCCCCGATCATCACCAAGCAGCTTGCCGGCCGCGAGCAGGAGATCGGCGATGGCATGGTGGGCGTCTATGCCGGCGAGTTCACCGAGCAGGAGCTGAAGGATCTCGTCGCGTTCTACAAGTCGCCGCTCGGCCAGAAGCTGATCACCAACGAGCCCAAGGCCATCAGCCTCAGCATGCAGGTCATGAACGCGTGGGCGCAGAACTTCTCCGAGGTCGTCGCGAGCGCGTTCCGCGCCGAGATGAAGAAGCGTGGCAAGGAAATGTGACAATACCTATCTGACAGGATAGCTGATCAGGAAGCCCCAAAGCGCGTCGCGGCTTGGGTTGAAGAGGTCGGAGTGGACAATGGCTGAATTCGACGTCGACCTCTTTGTCATCGGTGGCGGTTCGGGCGGCGTGCGTGCCGCCCGTATCGCGGCCGGATACGGCGCCCGCGTGATGATCGCGGAAGAGTACCGCATGGGCGGCACCTGCGTGATCCGCGGCTGCGTGCCGAAGAAGCTGTTCGTGATCGGCTCGCATTTCCGTCAAGAGCTCGAGGATGCCGCCGGCTTCGGCTGGACCGTTCCGTCCGCGACCTTCGACTGGCCGATGCTGATCGCCAACAAGGACAAGGAGATCGCGCGGCTGGAGGCGGCCTACACGACCAACGTCGAGAAGTCGGGCGCGCGGATCGTCAAGAGCCGGGCGCTGATCGAGGACAAGCACACCATTCGCCTGCTCGCGGACGACAGGAAGATCACCGCAAAATACATTCTGATCGCCACCGGTGGCGCGCCCAATCACGGCGCGGCGATCCCGGGCATCGAGCATGTGATCTCGTCCAACGAGGCGTTTCATCTGAAGAAGCTTCCGAAGCGGATCGTGATCCAGGGCGGCGGCTATATCGCGCTGGAGTTCGCCGGCATCTTCGCCGGCTTCGGCTCCGACGTCACCGTGATCTATCGCGGCGACAATATTCTGCGCGGCTTCGACGAAGACGTCCGTGCGCACGTCCGCAGCGAGATGGAGAAGCAGGGCATCACCATTCTCACCGGCTGCACGGTGAACAGGGTCGATCGCCATTTCGATCGCAATGGCGATGAATTCACCACGCATCTGTCGAACGGATCGAGCCTCGCGTCCGACCAGGTGATGTTCGCGATCGGCCGTCATCCGGCGGTGGCCAATCTCGGCCTGGAGAAGGCCGGCGTCGCCATCAACCCCAGGAATGGCGGTATCGCGGTCGATCATTTCTCGAAGAGCTCGGTCGACAGCATCTACGCGATCGGCGACGTCACCCATCGCCACAATTTGACGCCGGTCGCGATCCGCGAGGGCCATGCCTTTGCCGACACCGTGTTCGGCAAGCGTACGGTGCAGGTCGATCATTCCACCATCCCGACCGCGGTGTTCTCGCAGCCGGAGGTCGGCACCGTCGGCCTGACGGAAACCGAAGCGCGCGCGCAGTTCAGCCACGTCGACATCTACAAGACGACGTTCCGCCCGATCAAGGCGACGATGTCGGGCCGTGATACCCGCGTGCTGATGAAGCTCGTCGTCGACGGCTCGACCGACCGCGTGCTCGGCTGTCACATCGTCGGCGATGGCGCCGCCGAGGTCACGCAAGTGGTCGCGATTGCGGTGAAGATGAAGGCGACGAAAGCCGATTTCGACGCGACCATCGCGCTGCATCCGACCGCGGCCGAAGAGCTGGTGACGATGCGCACACCGACCGCGCGTCACGTGCGCCAGGCGGCGGAGTAGGCGCTCACGACGGGGAGCCGCGACCGGCTCCCCGCTGTCTTCTCTTCCGGTCAGAAATCGAACGTCATGCCAGTGGTGACCGCTTCGGCCTTGTTGCCGGCAACAACGTTGTTGTTGGCGTCGCGTCCGCAAACACCGTAGCCATGCCCGCTGACGCCGAGGCAGTAATGTGCGCCGGGTCCGTTGCGGAGATAGCTGCCCACCAGGTACCAGCTCACGAACGGGCTGAAGTGATACTTCACGCCGAGTGCGTACTGGTCCGCGCTTGAGTCCACACTGTTGAGTGCGAAGTCGGCGGCACCGGCTGGAGCGGAGACCGTGACCCCGGGGGTGGGATAGGCATTGAGGACGCCGGTGCCCGGCGAGCCAGGCGACGCGTTGGCGTGAGCCCATGATGCGCTGACATCCCATTTGTCGACCGTCTGGGTCGCGCTCACGAAGTAGCCGTCGCGCGAGCGCTCGTTGAAGGCGGCAACCGTGTGCTCGCGGCGCATGATCTCGTAGATGCCGTAGAGCTGCAGGCTTCCGATCATGTCGTTGAACTTATAGCCCGCGCCGACTTTCGCTGCCCATTCGTTGGCGATGCCGACTGCGCCCGCCGGCACGGTCAGAACGCCGCCGTTGCTCAGGGGTGTCACCGCCTCGTCGCCGGTTCGGTTGGTTCCTTCGTGGAATTCGTAGGCGGCGACCCCCGTGAACCCGGCCTGATTGTAGGTCAGCGACGCGCTGTAGAGATTGCCGTAGGAGCCGTCGGTGCAGCCTTCCGGCGCCGATGTCAGCGGGAAGCCCGAGCCGCTGCCGCGCGACGATGTCGCAGGACAGTTGAAATCGCCGAGCGCAAAGTCGCTGTTGTCCCTCGCCGTGTTCTGTCCGGGCGACAGCATGACGGTGGCCTGGAAGCCGTTCCACACCGGCGATTCATACCAGATCGCATGCGCGGCGCGCCAATCGAACTCGGCGCGGAGGTCGCCGCCGGTGTTGCCCATGATCGAGTTGTAGTCGCCGAGCGTGGCCGAGAACGGATCGAACTTCGCCGTCGCCTTCTTGTAAGGCGTGTCCGCCTTGCCGGCCTTGATCGCGCCCCAGGGGCTTTCCATGCCGAGGAAGCTGTCGCGCGTGCCGAACGCCGCGCGTTCGGTCGGAACGGCCGCGACTTCCACAAGGGATTCGAACTGCGCGATGGCCGCCCATCCGGGATAGCCATAGGGATCGAGGTTGTGCCGCGCGCGAACGCCGAAATAGGTGAGGTTGCTGGAGACCCCGAATTTCGTCCCCTGGTCGTAGACGCCCGCATTGAAGATGTCGCCCGAGAGATCGACGTGGCCGTAGAGCGTCACGGTCGTGTTGTCGATGAACGGATTGGCGCCGGGCGCCTTGCTGTAGAGCGGAGCGCCGCCGATGCTGACGACGGTGTGCTCGGGCGCAGGCGCTGGTGAGGGCGCGACCGCCGCGTGCAGAACCGGATTGCCCTTCGGCGAGGCCGGGGCAACGGCCGTCACCGCGGCCTTCGACTCGCCGATGTGATTGACGCGTTCGCGAAGCTGCGTGTTCTCCTTCGCGAGCTTGGCGTTGCTGCGCTCGAGCGCATCGAGGCGCGCAATGACGTCATCCATGGTTGCAGCATTCAAGGGATGGCTAATCGTGGTTGCACAAAGGGCTGCAAAGCCTGTGCCGAGCAGAAAGGCCTTCCTCATCGTGTTTCCCCTCTATCGCCGCGGACTCTCAATGGGCCCGGGATAAAGCGGAAGCTAATGTATGCCAGATACCATATACAACGGGGCTCTTGTGGTTTAGCTCGCTTTCCGGCCCGACTGTGTCTGATCAGCAACTATTCCCGACAAAGCGTGTCGCGCGGCGATCTGACGCATTGTGGTGCGCCGAACTGGTTCCGTGTCAAAAAGGCGAACGGCTTCCGGGCCTTGGGTCAATCGCCCCACGGCGTTTCGCCGCGCGCGAGACGGTTGGCGATGTCGGTCTGGAACACGGGTGGTCCGAACGCGAACCACTCATCGCCGATCTGGTAGACGAGCAGCCGCCTGTTCTCGGCGCAAAATCGCGTCAGCCAATCCAGCGCCTTCTTCTTTGGCTGCTCACCGACAGGCACCACGACGTCGACCGGCAAGCCGCGCCAGAAGAAATTGGCGGCCAGCATGATCATGCTGGATTGATCCGGCCGCATCCAATCCGGCAGCGGGCTCGACGCGACCAGCCAGCCGCAGATGAATTCGCGGCAGGGATGCTGCGGGCGTTCCGGATAGATCGAGCAGCACTGGGCGATGCTGAACGGGCACGGTTGCCCCTTGCGTACCTTGTGACCGCGCACCTCGATCTGCAGCCAGCCATCACAGCAGGCGGTGCAGCTTCCGCAGGTTCTGGTGATTTCGGGGCTCACGGGCGAAGCTGGTGCTCCAGGCGCATCTCGATCGCCTATGAACTACCAGCAGCATTCGCCGAGGGGCAAGCTCTCTTCAGCAGACAAGACCTGCGGCGCAGAGAACCGGATGCGTTGCGTCGGCCTCGTGCCTACGCGTACAGATAGCCGACCGGCTTGCCTTCGGTGCGCAGGGGACGAATGTCCTTCTGCGTGATGATCTGACCGGCCAGGCCATCGATCTCGTCGCGTTGCGTCGGCGTCCAGCTGCGAAGATCGTTCATGCCTTTGAGCAGGCCGAGCCGCAGGACCTGGGTGTTTTCGCCGACGCCGACGAGGCTGATCGAATCCTTGCCCGCCGTCACCACATCGCCGGCCGCGAGCTCAAAGGTCTCGCCGGCCTTCTTCCTGAATTCCGCCGTGCCGCGAATGACGCGATAGATCACGACCTCGCCCTTGGCGAAGCAGTCGGCATCCGCGGCGATCGACGTGCTCTTTGGCAAGAGCGAGTGGCCGCGCGGGTCGGTTGCGATGATGTGGCCGGTGACGAGATGGCCGCTTGGAGTCTCGATCCCGATATCGCGCACATAGACCGGCAACGCGGATTTGATGGGGCCGTCGACGAGCGGCTTGAACAGTGCATCCAGTGCGAGGGGATCCTGAAGCCAGAAGCCTCCATCGGCCGGGCGATCGTGCAGAGGATGGTTCCAGGCCACGCGCGGCGTCTCGGCTTCGTCGATCTGATCCGGGCCGACGATGGTCGGATTCGGAAAGGTGGTGGGATCGGTGATGAAGGCTTCGAGGAATTTGCCGGAATAGCCCATCGAGATCGGATCCGGCACCACCGTCTGCGGCGTCTTCAAATTCTCTTCGGTCGACAGGCCCGACCAGGTGTAGAACAGCTGGCGATGCACGATCGCGCTTTGCAGCATCACCGCGCCCGGGCCGACATTATAGAAACGACCGTCATAGTCGAAGGTGAAGGCGCCCGAGGTGACCAGCACGAGCTGAAACCCGCCCGGCGGCAGATGCAGATGGAAGTCGGTGGGGCCGGTGTCGGGGCGGTAGATCGGCAGATTGGTCGCGACTTCGTGCAGCAGGAAGGTTTCGTTGTTGGCGTGAAAGCCTTCGTTGGCGCGGTTGTAGAGGGCTTGCGGACGATACGTCGCTTCGAACTTCGCATTCCGGTCGCGATCGATCGCCACAAAATCCCGGGTGTTGAGCCGGAGCGGCGCGCCATTCGGATGAGTGAGGCCGGTCGTCCTGAGATCGCCCGCAGCATGCACGTTCATGACGTTCTCCGCTCTGCGCCATTGCCAGCTTGCAATGTCACTGCGAATTTTGGGCCAGTTGGCTTGCGGATCAGCAAACGGGCCCGCGCGGTGACGCGGCGAGCCCGGCCAGGAAAAAATCCGGTGGTTGCACACTAGGTTAGATCGCCCGATTGGCTTGACCGTCCGGCGCAGCGCCAGCGCCTCGCGCTTCCAGGAGAGCGGCTCGAGCTGGCTAATTTGTCAGCAAGCCTCGCCAGTGTGCGGGCAGTTGTGCCTTCTGTGGATCGGGGGCGACGTCGCAATTCGTCAGGACGGCGATTGACAAGATGTTCATGTTTCGTTCTTATGCTGCGACCGAGATGGAGAGGCAGCCATGGACAACCGCATCAACGATATCCGCAGAACGATCAGAGCGCTCCGCGTCAGCATGCGCGAGGCTGAAGCGATCATGCATGAGCAGATCAATCGCGAGGAGGACTGCAGCTTCGTGGCGCAGGACCTCATCAAGATGCGCTTGGTCATGAGCGGGCTGGTGAAGGAGCGAACCGCGCTCGGCGACAACGAGCCGATCCTCGTCAACAGCTTCTTCATCCCGCGGCGCCGGCCGATGCGAAAGCCGGTCGCTGCTGCTGCCCCGACCGTCGCGTCTGTGTTCGGTCTACGCCTGGTGGCGAGGGCTTGACGCAGAGCGTGGCTCAATCAATGGAGTGCGGCGCGGCCCGATCCGGTTTGCCGGCCGGGCTGTCCGCCCACTTCGCCATCTCCATGGTCCGCGCGTCGATGCCCTCGCACCAGAAGCAGCTCGGCGTTGTCAGGCCCTGCTCGGACAGGATCGGGACCAGGCTGTGGCCGCAACCGGCGCACCAGGCGATGTCAGTCATGCATTCCCCTATGGCGTAGCAAGTTCAGAACAGACGTTTTCGTTGGCGAAGCTTGTGCGGAGCGGATGCTCCTGCGCGATCAAGCAATGCTCGGGCTCGGTGACATGGGGTTCGAACGAGTTCGTCTCCGGTATGCGATCCAGCGGCACATGGAGTTCCCACCTGCAAAGTGTCGTGAGGAGCGCTAACCATCCGCACCGCGTCGGGGTTCCGGCCGTCGCTGACACGGATGGCACCGGGCGGGGGTTGCGTTAATCGCAGCACGATATAGAACGGGCCCGGGTGCTCGCTGCATTGGGGCAGCGACAGGTCAAGCGATGGTCGGGCCGCCACGCAGGATGCGTGCGCCCATGAACGATCAGCTGCCCGGCAGGCACCTGCCCAGATCCCCGTTTTTCGTCGAGCGAGCGCTCACGGCGCTCCAGCAATTCCTGCATGTCGAGGCCGTCAGTGGCGTCGTGCTGCTGATAGCTGCGGCTGCCGCATTGCTCTGGGCCAACTCGCCATTCGCCCATTCGTATCACGACGTCTGGAACCTGCCGATTTCACTTCGCCTTGGCGAGCTCGGCTTTGTCAGACCTCTGCATTTCTGGATCAACGACGCGCTGATGACGGTCTTCTTCCTGGTCGTCGGCATGGAGGTCCGTCGTGAAATCCACGAGGGCGCGCTGAGCAGGTTCGATCAGGCCATTCTGCCGGTGCTGGCCGCCGTCGGCGGTGTCGTCGTCCCGGCGCTGATCTACCTGAGCTTCAATAACGTCGCGAACCGCATTCAAGGCTGGGCGATTCCAACTGCAACGGACATCGCTTTTGCAGTCGGTGTGCTCGCCCTGCTAGGACGATCAATCCCCGCCAATATCAGGGTCTTTCTGCTCGCTCTGGCCATCATCGACGACATCATCGCAGTTCTCATTATCGCGCTGTTCTACAGCAATGGACTCGATCTCAACGGCTTTGTTGTTGCATTGCTCGGTGTTCTCATGGCGCTGGGATTTCAACGGCTCGGCTTCGGCTCGGCCTTTGCCTACGTCCTGCCAGCCCTCCTCGTCTGGGCAGGGTTCCTTATGGCCGGCGTGCATCCGACACTTGCGGGCGTCGTGCTCGGCTTGATCACGCCGGTCCGCTCGGCGGATCCCGAGACAGTGCCGCCCGTCATCCGCGTGGAGGCGGCGCTGCATCCCTGGGTCGCTTACGCAATCATGCCGCTGTTCGCGCTTGCCAATGCCGGCGTCGACCTCAGGAGCACCGAATTCACTGGCGGCGCGCAATTCGTGGCGCTCGGCATCGGACTTGCGCTCTGCGCCGGAAAGCCGATCGGCGTGATCGGTGCGACCTGGCTTGCGGTGCGCGCGGGTGGATGCCGGCTGGCGCCGGGCGTATCCTGGGGCGGCGTCTGCCTCGTCGGGCTGCTGGCCGGCATCGGCTTCACGATGTCGATCTTCATCGCCATGCTCGCGTTTACCGACGAGAGGCTGCTTGACGCCGCGAAGTTCGGCGTGCTGCTCGGCTCGCTCATCTCCGTGACGCTCGGCCTCGGATGGGGCGCCGAATACGCCCAGCGGCTGCGCAAGCAGACCGGAGACTAGACCGGAAGCGGGATCAGGGCTGCGACCTCGCGATCACCATGGTTCTCGCTTGCCGCGAGACCTTGCGCGACGCCGATGCGATCGGCGTCGGGCCGGTTCTGGCTCATCTTGCGCTTGCCTTCGAACCGCACCACGGGGATGCGCACGCCGACGATCCCGCGCAGCTGCGCGGCGACGAAATCGGCAGGGGCATCACTGACCGCCCACGGCTTTGCACGCGCGCCTTCGTGCTTTTTGGTCAGCCGCGTCACGGCTTCGAGCAGGCGCTCCGGCTCCTGGAAGAATTCCACCGGGCCATAGGCATGCACGGCGATGTAATTCCAGGTCGGCACGACCTTTTCGGTCTCCTGCTTGGTCGCGTACCAAGACGGCGTCACATAGGCGTCGGGACCGCTGAAGATCGCGAGCGCATCGCCGATCGGCGGCTGCTTCCATTGCGGGTTGGCCCTCGCTACGTGCCCGTACAGCACGCCATGCTCGCCTTCGCTCTCGTCGAGGAACAGCGGCAAGGGCGTGGCGACCGGACCTTCGGTGGTGGCCGTGACCAGGCTCGCAAGGCGGGAGGCGTGGATGGTCGCGCGGATGCTCTCGATGTCGTCGATAAAGGCGGGGGGAATGTACATGGCGTGTCTCCGTTCTGACTGCAGAGATAGCCGCAATCTGGACTATAAGAAACTGCCAGTTTTATATGATTATATCAGTCCAGTTCGGCAACCGCCTGCGCCAGGAGCCTGCAGCCCCGTTCGATTTGCGCGGTGTCCAGCGCCGAATAACCCATGACAAGGCCGACCGACTTCCGCGCACCGCGCGGGCCGGCGAACAGCGCGGAGACGGGATAGATGCCGACGCCCTTGGTGCGGGCCGCCTCGATCAATGCATCCTCGCGCTTCTGCGGCACATCGTCGAGCCAGGCCACCACATGCAGGCCCGCGGCCGCGCCCTCGATCCTGATACGATCGCCGAAGCGGCGGCGAAGGGCGTCGAGCAGCGCCTGCTGCCGCTCGGCGTTGCGCCGGCGCACGCGCCTGACATGGCTGTCATATGCGCCGCTCTCCAGCATCGCCGCAAGCGCCTCCTGTTCGATCAGCGGCGTGTGCCGGTCCATGATCTGCTTGGCGGCGGCGAACAGGGATCGCAGCGCCTGCGGCACCACGAGGTAGCCGATCCGCAAGGTCGGCGAGAGCGTCTTGGAGACTGTGCCGAGATAGATCACGTTATCACTGTCTTCCAGCGCATGCAGCGGCGGGATCGGCTTGGTGTCGTAGCGGTACTCGCTGTCGTAATCGTCCTCGATCACGTAAGCGTCGTTCTTGCGCGCCCACGCCAGCAATTGGTGCCGGCGGCCGATCGGCATGACGCCGCCGAGCGGATATTGATGCGACGGCGTGACATAGGCGAGGCGGGCCGCGATGCCGTCGAGCCGCTCGGTCTGAAGGCCTTCGGCATCGACCGTGACAGGCACCGTGACCGCGCCGGTCGCCGCGAAGGTGTGCCGCGCCATCTGGTAGCCGGGCTCCTCCATCACGAAGCGGTCGCCGGCATCGAGCAGCAGGCGCGCACAGATGTCGAGGCCCTGCTGCGAGCCGTTGACGACGACGATCTGGTCGACGTCGCAGCGGACGCTGCGCGATCGCCACAAATAACCTTGTAGCGCAGTCCGCAGCCGCAGCGCACCGCAGGGATCGTCATAGGCGAGCCGCTCGGGCTTGCGCGCCATGGCAGCCGTCACGGCCTTCTTCCATGCCAGCACCGGGAAGTCCGACGGCGACAGCTCGCCATAACGAAAGTTCGCGACAAGCCCGCGCGGCGGCGCGGACCAGTGAGGCGGGTCCTGGCGCAGCCGCTCGCCGAAGGTCGAAAGCCGCGCCTTGCGCGTCGATGGCCGGGACGTCGCGCGCGTGCGTCCGCGCTCCACCACCGCGCGCGCCACGCGCGGCCGGGCGCCATGGCGCGTCTCGATAAAACCTTCGGCGGCGAGCTGCTCGTAGGCGATCGTGACGGTCGAGCGCGCCACGCCCATCTCGTCCGCGAGCGCCCGCGATGACGGCAGCAGGCCGTCAGTGCCGTAGACCAGCGACATGATCTGGTCGCGCAGCGCCTCGTAGATCTGGCGTGCGCCCATGCGGCCAGTGCGGCGGCCGGGGTTGGTTCTCTTCTGCATCATCCACATTCCAGGCCGGCATTGGTCCGGCCGACGAGGGTCGGAAATGTGGTTCTAATCCCGTTCGCCGGGCGTTTCGACGTAAGCCTTGCCGTAGGGATAAAAATTCTCCCTTGCGGCCCATTTTTGCACGTTAGTCGTTGTTAGACGTTGCGAGGCCGCCTTGCCGCGGTCTGTCTGCGCTCCGACCTAAAGAGCAGGAACCGCAAGAGGGAGATCTCGATGGACGATCAGGCGAGGCTGACGGCGCTCCAGCATCATTGGGACGCTTCGGACGCAAACGATTTCGAGGCCGAGCATGACATCTATCGCGAGGATGCCGTGCTCGATTATCCGCAGTCCGGCGAGCGCATTCGCGGCCGCCGCAACATTCAGGAGAGCCGCTTCGTGCAGCCGAACAGAAAGCGCTTCACGGTCCGGCGGATCGTCGGCGGCGGTGATCTCTGGGTGAGCGAATTCATCCTGACCTATGACGGGGTGCCGTCCTACGTCGTCAGCATCATGGAATTCCGCGACGGATCAGTGGCGCACGAAACGCAATATTTCGGTGACCGGTTCGATCCGTCACCATCGCGCGCGCATCTTGTTGAGCGCGTCGGGTAGGACCGATGCTCGCGCATACACTCCGTCATTGCGAGCGCAGCGAAGCAATCCAGACTCTTTCCGCGGAGGGATTCTGGATTGCTTCGCTGCGCTCGCAATGACGGCGCGGACGGAACCCCGATGCGGCTGCTGGTCGCACTGTTATCGCCTTGATTCTGGCTCACCCGGCTTTATGTCTGGGGAGAACAAGAATCCGGGCCCCTCTGGCGAGGACGCTGACTGTGTCAGCAAAACCTCGCGATGTCGGATGACCTGTCCCGCGCGAATGCGATGGATCGGCCGATCGTCGGGCCCTCTTAAGTTCTCTCCGACCAAATCGTCCCCATCGCAGCTCCGCGCGGTCATTTCGCAAGATAAGGGAGCGACGATGTCTGACGCCAACACTTCCAGTTCGATCGAACTCGAGATCACCGAGCCGCGCAGCTTCAACGAGCAGGCTGCGGCGGCGCTGGTGATCGCCGGTGCGCTGGTCGCCGTGGCCGATCGGCGCGTGTCGCCGGTCGAGCGCGACGAGGTGATCCGCTTCATCAGGGAACGCGGATTGGCGCCGCACATCAGCGAGGAGCGCCTGTTCTCCATGTTCGACGAGCTCGCCGAACGGCTCGAAGAGCCTGATTTCGCCAATGTGGTGATCGACACGCTGCGGCCGGTCTCGGACCTGCCGCTGTCCTCCCATCTTCTCGAGCTGTCGGAGCGTGTCGCCGCTGCGGACGAGGACGTGCATCCGCACGAGGTGCAGGCCATCAAGCTGTTGCGCCTGCTGACGCTGGTGTTGCCGCGCGCGAAGCCGGTCGGGCCGGCCGCGGTCAGTGCCGCCGAGAAGGCGTGAGCATGAGTGCTGCTTCGGACCAGCAAAGGGCGAGAGGCGAGGGCGCCGGCGGCCAACCGGCCGGCGGCGACCCGCGGCTTGACGCGCTCGTTCAGCGGCTGCCCTCGCGTCTTGCCGGCACTGTCGACTATCTGCTGCAACCGTCGAGCCGCTGGGTCCGGATTCCCTCGGGCGCGCTGCTCGTCGTCGGTGGCGTGCTGTCCTTCCTGCCGGTGCTCGGCATCTGGATGCTGCCGCTCGGCCTCGCGCTGCTCGCCGAGGACGTGCCGGCGCTGCGTGCGTCACGCTCAAAGGTCTTCGACTGGATCGAGCGCCGCAAGCCGCACTGGCTGGATCCGTCCGTACCGAAAAATGATCGAACATGACTGAATTCATCACCCCCGACGCGCTAACCGCGCTGCTGCAGGTCGTCCTGATCGACCTCGTGCTCGCCGGCGACAATGCCGTCGTCATCGGTCTCGCGGCCGCAGGCCTTCCGGCTGATCAGCGCCGCCGCGCCATCGTCGTCGGGATCGTCGCCGCGACCGCACTGCGCATCGTCTTTGCCGGCGTCGCGACCCAGCTCCTGCAAGTGATCGGCCTGCTGCTCGCCGGC
The DNA here is from genome assembly GCF_040546905.1 of Bradyrhizobium sp. S3.3.6. Taxonomy (NCBI): domain Bacteria; kingdom Pseudomonadati; phylum Pseudomonadota; class Alphaproteobacteria; order Hyphomicrobiales; family Nitrobacteraceae; genus Bradyrhizobium; species Bradyrhizobium sp. S3.3.6. The sequence continues at coordinate 279,733 of NZ_JBEPOT010000010.1, read as the reverse complement.
GGCGTGCTGCTGCTGTGGGTGTGCTGGAAGATGTGGCGCGAGCTGCGCGAGCAGGCTGCGCATGCGAACCGGCCCGCGTTCAGCCATGCCGGTGGGGCGACCGCCGCGCCGGCGCCGCGGAAAACGTTCGGGCAGGCTGCGCTGCAGATCGTCGCCGCCGACGTCTCGATGTCGCTCGACAACGTGCTCGCGGTCGCGGGCGCGGCGCGCGAGCACCCCTACATCCTCGTCTTCGGCCTGGTTCTGTCGGTCGCGCTGATGGGCGTCGCCGCCGACCTGCTCGGCCGCGTGCTCCAGAAGCAGCGCTGGATCGCCTATGTCGGCCTCGCCATCATCGTCTACGTCGCCATCGAGATGATCTATCGCGGCTCGCTCGAGCTCGCGCCGGTTATCGCAAGTCTCTAAGTCCTGCTTTCGTTTTCCTGCCTTTGTTTCCCGGGAGTGATCCATGTCGTCTGAACCCCAAGCAGCTTCGGTCGCGCCTTCGCCGCAGCCGCAAATCGGCCCGTTCGCCCAGCTGATCTTCGGCTCGCGCTGGCTGCAAGTGCCGCTCTATGTCGGCCTCATCATCGCGCAGGCCGTCTATGTGCTGCTGTTCCTGAAAGAGCTCTGGCACCTGGTTGCGCACTCGTTCGACGCCAGCGAGCAGCAGATCATGCTGATCGTGCTCGGGCTGATCGACGTCGTCATGATCTCGAACCTCCTGGTGATGGTGATCGTCGGCGGCTACGAGACGTTCGTGTCCCGGCTCAACCTGAGCGGCCATCCCGACGAGCCGGAATGGCTCAGTCACGTCAACGCCAGCGTGCTCAAGATCAAGCTGGCGATGGCGATCATCGGCATCTCCTCGATCTCGCTGCTCAGGACCTTCATCGAGGCAGGCAATCTCGGTACCACCCGCAGCAACTTCACCGAGACCGGCGTGATGTGGCAGGTGCTGATCCACCTGACCTTCATCATCTCCGCGATCGGCATCGCCTGGGTCGACCGCCTCTCCGAAAATGGACATCGCAAGGAGAACGGTCACGCTTGAATGCGTGGCCCGGCCTGATCAGAGACGCCGGCTCCGTGCCAGCGGAAACGACGGCGGCGCTTCATCACGCTCCTTGCGGATAGGCCGCGCTCTCGCGGCGCTCGCGCTCGCCGAGTTCGCGTACGAGTTCCTGGAGGAAGGACTCGGTGAAAGCGGGCAGGGTGCGTTCGGCGCGGACATAGATGCCGAGATCCGACCACACCGGGCTTCCGCCGTTGTCGAGCGGCAGGAACACGAGCTGCGCGTCGCGCGACAGCCGGCCGATGCCGAGCTGGGTCTGGAAGGCGACGCCGACGCCGCGCGCGGCGAGCTCGCGCATCAGGTCAATCGAGTTGGCCTGGATCGCAGGCTCCGGCGTCTCGGAGAGCTGCGCGATCAAGGGCTGGAGCAGATGGTAGATCGACAGCTCCGGCAGCGCCTGGATGACGGGGAAGGCGAGGCATTGCTCCAGTGTCACCGTCTTGCGCCGCGCCAGCGGATGCTCGCGCGCAACGAGCGCGCCGAGGCGAAACCGTTTCAGCGCGACCTGCCGCAGGTCCGGAGGATGCCTGAGCGCGATGGCGATGCCGATATCGGCCTCGCCCCGGCGCAAGGCTTCGAGCACGTCGGAAGATCCCATGATTTCTGCGGTGAAGCTGACGCGCCGGGCACGGGTCCGGTGCGAGGCGATCAGATCCGGCAACACCGACTCCGTGATGGACTCGATGCAGGCGATGCTAACGGCGCCGTGCCAGGCGCCGGACAGGGACGCCACGTCCGAGCGGAAACGGTCGAGGTCCTGGAGCACGTTCATGACGTGGCGGGCGAGCATCTCGCCGACCGTCGTCAGGGTCAGGCCGCGCGCATTCCGCTCGAACAGAGGCGATCCAACCTCTTGTTCAAGCTTGAGAATCTGGCGGCTGACGGCGGACGAGGCGACGTTCAGGAGGCGCGCTGCGGCGCGGATCGAGCCGGTGCGGCGGACGGCATGGAAGTACTGGATGGATGGCGAGTGAAAGCGCATGAAACCCCCGGCGGCACTATAGCTGTTGCCGAAACGGCAGCAACATGTGCGAATTTCTCTGCCTTTTGAGAGCGCTGGTTTCGCCCTAGTGTCATGTGCCGTCGGGCCCTTTCGGGCCCGCGCGGCGATGCGCCCGCAACGATGCGGCAGGGGATTTTGGGGTGAACGAGAATATCGCTTGCGAGCTGGAGCACGGGCGGGATGCCCGTCTCGTCGATCGCCGCCGCGCTGCCGCCTATGTCGGCGTGACCGCCGGCCGCTTCGAGCAACTGGTGCGCGACAATGTCGTGCCGGCGCCGGTCATGGTCGACAACATGCGGCGCTGGCCGATCGCGTTGCTCGATGACGCCAGGGAAGCGGTCGGCAGCAGCATGCCGTTGCCGCCGGCGGCGAGGGCGGACGTCGAGACGCGTCCCAGCGAGCGCGACAGTGCGCCGTCTTTGCGTGAGCTGCCCGATCAGGCCTGGTTCGAGCAGCGCGCGAGCTTCGTGCAGCGCGTCCGCCGCTCGCTGCTCTCTGGCAACGAGATCCGCCTGCTGCGCGAGTTCAAGCTGCTCGGGCAGAACCAGATCAGCATGTACGGCTACTATGGCAGCTTCGAAGCGCTGATGGTGCGCGGCCACATCGTCGAGACCGACCGCAAGCCGCCATCGAGCCGTCCGCTGGTGACCTACCGCCTGACGGCGCAGGGCGAGCAGCTGATCACGGCGCTGAAGGACGAGCCGGTCTTCTGACCGGACGTAATAGTTCGGAGTCTCGCAGGCTGTCGAAATGCGATTCGATGTCCGGCTGCGTGTCGACGGCCGAGACAACGTGCCACCACGCCTCCAGCGCGCTGCGCTCGCAACTGACCTCTACGAGGATTTTCGTGAACGTGCGATGTCGCTCTTGAGCGCTTCCAGATCCTTGTGCACCGCGCGTGCGGCGTCGCGCTCGATCTTCCGGTAGCGCGCCACAAGCTTTTCGCCGAACGGCGTCAGCATTGCGCCGCCGCCGTTCTTGCCGCCGGCCTGGGGCTCGACCGCGGCATGTCCGCAGATTCGGTTGATCTCGTCCACGAGATCCCAGGCGCGCTTGTACGACATGTCCATGGCGCGGCCGGCCGCCGAGATCGAGCCTTGCGCGCGGATCTGCTCCAGAAGCTCGATCTTGCCGGGCCCGATCCGATCCTCGCCGTCGAGGTCGATGCGAAGGCTCAGCTGGGGAAGGGATTTGGCGCTCGCGCGCGACATGATGGGTCTCTTCGGCCAACTGCGGCGGAGATTGCCACTCTTGCCCGTCGCGGACAAGGTGAACGCGCCGGATATCCAGCATGGATCCCTTCCGGGCACCCTGGGGCATTGCGGCAACATCGGCGATTTTACGATTCAGGATCAGTACGTGTCCGCCGCAATCCAGGCGGCGATCGACGAGCGGATTCCCGTTGTGCTGTACCTCGACCCGTGACGCTGACTCCATCGTCGCCGCGAGCTTCGTTGCGGGCGGTACGCATTTCACAGCCTTCAATGGCGCCGTTGATGCCGCGAGGATGATCAAGGGGTGTTTGCTCCCTTGGCTTGGTCGTCCCCCACAAAAACGGTAGCACCTGGCGACGGCGTTCTTGATATTTCGCTGATCATCTTTGCAAGCTGTTTGAACTCGGCATCAGTGATGGGGCGTTCTGGCGTCGGTAACACCTCGTGTTGAGGGGGCCAGAGTTGGAGCACAAGAGGCCACCAGTGTGTGTTCGGCTTGAGATCTGAAAAGTACATGATCGAGCTGTCATCGAGTTTCGCGATCGGCACGTTCTCCTGTGAAGAGATTCCGTAGAAGAAGAGCCCGTCGAGACCGAGCGTCGTAGACTGGATGGTGTGATCTCTCGAAAAGGGCTTGTCAGGAGTGATCTTGGCAAGTGCTGAGTGATAGATCTCTAGGTGATGTTGTCCACCGGCCGCAAGATTGCCGATCCATAGCTTGACGTTTTCGGGCGGTCGCTGCGTCTCCATGAAGTCCCTTCGCTGGGCCGGCGATATGGCGACCCGGTCCTTTGCCAGGAATTCGGCGACCATCATGAGCATCGTTGCCCATTGAGCCAGGACCAATTGGCTATCCGAGGTCAGACCATCCCGCTTTCCTGCAAGGAGATTGATGATCAGTGGCTTGGCTTTGCCTTGAATGGCGGACATCCAACCATTGTTGCATGTGCTGCACACGCGCTTGATGACGATATCCTCGATGCTACCGAGGCGCGCCTGCTGTTTGATGATGAAAGTGCCTTCTTCATTTATGTCAGAGAGCCATTGCGAATGGCTGTTTTTGTCGTAGTTACGTACCTCCAATCGGCTCATCCACAAGGGCCAAAGGTGCTCGCCAGTCATACCGCGACCGTCGCAGAACATGCAGGTCCGTTTATCGGGTGTCGGAGTGGACATGGCGCCTCCTGTTTTTCGGCAATCGCATGATGGGCCAAGCGGCGGTTCTCTTAGGCCAGGCATCAAGTCTTCCGGACGAGAACATTCAGCATAGGCAGATGCTCGTAGGTGACACGCTGGCCTTGCGGTACGCCGAGCCGTTCAGCGAACAAACTGTCAACCGTTGGATGGAAGTTAAACTGATGCTGCATCAGCGGCGCCCGCTGGCTCTCGAGAAGAAGAGAGCATCGCTTGATCATCGTTTTTGCCGATAGAAGGTTGTCGACGTATTTCAGGGTCCCGCTCAGCTGGTCGCCCGGAAGGGACTCCCCTCCATCGGAGCTCGCAAACTCGGCCGGAAATCCCGAATTCGGAACACCGTTCGTCGCGGAAGGGCGCGTGAGCGGCACGTTGAAGTGGCCGAATACATCGGCCGGAAAATTCACGTAGGTCGAGTAGATACCGATTTTCCACCTGTCGAAGTCGAGCACCAAGATCGAGTGACCAAGCACGAAGGGCATGAGCACGTCGTGATTGGCGACGACAATGTGATAGATCAAACTCGCCATGTCCGCACGATTGAACTGGCCTATCCGCGCGAGAGAGTCTCGGGCTCGCGGTTTAGACAAATAGTGGGCCTCACCGAGATCAGGCAGCAGCATGCTGTAGACGAGGCAGAAAAGGGATTCCTTGGAGTCTTTGATGAATTGAGCGCTGGTGATCCGGCGTCCATCGGCCAAGCAAAATTCCCTGGTGATCGTCGTGCCGGCGCTATTGGGACTTCCGTGTATCGACAGTTTGTGCCGTCGAATCTCTATGTTCTTCGATCCAGCCTCCTCATCCTCAAAGTTCCTGGCGTTCTGCATCAAGATAGTCAAATCTCCGCTGTTGCGGTTCTGACGGACCGAAAACAGTGCGCGATCGACGCCCTCATAACCGACAACAACTCTGGTCTTGGGTTCCGATCCCATTTTGCGTTCCCCAGCTCCCGATTGATTTGCCGGAAAATAGAGCAAACTCACTGTGACCACCAGCGCGTGGCATCATCGCACCGCGTGCATCTCCAGAAACGCCTTCACGCCGGTCACGGTACCGGTATCCGATGGCACGTAGCCGGGCAGGGTGGCGACGGCGGCACGAAAATCGGCGCTGCGCATGATCTCGAGGATGCGTTGCATCGGCGCGGTCTCAAGGAAGGCGCGCTTGCAGACGAAGAAATAATCCTCGGTGAGGATGCGGATGAAGTCGAGGCCGAACTGGCGGGCGGCCGCCTCGACACCGAAGCTTGCATCGGCCATGCCGCTCGCGACGTAGGCTGCGACCGCCGCATGGGTGAACTCGATCTGCTGCGCGCCGTTGATCCTGCTTTCGTCGATGCTATGCGCGGCGAGCAATTGGTCGAACAAGAGGCGCGTGCCGGAATCATGGTCGCGATTGACGAAGCGGACGTTGGGCCGGGTGAGGTCATCAAGCGAGGCGATCCGCCGCGGATTGCCGCGCGCGACCATCAGACCCATCTCGCGCGTCACAAAACTGATGATGCGGTCCTCGCGCGGATCGAGCCATTCGCGCGCGGCCTTGATGCCCTGGGCGCGTAGCGCGCCATGCGGCAGATGCAGGCCGGAGAGGTCGCAGGCGCCCTGCGCCAGCGAGACCAGCGAATGCTGATTGCTGACATAGCGTAGATCGACGCCGATGCCCGGCTCGCGATCGAGGAATTCGCGCAGCTTGGCGACCGCAAAGCCGTGGCTGGCATGGACGCGGATCACGGAGGGCCGCTGTTCGAGGAACGGCTTGATCTCGCTCGCGAGCTCCTGGGCCAGGTTTTCGAGCTGCGGTCCGAGCCGGGCCTGCATGCGCTCGCCGGCCCACACCAGCCGCTCGCCGAATGGCGTCAGCTTCGAGCCCTTGCCGCGCCGGGTTTCGACCAGGGGCGTGCCGAAGAACTCGGTCCACTGCTCGATCAGATTCCAGACGTGCCGGTAGGACAGCTGCGCATCGCTGGCCGCGCTCGTGATCTTCCCGGTCTTCCGGATCTCGTTGAGCACGCCGATCATGATGACGGCGGTGCGCGGACTGCCTTCATGGCGAAACCGCCAGACAGCCTCGATCTCGATCTGAAGCATCGGCTCTCCTTATGAATTACGCTTCATATGCGGGGCGTCCATCGGCACATCATATCATATTTAACTCCAGCAAATAAGGGCTTAGCCTGGCATGCCAGAATCGGAGGAAATATGATGTCTGTTGCATATGACTTTGCCCACTCGCCGGCCAGCGAGTTCATGTCCCGGCCGCAGCATCTGCTCATCGACGGCCGCCGCGTCCCCGCGAGCTCAGGTCGCACCTTCAAATCTCTCAACCCCGCCACCGGGCGGGTCATCGCCACCATCGCCGAGGGCAACGAGGCCGATGTCGAGCACGCCGTGGCCGCCGCCCGCCGGGCCTTCGAAGGCCCGTGGCGCACGATGCGCGCCTCCGAGCGCGGCCAGATTCTGCTGCGCTGGGCGGACCTGCTCAAGCAGCACGCGGAACAAATCATCGAGCTCGAGTCGATCGACGCCGGCAAGCCGATCTCCGCGACGGCGCGCCAGGACTTTCCGGCTGCCGTCGACACGCTGATCTACTACGCCGGCTGGGCCGACAAGATCAGCGGCGACGTCGTGCCGGTCCGGGATGATGCCCTGACCTACACCGTGCGCGAGCCGGTCGGCGTGGTTGCGGCGATCGTGCCGTGGAATTTCCCGCTGATGATCGGCATGTGGAAGCTCGCACCAGCGCTGGCCTGCGGCTGCACCATCGTGATGAAGCCGGCCGAGCTGACCTCGCTATCGGCGCTGCGCATCGCGGAGCTCGCGCTCGAAGCGGGCCTGCCGGCGGGCGTCTTCAACGTCGTCACCGGTCCCGGACGTGTCGTTGGTGACGCGCTGGTCAATCACCCCGATGTCGACAAGGTCACCTTCACCGGCTCGCCCGGCGTGGGCCGTGGAATCATGAAGGCCGCGGCCAGCAACTTCAAGCGCGTCTCGCTCGAGCTCGGCGGCAAGTCGGCCAACGTCATTTTCGACGATGCGGATCTTGAAGCGGCTTCCAAGGCTGCGGCCTCCGGTATCTTCTTCAATGCCGGCCAGGTGTGCTCGGCCGGCTCCCGCGTGCTGGTGCAGGAGAAGGCCTATGACGAAGTCGTCGAACGTCTCGCCGCGCGCGCGAAGTCGATCAGAATCGGCGACCCGCTTGACCGCAAGACAGCGCTTGGTCCCGTGATCTCCGAGAAGCAGATGAAGTCGATCCTCGACTATGTCGATATCGGACGGGCAGAGGGCGCGACCCTCGTCACCGGTGGCGAGAAGGTCGGAGATCGCGGCTATTTCATCAGCCCAGCGGTGTTCGCGAATGTCGAACACGAGATGCGGATCTCACAGGAGGAGATCTTTGGCCCCGTCGTCAGCGTCATCAAGTTCAGGGACGAGGCCGATGCTTTACGGATCGCTAACGGCACGGCCTACAGCCTCGCTGCCGGCGTCTGGAGCCGCGATATCGGCAAGCTGCAGCGTTTCGCCAAGCGGGCGCGCGCCGGCACGGTCTGGATGAACACCTATGGCTACACCGACGTGCGCCTGCCCTGGGGCGGCGAGCGCGACTCCGGCCTCGGCCGCGAGCACGGCACTGCTGCGCTCGACAATTTCACTGAGCCGAAGGCTGTCTGGATGAATTTGGCCGTCTGATACCTCCCGAGCGGCCAATCCTGGAGCCCGCCTGATCCGTCCGGTCAGGCGGGCTCTCTTTTCGGGGATCGATAAAAGTGTCTGCAATCCGCTCACGCGCGGCAAACCCTGCGGACAAGAACCGAAGCGGCTTAAACCTCCGCTTTGGAACCGACATGCATCCTGCCTGCAAAAGGTTGGGGCATCAGCATGTCAGTTCTCAAGGAGATCGTCGCTGCGGTCGCAGGAGTCTACGCGCTCCTGTTCGTCTGCGACGCAGTGTTCGGCGTCGGCGAGGCGCGCTTCGACGACGCCTATTACAGCGCCAGCTACTACGCGCCGAAACCGAAGGAATTCCGCTTTGCCAGCGACACGCCACCGGCGACCCGCGTCAGCGAAGCCTTCGCGCAGTTCTCGGCGGCCGAAGCCAGGCCGAACAAGCGCTACTCGTCGCTGACGACGATCATCCGGTAATCGATTTTTCAGGTTTGCTCCGCTGTTCGACTACCGCCTGGATGCTGTCCCGCGCGTTGCGGGATCAGCAGCAGGCAGCCCACCATGAACGCCGCGATCACGGCCGAGGCCAGCGGCCGGCTCAGCGCGAGGCCGCCATGATCGAGCGGCTTGTCGAGGAAGTCGCCGACGGTCGCACCCAGCGGTCGCGTCAGGATGAAAGCGGCCCAGAACAACGTGACGCGAGAGACGCGGGTCCAGAAATAGAGTGCGGCGATGACGGCAAGCCCGGTTGCGAAGATCAGCGCGCCGCCGCGATAACCCATCTCGCCGGTATCCGCGATCCAGTCGCCGAGCGCGGTGCCGAGCGTCTGCGAGAAGGTGATCGCTCCCCAATAGAAGACCTCGACCCGCGGCGTGCTGACGCTGTTGACCGAGATCGTTCCCTCGGTGCGATACCAGAGACCAAGCACCAGCACGAGGCAGGTGAGAAGGAGCGTCGCGCCGCCGGTATAGCCGATGCCGAGCGAGCGGTCGGCGAAGTCGGCCATGGTGGTGCCGAAGGTCGTCGAGGCCACGATGGTCGTCCAGTACAGTGATGGATGGAATTTGCGCGCGCGGATCTGTGCGGCGACCAGCACGATCATCGCCGCCAGGAAAAGGCAGGTGCCCGCGAGATAACCCCAGTTCAGCGTCATTGTGACGGTGTCGCCGCCGGTCTCGCCGAGAGTCGTGGCGGCGATCTTGATGATCCAGAAGCCGAGTGTGACTTCAGGGACCTTGCTCTCGCTGACGAGGTTGCTCTTCGTGTAATCTTGCATGGTGTCCTCGTTGTCGTCTCAGGCCTTGGCGACGCTATCCATGATCGCGAGCAGATCGGCGATGGCCTGCTTGCATTTTGCAGCGTCCGGCGTGCCAGCGCGCAACGCCTCCAGCGCGCGATCGATCGCCTTGTCGACCGTGTGCCAGTCCGCCGCCGCACGCGGCTTCAATCCGGCTTCGGCCTCGTCCCATTTGGTCTCGAGATCCTTGATCCTTGTCTTGGCGCCGGGCAGGTCGCCCTTGTCGACCAGTGCGGCGACATCGACGACGATGCTGCGGAACGGCGTGAGATCGCCGAGCTTGGCGGTCGCGGCCTCCGCGAGCGGCACGAAGGTGAAGCGTTGGCTGGCATGCATGTTCGGTTCGCCCGTGAAGGTCGTCAGCAGGCAAACGACGACGGCGGGAATGAGTTTCATCATGTGGTTTCTCCTGGTGTGGCTCCTGCGTCCGTGCAGGCTGCGTTGAAACTGTGATTGGCGTTATTGCGCCGGACCGGCGCGGCGCGCGCCGTCGCCTTCGAACGTCACCCAGGCAACGAGGCCGACGATCACGGTGAGGAAGGCGATGCTGGTGTGGATCGTGCCGAGGCCCATGCCGCCATACTCGCGCGATTGTGACAGCAGATCGCCGAGCGAGGCGCCGAGCGGGCGAGTGAGGATGTAGGCGAGCCAGAAGGTGAGAACGGGATTGGCGCCGATGGTGTAGGAGAGGGCCACCGCCACGATCAGCGCGCCGAAGGCGACGACGCCGAGCTGAAAGCCGAGACCGAGTGCTTCGGTCGCAAGATCGCCGGCGGCGGTGCCGAGTGCGAAGGTGAACAGGATCGCGGTCCAGTAGAACAGCTCGCGTCGCGTCGTGACGATGCTGCGGATCGACAGTGTGCGTTCGACGCCGAACCAGACCGCAAAAGTCGCAGCCAGCGCGGAGGCGAAAACGGCGGTGCTGACATAAAGGCTGATCTCGAGCTTGTCTGTCAGCAGATCCGTGAGCTGCGTGCCGACGATACTGACGAGGACGACGGTGAGCCAGTAAATCCAGGGTACATAAGCGCGGCGGCTCAGTTGCAGCAGCAGCGCGGCGATCAGCAGGCCGGTCATGCAGATCGCTGTCAGGCTGGCGCCAAGGCCGACATGCACCGCGAGATAGTCGGCCCCGGTCTCGCCGACCGTGGTCGAGAGGATCTTGATGACCCAGAAGGTCGCGGTGACCTCCGGAACCTTGTTCAGCATCCGCCTTGCGCCAAAGCCTGAATGTTGCGACACGCCCAAATCTCCCAAAGCCGAAGTGATGTCGGAGCGTCGCGCAGGGGACTTAGCCCCGGCTTAGGGATGAGAAAATTCCGGGCAGGCTGGCCTTCGCCGCAATTTGGGCCTGCTGGCGTTTGCTAACTCTGCGCTAAGTCGGAATGGCCATGATCTTGACGGCCGGATGGCCAGCGGTTGAGGATCAAGTCTTGCGGGTTCTGCTGGTCGAGGACGACAGGATGATTGGCGCGGCGATCGAGCAGGCGCTGAAGGATGCCGCTTACGCCGTCGATTGGGTCAGGGACGGCGAGACCGCGCTGCTCGCCGCGGAAAGCGAATCCTACGAGGTGCTGCTGCTCGATCTCGGTCTGCCGAATACCGACGGCCGTGATATTTTGCGGCGGCTGCGTGCTGACGGCCGCAAGCTTCCCGTCATCATCGTGACGGCGCGCGATGCGCTTGACGACAGGATCGAAGGGCTCGATCTCGGCGCGGACGATTATCTCGTCAAGCCGTTCGAGATCCGCGAACTGCTGGCGCGGATGCGGGCGGTGCTTCGCCGTGAAGGCAGCGGTGCGCCCGCTGTGCTTGGCAACGGCAAGCTCAGTCTCGATCCTGCGACCCGCGAAGCCTCGCTCTACGGCCAGACGTCCATTCTGACCGCGCGCGAGTTCGCGCTGCTCCAGGCCTTGCTGACGCGGCCCGGGACTATCCTGTCGCGGAGCGAACTCGAGCGGCAGCTTTACGGCTGGAACGAGGAGGTCGAAAGCAATGCAGTCGAGTTCCTGATCCACTCCATCCGAAAGAAGCTCGGCACGGAGGCGATCCGTAACGTGCGCGGGATGGGATGGATGGTGGATCGGGGGCCATGACCAAGTCGTTGCGCGGCCGGCTGTTCATCAGCTTGACGACGATTGTCCTGCTGACAGGTCTTGTGGGGGGCGTGTTTGCGCACCGGTGGGCATTCGACGAAGCCATCGAGACCCAGGACTCCGTCCTGATCCAGATCGCAGATCTCGTTCGGGGCGGTGGTCTCACGGGAACTCAGGACCTCCATGGGGTCGATGAGGATTCCGAAGTCTGGTTGATGGAGCTGGGCAAGGCGCCGCAAGGCACGCCCGAGCAGCGCCAGCTGTGGCGGCTTCAGGACGGGATGCGCGACGCGACGCGAAACGGAAAGCCGATCCGCGTGGTGTTGCGGACGCGGTCCGACGGCAGCCGCTTTGCAGTGGCGCAGAGCACGGGCGTTCGTGATGAGATCGCGGGCGACATGGCGTTCCGTACCGTGCTTCCGATTGCAGCGCTCATCCCCTGCCTGATGCTGGTGATCGCCTTCGTCATCGCGAGATCGCTGCGCCCGATGGTGCGTCTGGCAGACGAACTCGATGCCCGGCCCGCGGATGACATGACGGCGCTCCCGCTTCACGGCCTCCCGAGCGAACTCAACCCGTTCGTGTCCTCGATCAACGGCTTGCTGCGCCGCGTGCACGACATGATGGAGCAGCAGCGCAGGTTCGTCGCCGATGCGGCGCACGAACTGCGGACGCCGCTCACCGCGCTGAGCTTGCAGGCCGAAAATCTCGATCAAGTCGAACTGCCGCCGGCCGCGCGCGAGCGCCTTGCGGCGCTTCGGCAGGGCATGCGTCGCAGCAAGCATCTCTTGGAACAGTTGCTGGCGCTGGCACGGCATGACGTAACGCCCTCCGATCGCGTCCAATGGGAGGTCGTGGAGCTCGATCGCACGGCGAGAAGGGTGATCGCTGATCTCTTGCGGGAGGCGATCGGCCGCGGCGTCGATCTTGGCTTCGCACGAGCTGAGCTTGTACCGGTGCGCGGTGAGCCTGTCATGCTCGCCGCCATGATCCGTAATCTCATCGACAACGCGCTCCGGTTCACGCCGGAAGGTGGCAGGATCGACGTGGCGATTTACCAGGACGACACGACGGCCGTGCTTCAAATCGAGGACACCGGGCCCGGCGTTTCCCCCGACGAGATCGGCCGGATTTTTGAGCCGTTCTTCCGTGGTCAGCGTCCGGAAGGCGATGGCGTCGGTCTCGGCCTCTCGATCGTGAAGCGGATCGTCGATCGGCTCGGTGGGACGATAGAAGCGGTGAACATGACGGAGGCTGGACGATCAGGGCTGCGGATCGTCGTCAAACTGCCCGCGGCCGCCTGACGATCACTCCCCCTGAATCCATTCCGCCAGGCCGCGCCACAGCGTGTCGCGGTGCTCGGTGCGGAAGAAACCGAAATGGCCGATCGCCTTGGCGCCGACGTCGGACGGCTTCACCGTCAGCACCTCCGGCTTGATCGCTGTGAAGCCTGCCGTGAGCAGCTCGACCGCCGGCCGCGTCGCCCAGGGATCGTCGGAGAAGCACAGCGCGCGCAGCTCGCCCTTGAATTTTGCGAAATTCGCCAGCGCCGGCAGTTTGGAATCGAACAGATAGCGCGGGCTCGAGACCCAGTCCGCCCATTGCAGGAAGACACCCTTGGGCAGATCCTCGCCGATGCCGACCCAGCCCGGCGCGTAGCCGAGTGCGTGGACCAGCGGAACGCCGACGAAATTCATGAATGCGAAGACGCGGTATTTCTCCGGCGACGTCATCAGCCGCCAGGTCGCGGCCTGCGAGGCCACGAACGCGGCGCGCGAGATGTCGGTGTTGTTCGCGATCAGCCCGAGCGCCTGGCCACCGAAGGAATGGCCGAAATAGGCAAGGGGGAGCGTGTTGTAACGCTCGCGCATCCAGCTCACCGCGGCGGTGATGTCGAGCGTGGCCCAGTCCGACATCGAGGCCTTGAAGCCGACCAGCGATTTCGGCTGGTTGTAGCCGACCATGGCCGGCAGGCGGGAGTCGCCGATGCCGCGATAGTCGTAAGTGAGGACCGCACAGCCGCGATGGGCGAGATAGGAGGCGAAGCCGCGATAGATTTTTCGCGGGACGGCGGTCGCCGAATTGATCAGGACGGCATGGCGCTTGGCGCCGCGCGGCAGGAACAGGGTGCCGGTCAGCGCATACCCGTCGGTCGCCGGGAAGCTGATCTCGTCGATGAAAACGTCGTCCAGTGCCGCGTCCATGGATCGAAGCTGTCTTGCCGGTTTCCTCTGCCACCCCCAGCAAATGCGAATTCGGCTTTGCCCGCAAGGGTTTGCCTTGCGGAATGGATTTACAACTGGCGGTGTCGCGCCAGCCTGTGTATAAGGCGGCCCTCGCAACCCACAGATCAGGTTGCACTTTTTGCTTCACGGAGAGATTGCGATGTCCGAGCGGTGGACGCCCGAGTCCTGGCGCAGCAAGCCGGTGCTACAGGTGCCCGATTATCCCGACGCCAAGGCTTTGGCCGACGTCGAGGCGCAGCTTGCAACCTTTCCGCCGCTGGTGTTTGCCGGCGAGGCGCGCAATCTGAAGAAGGCGCTGGGGCGCGTTGCGGCCGGCGACGCCTTCCTGCTGCAGGGCGGCGATTGCGCCGAGAGCTTTGCCGAGCACGGCGCCAACAACATCCGCGACTTCTTCCGCGTGCTGCTGCAGATGGCGGTGGTGCTGACCTATGCCGGCGCGGTGCCGGTGGTGAAGGTCGGCCGCATCGCCGGCCAGTTTGCAAAACCGCGCTCGTCGCCGACCGAGAAGATCGACGGCGTCGAGCTGCCGAGCTATCGCGGCGACATCGTCAACGACATCGCCTTCACCAGGGAAGCGCGCGTGCCGGATCCGCAGCGCCAGCTAATGGCCTATCGCCAGTCGGCCGCGACGCTGAACCTGCTCCGCGCCTTCGCCACCGGCGGCTTCGCCAACCTCGGCAGCGTGCATCAGTGGATGCTCGGCTTCCTCAAGGACTCGCCGCAGTCCCGCCGCTACAAGGAACTGGCCGACCGCATCTCGGACGCGCTCAACTTCATGCGTGCCTGCGGCCTCGATCTCGAAAGCCATCCCGAGCTGCGCGCTACCGATTTCTACACCAGCCATGAGGCGCTGTTGCTCGGCTACGAGCAGGCCATGACCCGCGTTGATTCCACGACCGGCGACTGGTACGCGACCTCGGGCCACATGATCTGGATCGGCGACCGCACCCGCCAGCTCGATCACGGCCACATCGAATATTTCCGCGGCATCAAGAACCCGATCGGCCTGAAATGCGGCCCGTCGCTCAAGCCCGACGAGCTGCTGAAGCTGATCGACGTGCTCAATCCTGACAACGAGCCGGGCCGGCTGACACTGATCAACCGTTTCGGCTCCGACAAGGTCGCCGACCATCTGCCGGGCCTGATCCGCGCCGTGAAGCGCGAGGGCAGGGTGGTGGTCTGGTCGTGCGACCCCATGCACGGCAACACCATCACCTCCACGTCGGGCTACAAGACGCGGCCGTTCGACCGCGTGCTGTCGGAGGTGAAGTCGTTCTTCACGATCCACGCCGCGGAAGGCACGCACGCCGGTGGCGTGCATCTGGAGATGACCGGCCAGGACGTCACCGAGTGCATCGGCGGCGCCCGCGCCATCACGGACGAGGATCTCAACGACCGCTACCACACGGTTTGCGATCCCCGCCTCAATGCCGAGCAATCCATCGACATGGCTTTCCTGGTCGCCGAACTGCTGAAGCAGGAACGCGTCGGCAAAGCCAAGCCGATGCCGTTTGCAGCGGGGCTCTAAAACCTTGCTGCGGATCTGGAAGGCCACGATCAACTCCCGCAACGGTCTGGCCTTTGCGTTCCGCTCGGAGCAGGCCGTCCGCGAGGAGATCTTTGCGCTGCTCCTGTCGCTGCCGGTGGCCTGGTTGGTCGCCGCCAGCGCGACGCGCGCGGTCGAGCTGGTCTGCTCGGTCGCCTTCGTGCTGGTGGTCGAGTTGCTCAACACCGCGATCGAGAAGCTCGCCGATCGCCTGACCATGGATCACGACAAGCAGATCGGGCGGGTCAAGGACATGGGCTCGGCCGCGGTCGGCGTCGCGCTGCTGATGGCCGGCGCGTTCTGGATCATCGCGATCATCGAGCGTCTGGGATTCCTCTAGCCACGAAATTGGAGTGCGGTGGCCATGACCGAACGTCTCGACGCATTCGCGGTCACGCTCGCCCAGCTCAATCCGACCATGGGCGATATCGATGGCAATGCCGCGAAGGTTCGCTCGGCACGCGAGCGAGCGATCGCCGATGGTGCCGATCTGGTGCTGTTTCCGGAATTGTTCATCGCCGGTTATCCGCCGGAAGATCTGGTGCAGAAGCCGGCCTTCCAGGCCGCCTGCCGTTCCGTCATCGAAGCGCTAGCGCGCGAGACCGCCGACGGCGGCCCGGCGCTGCTGGTCGGCACGCCCTGGGTCGAGGACGGCAAGCTCTACAATGCCTGTGCGCTGCTCGACGGCGGGCGCATCGCCGCGTTGCGCTTCAAATGCAATCTGCCGAATTACGGTGTGTTCGACGAGAAGCGGCTGTTTGCGCGCGGGCCAGCTGCTGGTCCGGTCACCGTGCGCGGCGTGCGGATCGGCGTGGCGATCTGCGAGGACATCTGGCTGGAAGAGTCCGAGGACTACGAGAACGTGATCGAGACGCTGGCCGAGACCGGCGCCGAGATCATTCTGGTCCCGAACGGCTCGCCCTATGGCCGCGACAAGAACGATGTGCGTCTGTCGGTGGCGGTCGCGCGGGTCACCGAGAGCGGCCTGCCTCTGGTCTATCTCAACCAGGTCTGCGGCCAGGACGAGCTCGTGTTCGACGGCGCGTCTTTCGCGCTCAATGGCGATTTCTCGCTTGCCGCGCAACTGCCCGCGTTCGAGGAGAACGTCACGACGTTGCGCTTCATCAGAAACGGCGGCGATTGGCGTTGCACGGGTCCGATCGCGGAGCAGCCCGAGGGCGATAAGGCCGACTATGCCGCCTGCGTGCTGGGCTTGCGCGACTACGTTACCAAAAACGGCTTTCCCGGTGTGCTGCTCGGCATCTCGGGCGGCATCGATTCCGCACTCTGTGCGGCGATCGCGGTCGACGCACTCGGCGCCGACCAGGTGCACGGCGTGATGCTGCCTTATCGCTACACGGCGGCACACTCGATTGCCGATGCGGGCGAGCTCGCCGGCCATCTCGGCATCCGCTACGAGGTGTTGCCGATCGCGGAGGCGGTGAATGGTTTCGAGACCATTCTGTCCGGCATCTTCAAGAACCTGCCGCCCGATATCACCGAGGAAAACCTCCAGGCCCGGACCCGCGGCACGCTGCTGATGGCGATCTCCAACAAGACTGGGCTGATGGTGGTGACGACGGGCAACAAGTCGGAAATGTCGGTCGGCTATGCCACGCTCTATGGCGACATGAACGGCGGCTTCAATCCGATCAAGGACATCTACAAGACGCAGGTGTTTCGATTGGCGGCGCTGCGCAATGCATGGAAACCGGACGGCGCGCTCGGACCGGGGGGCGAGGTGATCCCGCCCGATATCATCACACGACCGCCGACTGCGGAGCTGCGTGAGAACCAGACCGATCAGGACTCACTGCCGGCTTACGAGGTGCTCGACGCGATCCTGGAGCGTCTGGTCGAACGCGAGGAGCCACTCGACCAGATCATCGCCGCGGGCTTCGACCGCGAGACGGTGACCCGCATCGACCATCTGCTCAACGTCGCCGAATACAAGCGCCGCCAGGCCGCCCCCGGCGTGAAGGTGACGCGGAAGAACTTCGGCCGCGACCGCCGCTATCCCATCACCAACCGCTTTCGCGACAGAGGCGAGAAGTTGCCCGCGCCCGACGAGACGCTGGTCTCGCCCGGCAGCAAGGCGTCGATCGACGCGTTCGAGGGGTAGGCGATCCATTCCGCTGTCATCATCCGCGAAGGCGGATGATCCAGTACTCCGCGGCGGAAATCGCGAAAACCGACTGCTGCTGCGGCGTACTGGATGCCCCGCATTCGCGGGGCATGACACTGAGTTTGGAGCCGCTTACTTCTGCTGCTGCGGCAGGAAGCTCGGGCCGACCGAGCGGATCGGCTTGTTCTCCGACGCGGTCGCGGTGCTCGCGTCCGCAGGCGGCGTCGCGGCCGGTGTAGCCACCGTCGGCGCAGCGGCTGCGCCCTTCTTGGCATTCGCCGGCGCGCCCTTGGTGAGCTGCCGCTGCTGCATCTTCTTGGCGCTCTCCTCGGTGACGATGATGTCACCCTGCTGCTCGGCGGCCGCCTTGTCGTCGGCCGATTTCAGCGCATCGGCCCAGGTCTGGCCCGCCGCTTTGCACGAGCAGGACGGGTTGAACTCGCTGCGGAATTTGAAGGCGGTCGGCAGCGCCGTGTAGGGCTGGCCGCTGATCGAGACCGCGGAGCTCATGTCCTCGCCGGGATTGCGGTGGGCGTAGAGCGCGGCTTCGGCCGCCGGGCACAGCGCCTTGCAGGTCCTCTCGTCATCGGGGAAGCGCGCTGGCACGGTCGCAAACGAGATCGGGAAATACGCGCCGTCGCAGGTGCGCACGCAGACGGTGCGGTAGGTGCCGGATTGCGGGCCGCCGAGATCGGAGGGCGGCGCGCCCGGCGGATTGTTGGCGTTATTGCCGCCGAACAGATTGCTCAGGAAGTTGCCGCCCTGCGACTGCACGGCGTTGGCGTATTGCGGGCCGCAATTGTTTTGCGCGAGCGCAATCAGCACCGAACGGCGCTGGCTGTCGCGCTCAGGGCTGCCGCCGGCACCGCCGCCGCGCAGGCGTTCGAGATTGCCGGTGATCTGGTCGAGATTGGCACGCATCTGCTGGATCTGGGTGTTGACCGGACCGCATTGCGCCGACTGGCCGTTGAACAGCGAGAAGAAGCCAGAGGAATCGCAGCCCATGCGCTTGGCCTGCATGGTGACGCGGTCGAGCTCGGCTTGCTGGCGGGTCTGGGAATCCTGGTAGCGGCGGATCTGGTCGTCGCGCGCGGGATCGCCGCTCGCCCCACCGTTGAGCGCGGCGAGTTGTCCTTCGAGCCGCACGCACATCGGGTTCGGCCCGAGCCCTCCCTGGGTGGGCGGAGGCGGCGGTGCTCCGGGCGGGCCAGCCTGTGCAAAGGCGTCAGTGGCGAGCACGATCGCACTCAGAAGCACGGTGCAGGCAAGGAAGGAGCGGGGACGGGACAGGGACAAAAATTCAGGCATATCCGCCATTCTAGCGAGGTCACGGCCCCAAGTGACTTTTCAATGTGATTTGGGGGCCGAAGCGCGCCCTCCAATAGCCGCTTCCTGCGGCAGCGTCACGTCGTTTCAGGGGCGGTAAACGGGTCCTAAGGTCCGCCAGCTCCGAGCGAATTCAGCGCTGGCAGGTGATTGCGACATATTCATCGCAATGGCCATGGGAGCAGTTTGCGCCGGATTTGGGGACAGAGCCGGTAATTTCGTCGGGATCGACCCGGCGGTAGCTTGATGCCTGTGCAAAGTCCCGTGACTGGCAGTACATGCGGGCGACCTGCGCGCCGCACTTCTCGCCCTTGGCCAGGCACTGGTCGACGCCGTAGCCGTCGGCCTGGTTGGCGATGATGAAGACGCGGGTCTCGGCGAAAGCGCTGGATGCCGCGAGAAGAGAGGCACAGGAGACAAGCGCGAGCAGGGATCGCATGGGTGCACCGGGGGCTGGGGGGACCACCGGGTTCCGAATTAAACCCAAAAGGTTAAGGATGACGAACCATCAAGGCGGTGCGGCCGCGCATTGCGGAAATAAAGCGGCATTTTCGCGGCTCTCTTGACGAAAGGCGCCTTCGTGGCCCATATGTCGCCGCATGAACGGTCTCCTCGCCATCTGCATTATTTGCCGCGAGATTACGAGCTAGCGATTCGCTGGCTGGAGCCGTCTTTTCTCAAAACCATTGAGAGCACTGGACGCCCGGCCAACAGCCGACGGGTATCCATATGGAATTGCGCCTTTACGATACGATGACGAAGGAGAAGCGCACCTTCGTGCCGCTTAAGCCAGAGAACGTCCGCATGTACGTCTGCGGACCGACCGTCTACGACTTCGCCCATATCGGCAATGCGCGGCCGGTGATCGTGTTCGACGTGCTGTTTCGGCTGCTCCGCCATCTCTATGGCGAGGCGCACGTGAAGTATGTCCGCAACATCACCGACGTCGACGACAAGATCAACGATCGCGCCGCGCGGGATTTTCCCGGCTTGCCGCTGAACGAGGCGATCCGCAAGGTCACCGAGCAGACCGGCAAGCAGTTTCACGCCGACGTCGATGCGCTCGGCGCGCTCCGGCCGAGCGTCGAGCCGCGCGCGACCGAGCATATCGGCGAGATGCGCGAGATCATCGAAAGGCTCATTGCCGGCGGCTTTGCCTACGCTGCCGAGGACCACGTGCTGTTCTCGCCGCAGGCGATGAACGCGGCCAATTCCACGCTGCCGCGCTATGGCGCGCTGTCGAAGCGGTCGCTTGACGAAATGATCGCCGGCGCGCGCGTCGAGGTCGCGCCCTACAAAAAGGATTCGACCGACTTCGTGCTGTGGAAGCCGTCCAAGCCCGGCGAGCCGTCCTGGCCGTCGCCGGCCGGCATCGCCGCGCAGGGACGTCCGGGCTGGCACATCGAATGCTCGGCCATGGCCTGGAAGCATCTCGGCGAGCAGTTCGACATCCATGGCGGCGGCATCGATCTCGTGTTTCCGCATCACGAGAACGAGGTCGCCCAGACCTGTTGCGCCTTTCACCAGCAGCGCATGGCGAACTACTGGATGCACAACGGCTTTCTGCAGGTCGAGAGCGAGAAGATGTCGAAGAGCCTCGGCAACTTCATCACCATCCACGAGCTGCTCGCGGACTGGCCGGGTGAGGTGCTGCGCCTCAACATGCTGAAGACGCACTACACCTCGCCGATCGACTGGACCATGAAGTCGCTGGAGGAGAGCGCCAAGACGCTCAACGATTGGTATCGCTTTGCCGCTGACGTCGCTCCGTCAAAGCCGGCGGCGTCCGTGGTCGAAGCCCTGCTCGACGACCTCAATACGCCGCAGGCGATCGCGGCGCTGCATGGTCTGCGCAATTCGTCTGATGCGGCCGGTCTTTCCGCGTCGCTGCGTCTGCTCGGCTTCCTGTCCGAGAGTGTGGCGCAATGGGAGGGCCGCAAGCGCCAGGCGAGTGGCATCGATGCCGGCGAGATCGATCGCCTGATCGCGGAGCGCACGGCTGCGCGGGCGCGAAAAGACTTCAGGGAATCCGATCGCATCCGTGACGAGCTCGCGGCCAAGGGCGTCGTCATTAAGGACGGCAAGGATTCCGACGGCAAGCCGGTGACGACCTGGGAGCTCGCGTGATGGCACAAGCGCATCCCAAGCCCGGCTTGCGGCCGTTTTTGCCTGATGACGTTCCCATGCTGGCCGCGATCTTCGCCGCCAGCATCCAGGAGCTGACCGGCGACGACTACAGCGAGGCGCAGCAGGAAGCCTGGATGGCGGCGGCGGAGGACGAGGAGTTCGGCAAGCGGCTCGCGGCCGACCTGACCCTGATCGCGACGCTCGACGGCTCGCCCGTCGGCTTCGCCTCGCTGCGCGGCAAGGATCACATCCGTATGCTCTACGTTCATCCAGCCGTGGGACGGCAGGGCATCGCGACCATGCTGGTCGACGCGCTGGAAAAGCTCGCCGGCGGCCGTGGCGCGGAAAAATTGACGGTCGACGCCAGCGATACAGCGGAAGGCTTCTTCGCCAAGCGCGGTTATATCGCCATGCAGCGCAATAGCATCACCGTCAACGACGAGTGGCTCGCCAACACCACCATGCAGAAAACGTTCGGCACCGGACCCGCATCGGGAGCGCTGCAATGAGCAAGGAGCGTCTGTATCTGTTCGACACCACGCTGCGCGACGGTGCGCAGACCAACGGCGTCGACTTCACGCTGACCGACAAGCAGGTCATCGCGGCGATGCTCGACGAGCTCGGCATCGACTATGTCGAGGGCGGTTATCCCGGCGCCAATCCGCTCGACACCGAATTTTTCGGCAACAAGCCGAAGCTGAACCATGCGCGCTTCACCGCCTTCGGCATGACGCGGCGGGCAGGCCGCTCGGTCTCCAATGACCCCGGCGTCGCCGGGCTCCTGGACGCGAAGGCGGACGCGATCTGCTTCGTGGCAAAGTCCTCGGCGTATCAGGTACGCGTCGCGCTGGAGACGACGAAAGAGGAAAATCTTGCCTCGATCCGCGACAGCGTCGCAGCGGCAAAGGCCGCCGGCCGCGAGGTCATGCTCGACTGCGAGCACTTTTTCGACGGCTACAAGGAAGATTCGACCTTCGCGCTCGCCTGCGCCAGGGCCGCCTATGAGGCCGGCGCGCGCTGGGTGGTGTTGTGCGACACCAACGGCGGCACCATGCCGAACGAGATCGAGGCGATCGTCACCGAGGTGACCAAGCACATCCCCGGCGACCATCTCGGCATCCACGCCCATAACGACACCGAGCAGGCGGTGGCGAATTCGCTCGCCGCGGTGCGCGCCGGGGCGCGGCAGATCCAGGGCACGCTGAACGGACTCGGCGAGCGCTGCGGCAACGCCAACCTCTGCTCGCTGATTCCGACCTTGAAGCTGAAGCGGGAATTCGCCGACACCTTCGATATCTCGGTCACGCCGGAAAAGCTTGCAACGCTGGTCAAGGTCTCGCGTACGCTCGACGACATGCTCAACCGCGTGCCGAACCGCCATGCCGCCTATGTCGGCGAGAGCGCCTTCGTCACCAAGACCGGCATTCACGCCTCCGCCGTGATGAAGGATCCGCAGACCTACGAGCATGTGTTGCCGGAGACCGTCGGCAATCACCGCAAGGTGCTGGTGTCCGACCAGGCCGGCCGCTCCAACGTCATGGCCGAGCTCGACCGCGCCGGTATCGCTTACGAGAAGCGAGATCCGAAGCTGACCCGACTGGTCGAGGAATTGAAAGAGCGGGAGGCTGCCGGCTACGCCTATGAATCCGCCAACGCCTCGTTCGATCTGCTGGCGCGCCGCACGCTCGGAAAAGTGCCGCAATATTTCGAGGTCGAGCAGTTCGATGTCAATGTCGAGCAGCGCTACAACGCGCTTGGTGAGCGCGTCACGGTCGCCTTGGCCGTGGTGAAGGTCGACGTTGCAGGCGAGCATCTGATCTCGGCAGCCGAGGGCAACGGCCCGGTGAACGCGCTCGACGTCGCGTTGCGCAAGGATCTCGGAAAATACCAGAAGTACATTGAGGGCCTGACGCTGATCGATTACCGCGTGCGTATCCTCAACGGCGGCACCGGTGCGGTGACACGCGTCCTGATCGAGAGCGAGGATGAGAACGGCGATCGCTGGACCACGGTCGGCGTGTCCCCGAACATCATCGACGCCTCGTTCCAGGCGCTGATGGATTCGGTGATCTACAAGCTCGTGAAGTCGGGCGCGCCGGCGTAGGGCGCGGCGGCGCTACAAACGCCGTCATTGCGAGCGTAGCGAAGCAATCCAGACTGTCACCGCGGAAAGACTCTGGATTGCTTCGCTTCGCTCGCAATGACGAGGAGAGAGGGGAGCGCTAGCAATGATCGACCACATCTCCGTTGGCGTCAGCGAGCTCGAACGCTCCGCAAAGTTCTATGAAGCCACGCTCGCCGCCCTCGGCCTCACCCGCATCGTCACGCGGCCGCGCACGGTCGGCTTCGGCAAGGCCTATCCCGAGTTCTGGATCAATCTGCGCGAGGCCATGCCGCCTGTGCCGCCGGAGAGCGGCGTGCACATCTGCCTGCGGGCGAAGACAACGGCCGATGTCGATGCATTCCACGCTGCCGCGCTTGCGACCGGTGGCGCATCGGATGGCGCGCCGGGCATTCGCCCGCACGACCGCGTGCGCTACTACGCAGCCTTCGTCCTTGATCCCGACGGCAACCGGATCGAGGCGGTGACGTTTCCGAGCGAGTGAGGCTTAAAGCTTGCGCGCCACTTCCGGGGCGAGCTGCTTTTCCGCCTCGGCGAGCTGTGCCACGGCGGCCTTCAGCTTCGGCAAGATGTCCTCGACGCGATCGGCCTTGAGGATATCGACCGAGAGGCCGGCGCGGATGAACTCGGTCTGGCGCATATGCGACAGCAGCGAGAACAGCGGCTCCCAGAAATTGTCGAAATTGGCGAGCAGCACCGGCTTGGCGTGACGGCCGAGCTGCTTCCAGGTCAGCTGCTCGACCAGCTCCTCCAGCGTGCCGACGCCGCCCGGCAGCGCCACGAAGGCGTCGGAGCGCTCGAACATCAGCCGCTTGCGCTCGTGCATGTCGGGGGTGACGATCATTTCCTGCACGCGGGTCAGCGCATTCTCGCGCTTTCGCAGGAATTCGGGAATGATGCCGGTGACGGTGCCGCCGTGATCGAGCACGGAGGTCGCGACCGAGCCCATCAGGCCAAGCGAGCCGCCGCCATAAACCAGGCGGATGTTGCTCTCGGCGAGCGCCTTGCCGAATGCCTTGGCGCCTTCGGTGAAGTGGGGATTGGTTCCGGGACCGGAGCCGCAATAGACACAGACGGTTTTGATCGTGCTCATTGGCGCCATGATGCATTGCAGCGAATGGGCGTCAAGCCCAATCGGTGATTCGGACCGCCCGCAAATCTACCGGTAAATGGCGACAAACAATCGAAGATTCGCCATCTGGCGGGGTGCGCTGGCCCCCGGAAGCTTCTATATGACGAGCGAAAACAGTTAATCGCAACGCGCCCGCATCCGGCGGGCCTTCAGGTTTCTTGATGAGCCCACCTCATTCGCCAGACGTCCCCGACGTGCCTGATCCCTCAGGCGGACCGCTGGAGCGGGCCACCCTGATAGGCACACTGGCGCATCTGTGGCCCCACATCTGGCCGGGCGACCGCGTCGACCTGAAGATGCGGGTGGTCTGGTCGATGGTGCTGCTGCTCGCCGCCAAACTGATCACGTTGACGGTGCCGTTCAGCTTCAAATGGGCGACGGATGCGTTGACCGGCGCTAACACCGCGCCGGTGCAGCCTGACAATTGGCACCTCTGGGTGATCGCCTCGCCATTGCTGCTGACCGCGAGCTACGGCGTCATGCGCATCGTGATGGCGGTGCTGACGCAATGGCGCGACGGCATTTTCGCGCGCGTCGCCATGCACGCGGTGCGCAAGCTCGCCACCATCACCTTCGTCCACATGCACGAGCTGTCGCTGCGCTTTCATCTCGAGCGCAAGACCGGCGGCCTGACGCGCGTGCTCGAGCGCGGCCGCGAGGGCATCGAGGTCATCGTGCGCATGGTGATCCTTCAGTTGATTCCGACCATCGTCGAGGTCTCGCTGCTGCTGGCCGTGCTGCTGTGGCAGTTCGACTGGCGCTACGTGGTCGCAACCCTGATCACCGTCACGGTCTACATGTATTACACCTACGTCGCGACCGAATGGCGGATCGGCATCCGCCGCAAGATGAACGATTCCGACACCGAGGCGAACACCAAGGCGATCGACTCGCTGCTCAACTACGAGACCGTCAAATATTTCAGCGCCGAGGCGCGAGAGGCGCAGCGCTACGACCGTTCGGTGGCGCGCTACGAGGAGTCGAGCGTCCACGCCTACACTTCGTTGGCCGTGCTCAATACCGGGCAAGCCGTGATCTTCACGCTGGGCCTGACCGCGACCATGCTGATGTGCGCGATCGGCGTGCGCAACGGCACCAACACGGTCGGCGATTTCGTGCTGGTCAACGCCATGATGATCCAGCTCTACCAACCCCTGAACTTCATGGGCATGGTCTATCGCGAGATCAAGCAGGCGATCATCGACATCGAGAAGATGTTCGGCGTGATCGGCCGCGAGGCCGAGATCAAGGATGAGCCCGGCGCGCAGCCGTTGGTCGTCTCCGCCGGTACGGTGCGCTTCGAGGACGTGCGCTTTGCCTATGAGCCGGCGCGCCCGATCCTGAAAGGCATCAGCTTCGAGGTGCCGGCCGGCAAGACGGTCGCGATCGTCGGCCCGTCAGGTGCCGGCAAGTCGACCATCTCGCGGCTGCTGTTCCGCCTCTACGACATCTCCGGCGGAAAGATCCTGATCGACGGCCAGGACATCCGCGAGGTCACGCAGGCGAGCTTGCGCGCCTCCATCGGCATGGTGCCGCAGGATACGGTGCTGTTCAACGACACCATCCGCTACAACATCCGCTACGGCCGCTGGGACGCTGGCGATGCCGAGGTCGAGGAGGCGGCGCGGCTGGCGCAGATCGACCATTTCATTCGCATGGCGCCGATGGGTTACGAGACCCAGGTCGGCGAGCGCGGGCTGAAGCTGTCGGGCGGCGAGAAGCAGCGCGTCGCGATCGCGCGCACGGTGTTGAAGGCGCCGCCGATCCTGGTGCTGGACGAGGCGACCTCTGCGCTCGACACCCACACCGAACACGAGATCCAGGGCGCGCTCGACCGGGTGGCGAAGAACCGCACCTCGCTCGTGATCGCCCACCGGCTCTCGACCATTGTCGGTGCCGACGAGATCATCGTGCTGGACCAGGGCCGCATCGCCGAGCGCGGTACCCATGCCAGCCTGCTCGCGCAGGGCGGTCTCTACGCCAGCATGTGGAACAGGCAGCGCGAAGCCGAGGCTGCACGCGAGAAACTGGCCCGGATGGCCGACAGCAGCGAGGCGCCCAACCGGGAGCCGCCGGCGGTCGAGGACGCCCTCACGGCGCAAGCGGCCGCGGAGTGAGCTTGTCTCCGGTCCCAACTCTGGCCTAAACAACCCCGGTGCGCGAGACGACCCGCGCCATCAACCCCTGAGCGGCAGATAGCGATGTCCATTCTCGATTCGATCCAGCGTCAGATCCCGCCGATCCACAAGGAGGGCTATCCCTTCATCGGCGGCTTTGCGCTGGCAAGCCTCGTCCTGTTCTGGCTGTGGTCGCCGCTAGGCTGGATTGGCACCATCCTCACCGTATGGTGCGCGCTGTTCTTCCGCGATCCGGTGCGCGTGACGCCGGTGCGCGACGGGCTCGTGGTGTCGCCGGCCGATGGCCGTGTCTCGATGATCACCATGGCGCTGCCGCCGGCCGAGCTCGGGCTCGGCGACCGTCCGCTGCCGCGCGTCTCGGTCTTCATGAGCGTGTTCAACTGCCATGTGAACCGCAGTCCGATCGCGGGCAGGGTGGACCGCATCGCCTATCGGCCGGGCCTCTTCATCAATGCCGAGCTCGACAAGGCGAGCGAGGACAATGAGCGCAATTCGCTGGTCATCTCGACGCCGCAGGGCCGTATCGGCGTGATCCAGATCGCAGGCCTCATCGCCAAGCGCATCGTGTGCTTCGTTAGGGAAGGGCAGGCGGTCGGCGCCGGTGAGCGGTTCGGCCTGATCCGGTTCGGCTCGCGGCTCGACGTCTACCTGCCAGTCGGCACCAAGGCGCTGGTCTCGGAAGGGCAGACGGCGATCGCCGGCGAGACCATCCTGGCCGATCTCACCGGAGACGACCCGAACCGCTCCTATCGCGCCAATTAACCAAGAAGCCGCTGTCGGGGGCCTTCCGCCGCAATGGCGGAAGGGGAAATGGCTTGCTATATCTCGCCTGCAGGTGAGGACGCGCCAATGACGCCCTACGACTACAGAGATCCCGATGTTCGCCGCCGGCGGTTCCGCCCGATCCCGGTGCGGATGCTGGTGCCCAACGTCATCACGCTGCTGGCGATCTGCGCCGGCCTGACCTCGATCCGGCTGTCGATCGAGGGGCGTATGTCGCTCGCCGTCTACGCCATCGTGTTCGCGGCCGCGCTCGACGGCATCGACGGCCGCGTCGCGCGCCTGATCAAGGGGCAGTCCAAATTCGGTGCCGAGCTCGACAGCCTTGCCGATTTCGTCAATTTCGGCGTCGCGCCCGGCCTGATGCTGTACTTCTGGCAGCTGCACGAGCTCGGCAATGCCGGCTGGATCGCCGCCATGGTGTTTGCGATCTCCGGCGGCTTGCGGCTCGCGCGCTTCAACGCCACCATGGACGATCCGAACAAGCCCGCTTTCGCCGCCAATTTTTTCACCGGCGTGCCCGCGCCGGCCGGCGCTATCACCGTGCTGCTGCCGATCTACGTCGCCTTCCTCGATCTCGGTCGCGCACCGGCGGCGGTGACAGCGGCCTATACGCTCCTGATTGCCTTCCTGATGGTCTCGCGCCTGCCGGTGTTCTCCGGCAAGACCAAGCGGATGCGCGTGCCGCCGGAGCTGGTGCTGCCGGCGTTCGTCGCGGTGATCTTCTTCATCGCGCTTGTGATCGCCTATCCCTGGCACGTGCTCTCGATCGGCACGGTACTCTATCTGCTTGGCCTGCCGCTCGGCTACAAATCCTATCGCGACCAGGCGCGTGCGATGGAAGCCATCGCCCCTGCGGGGAGCGAGGTCTCGTCGCCGCCCTCGGCGCCGACAATGGCGAGCCTGTCCGAGCCGCCGCACGACGACGACCGGCCCGGACGGCTGCACTGAGCGATCGCGCGCGGATATCTGCCATGAGTGCGCCCGAGTTGGGTTGAGACCCGATCTCGGCTATATCGCCCTGTGCCGGCGGCATCGCGTCAATCAGCCGCCAATCTGGGAGATAACGCCGTGACCAATACCGCGACCGGGCCGCTGCCCGCTTCCGTCCTCGAAGCGCTGGGCCGCTACGACACGCCGACGATCTGCAACGCCATGGAGATCGTGGCGCCCGAGCGCCGCCTGATCGGCTACACCACCAAGCAACTGGTCTGCCCGTTCCCGGATTTGCCGCCGATCGTCGGCTACGCCCGCACCGTCGCGATCCGCGCGGTGTTGAAATCGTCGCTGCCGGCCGAAGAACAGTCGAAGCGCCGCATCGAATATTACGAATATGTCGGCACCGGCCACGGGCCGCGCGTCGCGGTGATCCAGGACATCGACGGTCCCGACGTCGGCTACGGCGCGTTCTGGGGCGAGGTGCAGAGCAACGTGCACAAGGCGCTTGGTTGCCTCGGCGTCGTCACCGACGGCTCGATCCGCGACATCCCGCAATGGGCCCCGGGCTTCCAGGCGCTGGCCGGCTCGATCGGCCCGTCGCATGCATGGGTGCACGCGGAGAGCTTTGGTGGCGAGGTGCGCGTCGCCGGCATGACCGTGAAGTCCGACGATCTGATCCACGCCGACCAGCATGGCGCCATCGTGATCCCGCTCGACATTGCCGCGAAGCTCCCCGAGGCCGCCGAGCTCTGCGGCCGCCGCGAGACGCCGATCCTCGAGATCGCGCGCAGCCCGGACTTCTCGCTCGAGAAGCTCAAGGCCGCGCTGAAGCGCTCGGCGGAGATCCACTAGTCTCGGAGTAGCTCCATGGACGTGCTCGGCAAGACGGTTCTGATCACAGGCTCGACCGATGGTGTCGGGCGCTATGTCGCAAGCCGCCTTGCCGCCGAGGGCGCACGCGTTCTGATCCATGGTCGGAGTGTCGAGCGTGCAAAATCACTGATCGACGAGATCGTGAAGGCCGGCCACACTGCGCCGACCTTCTATCAAACCGATCTGTCGTCGATGGCAGGCACGCGCGCGCTCGCCGACGCCGTGACGCGCGATCATCAGCGTCTCGACGTCTTCGTCAGCAATGCCGGCATCGGCTCGCAGAACGGCGGTCCGCAGCGTCAGGAGAGCCGCGACGGTCACGAACTGCGCTTTGCCGTGAACTATCTCTCGGGCTTTCTGCTCGTCCATCTGCTGCTGCCGTTGCTGAAGGCTGCAGCACCTTCGCGCATCGTCAATGTCGCGTCGCTCGGCCAGCATCCGATCGATTTCGACGACGTCATGATCACGAAGGGCTACAGCGGCTCGCGCGCCTATGCGCAGAGCAAGCTGTCGCAGATTATGTTCACCATCGATCTCGCGGCCGAGCTCAAGGACGTCGGCATCACCGTGAATTCGTTGCATCCGGCGACCTATATGAACACCACGATGGTACGCGCCGGCGGCATCACGCCGATGTCGACGGTGGAGCAAGGTGGTGCTGCCATCCTGCATCTGGTCCAGGGCGACGATGTCGCGGGCAAGAGCGGCCTGTTCTTCAACGGCATGAACGAGGCGCGCGCCAATCCGCAGGCCTATGACGCCGATGCGCGCAGGCGCCTGCGCGCGCTCAGCCTGGAGCTGACAGGACTGTCGTCCTGACGCGCCTCATTCATGGTTAGCAGAACGTTGAGATTGGTGTCGCAGAACGGCAAAGCCGCCGTCATTTCCGCGCACCGCGCCGCTCCGTCGCATCGGCTGAACTTAACCTTTACGCGGCTTTAAGGGCGGGTCTTTAGGGTTTCCGATGCGGTTCGGGGTTGGACCGCGCCACCGGCCAGGACGGCCGTTGTTGCGTTCGCTTTGGAGACTCCCATGGATATTATGACGGGCGCCGGCCTCTTGGCGGGCATGATCGTCATCGCGACGATGGTGTTTCTCGGCGGCGATCTGCACATGTTCATCAGCGATCATGCGATGATCATCATCTTCGGAGGATCGGCCGCAGCGACCATGATCCGCTTTCCGCTCTCGGCGCTGATGCACGGCCTGCCGCTTGGCGCCAAGTTCGCCTTCACGATGAGCCGTCTGTCGGCCCATGATCTCGTCGACGAGCTCGCCCGCATCGCCGAGATCGCGCGCAAGCAGGGCCCGGTCGGCCTGGAAAAGGTCGAGACCGACGAGCCGTTCCTCGCCAAGGGCATCCGCTACGTCGCCGACGGCTACGATCTCGATTTCATCAGGGATAATCTGGAGCGCGACCGCGACAATTTCCTGCTGCACCTCAACGAGGGCAGCAAGATCTACCGCGCCGTCGGCGACTGCGCGCCTGCATTCGGCATGATCGGAACGCTGATCGGCATGGTGCAGATGTTTTCGAACATGTCGGATCCCTCGAAGCTCGGCCCGTTCATGGCGACCGCCCTGCTGGCAACTCTCTATGGTGCGTTGGTAGCGAACCTGCTCTGCCTGCCGATCGCTGATAAGCTGCATGGCAAGCTGATCGACGAGGAAACCAATCGCACGCTGATCATCGACGGCATTCTGATGATTCGCGACTCCAAGAGCCCGACTTTGGTGCGCGAAATGCTTCTGGCCTATCTGCCCGAGAAGCACCGCCACGCCGAAGGCGAGCCGGTTCCGGCGTAACGCCGGACGTCGGGACCTGACCGATGGCAAAGAAGAAACGCGAAGAAGCACATGGCGGCCATGGCTGGTTCGTGACGTTTGCGGATCTGATGGCGTTGCTGCTGGCGTTTTTCGTGATGCTGGTCGCATTCTCCACCCAGGACGCCAACAAGCTGAAGATCGTCGCAGGCTCCATGCGCGAGGCCTTCGGCGTCCAGAGCGAAGCGCGCTACGCCGGCATCATCGAATCCGACGGCCTGCCGACCCGCGCGCGGCTGAAGAACGTCGACCACATCCAGCCTGAGGAGGCCTCCAACACGCCGACACCGGACCAGGAGGATCGCGACAAGACGTCCGGCGCCAAGATCAAGGTCGACCGCAACTTCGCGCTCGCCGCTGCCTCGCTGCGACAGGCCTTGCAGGACCTGCCGGAGCTGACCGAGATGTCCAAGCACATCATGTTCGAGGAGACCAAGCAGGGCCTCAATCTCGAGATCGTCGACCAGGACGGCCGCTCGATGTTCGCTGACGGCTCCAAGGTGCCCTACGACCGCACCCGCCGCCTGATCGAGAAGCTCGCGGTGCCCCTCAAGGCGACCCCCTTGCGCGTCTCGATCGCCGGCCACACCGCGGCCGGCTTCGTGCCGACCCGCAGCGACTACGGTGCCTTCGACCTGTCGGCTGACCGCGCCAACGCCGTGCGCCAGATCCTCGAGCGCGAGGGCCTGCCGCCGTCGCATATCTTCGCCGTCTCCGGCAAGGCGGACACGCAGCCGCTGTTCCCGGACGATCCGTCGCTGGCGGCGAACCGCCGCGTCACCATCACCTTGATGCGTGAGGATCCGCCGCTGCCGCCGAACTTGAAGCCCTAAACCTCTTGCGCTACCATTTTACCTGAGGCTATTCGTCGCGAAGACGACGAACGTGGCCGCGCCGTTACAGCATCTCGCTCCGCGCCTGCTATGGTGGGGGGCCGATTGACAGGCGCGCCGGAAGCTTCAAAAGGCGCCGGATCAATTCCAGGGACGAAGCGTTTTCCACCCTCATGACGGCGAGCATCACATCGACCGAGACCCAGGAAGGGCCGGTCACCTCCGGCTTTTGGTCCCTCACGCTCGGGAGCATCGGTGTCGTCTTCGGCGACATCGGCACCTCGCCACTTTACGCGTTCCACGAGGCGGTCAGGGGCGCGGCCCATGGCGAGCCGGTGACGCGGATCATGGTGCTCGGCGTGCTCTCGCTGATCCTGTGGGCGCTTCTGATCGTCGTCACCGCCAAATATGTCCTGCTGCTGCTGCGGGCCGACAATAACGGGGAGGGCGGCACGCTCTCGCTTATGGCGCTCGGCCAACGCGCGCTGGGGCGGCGGAGCTGGTTCCTGCTCGCGCTCGGCGTGGTCGGCGCCTCCATGTTCATCGGCGATTCCATGATCACGCCGGCGATCTCGGTGCTGTCGGCAGTCGATGGCCTCAAGCTCGCGACGCCGGCGTTCGAGCACTATGTCGTGCCGCTGACGGTGCTGATCCTGGTGCTGCTGTTCGCGGTCCAGAGCAAGGGGACCGCGCTGGTGGCTTCGGCCTTCGGGCCGGTGATGGTCATCTGGTTCACCATCCTGGCGGTGCTGGGCGTCATTCACATCGCCGACGATCCGTCGGTGCTGGCCGCGATCAATCCCTATTATGCGTTCCAATTCCTGCTGTCGCACGGCACGATCGGCCTGGTAACGCTCGGCGCGGTCTTCCTCGCCGTAACCGGTGGCGAGGCGCTCTATGCCGACCTTGGCCATTTCGGCCGCAAGCCGATCCAGTCGGCCTGGATGTTCTTCGTGCTGCCGTCGCTGCTGATCAATTATTTCGGGCAGGGCGCACTGGTGCTTTCCGATCCAAGCGCGATCGAGCATTCGTTCTATCGCATGGTGCCGGAGCATCTGTTGCTGCCGCTGGTCGGCCTTGCAACCGCGGCCACCGTGATCGCGAGCCAGGCGGTGATCACCGGCGCCTATTCGCTGGTCTATCAGGCGGTGCAGCTCGGCCTCCTGCCGCGCTTCGAGGTGCGCTACACCTCCGAGAGCCATGCCGGCCAGATCTATCTGCCGCGCGTCAACCGGCTGCTGCTGATTGGCGTGATGCTGCTGGTGCTGTTGTTCCACACGCCCAGCAATTTGGCTTCGGCCTATGGCATCGCGGTCTCCACCACCATGGTTGCCGATGGCATCATGGGTTTTGTGGTGATCTGGAAATTGTGGAACTGGCGCGCCGCGACGGCTGCGGTCGTGATCCTGCCCTTCGTCATGGTCGACATGACCTTCTTCAGCGCCAACCTGCTGAAGCTGCTCGAAGGCGCCTGGGTGCCGCTGCTGTTCGGTGCGGCGATGGCAGGGACGATCTGGACCTGGCGGCGCGGCTCGGGAATTCTGATCCAGAAGACGCGCCGGATCGAGGTGCCGCTGGACGATTTGATCCGCAGCCTGGAGAAGCGGCCGCCGCACATCGTCAAGGGCACGGCGGTGTTTTTGACCAGCGATCCCGCCTTCGTGCCGACCGCGCTCCTGCACAATCTCAAGCACAACAAGGTGCTGCACGAGCACAACGTGATCCTGACCATCGAGACCGCACACACGCCGCGGGTCGATCTCTCCGAGCGCTTCAAGATGGAGAAGATCAGCGAGAAGTTCTCCAAGGTCCGGCTGCGCTTCGGCTTCATGGAGCAACCGAACGTGCCCAAGGCGCTCGCGATTGCGCGCAAGCAGGGCTGGCAGTTCGACATCATGTCGACGTCGTTCTTCGTGTCTCGGCGCTCGCTGAAGGCGTCGGCGCAGTCGGGCATGCCGCTCTGGCAGGATCACCTGTTCATCGCGCTCAGCCGCTCAGCCAACGATGCCACCGACTATTTCCAGATTCCGACCGGGCGGGTGGTTGAAGTCGGAACCCAAGTCACCATTTGAGCCTTCCATAGGGACGCAATTGGCGGACCCATGCGGATTTGCATGCCAAGGGCCCAAAATCGGGCTAGGCTATGCCACCAGCGCAGGACTATAAGCCGCGCGCGCTCCTCCGCCATTGTGCAGTGAAGCATTTTTAGAGGCCACCAGGCTCTCCCATGACAAGTGACGTAGCAGTTCCCGCCCCGGAAACGGCGGCGGCCAATGGGCATGGCGACGCCCACACTACCGCCGGTTTCGGTGCGCTCACGCTCGGCAGCATCGGCGTGGTCTACGGCGACATCGGCACCAGCCCGCTCTACGCGTTCCGCGAGGCGGTGATGGCGGCCTCGGGCGCGGAAGGCGCGCCAACGTCGGCGGCTGTTCTCGGCGTGGTGTCCCTGATCCTGTGGGCGCTGATCGTCGTGGTGACGCTCAAATACGTCGTGATCCTGCTCCGTGCCGACAACAACGGCGAGGGCGGCACGCTGGCCTTGATGGCGCTGGCTCAGCGCGCTGTCGGCACCGGCGGGGCGACCATCGTCCTGCTCGGCATCATCTCCGGCGCCTTGTTCTACGGCGATGCCGTGATCACGCCGGCGGTCTCGGTGCTATCGGCCCTCGAAGGCATGAAGGACGTCACGCTGCGGTTCGAGCCCTATATCGTTCCGCTGACCGTGGTGATCCTGGTCGTCCTGTTCGCCGTGCAATCGCGCGGCACCGCCCGCGTTGCAGCGTTCTTCGGACCCGTGATGTGCGTCTGGTTCGCGGTGATCGCGGTCGCGGCGATCCATCCGATCATCGAGCAGCCGCAGGTGCTGTTGGCGCTGAACCCGTTCTACGCGGTGTCCTTCATGTTCCACCACGGCATCATCGGCTTCGTGACGCTGGGTGCCGTGTTCCTGGCCGTTACCGGCGCCGAGGCGCTCTATGCCGATCTCGGTCATTTCGGCAAGCGGCCGATCCAGACCGCCTGGCTGTTCATCGTGCTGCCGTCGCTGGCGCTGAATTATCTGGGGCAGGGTGCTCTCGTCCTCGGCGATCCCGGCGCGATCGAGAGTCCGTTCTTCCAGCTCTTCCCGCAAGGCATTATTCGCGGCTGCATGGTCGTGCTGGCCACGGCCGCCACCGTCATCGCGAGCCAGGCCGTTATCACCGGCGCCTATTCGCTGACGCGGCAGGCGATCCAGCTCGGGCTGCTGCCCCGATTCGAAATTCGCCATACCTCTGAAGCTCATTCCGGCCAGATCTTCATCCCGCGCATCAACCAGCTGCTGCTGGTCGCGGTGATCATGATGGTGCTGCTGTTCCGCTCCTCCAGCGCGCTCGCCTCCGCCTACGGTATCTCCGTGACCGGCACGATGGTCGTCACGGGGATGATGGGATTTGTGGTGATCTGGAAGGCCTGGAAGTGGTCGCCGTGGTCGGCGGCCGCCCTGATCGCGCCGTTCCTGTTCCTCGACCTGACCTTCCTGGCCGCCAATTTGCTCAAGGTGTTCGAGGGCGGCTGGGTGCCGCTGGCGCTCGGCGCACTCATGATCCTCATGATGTACACGTGGCGCCGCGGCAGCCGGCTCTTGTTCGAGAAGTCGCGCAAGCTCGAATTCCCGCTCGCCGACCTCGTGGCGATGCTGGAGAAGCGGCCGCCGCAGCGAGTGCCCGGCACCGCCGTATTCCTGACCAGCGACCCCCTGAGCGCACCGACCGCGCTGATGCATAGTCTGAAACACTACAAAGTGCTTCACGAGAAGAATGTCATTCTCACCATCGAGACCGCGCAGACACCGCGCATCGATCCGGCCGAGCGGGTCAAGCTGGAGCAGATCAGCCCGACCTTCTCCAAGGTGACGCTGAAGTTCGGCTTCATGGAATCGCCCAACGTGCCGAAGGCGCTGGCGATCGCCCGCAAGCTCGGCTGGCAGTTCGACATCATGTCGACCTCGTTCTTCCTGTCGCGCAGGGCGCTCAAGCCCGCCGCTCATTCCGGCATGCCGCGTTGGCAGGACCGGCTGTTCATCTCGCTCAGCCGCTCCGCCAACGATGCCACCGACTATTTCCAGATCCCGAGCGGCCGCGTGGTCGAGGTCGGTACGCAGGTCACGATCTAGGCTGGCGATGATAGGCCGGGATTCAAAGCGCACTTCAAGTCGCTGCAATTTAGCTTTAACTTGCGCAAGGCAGCTCAAGCCTTTGTAGCGCTTGATTTTCGGTGTCTGAGAGGCGAGGTTGCCCGCCGGCCGGGATCGCCCCGGCGGCGCCCTGCGACGTTGGAGGATGATGTGGCAAATCAAGTACAGGATCTGACCCCGGACGAAGTCTCCAAGGGTGTCGCGGAAGGGCGCTATCTTCTCGTCGACGTCCGTGAGCCGAACGAGGTCGAGGCCGAGGCCTACCCTTACGGCGTGGTCGTGCCGCTCTCGACCTTCGATCCCAAGACGATCCCGGATCCGCAGGGCAAAGAGGTCGTGTTTGCCTGCCGCTCGGGCAAGCGCTCGGTCACGGCCTCGCTGGCGGCGCAGGCGGCGGGCCTGGCTTACGACAAACATCTGGCCGGCGGCATGCTCGGCTGGAAGGCGGCGGGCCTTCCCAGCAAGGTCGGTGGCTAACGACGCGATGACCAAGAGCTCTTCGCTGAACAAGGTCTTCGCCGATCTTCCCGTCACCATCTTCGAGGCGATGTCGCAGGCCGCGCGCGACAACAACGCCATCAATCTCGGTCAGGGCTTTCCTGACGATCCCGGCCCCGAGGACATCCGCCGCGCCGCCGCCGACGCCACGCTCAACGGCTACAACCAGTATCCGTCGATGATGGGCATCCCGGAACTGCGCCAGGCAATCGCGGCCCATTACGGCCATTGGCACAACCTCAAGCTCGATCCGATGAGCGAGGTGATGGTGACCTCCGGCGGCACCGAGGCGCTGACCTCGGCCATCCTGGCGGTGGTGCAGCCCGGCGACGAGGTGGTCTGCTTCCAGCCGGTCTATGATTCCTATCTGCCGATCATCCGTCAGGCCGGCGGCATTCCGCGGCTCGTGCGCCTTGAGCCTCCGCATTGGCGGCTGAATGAGGACATGCTGAAAAACGTCTTCAATTCAAAGACCAAGGCAGTGCTGTTCAACAATCCCCTGAATCCCTCCGCGGTGGTCTATCCGCGCGAGGACCTCGAGCTCTTGGCGCGCTACTGCCAGGAGTTCGACGTCATCGCGATCTGCGACGAGGTCTGGGAGCACGTCACCTTCGACGCGCACAAGCACATCCCGCTGATCACCATCCCCGGCATGCGCGACCGCACCATCAAGGTCGGCTCGGCCGGCAAGATCTTCTCGCTGACGGGCTGGAAGATCGGCTTCGTCTGCGCCGCGCCGCCGCTCTTGCGCGTCGCCGCCAAGGTGCACCAGTTCCTGACCTTCACGACCGCGCCGAACCTCCAGGCCGCCGTCGCCTACGGCCTCGGCAAGCCCGACGAGTACTTCCTGTCGATGCGCCAGGATCTGGCCCGGAGCAGGGACCGCCTGACCAAGGGGCTGGAGAGCCTCGGCTTCCCCGTGCTGAAGTCGCAGGGCACCTACTTCCTCACCGTCGACCTGTCGCCGCTCGGGCTCAACGAGAGCGATGCCGAGTTCTGCTGGCGCATCGTCAGGGATTACAAGGTCGCCGCGATTCCGGTCTCGGCGTTCTACGAGCAGGACCCGGTGACCTCGGTGGTCCGCTTCTGCTTTGCCAAGAAGGACCAGACGCTGGACACCGCGCTGGAGCGGCTGTCGGACGCGGTGCGCGGACGCAAGAGGTAGACCTAAGATGACGAACGTCAGCCGCTTCGGGCTTTGCCTTGGTTTAGCAATCGCCGCAGCGCTGACGTTGCTCTCGCCTCCGGCGGGAGCCGAGGAGCGGGTCGTCAACTTCTACAACTGGTCGAACTACATGGCGCCTGACGTCCTTGAGGCCTTCACCAAGGAGACCGGCATCAAGGTGGTCTACGACACGTTCGATGCCAACGAGACGCTGGAGACGCGCCTGATGGCCGGCAAGTCCGGCTACGACGTCGTGGTGCCCACCGCCTATTTCCTGCAGCGCCAGATCAAGGCGAACATCTTCCAGAAGCTCGACAAGTCGAAGCTGCCGAACCTCGCCAACGCCTGGCCGATGGTGACCAGGAATCTGGCGACCTACGATCCCGGCAACGAGTTTGCCGTGAACTACATGTGGGGCACGACCGGCATCGGCTACAACGTCGCCAAGGTGAAGCAGATTCTCGGGCCCGACGCCAGGATCGACAGCTGGGACATCGTCTTCAAGCCGGAGAACCTCGCGAAGTTCAGAGACTGCGGCGTGCACATGCTCGACTCCGCCGACGACATCTTTCCGGCGGCGCTGAACTATCTCGGGCTCGATCCGAACTCGACCAAGCAGGCTGATCTGGAGAAGGCCGCCGACATCGTCGCCAAGGTTCGCCCGTCGGTTCGAAAATTTCACTCGTCCGAATATCTGAGCGCACTCGCCACCGGCGAGATCTGTTTCGTGGTCGGCTGGTCCGGCGACATCATGCAGGCGCGCGCCCGCGCCGCCGAAGCCAGGAAAGACAATAGCAGCGGCATCGAGATCGGCTATGCGATCCCGAAGGAGGGCGCGCAGATGTTCTTCGACAATCTCGCGATCCCCGCGGATGCGAAGAACGTCGGGGAAGCCTACGAGCTGATCAACTATCTCTATCGCCCGGATGTCGCCGCCAAGAACTCGGACTTTTTGTCTTATGCCAACGGCAACCTCGCCAGCCAGAAGCTGGTCGATCCGAAAATCTTGAACGACAAAAATATCTATCCGGACGACGCGACGCTCGCAAAGCTGTTCGTCATCACCGCCCGCGACCCGGCGACCCAGCGCATCATCAACCGGCTCTGGACCAAGGTGAAGACGGGGCGGTGAGGGGGCCGCCACCGTCGTTGCGAGCGAAGCGAAGCAATCCAGAATCCCTCCGCGGCGGCAGCCTGGATTGCTTCGCTTCGCTCGCAATGACGAAACAAGATCACCGCCACCTGCGGTGCAGCCACAACCACTGCTCGGGATGCTCGCGCACCCAGCCTTCCACCACGCTCGTGATCGCCTGCGTCGTGCCTTGGATGTCGATCTTGCCGTCGGCATCGCGCACCGGCGGGACTTCTTCGGTCAGCTCCGCGGCGAAGCGGCCGCCGGGCTTGCGGATGACGCGCACGCCGTGGATCGGGCATTCGACCTGGCGCAACAGGCGCGCCAGCATCGGATTGGCGCGGGTCTTGCGGCCGAAGAAGGTGACCTCGACGCCGTTGGTGAGGTACTGATCGATCAGCATGGCGACATGCTTGCCGTCCTGCAGCGCCTGCGCGAGCCGCAAGGGGGCGTCGCGGCCCGCGGGGATCAGCGTGCCCATGTTGACCTGACGCATCTCCTGGATGATGCGGTCGGCGGATGCGATGTTCGGGCGACGGTAGAGGATCGCGGCGTCCAGTCCATGCGCGACGGCGGCGATCGCCGGCAATTCCCAATTGGCGAGATGGGAGGTGAAGATCAGTGCCGGCTTGCCGTCGTCCCTGATCTGGTCGAACAGCTCGATGCTGCGCTTGGGCAGCTCGACCCGGCTGTTCTCGGGATGCTCGCGGTCGTAGTCCCAGACGTGGTCCATATGGGCGAATTCGGCGCCGACGCGGCCGAGATTGTCCCACACGCCCATCAGGATCTGCTCGATCTCTTCCGGCGACTTCTCGGGAAAGGCGGCGGCGAGGTTGGCGCGGCCGATGCGGTGCTCGCGCAGACGCGGGCCGATGGTCTTGGTGACGCGCGCGAAAAAGTCCGAGGTCTTGACCGGATCGAAATAGCGCGTGGTGCGCAGCATGCCGACGGTGGCAGCCCCGATCAGCGTTCCGCCGAGCGATTTGGCAGCCTGCTTCGCGGCCACCCGCGCGCGGGCCTTAATGCTTAGCGCCATGCGTCCGGTCAGGCCGGTTCGCGGGTCAGGATCAGCGATGCGTTCTGGCCGCCGAAGCCGAACGAGTTCGACATCACCGCCGTGACGCGGGCATCGCGCGCCTTGTTGCCGACCACGTCGAACAGGATCGTGGGATCCGGATTGTCGTAGTTGATGGTCGGCGGAATGCGCTGATGCTCCAGCGTGAGCAGCGAGAAGATCGCCTCGACCGCGCCCGCGGCCGAGATGGTATGGCCGACCATCGACTTGTTGGAGGTGACCGGAATCTTCTGCAGGAGATCGCCGAACACGGCCGATGTCGTGTTGTACTCCATCTTGTCGTTCTCGGGCGTCGCGGTGCCGTGCGCGTTGATGTGGTCGATCTGGTCCGGCGTCATGCCGGCATCGGCCAGCGTCTTGTTCATGCAGCCGATGATCGGCTTGCCGTCGGGAGACGAGCGGGTGCGATGGAAGGAATCGGTGAGCTCGCCGCAGCCGGCGATGACGCCGAGGATTTTTGCGCCACGCGCGGTCGCCGCCTCATAGCTCTCCAGCACCAGCGCGCCGGCGCCTTCGGCCATGACGAAGCCGTCGCGGTTCTTCGAGAACGGGCGGGAGGCCGCCTGCGGCGGATCATTCTGGGTCGACAGCGCCGAGAGCAGCGAGAAGCGCACCAGCGCCTCCGGATTCACGGTGCCGTCGGTTGCGACGCACAGAGCGGCATCGGTCTCGCCGCGGCGGATCGCCTCCACGCCGAGCTGGATCGAGGTGGCTCCGGATGCGCAGGCCGTCGACAGCGAGATCGGCGAGCCCTTGGTGCCGAAGGCCTCGGCAAGATGCGCGGCCACCGAGCCGAACATGAAGCGATGGTGATAGGCGCTGTACTTGCCGCCGCCGGAAATGCGCAGCAGATCGTCATAGGTGAAGTCGGGGGCGCCGACGGCGCGGCCAAGCTCGCGACGCTGCGGCCACTCGACCTCGACCGGCGCAACCGCGAGGAAGAGGGGGCCCGGAAAATCGCCCCTGGCGCCGATGCCGGCCTGCTCGAGGGCTTCCTGGGTGACGAGCTCCGCCATCCGCTCGGAGAGGCCGGTGGAGGAGAACGGATCGACGCTGACGAAATCCACCGTCCCGGCCATCGTGGTCTTCAGGCCGTCGATCGGAAAGCGCGTGATGGTGCGGATGCCGGATTCGCCCGCAACGAGCTTCGACCAATTGTCGGCCTTGCCGGCGCCGAGCGAGGTCGTGATGCCCATGCCGGTGACGACGACAACGGGACGCCCGAGTTTGTCGCGTGGTGCAGTCATGTGTCCCCCAAACGAATGAGCTAAACTGCCTCGACCAGCGCCATGCCTTCGCCGCGCCAGTGTCCGGCTCCCACCACTACGATCTGGGTGGGCGCCCCCTGCATTTCAATCTCGGTCCCGGTCGAATCGTTCGGCGGGAACAGCGCGCCGCGCGAGATCGCGAGCGCCGCGAGCGCAATGCCGAGCGGGAATTGCGTTTCCATGGTGTGCCCGAACATCGTGCCGGTCGAACGCACCGGGAAGTCGGCGTGCTTCTTCAGGAAGCCGCGCTCCTCCGACGTCGCCGGCTCCGCGCCGGTTGCGCCCGAGATGATCGCGCCCTTGCCATCGCGCTTCGGCAGCTTGGCCCAAAGCTTCTCCAGCGTCGCTTCCATGTCACCGGCCTGCTTGCGGCGGGCCAGATCCGTCACGACGCTCGACAGCTTTGCGAACGGTTTTGCGCCACGCGCTTCGGCGTGCGCCTTCGATTCCAGCACCAGGAAGGCGCCGGCCGAGCCGAGCGCGAAGCCGGCGTGGTCCTTGCGCTGCCACACGGGAGCGAACTTGTCCTTCAGATTGAAGTCGCCGAATTCGTAGAGGACCATGAGGTCCTTGCGCTCGCCATTATGCGAGCCGCCGACCAGCGCAATGTCGCTCTCGCCAGAGCCGATGCGCGACAGCGCGATGCGGGCGGCATCGGCGCCCGCAACCTCTTCGCCCATGAAGGTGCGCGAGGTGCCGCCGAGACCGTTGACGATGGCAATGTTGCCGGCGAGCAGATTGGAGAGCTGGGCCAGAAACAGCGTCGGCCGGAGATCGCTCATCAGCCGCTCGTTGAGGAAGCCGGGTGCATTGGCGCCCTTGGCTTCGGCGGTCAGCACGCCGGTGTCGACGTTGAGATCGCGCTCGCCACCGCCAGCGGCGACCACCATGTCGATCTTCGACAGGATATCCTTGTTGCCCTTGATGCCGGCCGAGTCGAGCGCCAGGCCCGCGGCATAGACGCCGATGCGCTGCCAGGCTTCCATCTGGCGCTGGTCGCCCTTCTTGGGGATCTGGCTGTCGAAGGTAACAGGCAGCAG
This sequence comes from Bradyrhizobium sp. S3.3.6, assembly GCF_040546905.1. Classification (NCBI taxonomy): domain Bacteria; kingdom Pseudomonadati; phylum Pseudomonadota; class Alphaproteobacteria; order Hyphomicrobiales; family Nitrobacteraceae; genus Bradyrhizobium; species Bradyrhizobium sp. S3.3.6. Next base: position 237,846 of record NZ_JBEPOT010000010.1, on the reverse strand, counting down.
CGGGTGGACGATGTAGGGCGCAAAGCCCTTCTCGTCCACATTGATGCGCTTCTCCTGAAGCGCGGCCCAGTTGGCGTCCAGACCTTCGCCGAGCGAGGTGGCAAGGCCAATGCCGGTGATCCAGACTTCCGTCTGGCCGGGCTTCGAAGCAGTGTCGGTCATGGCGATACGGCCTGTTGCGGAAAGCCGACGCGTTTTGCGACCGCGTCCATGTATCCGCGCATATCCGAATTGGGGAAGGGGATCAGCGTGAAGGTGAGCGTCGAATTCGCGCGCAGCTTGCCGCCGACCCTGATCTTGGCTTCGGTCATGGCGTAGCCCGAGCCTTCATGGACGAGGCTCGCCTCGATGCTCATGAGCTCGCCCGGCAAAACCGAGCCGCGCACCTTGGCTTCCTTGACGGCGGCGAGAATCGGCATGCGCTCGAATTTCAAGACGCCAAGCAGGAGGAAGCCCGAGGCCTGCGCCATCGATTCGATCAGGAGCACGCCGGGCATCAGCGGATAGCCCGGGAAGTGCCCCTCGAAGATTGTGCTCTCCTTGGGGACCTGGGCCTCGACGACGATCTTCTTCTCGTCGACGTTGAGGTCGACGATGCGATCGATCATGTGGAAGTATTCGAGTTGCATGATCGCCCGATCAGGCGCTCGCGCCCTTGGCGGCAACCAGCTCGTCGATGCGCGCGCACAGGTTCTTCAGCACGAAATACTGCTCGGTGGTCGCCTTGCCGTCGTTGACTTCCTGGGTCCATTTTTCCAGCGGCAGCTTGATACCGAACTGCTTGTCGATTGCGAACGCGATGTCCAGGAAATCGAGGCTATCGATGCCGAGGTCATCGATGGCATGGCTATCCGGCGTGATCGTGTCGCGCGGGATGTCGCAGGTTTCAGCGATGATCGTAGCGACCTGATCGAATGTGGAGGACATCACTAAGCCTTTGATATATTGTTGGTATTTGTCAGGTGGTCCAGAGTGGAACGGCAGGCGGGCATCGCGCCCCGAGTGACGCCCTCACCCCCTCTGGCCGGGTCGAAAGCCCGTATATCGGAGCGCCGCCCCGAGTTCAATGGAGCCGGACAGGGTGGGGACAGGCCTGGGGATGCCGATCCGGGAGGCCCCACCGGCGATGACCTGCCGGTGGGAAGGCTTCCGGCGCCAAGGTCCGTCGACAAGGCCCGTCGACAAGGCCTGCCTAGATGTGCGGGGTCGTGACCTTGACGCAGTCCCGCCGGCCCATCAGCACGCAATCCTGGGTCCGGCGCAAATCGGCGATGCTGACGGCGAGCCAAATCCCGATCGCGGTCAGCGCGATGGTGAAGGCGAGCGCGGCGATATTGGCGAGCATGCGATGGCGGAAGTCGTCCGGCTGATCGCGGGGCTGTTCGTAACGGGACAGGTCGAGCGGTTCGGGAGCCGTTGCGTGCAGCGGCTGTACGACGCCGCCGCCCCGGTGGATCAGGGGGGAGGCTGTCTTGCGCGGCCTGAACTGGAGCACCCGGTGCTCGTCGTCCGAGGTTATGGGCCGCTGGGATTTCATGGGGCGGGGATCACTCCGAAGCAGCGGTTTCTAGATAGCATAGGCGACACAGGCCTTGCAGGAAAAATCTTCTCAACGCGCACGTGCATTGCGCATTCGCACTATCTTTCCTGATCATTTTTCAGGCGCTCTTGACCGCCGCGAACGCTCGTCGGATCGGGTTGTCATTCCGGCCTCGGGGTCATGCTGGTTGCGCTGCAACAACAACCGGGACGATGGCGCAGCATGCTCCGAACGCATATTGCCGCCGCAGCGCCCATGGCATAATCGGGAACCTGGACCGCAAGCCGCCACCAGACGAGAGGCCCTCGACCATGACCACCACCAACGCGCGCGAGCCGAGAGTGCACCCGGTGTCGATCCTGTCGCTTCGGCCGACGCAGATGACGGTCGGCATGCGTGAGGTCAAGGAGAAGCGCAAGCGCTGGCGCGAGCACGGCAAGAAGAAGCAGTCCGACCTGCTTGGCACCCATATGATCCCGGTCGTCGCCGGACCAGACGGGCGCTACTACGTCATCGATCACCATCATCTTGGCCGCGCGCTGCACGACGAGGGCATCAAGGAGGTGCTGGTGACCGTCGTCGGCGATCTCCGCATGGTCGACCGCGAAGCGTTCTGGGGCGTCATGGACAACAAGCGCTGGGTCTATCCCTACGACTCCAAGGGCGAGCGACGTCCATTCCGCGATCTGCCGAAATCTGTCGCCGACCTCAAGGACGATCCCTATCGCAGTCTCGCCGGCGAGCTTCGCCGCATGGGCGGCTTCGCCAAGGACACCACGCCGTTCTCCGAGTTTCTCTGGGCCGACTTCCTGCGCCGCAAGCTGACGCGCAAGGCGGTCGATGCCAATTTCGACAAGGCACTGGAGAAGGCGCTGGCCGCGGCCAAGAGCAAGGACGCAGTCTATTTGCCCGGCTGGTGCGGCCCGGCGTCGGACGATTGAGGCGCTGGCGCTCGCATCAGTCGCGACCTTATGAGTTGGTTACGACATGCGCCCCGATAGGCTAGTTCCGATCACAGCCGCTTGAGCGACATCATTTTCCGCGCCGACGAAACCGTCCTGAAACAGAGCTACCCCATCTCTTGTGCTTCGAACTCACACAGGAGGCGAAAATGCGCCGTCTGGTTTTCATAATTGCCCTGCTCGCAGTGGCTTCAGCCGGAATCTCTGCCTCGTTCGCCGCAGTTCACCAGGCCAGGACACCGACCTTCGCCGAGCGTTTTGCGCCGGCGCTTCCGCTGATGGTGAAGCACTAGCCGCGTCGCATCTCGTTGCTGCAAGCAACGCCGCGGCGGAATCACTTCGGATGCTGCAGGGTGGGCGAGGACAGCAATTGCTCGATGTCGGCGGCTGCGTCGCCGTCGCGGGCCTTCTGCAGCAGCGCGTGGCGCTGCCGGCGTCCTTAACTTTTGTTGGAACCGGGGCGGTGGCTCCCGGGTTTCCCTGTGACGGCGCTATTGCGCTTTCAAAGTCCAATCCGGGTCCCATACTCACGACCGGAGCCAACCCGACGTGCCCAGCGATGAGATCCGCGCGGCGCTCATCAGGCGCTTGTGCATCTCGTCCGCGATCGCGGACGAGGACATCAAGGAGATAGAAGCCCTGCCGATCTCGGTGCGGCAGTACCCCGCCGAGACGGCGGTGGTGCGCGACGGCGAGCGCGCGACCGATTGCTGCCTGATCGCGGATGGATTCTGCGCGCGCTCCAAGACGATCGCGAGCGGCAAGCGGCAAATCCTTTCGCTGGACATCCCCGGCGAAATCCCGGACCTGATGAGCCTGTTCCTGCATGTGATGGACCATGATCTGTCGACGCTGACGCCGGCGACGCTCGGCTTCATCAGCCACGAGGCGCTGCTAAAGCTGCATCGCCGCAGGCCTGTTCTCGCCGAGATGTTCTGGCGCGACACGCTGATCGACGCGGCGATGTTCCGCGAATGGATCGTCAATGTCGGCCAGCGGCCCGCGCCCGCGCGGCTTGCGCATGTCATGGTCGAATTGCGCGAACGCCTGAGGATCATCGGGCGCGTCGACGAGGGCAGCTTCGAGATGCCGCTGACCCAGGAGCAGATCGGCGAAGCGCTGGGCATTACCGCGGTGCACGCCAATCGTGTGATCAGGCAGTTGCGCGAGGAGGGCATCGTCGAGCTGTATCGCGGACGCGTCACCGTGATCGACGAGCGGAGGTTTCTGGAATTGGCGGATTTCGACGACCGTTATCTGCACCAGTCGCCAACGCTTTGATGGATGTCCTTTACGACTCCCGCTGCCTCCAATCATCGAGGGTCGGCGTCGCCATATCGAAACGATCGCGAATGGTCGAGCAGGTGCTGCCGCCCAGCCTTGCAACGGCATCGAGCCGCGCCGGATCGATGTGCAGGCGCTCGGCGTCGACGACATCGGCGTGATAATGCGCGAACAGGATCTCGCCCATGATGATCTGCCGCGACTTGCCGAGCTCCAGCGTGATGTGGCGGCGGCATTCGAACGCGGCCGGCGCCTCCTTGATCCAGGGCGACGCCACGGTCTTGCCGGGCATCGCGGTCAGGCCCGCGGCCTTTAGTTCGTCATGCTCCGGCGAGAACGGCACGGCGCAGACATGCATCGCTTCGGCGATTGCGTGCGAGACGATGTTGACGGTGAACACCTCGGTCAGGCGGATGTTGAGACCGGTATCCTTGAACCGCATATCCGGATGGTTCTCGACGCCGAGCGCAAGGATCGGCGGATCGGCCGACAGGCAATTGAAGAAGCTGAACGGTGCCGCGTTGATCCGCCCGTCCGGATCGACCGTCGTCACCAGCGCGATCGGCCGCGGCACGACCGTGCCGATCAGCAGCTTGTATTTGTCGCGCGCCGACAGTTCGCGGAAGTCGAACGTCACGTCGCCGGGGTCGTGAGCACCGCTGTCCATCATGCCTCTCAGGTCCGAACGGCAATCGAACCAGCGACCACCGCGAATTTTTTCGGAACAATTATCAGCGCTTCAGACCAATATGCGAGCGGAAGATCTGAGCAAAGGCCGCTACGTTTTCCGCTGGTCCTCGTGCGGCTCGTCCTTGCCGCCAAGCGCGCGGTGCACGTGGCGCTCGATGCGCCGGCCGACCGTGAGCAGCACAAAGGCCAGCGCCAGCGCGACTGCGACGATCTTCCATTGCCCACCACCGCAGACCACGCCGAGGCAGGCGGCAAAGAAGGCGCAGGCGGCGCTGGTCAAACCGCGGACACGAAACCGCTCGCTCTCATGGACGATGACGCCGGCACCGAGGAAGCCGATGCCGGTGAGGATGCCCTGGATGACCCGGCTCGTCGCATCGGCGGCCTTGCCGGGCTCCGCGAGTTGCAGCGCCAGCAGGACCATTGTCGCGGTGGACAGGCCGACGATGCCGAGCGTCTTCAGCCCGATCGGCTTGCCATTCAGGTCGCGGTTGAGCCCGATCGCGCTGCCGGCGAGCGTCGCGACGCCGAGGCGCAGCAGGATTTCGGACCAGTCGAGCTCCGTCATTTTTTCGGCAGACGTCCCATCAGGTAAAACTCCTCGTTCGGCCGCATGCCGGTGAAATTCGCCAGCCGGTTCGACAGCGCGAAGAAGGCGGAGATCGCGGCGATGTCCCAGATGTCGTCGTCGCTGAAGCCGTGGGGACCGAGGCTTGCGAAATCCTCCTCGGAGACGCGCTGCGCGTCCGCCGAGATCTTCATCGCGAAATCGAGCATCGCCCTCTCGCGCGCCGTAATGTCGGCCTTGCGGTAGTTGATCGCGACCTGGTCGGCGATCACAGGATTTTTGGCGCGGATGCGCAGGATCGCGCCATGGGCGATCACGCAATATTGGCACTGGTTGGCCGCCGAGGTTGCCACCACGATCATCTCACGCTCGGCCTTGGTGAGGCCGCCGTCCTTCTCCATCAGCGCGTCGTGATAGGCGAAGAACGCGCGGAACTCGTCGGGCCGGTAGGCCAGCGTCAAAAACACGTTGGGCACGAAACCGCTCTTTTCCTGCACGGCGAGGAGACGCGTGCGGATGTCGTCAGGAAGCGTGTCGAGAGCGGGTGCGGGGAAGCGTTGCGCAGGCTTTATCATGGGCATGGATTCCGGCTAGGGGCCGGCAACCATAGTCGATGCGGGAGGCGGGCTCAACGTGCCGGTCTGCGCCCCGGACGCGGCGCAGCGCTTCTTCAGCGGTGCGCTGCAGGGCCGGGGCCCTTATTTCCGAGAAAGCAGTGTGTGCGGCATGGGTCCCGGCTCTGCGCAGCAACGCAAGAGCGTTGCAGCGCGTCCGGGACACGAGAGTTACCGCAGTGGCTTCTTCAGCAGCGAGAAGCGGTCCGGATCGAGGCCCATCGAGGGCTGCAGCATCGGTGTCTCGGCCGGCGCCAGCGTCTTGGCCGGCGGCGCCTGGAACACCGGGTCGTTCGGGACGTCGCGCTGCGAGGTCGCACCGCGCCAGCGCTCGAGCACGGCACCGACGAAATGCATGTCGTGACCGGAGGTGACCGACGGCACGCTCGAGATGGTGGCTTCGCCGCGCGGCAATTGATGCGGCGGCACCTCCTTGAAGCGCAGCCGTGTCGGCAGTGCGACGCCTTCGCCGAACGCCAGCACCTCGCGGGTGCCGAGCGATGGCACGAAGGACAGCAAATTCGCAGCCGCATCCGACACCGCGGCGCGCAGCAGCGCCTGGTCGCGCTCGTTGGCAAGACGCATCGTGAACAGCGTGTTGCACTGGGAGATGATGGTGGCGTCGAGCTCGGCGGGGCGCTGCGTGATCAGGCCGAGATAGACGCCGTATTTGCGGCCTTCCTTGGCGATGCGCGACACCGCCTTGCGGGTCGGGCCGAAACCGACATTGCGGTCGGCTGAGGCATAGCGGTGGGCTTCCTCGCAGACGAACAGCATCGGCGAGACGCCGTCGCTCCACAGGCCGAAATCGAAGGCCATGCGGCAAAGAACCGAAACGACGGAATCGATGACCTCAGCCGGGAAGCCGGCGAGCTGCATCACCGTCATCGGCTTGCCGTTGGCGGGCAGGCGGAACAGATGGCTGATCACTTCGGCCATGGTGTCGCCGCCGACATTGGCGTTGTCGAACATGAAGGCGTAGCGCGGATCGTTGCGGACCGCCTCGATGCGCGAGATCAGCTTGTGATAGATGATGCGCGAGGACCGGTTTTCCAGCTTACCCATGCGCTCGTCGATCAGCGAGATCAGATCGACCAGGCGGTACGGCACCGGCGTATCGACGGTGAAGCCGATCTGCTTGGGATCGATGCGCTTCAGGCCGAGGCGATCGGTGTTCTGGTATTGCGTATAGATGCCCTTGGCGATCGGAATGACTTCGGCGAGGACGTCGAGCTCCTCGGGCACGCCGGCGCGGCCGCCGAACAGCACGTCGACGATTTCCTCGAAATTGAACAGCCAGAACGGCAGCTTCAGGTTTCGCGGGTTGAGCACCAGCGCGCGGTCGCCGAAGCAGCGGCCATATTCGTTGTGCACGTCGAGCAGGAAGATGCGCAGGTTGGGCCGCGCTTTCAGGATCTCGTTGAGCAGCAGCGATACGCCGGTGGATTTGCCGACGCCGGTCGACCCCAGCACCGCGAAATGCTTGGAGAGCATTTCCTCGATATCGACATAGGCGACGACGGAGCGGTCCTGCTGGAGGAAGCCGACATTGATCTGGTCCGAACCGGTCGGCGCGTAGATGGTGCGCAGCTCCTGGCTGGTGATCAGGTCGACGGAATCGCCGATGGTCGGATAGTTGGTGACGCCGCGCTGAAACTTGGCCTTGTCGGCGGCGTTGAGGATTTCGCCGAGCAGATCGACCGACGCGATCGCGATCAGATTGTCGGTGCTCGAGAGATTTTCGCAGGACACCTCGGCGATCATGGCGACGATGACCGAGCTGGCGCAGCGGATGCTGACGAAGCGGCCGACGGTGGCCCGAACCTCCGAGACCGGCATCTGGCTTGCGGCCAGAAGCCCGACCCGGGCGAGCGACCCGCGAACCGAAATCACGCGTCCAAAGGATGTCACGATGGATGAACCTGGAAAGTCCGAGGAGTTTAACGCCGACTATGCGAGGCGGGGCTGGACAAACGGTTAAACGGCAGGCGCGGGGGCTTTGTTAAATCTGCGACAATTCGGTTGGTAGGTTTGTTCCCAATGCATGCTCGTCGGCGAAATCGGCCGGGAAATGCTGCTTCGCGGGGCCTTCGGGCGCAGAAACGAATTAAGGAAGATTTTACCATTCGGGCAGTCCGTCCGCCATTCGGCGGGACGGCCGTTCACGGCGGCGACGGCGCTCGTCCCGGGCAGGGCACACCTTGGTTTGTTGACGAGACCTAATCATTTGTACATTAGTACAAATGAACCCAGCAGCCTCGGTGCCGCCCCGGCGCATGCGCCAATTGCACCTGGCGCCAGATTGCGCGATTCCGGGAGACGGATCGCAAGCCACATTTTGGAGGAACCCCATGCAGCCCGAACCGATCCTCGATCTCGCTCATCTCGGCCACATGGAGCTGCTGACGCCGAAGCCTGACGAGAGCCTGAAATTCTTCGTCGACGTCATGGGCATGACGGTCAGCGGGCAGAAGGGCGAGTCGGTCTACTTGCGCGGCTGGGACGATTACGAGCGCTATTCGCTGAAGCTGACGGCGTCGAAGACCTCAGGCATGGAGCACATGGCGCTGCGCGCGCGCAGCCAGCAGGCGCTGGAGCGTCGCGTCGCCGCGCTCAAAGGCTCGGGCTTCGACATCGGCTGGATCGACGGCGACATGGGGCAGGGGCCGACCTTTCGCTGCCGCGACCCCGACGGCCACATCGTCGAGCTCTATTACGAGACCGAATGGTATCAGGCGCCACCGGAGCTCAAACCCGCACTCAAGAACCAGGCGCAGCGCTTTCCCGCGCGCGGCGTCAATGTCCGCCGGCTCGATCATCTCAATTGCCTTGCCGTCGACATCAAGGCCAACCGCGAGTTCTTCGAGAACTATCTCGGCTGCCGTCTGACCGAGCAGATCGTGCTCAATGACGGCCGGGAAGCCGCGATGTGGCTGACCATGTCGAACAAGAGCTACGACTTCGCCTATTCGCTCGACCATTCCGGTACGCCCGGCCGCTTCCACCACGTCACCTACGCGCTCGACAGCCGCGAGGAGATTCTTCGCGCTGCAGATATCTTCCTGGAGAACGGCATTCACATCGAGACCGGCCCGCACAAGCATGCGATCCAGCAGACCTTCTTCCTCTATGTCTACGAGCCCGGCGGCAACCGCGTCGAAGTCGCCAACGCCGGCGCCCGCCTCATCCTTGCACCGGACTGGAAGCCGATCGTGTGGACCGAAGAAGAGCGCAAGAAGGGCCAGGCCTGGGGCCTGAAGACGATCGAATCCTTCCACACCCACGGCACGCCGCCGGTGGAAATGAAGAAGCACGCTTAATGTGTTGACGCACGGATGCGCGCGATCGTCTCGCGCACGCCGGTCCAGGCCGGCTTGTCCGGCGCGAACTGATTGCGCAGGAAGCTGACGAGCTCCTCGACCTGGCTGTCGCTCATGCTGCCCCTGAACGCCGGCATGTAGCCGAGGTCGCTCGATGCGGGCTCAGCGATGCCGTGCAGGATCACCTGCACGAGATTGTCCGATGTCGCACTGTGCAGATTGCTGTTGACCGCGAGCGAGGGACGGCTGCCGAACAGCGGCAGGCCGCCGACCTCGTGGCAGACGGCGCAGGCGCCCTGATAGAGCCGTGCGCCGCTGGACGAGGCGACGGTGACCTGCGTCGCGCGCTCCAGCCTCGCTGCCAGGGCGGGCGCGTCGGCCGTCGTGTCGTTGAACGAGCCGAGATAGACAGCCATCGCGCGGATGTCGGGGTCGGGCAGCGCTTTGAGATCCCTGACAACAGGCGCCATCGGCCCGGCGGCGACGCCGTGGTAGCGCGAATGGCCGGTGCGCAAATAGGCGAACAGCTCGTCCCCGCTCCATGGGATCGGCGCGTGGGAGAGCGAGGTCAGCGGCGGCGCCTCCCAGCCCTCGGCAGAGCCGCCGGCGAGATAGGCCTGGCGCTGCTCGGCGCCGAGCGCATTGCGCGGCGAATGGCAGCCGCTGCAATGTCCGAGGCTCTCGACCAGATAGGCACCGCGATTCCACTGTTCGGATTTGGCGGGATCTGGCTTGAACTCCTTGGTCTGGTGGAACAGCGCATTCCACCCCGCGAGCAGCGGGCGCAGATTGAAGGGGAAGGCCAGATTGTTCGCCGGAGCTCTCGCGCGCGCCGAGGGCTGCGCCATCAGATAGGCGTAGAGCGCCTGCATGTCGGCATCATCAGTCTTCGAGAAGTGCGTGTACGGGAAGGCGGGATAGAGCTGCCGTCCGTCGCGATGCAGCCCGTCGCGCATCGCGCGCTCGAAGGCGGGATAGGACCAGGCGCCGATGCCGGTCTCGACATCGGGCGTGATGTTGGTCGAATAAATCGTGCCGAACGGCGTCTCCAGTGCGCGACCACCGGCGTTGAGCACGCCCGTGAGGCTGGTGTGGCACTCCGCGCAATTGCCGAGGGCCGCAAGCTGCTGGCCGCGCGCGATTGTCGCGGCGGAATAGACTGATGCATCGGGCCGCGCGATCGGCGCAATGACGCGCCCGGGCAGAAGCGCCGCGCCGATGCCGATCGCGGCGGTGCAGACGGCCGCGATGGTCGCGAAAATGCCGACGCGTTTGGCGAAGGGATTTTCCCAGATGGCCGACGGCGGCTGCGCCGCGGGAGAAGGCAAGGCCTGCGGCGTCGCCGGCACGTCGCCCTGCAATCCCCGGAGGATACGTTCCGGCGTGAACGGCGGCTCGCGGAAGCGCACGCCGGTGGCATCGAAGATCGCGTTCGCGATCGCCGCCGCGCTCGGCACCGAGGCGGACTCGCCGACGCCGAGCGGCGGCTGGTCCGGCCGCGGCAGAATCAGCACGTCGATCTTGGGCACGTCGGGGAAGGGCATGATCGGATAGGCGCCCCATTCCCGCGCCGCCACTGCGCCGCGCTCGAACGAAACCTGCTCCATCAACGCGCGGCTGGTGGACTGGATGACGTTGCCGTGGATCTGGTGGCGCACGCCGTCCGGATTGATCATCAATCCGGAATCCTGTCCGGCGACGACGCGGGTGACGCTGACGTCGCCGGTAGTCTTATTCACCGCGACGTCGGCGACCCACGCCGACCAGGCTGCGCCATAGCCCGGAAATTTGCTGTGAACATAGAGCGCATAGGCAAAGCCGCGCCCGTGCACGACCTCGCCGTCTTTCTCCTCGCGGACCGGCCGCGGCGTCCAGCCCGCGCGCTCGGCCACCGCATGAACGAGATCGACGGCGCGCTGGTCTTTGAGATAGCGCAGGCGATATTCAATGGGATCGACACCGGCCTCGGTCGCGGCCTCGTCGATATAGGATTCATGCGCAAACGTGTTCGGCAGCGCCGAGACGCCGCGAAACCAGGACGCGCGCACGATCGGCGCCATGTCATGTGCGACAACGCGCATGTTGTCGTAATCATAGGGCGGGATCGCGGTGCGGTCGCCCATCTCGAGCGTGGCAGGTTCAGGCGAGATTCGGCCGGTCAGCAGTAGCGCGAGCGTCGGTGCCGCGTTCGACGGATAGCGCGTGGCGAGATCGTAACCGGCGATGCCGCCGTCGGCATCGAGGCCGCCGTTGACGTCGATGAGCTGCGCGGCGCCCTTGGGCTCCCAGGCGTGCTCCTGCTCGCGCGTCAACTGCACGCGCACAGGCCGGCCGACCGCGCGGGATAGCAACAGCGCGTCGGCGCTGACGTCGTCGGCGCAATTGCGGCCGTAGCAGCCGGCGGCCTCGAGCCGGATGATCTCGACCTCACTCTCCGGACGCTCGATGAGCAGAGCGAGATCGCTGCGCAGCAGGTGCGGATTCTGCGTGCCCGACCAGACGCGGACATTGCCATCCCGGAAATCTGCGACCGCGCAGGACGGGCCGATCGAGGCGTGCATCTGGTATGGCCAGACGTAGGTGCGCTGCATCGGCTTGGCCGCGCCTGATATCGCCGTATCGACGTCGCCCTTGTCGATCAGCGTGCGCGGCGTCGACGGATGGGCGCGTAGCGCGGTCTCGACATCGGCGAGATCGGCGAGCTCTGGCGTCGGCTTCCAGGTCACCGCGAGCTGTTCCGCCGCGCGAACAGCATTCTCCTCCCGCTCGGCGACCACGCCGACGAAATCGCCGATGCGGACGACGGCCACAAGGCCGGGGATGTGGCGCACGGAAGCTTCGTCAACCGCGATCAGGCTGGTGCCGACGAACGGGCCGGCATCGACGCCGGAGTAGGGCGGGCGCACCACGCGGCCGTGCAGCATGCCGGGCAAGCGAATGTCGTGGACGAAGGTCAGCTCGGCGGTGGCCTTGGCGGGAAGATCGACGCGCGGCAGCGACTGGCCGACGATGGCGTAGTCGCTGGCGGCCTTGACGGCGACGTCGTCGGCGAGTTCGAGGCGAATGGTCTCGCCGCCGATCAGCTCGCCATAGCTGACGCTGCGATTATGGCCGCGGACGAGGCCGTCTTCGATGCTGAGATCGGCAGCCGGGAGCTCCAGCCGCTCGGCCGCGCGCGCGATCAGGAAGTGGCGCGCCTGGGCTGCGGCCTTGCGCAGTGGGACGGCAGTGATCTGGATGGTCTCGCTCGCAATCGTCGCGCCCTGGTTCGGCACGATGGCGGTGTCGCCGAGCACCACGACCACACGCGCAAAGGAGACGTCGAGCTCTTCGGCGACGATCTGGCCGAGTGCGGTACGGATGCCGGTACCGAGATCGACATGGCCGTTATAGGCCGTGACCGACCCTTCTGCTGTGATGCGGACAAAGGTTTCGGACGTAACTTCGTCCACGGTGCGGACGACGACGAGCGAACCCCGCTCAGCTCCGTTCGAGAGAGGCGAGGCCATCAGTCACCGGCCTCGGCAAGCTGGCCCGATGCGCGCATCACGGCGCGCAGGATTTCGACGTGCGTGCCGCAGCGGCAGAGATTGTAGCGCAGCGCGGCGAGCGCTTCCCGCTCGGTTGGTTGCGGGTTGATCGCAAGCAGCGCCTTGGTGGTCATGATCATGCCGTTGAGGCAGTAGCCGCATTGCGCGGCCTGCTCGGCGATGAAGGCCTGTTGCACCACATCAGGCTTGTCGCGCGTTCCGAGCCCTTCGAGCGTGACTATGTCGCGCCCGGCGCAGCCGGCCACTGGAATGACGCAAGAGCGTGCGGCCGCGCCGTCGATCAGGACAGTGCAGGTGCCACATTCACCGAGGCCGCAACCATATTTTGGGCCGTTGAGGCCGAGATCATTGCGCAGCACATAGAGCAGCGGCGTCTGGCGCTCTGCCGTGACGTCGTGGATCCTGCCGTTCACGGTGAGGCGGATCGGTGCCTGCGTCATCCTCGTTCCCAAACCCTGCGATCGCAAAAATTGTACGTCGCGACGATACCGTTTGTACACAAACGTGCAAGCGGCCATGCCGCAGTGCAGCGCAGCTGCCCGCTTTGTGGACAAGGCAGGGAGGCAAATGAGGTTTTATTCGGCAGGCGCTCGTTTTCCTTCGCGGCGCCGCTTGACAGCACTCAGGACCGCGCGCAACATCGTTCGTATACGAATGATAACCGCCGCTGGCTTTGACATGGTGATGGAAACAACGAGCGCTGCCATCGACAAGATCCGCTGCGATGCCTGTCCAGTGATGTGCTACATCAAGCCGGGCGCGGCGGGCGCTTGCGACCGCTATGCCAATCACGACGGCAAGCTTGTCCGCGTCGATCCGCACATCATCCTCGAACGCACGGTTTCGCAGGGCGGCAAGCTCGTGCCGTTCAGCCGCACCGAAGACTGGGACGGCAAGATCGTCCATGAGCCCTCCACCTTCGTGACCGCGATCGGCGCGGGCACGACCTATCCCGATTACAAGCCAGCGCCGTTCATCGTCTCCTCCGAGATCGACGGCGTCGACATGGTGACCGTGGTCACCGAGGGCATCTTCTCCTATTGCGGCATCAAGGTGAAGATCGACACCGATCGCTATCTCGGCCCGGAAACCGCAACCGTGCGCGCGCAGGGCGAGGCGATAGGTCACGTCACAACCAGCGAATACGGCTCGCAGATGCTGTCGCTCGGCGGCGTGCATCATCTCACCGGCGGCTCCAAGAAGGAGGGCCGCGTCACCTGCGACACGTTGATGGACCTCGCCAATTGCAAGGCGGTGGAGCTCACCATCGACGGTGGCGCGAGCGTGGTGGTGCAGGCCGGCCGGCCCCCGATCGTCAATGGCGTGAAAGAAGAGCGCATGCGTGTCGGCTGCGGCTCAGCGACGATCGGCATGTTCGCCAAGCAATGGCACGGCAAGGTCGATGAAGTCGTCGTGGTCGATGACCACATCACCGGCGTGCTCAGCGAGCACCAGGCCGGCAAGCTGCTCGACATCGCCGATACCGGCATCAAGATGAAGGGCCGGCGCTCGACGCCCGGCCGCTATTTCCAGGTCGCCGATCCCGGCACCGGCTGGGGCGGCACTGACATCTCCGATCCGCTGGCGATTCTCGGCCCGTTCGATGCGAAGGAGGCCAAGCCCGGCCTCTCGATGCTGATGGTCTCCACGACCGGCGAGCATTCCTCTTACTACGTGCTCGACGAAACCTTGAAGCCGGTCGAAACGGAGATGCCTGATGACCTGAAATTCTCGGTCGAGCGCATCCAGGAGAATTGCGAGCCCGCGCTGTGCACCGTGCTGTTCATGGCCGGCGCGGGGGGGTCGTTGCGCGCCGGCGTCACCGACAATCCGGTGCGGCTGACGCGCTCGGTGAAGGACGCGTTGACGCGTGTCACCAGCGGCGGCGCGGCGGTCTATGTCTGGCCGGGCGGCGGCATCACCTACATGGTCGATGTGACGCAAATGCCGTCAGGCGCGTTCGGCTATGTGCCGACGCCGGCGGTGGTGGCGCCGATCGAGTTCACGATGAAATTGACCGACTATGCCGCGCTCGGCGGGCACATGGACTATGTGAAGCCGCTGTCCGAGGTGAGGGGCGGTGAGGATGTCCGTCAGCTGGCCTGGCAGAACCCGATCCCGGGACGGCGGGCATGACACGGCTCCCGCAAATCGCATTGCTGTCTGATGGCCGGCGGCTGCATTTGCAGGATGGACCGATTGATCTGATCGTCGAAGCGAGGGGGCGCGAGCACGAGGTGCGCGCGGCTTATGAGGCCGCAGTGCGCCGCCTCACCGGTCTGCTCGACGAGCTCTGTGCGGAATTGCCGGAACTGAGGGCTGGCGCCGAGAAGCTGACCTCGCTGAAGGGCGTGGTGGCGCGTCGGATGCACGCCGCTGTCGCGCCTCATGCCGCCGATTGTTTCATCACGCCGATGGCTGCGGTGGCAGGCAGCGTGGCCGAAGAGATTCTCGGCGCGATGCTGGACGCTGCGTCGCTCGACCGGGTCTACGTCAACAATGGCGGCGATATCGCGCTGCATCTCGGGCGGGGCGAGCATTTTTCGGTCGGGCTGATGGATCGGCCGGACCGCGACGGGGTGATGCGCACCATCAGGGTTGATGCGGATGATCCGGTGCGCGGTATCGCGACCAGCGGCCGCCACGGCCGCAGCTTTTCACTCGGCATCGCCGATGCGGTGACGGTGCTGGCGGCGACGGCGTCGCAAGCCGACGCGGCTGCGACGGTTATCGCAAATGCCGTCGATCTGCCGGGGCACCCCGCCATCGTCCGGCAACCCGCAAACGAGCTTCAGCCCGACAGCGATCTCGGTGCGCGTCTCGTTAGCCGTGCGGTCGGTGAATTGTCGCAGAGCGAGATCGTAACCGCGCTCGAATCTGGCGCGGAATGTGCACGGCAGTTATTCGATCGCGGACTGATCGAGGGTGCCGTGCTGCGGCTTTGTGGTGATATGCTTGTCATCGGAACCAGGGATATAGAAGAGCAGCGACCGCGTCCGCTTGCGCTGGAGAACGCGGACTGTGCCTGAACAGGGAAGCGAAGCATGAGCGCGATCATCCGCAAGATCGTCACCGTCGTCGAAGAGACGCAGATGGAGATGGGCCGCCAGGTTTCGCCGCCGACCCGGCGCGCCGCGGCGATTGCCGTGATCGAAAATCCCTTTGCCGGAAAATATGTCGAGGACCTGTCGCCGCTGATCGCGATCGGCGAGGAGCTCGGCGAGCTCCTGGCGAAACGCGCGGTCGCCGCACTCGGCATCGATGGTGCGAACGCGCAGAGCTACGGCAAGGCCGCGGCTGTCGGCGAAAACGGCGAGCTGGAGCACGCCGCCGCGATTCTCCACCCCAAGATGGGCGCGCCGGTGCGCAAAGTGCTGAGCAAGGGCGCGGCGCTGATTCCGTCGTCGAAGAAGCGCAGCGGTCCCGGCACGACGCTCGATATTCCGCTCGGCCACAAGGATGCGGCCTTCGTGCGCAGTCATTTCGACGGCATGGAAGTGCAGATCAACGACGCGCCGCGCGCCAACGAGATCATGGTCGCGGTCGCCGTCACCGACAGCGGCCGTCCGCTGCCGCGCGTCGGCGGGCTGACCGTTGCGGAGATCAAGGGCGAAGACGGTTTGAAATGAGGACGGTTCGGAGTGGCGGGCACAGCTTCTCCGGCATGATCGTGGTCGAGAGATAAAGTTCAAAACTGGAGGTTGGGATGCGAGCAACAAATTATTTCGTCGGCGCGGCCTTTGCGCTTCTGGCTGCCGGCATGGGTCATTCGGCCCTGGCGCAGGACATCAAGATCGGCGAAATCAACAGCTACTCGCTGCTGCCGTCCTTCACCGAGCCCTATCGCAAGGGCTGGCAGCTCGCCGTCGAAGAGATCAACGCGGCCGGCGGCATCAACGGCAAGAAGCTTGTCGTCATCTCCAAGGACGACGGCGGCAAGCCGGCCGATGCGCAGACCGCGGCCAACGAGCTCGTCTCCAGCGAGGGCGTCGCGATGCTGACGGGCACGTTCCTGTCAAACATCGGCCTCGCGGTCAGCGACTTCGCCAACCAGAAGAAGGTGTTCTTCCTCGCGGCCGAGCCGCTGACGGACGCCGTGACCTGGGCAAAGGGCAACAAGTACACCTTCCGCCTGCGTCCCTCCAACTACATGCAGGCCGCGATGCTGGTGGAAGCCGCCAGCAAGCTGCCGGCCAAGCGCTGGGCGACGATCGCGCCGAACTACGAATACGGCCAGTCGGCGGTGGCGGTGTTTAAGAAGCTGATGTCGGAGAAGCGCCCCGATATCCAGTGGGTCGACGAGCAGTGGCCGCCGCAGGGCAAGATCGACGCCGGCCCGGTGGTGCAGGCGGTGGCGCAGGCCAATCCGGAAGCCATCCTCAACGTCACTTTCGGCCCCGACCTCGTCAAGCTCGTCCGTGAAGGCAACACCCGCGGGCTCTTCAAGGGACGCGAGGTCGTGTCGTTCCTGACCGGCGAGCCCGAATATCTCGACCCGCTGAAGGAGGAGACGCCCGAGGGCTGGATCGTCACCGGCTATCCTTGGTACTCGATCAAGACGCCCGAGCATGACGCGTTCCTGAAGGCCTACCAGACCAAGTACAACGACTATCCGCGCCTCGGCTCGATCGTGGGCTACCAGACCATCAAGGCGGCTGCCGCCATCCTGGCCAAGGCCGGCTCGACCGATACCGACAAGATGATCGCAGCGGCCGAAGGTCTTTCGATGCCGTCGCCGTTCGGTGAGATCATCTTCCGCAAGATCGACCACCAGTCGACCCTCGGCGCCTTCGTCGGCAAGACCGCGCAGAAGGACGGCAAGGGCGTGATGGTCGACTTCTCCTACAAGAAGGGCTCGGACTATCTGCCTGGTGATGCCGAAGTCGAGAAGCTGCGGCCGAAGGATTGATCCCCCTTCTCCCTCGCCCCGCTTGCGGGGAGAGGGTCGGGGTGAGGGGGAGCCTCCGCGAGGGAGGTGACCGTCGAGTTCGCGGAGACTCCCCCTCACCCGAATTTGCGCGTTGCGCAAATTCGACCTCTCCCCGCAAGCGGGGAGAGGTGATGCAACACCAACCCGGACCGCCGATGGCCTTTTATGTCGTACAGTTTCTGACCGGTCTCGCCAGCGCAGCGTCGCTGTTCCTGGTGGCCTCGGGCCTGTCGATCATTTTTGGCGTGACGCGGATCGTGAATTTCGCGCATGGCGCCTTTTACATGATCGGCGCCTACATCGCTTTCACGCTGACCGAGCGCTTCTCAGGCGCGTTCGGCTTCTGGGGCGGCGTGCTCGTGGCGGCGCTCGCCGTGGCGCTGATCGGCGTCCTCGTCGAGATGGTGCTGCTCCGGCGGATCTATCATGCGCCCGAACTGTTCCAGCTCCTCGGTACCTTTGGCCTGACCCTGATGGTCGAGGATCTCGTGGTGCTGATCTGGGGCCCCGACGATCTCGTCGGCCGCCGCGCGCCGGGCTTCAAGGGCGCGGTCGATTTCTTCGGCCAGAACATCCCGAGCTATGATCTGTTCCTGATCGCGCTCGGGCCGGTCGTGCTCGGCATCCTCTGGCTGCTGTTCCAGCGCACGCGCTGGGGCGTGCTGGTGCGCGCGGCGACGCAGGACCGCGACATGGTCGCAGCGCTCGGCGTCAACCAGAAATGGCTGTTCACCTCAGTGTTCGCGGTCGGCGTCTTCCTGGCTGCGTTGGGCGGCGCCCTCCAGATCCCGCGCGATGCCGTGCATCACGCCATGGATTTACGCATCATCGTCGAGGTCTTCGTCGTGGTCGTGATCGGTGGGCTCGGCAGCATCATCGGCGCCTTCGTTGCGGCCGTGCTCGTGTCCGAGCTGAACGCCTTCGGCATCCTCATCTTCCCGAAGATCTCGATCATCCTGGTCTTCCTGGTGATGGCGGTGGTGCTGATCGTCCGTCCGTGGGGCCTGTTCGGCAAGCCGGAGGCGGCTGCGCGCAAGACGCCGGGTCTCACCGTCAATCCCTGGCGGCCGCTGACGTCGAACGAGCGGTTGGCGGCGCTCGCAGCCCTCGTCATCGCGGCGACGTTGCCGCTGTTCGCCGGCAATTACGCACTCACCGTCGGCTCCGAGATCGCGATCTTCGTGATCTTCGCCGTCAGCCTGCACTTCCTGATGTCGGTCGGCGGGCTTGCGTCGTTTGGCCATGCGGCCTATTTCGGCCTCGGCGCCTATGGCGTCGCCTTCCTCGCCAAGATGGCGGGGCTGCCGATGATCGTCTGTCTCTTGCTCGGACCGCTGCTCGGCTGCATGGGCGCCGCGGTATTCGGCTTCTTCGCGGTGCAGCTCTCCGGCGTCTATTTCGCCATGCTGACACTCGCCTTTGCACAGATCGTGTGGTCGATCGCGTTCCAGTGGGTGAGTGTGACCGGCGGCGACAACGGTATTTTGAGCATCTGGCCGGAGAAATGGGCGGCGAGCCCGTCGCATTTCTACTGGCTGGCACTCGGTGTCGCGGCGCTCGTGACCATTGCGCTCCGGATCGCGGTGTTCTCGCCGTTCGGCTATGCGCTCCGCGCCACGCGCGACTCGGTGCTGCGCAGCGAGGCGGTCGGCATCAACGCCAAGCGCATCCAGTGGACCGCGTTCGTGATTGCGGGCACCACCGCCGGCATCGGCGGCGCGCTGTTCGCCTACCTCAAGGGCAGCGTCTTCCCGGATAATCTCGGCATCTCGCTCTCGGTCGATGCGCTGGTCATGGTGCTGCTCGGCGGCGTCGAGACGGTGTCGGGCGGGGTGATCGGCGCCATCGTCTACAAGGCGCTGAACATCTGGCTGGTGAGCCAGACCGATCTGTCAAAACTGGTGCTCGGCGGCTTCATTGTGCTGATCGTCGTCGTCTTCCCCAAGGGCATTGTCGGCATGCTGGAGCTGCTGGCGCAGCGGCGCAGGAAGTCATCGCCGCCGGGATCTTCCCTGTTGGCCAAGCCGATCGAGTCCACCGAATGAGCGCCGCACCCCCACTTCTCGCGGTCGAAGGCCTGACCAAATCCTACGGCGGCATCCACGCCGTGCGCGGCGTCTCGTTCTCTCTGCGTGCCGGCGAAATTCTGGCGTTGATCGGCCCGAACGGTGCGGGCAAGAGCACCTGCTTCGATATGCTCAACGGCCAGAACAAGCCTGATACCGGCCATGTCCGCCTGCTCGGCGAGGAAACCACCGGCAAGAGGCCGCGCGAGATCTGGCGCATGGGCGTTGGACGCACCTTCCAGATCACGGCCACTTTCGCCACCATGACCGTACGCGAGAACGTCCAGGTCGCGCTGATCTCGCACAGCAAGCAGCTGTTCAATCTCTGGGGCTCGGCGCCGAATCTCGATCGCGGCGAGGCCGGACGGCTGCTCGAGCTCGTCGGCATGAGTGGTTACGCGGATCGACCCTGCGGCGAGCTTGCCTATGGTGACCTCAAGCGGCTCGAGCTCGCGGTCGCGCTCGCCAACCAGCCGAAACTGCTCTTGATGGACGAGCCGACCGCCGGCATGGCGCCGCGCGAGCGCGTCGAGCTGATGCGGCTCACGGCTCAAATCGCGGGGGAAAAATCGATCGGCGTGCTCTTCACCGAGCACGACATGGACGTGGTGTTCGAGCATGCCGACCGCATCATCGTGCTGAATCGAGGGACGTTGATCGCCGAAGGCTCGCCGGCCGAGGTGCGGGGCAATCCGCAAGTGCAGGCGATCTATCTCGGCGAGGGCCTGCTTTACGAGAGCGGGCATCGCGAGGGAGCTTCCGCATGAAGCTCACGGTGCAGGATCTCAACAGCCATTACGGCCCGGCGCATATCCTGTTCGACATCGGTTTCGAGGTCGGCGAGGGCGAGGTGGTGGCGCTGCTCGGGCGCAACGGCGCCGGCAAGTCGACCACGTTCCGCTCGATCGTCGGCCTCGTCGCGCAACGAACCGGCCGAATCACGTTCGAGGGCAAGGACGTCTCGGCACGCCCGACGCATGAGATCGTGCGCGAAGGCCTCGGCTATGTGCCGGAAGAGCGGCGCATCTTCACCGATCTGACGGTGGAAGAGAATCTCGAAGTCGGTCGCCAGCCGAAGCGCCCGAATGCGCCGTACTGGACCCGCGAAAAGCTGTTCACGCTGTTTCCGAATCTCGGCGAGATGAAGGGGCGTCCCGGTGGCCGCATGAGCGGTGGCGAGCAGCAGATGCTGACGATCGCACGCACGCTGATGGGCAATCCGTCGCTGGTGCTGCTGGACGAGCCCTCGGAAGGCCTGTCGCCGAAAATCGTGGAGCAGATGGTCGATGCCATCCTGACCATGAAGAAGGAGGGCGTCAGCATCGTCGTCTCCGAGCAGAATTTGCACTTTGCGCGGTTGATTTCCGATCGCGCCTATATCATCGAGCGCGGCCGCATCTGCTTTGGCGGGACCATGGCCGAGCTCGATGCGCGTCCGGATATCCGCGACGCGCATCTGTCGTTGTGAGAGGCGGGGAGCGGATGGCGAGAAGCGTTACGGCAAAGAAGAGCCTGAAGCAGGGCAAGCCGCCTTACGTGCTCGACGAACAGGTCGGCTTCATCCTGCGCCAGGTCTGGCAGCGCCACAGCTCGATTTTCTCCCGCGACATCGGCACCAATCTGACGCCGACGCAATGGGCGGCGCTGTCAAAGCTCGCCGAGACCGGGCCGTGCTCGCAGAACCAGCTCGGACGGCTCACGGCGATGGACGTCGCGACCATCAAGGGCGTGATCGATCGCCTCACGGTCCGCGGCTTGACCGAGACGAGCCAGGATCCCGAGGATGGGCGGCGCCTGCTTGTGAGCCTGACGCGCGCCGGTCAGCAGCTTGCGGAAAAGCTAGCGCCGAATGCGATTGCGATCACCCGCGAGACGCTGGCGCCGCTGGACGCGAAAGAGCGCGAGCTGCTGATGGGGCTTCTCAATAAGCTGAGGTGAAGCCAGTCTCGTAGGGTGGGCAAAGGCGCAAAGCGCCGTGCCCACCATCCTTCATCGCTTTGCAGGCGCGGTGGTGGGCACGCTTCGCTTTGCCCACCCTACTGCACCGTCTCGCCAGCCTACTTCGCCACCACCTCCGGCACTCTCCCCGCCGGCGGCGTGTTGCGGCTGCGTTGCGTGCGCACGATGCCATCGATGATGGTCATGCCGATGCCGGGGAGGTCGCCGAGCTGGACGCTCTCCAGAATGGTCTTGCCGGGCGAGTGCTGCGCCTTGTCCATGATGACGAAATCGGCGGAGCGGCCGACCTCGATCAGGCCGCAATCGAGCTGCCGCATCCGCGCGGTGTTGCCGGTGGCCAGGCAAAACGCGATCTCGGCCGGCAGATCGCCGAGCGAGGACAGCATCGAGACCATGCGTAGAATGCCGAGCGGCTGCACGCCGGAGCCGGCCGGCGCGTCGGTGCCGAGGACGACGCGATGCAGATCGCCCATCTCGCGCGCAATGCGCAGCGTGAATAGCGCCGAGCGCTCGTTGCCGTTGTGCACGAGCTCGAGGCCGCGCTTGCAGCCTTCACAGATGCAGCGGATCTGATCGTCGGGGAGTGCGGTGTGGCCGCCGTTGATATGGCCGACCACGTCGGTGTCGGCCTCCAGCACCACGTCCTTGTCGATCAGGCCGGAGCCGGGGATCGAGGGGCCGCCGGTGTGGATGGTGCTCTGGATGCCGTATTTGCGCGCCCAGCCAACCATCTTTCGCGCGGTCGGACCGTCCTTGACGCCGCCAAGGCCAACTTCGCCGAGCAGCTTGACGCCGGCCGCGGCCAGCTCCTTGAAATCCTCCTCGACCATCTCGCATTCGATCACGGGGGCACCGGCGTGAACCTTCACGCCGCCGGGCCGCAGATTCCAGAATGCGCGCTGGGCGAAGATCGCCATCGCCTTCAGCCCGACGACGTCGCGCGGGCGACCGGGCATGTGAACCTCGCCGGCGGAAATCATCGTGGTGACGCCGCCATGCAGGTTGCTGTCGATCCAGCCGATCTGGTTCTGCCGCGGCGTCCAGTCGCCCGCGACGGGGTGGACGTGGCTGTCAATCAGGCCCGGCGCCACCGTGGTGCCGTTGGCCTCGACGATGGTGGTCGCATCGTCCGTGTTGAGGTCCTTGAAACGGCCGATCGCGGTGATCTTGCCGTTCTCGGCGACGATGGTGTCGCCGTCCAGGATCGGCTTTTCCATCGCGCCGGACAGGATCAGGCCGATATTTCGGATCACGAGCTTCGAGGGTCCGGTGGCCTGGGGTGCGTCATGCGCCATGGAAGGGGCTCCTTATTCCTAACTGCAACGCTTTCGATCTTGGGCAGCCTTGACCGCGGGATCAAGTCGGATTATTCATTTGTGTACGAATGATTGTGTACTAATGACGCATAGCTGACCGGCCTCGAAAAACCGCATTGGAAGCGACAGGGAAGGTGAGATGAGCAATTTCAATCAGGAAAGCGTTTTGAGCGTCCATCACTGGACCGACACGCTGTTCTCCTTCAAGACCACCCGCAGCCCGACCTTCCGTTTCCGCAACGGCGAGTTCACCATGATCGGGCTCAAGGTCGGCGAGAAGCCGCTGCTGCGGGCCTACAGCGTCGCCAGCGCCAATTACGAGGACACCCTCGAATTCTTCTCGATCAAGGTGGTGGACGGCCCGCTGACCTCGCGGCTCCAGCACTTGAAGGAAGGCGACGAGATCATCGTCAGCCGCAAGGCGACCGGCACGCTTGTCATCGACAATCTCGAAGAGGGCCGCAATCTCTATCTCATCGGCACAGGCACGGGTCTTGCGCCGTTCCTTAGCGTGATCAAGGATCCCGAGACCTACGAGCGGTTCGAGAAGGTCGTGCTGCTGCACGGCTGCCGCCACGTCAAGGAGCTCGCCTATGGCGAGATGATCACCGAGCACCTGCCGAAGGACGAGATGCTCGGCGAGTACATCCAGAACCAGCTTATCTACTACCCGACCGTGACGCGCGATCCCTTCCGCAACCGCGGCCGCATCACCGATCTTATCACCTCGGGCAAGCTGTTTGCCGATATCGGCCTGCCGGGGCTTGAGGCCGCCCATGACCGCGTCATGATCTGCGGCAGCCCGGCGCTGGTCGCCGACACCCGCATGCTGCTCGGCGAGCGCGGATTCGCCGAAGGTAACCACGGTGAGCCGGCCCAGTTCGTGGTCGAAAAGGCCTTCGCTGAGCGCTAGACGCGGAAGTTTCGCGCAATAAGACCGCATTTTCGCCGCCGCACGGGCGTTGCGGCGCCGATTCGGCGCGCGATACACTGTGGGAGCGAATCAGCGGAGTTCCCACATGGTTGCGGACAGCGACAGCAACATCGCCTGGCACCGGGTTCAGTTGAAGAAGAACCGCGCCGAGCTGAAGGCGCTCGAAACCGCGCGCTTCATGATGGGCGAGATCGCGTCCTCGAAGCGCGATGGCCAAACCCAGAAGTCGATCGCCGACCTCAAGCGCAAGATCGCGCAATCCGAACGCGCCATTGCCGACCACGACAAGCGCACGCGCCGTCCGCTCGGCACTGACGTGCAAAGCCTGAGCAATGGCAGCTGGAGCCATTGGGACGCCTATACCAACCAGCAGCAGCGCAAGGCCGGGCCGCGCTCGCCGGGGCGTGGTTAGTCCCGCTGCCCAAAAAGCCGGTTCCCGCCCTTGCGCCTGCGGCGTCGCTCACCATCTCGTTGACGCGCCACCAACCAGTTCGGTGATCCCATGTTCGGTGATCCCATATTCGTTCGGTGATCCCATGACACCGCGACTCGATTTCACCAGCGAGGCCTTCTTTCGCGATCCGCCCAAGGCCATCGCGGCCCTGCGGGCGTCCGGCCCTGTCGTCGCGACGCGCTTTCCGCTTGTCGGCGACGTCTGGATCACCACAACCCACGATGCGACCGCGCAGGTGCTGAAGGACAGCACGATCTTCACGCTGCGCAAGGAAGATGGCGACGTTGCCGGCTTGCGCTGGTGGATGCCGGGGCTGGTCAGGACCATCGCCAACAACATGCTGACGATGGACGAGCCGGATCACACACGGCTGCGCAGCATCGTGGACGAAGCCTTTCGCCGCCGCGCCATCGTTGCGATGGAGCCACGCATCCGTGCCATCGCGGATGGCCTGGCCGATGAGCTGTTTGCGAACGGCAGCCCTGCCGATCTCGTTCAGAGCTATGCGCGCATCCTGCCGCTCTCGGTGATCTCCGAGCTGCTCGGTCTGCCGATGGCCGATCGCCCGCGCTTCATCGCCTGGGCCAATGCGATGTCCTCGCTGACGAACGTCGTCAGCTTCTTTCGTCTGCTGCTCGCGTTCCGCAAGATGCGCTTCTATCTCGAACAGCAATTGCAGATCGCGCGCGAGCGGGGCGGCGAGGGCCTGATTGCCGAGCTGGTCCAGGTCGAGCGCGAGGGCGGTGAGATCACGCCGGACGAAATGGTCTCGATGGTGTTCCTGCTGCTCGCGGCGGGCTCGGAGACCACCACGCATCTCATCAGCGGCTCGGTTTACGAGCTGCTTAGGAATCTAGGATTGCGTGACTGGCTGGAAGAGGACTGGAGCCGCGTCGGGCTCGCGGTTGAGGAATTTTTGCGTTTCGTCTCGCCGGTGCAGTTTTCAAAACCGCGCTATGTGCGGCGGGACGTTGAGCTGGAAGGCGTCCGCCTGAGCAAAGGCGATCGCGTCATGGTCATGCTCGCGGCGGCGAACATGGACCCGGCGGTGCACGACAAGCCGGCGCGGCTCGATCTCGAACGCAAGCCCAACCGCCACATGTCCTTCGGCACGGGAATCCATTTCTGCCTCGGCCATCAGCTTGCGCGGATCGAGGCGGCTTGCGCGCTGGAGGCACTGTTCGTGCGATGGCCGAAATTGGGTCTGGCCGTCGATCCCGCGCAGGTCCGCTGGCGCAGGCGTCCGGGCCTTCGTGCCATTGCGCGACTTCCTGTCGCGGCAGACGGCCGCGGAACGCATGTGGCTGCCGCGCAAATGGTGCCTGAGCGTTCCCTCGCGCAAGCGGACTGACCCGAGTCTTTCGAGAAACCGCCAGACTGGCCAGTTCCACCGGTCGAGCGCGGAACCTGCGTACGACGATACAGGATTCGTCGGAGCCAAAGCGAACGTCGCACCAGGCCTGGAAACCTTCTGTACAACGGCCGCGTTATCCATGGAGCTCGCAAGATCATAGAGGTGCAATCATGCAAGTTCGGGAAATCATGACGCCGTCGGTGCATATTGCAGATCCCAACATGACCATCCGCGAAGCCGCACGTTGGATGCGGGCCGACAACGTCGGCGCGCTTCCGGTCGGCGAAAACGGTCGTCTGGTCGGCATGATCACAGATAGAGACATAGTCATGCGTGCGGTCGCTGAGGAGCGATCAGCCGGCAACACCTCGGTTCGTGAGGTGATGTCGGAGGGCGTTTGCTATTGCTTCGAGGACGACGACGTGGAAGGCGCCTCGCAACAGATGGCGACACATCAGGTCCGACGCCTGCCGGTGCTCAACCGGCAAAAGCGTCTGGTTGGCGTCGTCGCGCTGGCCGACATCAGCAGGACTGATGACGAATGCGCGCAGGATGCGTTGAAGGACATTTCCGCGCCCACCGACATGGCGCGACTTTGAAACCAGTGCGCGAAATCAGTTTCGCCGCACCATTTTCGCAAGAGGCCGACATGACCAGCAAAATGCCACCAGTGCCAAATGCCAATCAAAGCCGAAAGGGAACCGGGGACGACAAACGGACGCCCCCAGACCAGGTGCCGCTCGGTCAGCAGCGCGTGCAGAATCCGAACCAGCAGGGTCAGCAGGGCAACATCAAGCAGAACACGACCAATCAGGGCTACCAGCAGGACCGCTAAGGAGGCTGCATTCCCATGTCGACATCCACCAAGACACCAAACACCATTCGTCAGGGCGGGCCCGGCGCTTCGCACGAGAACGCGAAGGCGCCGCTAGAGATTAAGAAACCACCGGCGGACGACCCGCACCGGCAGCACAGCCGGGTGTCGGGCGGCGGCGGTGAGCATGATTCCCATCACCGGCATGATTCCGCCGGCAAGGGAGGAGGCAGGTGATCCATGAGCAGCAAGCAACCGAAACTGTACACTCCAACCAGCAAGGACATGCGCGAAAATCCCCTAATCGGTGGATCGAAGGGAACGAACATGGCCGGTACTTCGCCTGACGATCTGGAAGACGCGATGGGCGAGAACACGATCGAAGGCGACGTCGAGAATGATGTCACCATTGGCGGTGGTATCGACAAGGACGTCGCGCGCAGTGGCTCACCACGTAGAGGCCGGTGAGAGGAATTGGAGATCGAGATGCAAGGCAAGAAAACCCATGAACAACAGGTCCGCATCCTCGAGCGCAAGACCGATGCACCCGATCGGCGCCAGCTCGAGCAGGCCATTGGCCACAATCCGGAGGACACGAGGGTTCATCGTCCCAGACCGGAGGCGCGGCATAGCGAGTTTGCGGTGAGTCGCGGCGGCCTCAACCAGGAGAGCGATCACAACAAGCACAACAATCCGGGGCAGAGCGGCCATAAGCCGCCCAAGCCTTCACCGCAGCAGCAGAAACACTGAGCTTCGGGGGCGAGCATTTCAAGAGGGTAAGCCGATGCCAGGTGGACGTGGCAGCAAGACGCATTTCAGAGCGGGCATGCATGGCAAGGGCGACGGTACCGGTGCCCTCGCCGATATAGCGAAGGACAAGATCGGCGACAACGAGGTCCTGTCCAATCGCGACAAGGCGCAGCATTCCGACATCAGAGGCATGGATAGCAAATTCATCCAGACCGAGCAGTATCAGGATCACGCAGCCAATCGCCTTGGACATGACCTTGGACATGACGAGGAGCCTACGAACGATTGATCCACGTGGAGAAGCGTCCTCCCGTCCAACTGCGGACCCGATCACCCGGTCCGCTTTTTTGGTGTGGCGAGGTCGCGCTCCCAGCCGAATACTGAACGACCATCGAGCTCAGGCGAAGCCGCGCGCTCGCCGGCGATGAAGGCCTCAACCGACGGCCCCTGCGCGGTGCGCTCGAGCCGCCGCGCTTGGTCGTCGAGGCGCTTGATCGCCTGCATCTCCTCCTCGCGCCCGAGCTTGGCGTTTTCGATCGCGCCCTTCAGCACGCGGATGGTCTCGTCATAGACCTTGATCGGGACGGGGTAGGGATGCCGGTCCTTGCCGCCATGAGCGAGCGAGAAGCGCGCCGGGTCCTTGAAGCGATAGGGTGCGCCGTGCACGACTTCCGCGACCATCGCCAGCGACCGCACGGTGCGCGCGCCGACACCCGGCGTCAGCAACAGCTCGGGGAAGTCGACCGGGCCGCGCTCGGCGGCAGCTGCCAGCGTGCCATGCAGGCGGCGCGCGAACACGTCCTTCGGCCTGACATCATGGTGCGCGGGCATGATCAGATGCGGCAGCATCGCCTGCGCCGGCTCGGGCTGAGTCCCGGTGAGCCGCTCGAACTCCTTGAGAATGCGATCGGGGCCGAGGTCGGTCAGCAGCTCGAGCTGCGCATGGCGCGAGACGTCGGCGCGATGGTCGGTGAGATTGACGATCTCGCCTTGCTGCGGGCCGTCGATCGCGCTGTGCGGGGCCTCGACGAAACTCTTCAGCGCTTCCGAGTGCCAATGATAACGCCGGGCCTGGCGTTTGTCGCCGTTCATTCCCTGCTGCACGACGGTCCACTTGCCGTCGGCTGTGACGAAGAAGCCGTGGAGATAGAGATCAAAGCCGTCCTGCACGGCGGCGCTGTCGACTTTCGCCACCAGCCGGCTGGCGCGCGTGAGCTTTGCGCCGTCGAAGCCGATGCGGTCGCCGAGCTGCATCAGCTCGTCCGGTGTCTTGCGCGAATGCTGGCCGCGACCGCCGCAGACATAGATGCCGAGCTCGTCCTGAAGCGGGCCGAGCCCGCGCTTCAGTGCACCGATCACGGAGGTGGTTATCCCTGAGGAGTGCCAGTCCATCCCCATCACGGCGCCGAACGACTGGAACCAGAACGGATGCGACAGCCGCTGCAGGAATGCATCGCGGCCGTAATGATGCACCACCGCCTGCGTGACAATCGCGCCGAGCGAGGCCATGCGGCTCGCCAGCCATGGCGGAACCCGCCCGGTGTGGAGGGGAAGATCGGCGCTGCCGGTTCGTCTGGTCATGAGTGGCCCAAGCTAGCCCAGTTCGGCGACGGTTGCATCAGGGGAATGCTGTTGCATGGGACGGGGAAGCGGAGCGAGCTGGACAGCGTTGAGCGGGCTATCCGCGACGAGATGCCGGAAGCCCTGCTGCGCGAACGCGCGCAATTGAGCGGTGCGGTCCTGCCTATTGAGCCTTCGTCGCGCGGCGTAAGCCCGCCTGCTGCTGGATCGTATCCAAGGCGCCGGACGACTGCTCCTCTGCGACGAAGCTGTTGAGCAGCGGGAGCGCGCTCTCACGTCCCTTGGGGATCGCGATGGCCATGTGCTCGGCGCCCCAATTGCCGTCGAGGATCTTTGCGCCCGGCATCTGGTCGGACATCTCGAATAGCGTCGGCTTGTTGGTGGCGTAGAGATCGATCTCGCCGCGGCCGAACATGGCGATGGCGATCTTGACGCTCTCGGCAGGAACGATGGTTGCGTTCTTGAACTTTGCCGGCAACGTCCGCTCGGAGGTCGAGCCCTTGGTGACGCCGATCTTCACGCCCGGCTTGTCGATATCCTCGATCTTGCCGATCGGGGAATTCACTGGAACGAGATAGCCGAGCTCGATCGCCAGCACGGGCTGGCTGAAGCTGACCTCGTTGGCGCGGGCCGGGGTGGCGTTGGTCACGGTGAAATCGACCTGGCCGTCGTGGATCGCGGTGACGATGTCGGCGACACGCTGGAACCTGACATAGTCGATGGGAACGCCGAGCCGGTTCGCCAGCTCTCCGCCGAGATCGTAGGCGAGGCCGTGCGGCTTGCCGGCTGCATCTGTGACCATCGAGGTCGGGCTGCCCGGATAGATGCCGACGCGCAACGTGCCGCTCGGCGCCAGCAGTTTTGCTTCCCCGTCGGCGTGCGCGAGCGCGCCGAACATGCTGACGACTGCGATTGCGAGCACGGCGCCGCGTGCAACGTGCCCAGAAGAAGTCCTCATGTGAATGGTCTCACTGCGCGCGGATGTCGGCAGCCTTCAGCACCGGTTCCCATTTGGTCGTCTCGGCATGCATGTAGGCATCGAAATCCTTGGCGGAGGAGCCGACCGGGGCCGCGCCGATCTTGCCGAGCGTCGCCAGCACATTCGGATCCTGCAGCGCCGCCTTCAGGTCGGTCTCGAGTTTTGCGACGATCTCCGGCGGCATTTTTGCCGGTCCAAGCACGCCCCACCAGACCGAGACATCGTAGCCGGGGACGCCGGACTCGGCGACGGTCGGGACATCAGGTAGCGCCTTGGAGCGCTCGGCCGAGGTCACCGCGAGCGCGCGCACCGGGCCGCCGCCTTCGAGCTGGCCGATCGCTTCCGCGAGCGGATTGATGCTGAGCGGAATCTCGCCCGCGATCACGGCGGTCAGCGCCGGCGCCCCGCCCTTGTAGGGGATCGCGACGATCTTGGTGCCGGACATGTATTTCAGAAGCTCGCCGGCGAGATGCGCCGAGGTCCCGTTGCCGGACATGCCGTAGGAGAGCTTGTCCGGCTCCTTCCTGGCCGCGGCCAGAAGATCGCCGAGCGTCTTGTAGGGGCTGTCCTTGGCCACCACGATCGCAAGCGGCGAGGAGGCGACTTCACTGATCGCGGTAAAGTCCTTGAACGTGTCATAGGGCACGCTCGGATAGATGAACTGGTTCAGCGGATGGCCGCTGGCAACCAGGATCAGCGTGTAGCCATCGGGCGCGGCCTGTGTCAGCGCCTGCGAGGCGACGATGCCGCCGGCGCCGGGGCGGTTGTCGATCACGGGCTGCTGGCCCCAGGCTTTTGCGAGTGCCTGGCCGAGCGTCCGCGCCAGCACGTCGACCGCGCCGCCGGCGGCGTAGGGCACGAGAATGTGGACCGGCTTGCTCGGATAATTGTCGGCGGCTTGCGCGAAGCCGCCTGCGAGCAGCAGACCGGCACCGAGCATCACGGCGCCGACCTTCTTGTTCAACCCCAGCATATTCAGCACTCCTTGGGGCATTCGCGTCCGTGCGGTGGTGTTCCGAGCCGCTTCCGGACGTTGCCCGTGGTTTTTGTTGACGAGACCTGATCTTTTGTACGATAGTACAAATCACATGGTACGCAAGCCCACCAACAAGGAAACGGCCCGCAAGCCGAACATGCGCGAGGCGATCCTCGCCGCGGCCGAGGAGCTGTTCGCCACCAACGGCTTCAACGCCGTCTCGGTGCGCGACATCGCACAGGCGGCCGGGGCCAATCCCGGCAGCGTGACCTATCATTTCAAGACCAAGGACGGCCTGCTGCTGGAGATCTACCGGCGCCATTGCGGGCCGATGAATTTGCGCCGCTCGGAGCTGCTCGCCGCCGCCAAGCGCGTGCGCGATCTCCAGGATCGGCTGGAAGCGGTGGTGCGGGCCTATGTGGTGCCGGCTTTCACCTCGGGCAGCGATCTCGCCGGAGGTGGCGCGCGCTTCACGCGGCTGCGCGCCGTGATGTCGGCGGAAGGCAACGAGGTCGCGCGAAAAATCATCGCGCAGACCTTTGACGACACCAGCCACGCTTTTATCGATGCGATCCACGACAGCCTGCCGCACATTCCGCGCACCGACATCGTCTGGCGCAGCCACTTCCTGCTCGGCGCACTCTATTACTCGCTGGTGACGCCGGACCGGGTCTCGCGCCTGTCGCGGGGCGAGGCCGACGGCAATGATCCCGCCAATGCCATCGAGCAACTGGTGCAGGCCACCGTCGCCGCCTTTCAGGCGCCGGCGCTCGACCAGGCCGTACCCGCGAAGCGACGGCCGGTCGTCAGCAGCAAGACTTGAAAGAAACCGCCCGAGGGGAGGCGCGTAACAGCGCTTCCGCTTGCAAGCGGACATGTGATGGGGTGTTTGAGGAAATGAACAGGCGGGAGTGCTTGCATCTCTTGACCGGACTGGCCGGCGCCGCGCTCGCGAGCCAAGCGCGTGCGCAAGGGGCCGAGCCCAAAGCGATGCCGACGATTGATCCGCCGGATCCAAATCCCAAGACGCCGTCGTTCAAGCTGCCACCGAAATCCTGCGACAGCCACACCCACATCTTCGGGCCGGCGTCCCGTTATCCCTTCTCGGAGAAGCGTCCCTACAACACCGCCGACGCGCCGCTGGAGATGTTCCGCAGTGTGCACGAGAAGATCGGCGTCGAGCGCTGCGTGATCGTCAATGCCACGGTCCACGGCACCGACAATCGCGTCGTCACCGATGCGATCGCGCAGAGCGAGGGCGCCTACAAGGGCATCGCCAATGTCAGCGACGAGATGACCGGGAAGGAGCTGGCGGCGCTCGACAAGGGCGGCATCTGCGGCTGCCGCTTCGCCTTCCTCAAGCGCCTCGGTGGCGTGGGCGACATGAACAAGTTCCAGCGCATCGTGCATCGGGTCGCCGAGCTCGGCTGGCACATCGACGTCTATTTCGAGCCCGGCACGATCGCCGAATTCGCGCCGATCCTGACCGCGCTGCCGACGCCTTACGTGATCGATCACATGGGCACGGTCCAGGCCGCGAAAGGTCTCGACGATCCCGGCTTCACTGCGCTGCTCGACCTCCAGAAGAGGGACGAGAAGTGCTGGGTCAAGATCACCGGCCTCGAGCGGGCCTCCGCCGCCGGCAAGCCGTTCCACGACGCGGTGCCGTTCGCGAAGGCGCTGATCGACAACGCGCCCGGGCGCGTCATCTGGGGCACCGACTGGCCGCACCCCAACGTCAAGGTGATGCCGAATGACGGCGATCTTGTCGATTTGATCCCGCTCTGCGCGCCCGGCAAGGCGATCCAGCAGAAGTTGCTGGTCGACAATCCCGCCCGCCTCTTCAAGTTCAGCTGATGAATATGATGTACACGCCGACCATCCCGCCGCCCGATCCAAACACGCGCACGCCGAAGTTCAGGCTGCCAAAGCTGTCCTGCGATGCGCATTGCCACATCTTCGGGCCCAGCGCGAAATATCCTTATGCGCCGGATCGTTCCTACACGCCGCCGGATGCTCCGCTCGAGGACTTCAAGGTCCTGCACGCCAAGCTCGGTGTGGAGCGCGCGGTCATCGTCAACGCCAGCGTGCATGGCATCGACAACACGGTGGCGCTCGACGCCATCGCGCAGAGTAACGGCGCCTATCGCGCGGTCGCCAATATCGACGACACCATCACCGAGCGTGGGCTTCGCACTCTGCACGAGGGCGGCTTTCGTGGCTGCCGTTTCAATTTCGTCCGCCATCTCGGCGGCGTCCCTGACAAGAGTGTGTTCAACCGCATCATCGCGATGGTCGCGGCGCTCGGCTGGCACGTCGATCTGCATTTCGATGC
The DNA here is from genome assembly GCF_040546905.1 of Bradyrhizobium sp. S3.3.6. Taxonomy (NCBI): domain Bacteria; kingdom Pseudomonadati; phylum Pseudomonadota; class Alphaproteobacteria; order Hyphomicrobiales; family Nitrobacteraceae; genus Bradyrhizobium; species Bradyrhizobium sp. S3.3.6. The sequence continues at coordinate 204,869 of NZ_JBEPOT010000010.1, read as the reverse complement.
GATCGACCTGCCCGAATATGCGGACATGCTGACAAGGCTGCCGCTGAGCTACACCATTGACCATATGGGGCGGGTGAAGGCCTCCGAGGGGCTCGACCAGCTTCCGTTCAAGATCTTGATCGAGCTGATGCAGCGTGACGAAAAGTGCTGGGTCAAGATCTGCGGCTCGGAACGGGTGTCCTCCGCCGGCCCGCCATTCACCGATGCCGTGCCGTTCGCGCGCAAGATCGTCGAGACGGCGCCCGACCGCATCATCTGGGGCACGGACTGGCCACATCCCAACGTCAAGGTGATGCCGAATGATGGCGACCTCGTCGATCTGATCCCGCTATTCGCGCCGGAGCCGGAGCTTCAGCAGAAGATCCTGGTCGATAATCCCGCGCGGCTGTTTGGATTCGACGAATGACGGCGATGGCGGTCGACAAGCCGCGCGCCCGTGCCTGGTGGAAGGAGCTCTGGATCCAGGTGCTCATTGCCATGGCGGCCGGCATCGCGCTTGGGATCGTCAGTCCCGAGGCGGGCGCGAAGATGCAGCCGCTCGGGGACGCCTTCATCAAGGCGATCCGGATGCTGATTGCGCCGATCATCTTCTGCACCGTCGTCCATGGCATCGCGCATATGGCCGACATGGCGCGGGTCGGGCGGGTGGCGGTGAAGGCCATCATCTATTTCGAGGTCATGACCACGATCGCGCTGATCATCGGTCTCATCGCGGTGAATGTGCTCAAGCCCGGCGCCGGCATGAACATCGATCCCGCCAGCATCAATGCCAGCGCGGTCGAGCCTTACGTCAAGCAGACCGCCGTGATCGGCTTCGTGCCGTTCCTGATGAATATCGTGCCTGCGACGTTCATCGGCGCCTTTGCCGAGGGAAACATCCTCCAGGTCCTGTTCATTTCGGTGCTGTGCGGCTTCGCGCTGGTGCAGCTCGGCGAGCGCGCCGCACCCCTGGTCAATTTGATCGACATCTCCGCCAGGATGGTGTTTGCCGTGGTCGGCTTCGTGATGTGGGCAGCTCCAATCGGCGCGTTTGGCGCGATCGCCTTTACCGTCGGCAAGTTCGGCGTCGGCTCGCTGGCCTCGCTCGGCAAGCTGCTGGGCGGGTTCTATCTCACCTGCGTGATCTTCATCATCGTGGCGCTCGGCCCGGTGGCGCGGCTCTGTGGCTTCTCGCTGCTGAAGCTGATCCGCTACATCTGGGAAGAGCTATTGATTTGCATCGCCACGACGTCGTCCGAGACGGTGCTGCCGCGGATGCTGACCAAGCTGGAGAAAGCCGGCTGCGAGAAGAGCGTGGTTGGGCTCGTGATCCCAACCGGTTATTCATTCAATCTCGACGGCACTTGTCTCTACCTTGCTGCCGCTTCCGTGTTCCTGGCGCAGGCGACCAACACCCCGTTGGGGCTCGCCGAGCAGATCGAGCTGCTGCTGATCCTGCTCGTGACCTCCAAGGGCGCGGCGGGCATCGCGGGCGCGGCCTTTGTCGTGCTGGCGGCGACGCTGTCCGCCACCGGCTCCATCCCGGTGACGAGCGTCGCGCTGGTGCTCGGCATCCATCGCCTGATGTCGCAAGGGCTGACGCCGACCAATCTGATCGGGAACGCGGTGGCGACCATCGCGATTGCCAAATGGGAAGGGGCACTCGATCGCGAGCGCCTGAAGCGCGTGCTCGACGGCGAGGAACCTGCGGCTGCCGCGGCCTGATGAAATTGCTGCCGGGATGACGCAACCAGCCTATGATGTTGACGAACGAAAGAGGGGAGTAGTCCCATGAAAACAGGTCTCGTGATCACCGCCCATCCCGGCGATTTCGTCTGGCGCGCCGGTGGCGCCATCGCGCTGCATGCGAAGAAGGGCTATCGCATGAAGATCGTCTGCATGTCCTTCGGCGAGCGCGGCGAGAGCCAGTTCGCCTGGAAGGAAAAGGGCGCGACGCTGGAATCGGTCAAGGCGGGCCGCAAGGACGAGGCGGAGCGGGCGGCAAAGCTGCTCGGCGCGGAGATCGAGTTCTTCGATTGCGGCGACTATCCGCTGAAGCTGACCGAGGCGCATTTCGACCGCATGGTCGACATCTACCGCGAGCTCAATCCGAGCTTCGTGCTGACGCACGCGCTGGAAGACCCCTACAATTTCGACCATCCGAACGCGGCGCACTTCGCGCAGGAGACCCGTGTGGTCGCGCAGGCCATGGGTCACAAGCCGGGCGCTCAGTACCAATATTCGGCGCCGCCGGTGTTTCTGTTCGAACCGCACCAGCCCGAGCAGTGCAACTACAAGCCGGACCTGCTTCTGAAGATCGACGAGGTCTGGAAGGAAAAGTACGAGGCGTTCCAGATCCTCGCCGCGCAAAAGCATCTGTGGGGGTATTACGAGCGCGTCGCGCTCAACCGCGGCATCCAGGGTAGCCGCAACACCGGCATTCCCATGACCTATGGCGAGTCTTATCAGCGCCTGTTCCCGACGGTTGCGGAGGTGCTGGCATGAAGCCGGTCGTCGTTCGCAACATCAAGCGTGCCGATCCCGCTGGCATGGCGGAATATGGCGTCTCGACCGTGCACGAGGCCTATGGTCGCATCGGCCTGATGAAACCGTACTTGCGGCCGGTCTGGGCGGGCGCGTCGATCGCCGGTCCCGCCGTCACCGTGCTGGCGCAGCCAGGCGACAACTGGATGATCCATGTCGCCGTCGAGCAGTGCAGGAAGGGCGACATCCTCGTCGTCGGCTGCACCACCGACAATACCGACGGGATGTTCGGCGAGCTGCTGGCGACTTCGCTTCAGGCACGCGGTGTGCAGGGATTGATCATCGATGCCGGCTGCCGCGACGTCAAAGCGCTGCATGAGATGAGTTTTCCGGTATGGTCGCGCGCGGTCTCGGCCAAGGGCACGGTCAAGGCCACGCTCGGCTCGGTCAACGTCCCCGTGGTCTGCGCCGGCGTCAACGTTGATCCCGGCGACGTCGTCGTCGCCGATGACGACGGCGTCGTGGTGGTGCCGAAGCGCTATGCCACCGAGGTCGCCGAGAAGGCGAAGAAGCGCAATGCCGACGAGGACGGCAAGCGCAAGCGCCTTGCCTCGGGCGAGCTGGGCCTCGACATGTACAGCATGCGCGAGGCGCTGGCGAAGGCCGGGCTCGTCTACGTCGACAATCCAGAGGACGTCTAAGCGGGATAAAAGAAGCGGAGCGCACCGATGGACCGTCTCAAGCTGAAGGCTGTGCTCGGCAGTCACCCCCATGTCCAGGCGATGAAGCGCGGCGAGCTCCGCTCCGAGCTGTTCGACCTCGATTTCATCGAGTACACGCCGACCAACGCGGCTTTCAGGCCGATGGTGCGCGAGCAGGCGTTTGACGTCTGCGAGATGGCGATCGTCACCTATCTGATGGCAAAAGCGCACGGCAAGCCGCTGGTGCTGCTGCCCGCGACCATGATGGGCCGCTTCCAGCATTCCTATGCGCTGTACAATCCCGCGCGTGGGATGCTGGGGCCATCCGATCTCGAAGGCAAGCGCGTCGGTATCCGCTCCTTCACGACGACGACGGGAGCCTGGATCAGGGGCATCCTCGCCAACGACTATGGCGTCAATCTCGACAGGATCCGCTGGGTGACGTTCGAGGATCCGCATGTCGCCGAATATGTCGACACCACCGAGCGCGCGCCGAAAGACAAGAAGGCTCTGGAGATGCTGCTTGACGGCGAGGTCGACGCTGTCCTCGGCGAGACGCCGAACGACCCAAAGCTGAAGCCGCTATTTCCCGATCCGGCTGCGGAGGCCGCGAGATGGTATGCGCGTCGCGGCGTCGTGCCGGTCAATCATCTCGTGGTCGTGACCGAGAGCCTCGCGAAATCGCGCCCTGACGTGGTCGCGGGCGTCTATGATCTGCTCAAGCGGAACAAGGCGCAGGTAGGATCGCCAGCGACGCCCGACTTCGTTCCGTTCGGGATCGAGGCGAACAGAAAACCGTTGCAGCTGATCGTCGACTACGCATTCCAGCAGGGGCTGATCACGCGCCGCTATGCAGTCGAGGAGCTCTTCGACGCGACGACACGAGGGTTGAACTGATGTCGGATCCGAGGCGATGGCAGATCGGGCTGGTTGGCTACGGCGAGGTCGGCAGGATTCTTGCTGAGGATTTGCGCCAACAGGACATCAGGGTCGCCGCCTATGACATCAAGCTCGGAGACGAGCAGGGCGCATCGCTGAAAGAGCACGCGACGAAATTCGGCGTGGCGCTCGCCGCCTCTCACGCCGAGCTGACGGCGAAATCCGATTTCATCATCTCCGCCGTCACCGCGAGCCAGGCGGTGCCAGTGGCAAAAGCCTGCGCGGGTGCGATCAACCAGGGCACCTGGTTCCTCGATTTCAACTCGGCCTCGCCGGGCGCCAAGCAGCGTGCGGCGGCGCTGATCGATGGCGCCGCGGGCCGCTATGTCGAGGGTGCCGTGATGACCTCGGTGCCGCCTTATCGGATCAAGGTGCCGCTGCTGCTGGGCGGTCCCGGCGCGAAGGAGCTCGAGCCGCTGCTGAATACGATCGGCTTTGCGGCGAAGGTCGCGAGCGACAAGCTCGGTGTATCTTCAGCCGTGAAGATGTGCCGCAGCATCATGATCAAGGGCCTCGAGGCCATGGTCATCGAGAGTTTTACGACCGCGCGGGCCTATGGCGTCGAGGACGCGGTGCTGGCTTCGCTGACGGAAACCTTTCCCGCGATCGATTGGGAAAAGCAGGGCGCTTATTTCTTCCAGCGCGCGATCGAGCACGGCCGCCGCCGTGCCGAAGAGGTGCGCGAGGTCGCAGAGACCGTGCGCGAGGCGGGGCTGACGCCGTGGTCGGCGCAGGGTACGGCCGAGCGTCAGGCCTGGGTGGCCGATCTCGCCGACGAGGGCCTGTTCGGCACGAAGGGAACGAAGGAATTTGCGCGTAGCGCGGATTGGCGCACCGAGGCGGATCGCATTCTAGCGAAGATCAAGCGTTAGAGCCGAACGCACCCGCTTAGCTCGGGATACTGCCGCAGTCGCGATAGCCCGAGATCTCGTCGCGGGCGGCCTCGATCAAGTCGATGAGGCGCGTGGCTTCGCCGACGACGTCCTTGGTGCGCTCGGTCCTGAATTCGGTCAGGATCATGCGAATGCACTTGTCGGCGGTGTCGAGCGTCCGCAGCGCGCGAGCCGTGTCGTCCTGCGTTTGGATCGCCGAGATGTCGAGGCCCGACAGGACCTCACCAATGCCATTAAGCCGCTTGACGGCGGTTTCGGCGGGCGTGCTGGCCCGAAGGGACTGGTAATCAATGCTGCTGAATGCGCTGAACATATCCAAACTTCAGTAAACGCAGATGGTCAGTGCAAGGTCTTAGTAAGACGACCGGACCCTTCCCGCAACGCGTGGGGGCTACGGACCGGGATTCTACCGGACTCAGCCACCGCCCAGATCGGCGGTAAAATCGGATGGAAACGATCGGGGGATTAGCTGCGTTTTCCGACTATTTTACCGTTCGACGCAACAAGCTTGCCCTCCTTGTACACGGAGCGACCCTGCGGCACCGCCACCACAGCCTCGGGAACATGTTCCGCATTCAGCGTGACGAAATCGGCTTTGGCGCCGACGCGCAGGCCGTAGCCGTCGAGCCGCAGCGCTTTCGCGCCGGCTTCGGTGACAACATCGAACGCGACACGCAATTCCTCGTCGATGTTGAAGCCCGAGCGATAGCCGAGCGTCGTCGCCCGGCGCAGCATGTCGCCGTCGCCATAGGGCCACCAGGAATCGCGGATGTTGTCGTTGCCGCTGAACACGGTTACGCCGGCTTTGCGCAGCGCCAGGATAGGCGGGAAGGCGCGGGCGCCCGGTGCATTCGTCATGATCGCGACGCCGGAGCGGGCGAGGGTGTCGGCGACTGTCTTGAGCTGATCTGCGGAAATATCGCCGAGCCCGTAAGCGTGGCTGATGGCGACATGACCTTCCATGCCGAGCGCACGCGTGCGCGCTGCGATCTGCTCGATCTCGAATGCGCCCAGCGTGCCCATATCGTGCAGGTGAATGTCAACGTCGATGCCGTGCTTGTTGGCGACGCCAAACACCACATCCAGATGCTTCTCGACATCGCGATCGAAGCTCGCGGGATCGAGCCCACCGACGAGGTTCGCGCCGAGGCCGATGGCTTCGTGGAGCAATTGCGGCGTGCCCAGGCTTGCCAAAATGCCGCTCTGGGGAAAGGCGACGAGCTGGATGTCGATCAGGCCGCGATAGTCCTCGCGAACGCGCAAGATCGTCTCCAGCGACTTCAGGCCGACCGAGCCGTCGACCATGACGTGGCTGCGCATCTGCGTGCTGCCGTGGCCGATGCAGAGGTCGAGCTGGTTGCGCGCCCGCACGTCCATCGGCGCAGCCTCGGCCATATTCCGGGCCTGGAAAGCCACGCGCTCATGCACGTTGAATCCATCAGTGCATGGCTTGTGCGGACGCCAGGCGTCGCCATAGAAGCTGGTGTCGAGATGGATGTGGCCTTCGACGAAGCCGGGAACGACGAGGGCGTTGCCGAGGTCGATCGTCTCGGCACCGCCGGTGGGCGTGTCAGCCGGCATGATCGCGGCGATACGCCCGTCCTTGACCGCGATGTGATGGCGAGCCCCGCCGTCGAAACGGGCGTTGAGGAAGATCTTGTCGAAGGCCATCCGGTTGCTCCGTTGCTCGATTTGTCGTTGTGCGAGCGGTTCAGCCTTACGGCTTGAGCAGTGTCGCTCGCTTCCGCTCAAAGGTCTGCCGCCCGCTCTTGAACCCCATCAAGACATCCGGCAGCTCGGCGATGGCGAAGCGGCTGTCCTGCGTGTCGAGTACGACGAGATCGGCGGGCTTGCCGACCGCGATCCCGTAGTCTGTGAGGTTCATCAACCGCGCCGGCAGTTCGGTGACGAGATCGAGGCAGATGTCGAAGTCGCCGACGGCGGCGTGAGCGACGTTGGCGTAAAAGTTCGCCATTCGCAGCAGCGAGGCATCGCCGAACGGCGTGAAGGGATTGAGCACGTTGTTGGTCGCGACCGAGCAGACGATGCCGTCGCCGGCGAGCTTGTGCGCAAGCGTCAGTCCGCGCGGCGCGTTGTGGGTGGCCTCGCGTCCCATCAGGTAGAGATCGGTCGCGGGTAGCACGGTGACGGCGACGCCGGCCTTCGCCAATTGCGCGATGGCCATTCTCAGCCGGTCCGGCGGCAAGGCCGAGAGTTTTGTGGCATGCCCGATCGCGACGCGACCGCTGTAGTTGCGCTGTTCGGTCTGTCGGCAGACCTCGTCGAGATGCGACCAGGAGGGATCGAGATCGAAGTCGAGATGGAGATCGACGTCGAGGTCGAATTGCTGGGCGAGGTCGAAGATGCGCGCGAGATGGGCGTTTGGGTCGGTGTCCGTATAGGGGCAGCCGCCGATCGCCTCGGCGCCGTCGCGCAAGGCCTGGACCAGCAGCTCCTCGGCTCCGGGATCGTTGGTCAGACCCTCCTGCGGAAAGACGCAGAGCGCAAGATCGATCGCCCAGGCATAATCGCGCTTGAGGGCCTTGACCGCCTCGAAGCTGCGCAAGCCGATGCGCGGGTCAACCTCGACATGGGTGCGCATCCGCGTCGTGCCGTGGACGATGGCGCGCTCGAGCACTTTTGCGCCGCGGGCATAGACGTCGTCGACGCCGAAATCTCGCTTCATCGCCGAGACGGCACGGATGGCATCACCGAGCGTCCCGTGGATGTGCCCGCAACGCTCGAGCAGGCAGGCCTTGTCGAGATGGATGTGGGTGTCGACGAAGCCAGGCAGAGCCAGCCGTCCGCCGAGATCGACCTCCGCCGCCTCGCAGGCCAGTTTTGGTTCGATCGCGGCGATTCGTCCGCTCTTTACGCCGATATCGACGGGCGTAGGGGATGATCGCAACAGGGCGTTGCGGAAGATCAGGTCGAGGGCGGTCTGGACGGTCATCAGGGGAATCTTGCTGGAGAACTTATAGCGGTCGGCGAGCTGCGGTGGGCAGCAATGTAGCGGGGGACATGACGAAAATATATGCGTTCCCGGACCCCCCGGCGCACATCGAGAGCTGTGATGGCTGATCGACGCAGGCCGGTCTGGCGGAAGGCGTGCGCCTGGGCTATCAACCGTTCGATTGGCATGGATGCGCAACCCGCAGCGGCCGGTCGCGACCAAGAGGCGAAATAGCCATGCGGGCAGATGAGCCGTACCTGGTCCGCCACGCGGACCTCATTTTTGCTTTGAAGACGTTTGCCGCGTCGATGCTGGCGTTGGTCATTGCGCTCGCGATGGATCTGCCGCGGCCGTATTGGGCGATGGCGACCGTCTACATCACCTCGCAGCCGCTCGCGGGCGCGACCAGCTCAAAGGCCTTCTTCCGCGTGATGGGCACGCTGGTCGGCGCGACCATGACGGTGGCGCTGGTGCCGAACCTCATCAATGCGCCCGAACTGTTGTGCCTCGCCATCGCGCTCTGGGTCGGGCTGTGCCTGTATCTCTCGCTGCTCGACGGCACGCCGCGCAGCTACGTCTTCATGCTGGCGGGGTATACCGTCGCGCTGATCGGCTTTCCCTCGGTGTCCGAGCCCGGCGCGATTTTCGACACCGCGGTGGCAAGGCTCGAGGAAATCTCGCTCGGCATCATCTGCGCCAGCCTGGTCTCGACCATCGTGTTTCCCCGCAGCGTCGCGCCGGCGGTCGCCGGCCGTGTCGACAGCTGGCTCCTGGATGCGCGCCGCCTCAGTCAGGTCGTGCTGCTGCGTGAGGGCACCAGCGAAACCCGCCGCGGAAAGCGCCTCAAGCTCGCGACCGATATCGTCGAAATCGACACCCTCTCCGCCCACCTGGCCTATGACCGGCTGACCGATCGCAATGCGGTGACCGGCCTCGGCGAAATCCGGCTGCGCATGCTGATGCTGCTGCCTGTGATCGCCTCACTGGAGGACCGGCTGGCTGCGTTGGGGGAGGAGGCTCTGCGCCGGCAGCCGGAGCTGAAGCGATTGCTGGAGGATATCGCGCAATGGATCGTCAGCGACGTGAGCGCGCGGCAACCGGCCGAGCGGATCCGCGCTATGATCGCGGAGCGGCAGGCGGTGCTCGACGACAGCGCGTCCTGGGAGCGGATCATTATCACGAGCCTGCTGTCACGACTGCGCGACCTCGTCGATCTCTCCCGCGACTGCCGCGAGCTGACCAAGGCGATCGCCGGGAACCGGAACGTCTCGACCCTCGATCTGGCCTTCCATTCCGAAGCCGGCGCCGCGCCCGTGCGCCACAGGGATCGCGGGCTCGCGCTGTGGTCGGCGGCCGGTGCGGCCGTGGCGATCCTGATCTGCTGCGCGTTCTGGATCGGCACGGGCTGGCCCGATGGCGCCTCGGCGCCAATGATGGCGGCGGTGGCCTGCTCGTTCTTCGCAGCCCAGGACGAGCCGGCGCGCTTCATCCGCAGCTTCGGCCTGTGGTCGCTGGTCGCCATCGTGGTCGTTGCGATCTATCTGTTCGCGCTGGTGCCCGCGATCTCCCATATCGAGGTGCTGGTCGTCGCGCTGGCGCCGACCTTCCTGCTCTATGGCTTCCTGATCGCGCGGCCGGCAACGGCGGGCACCGGCATGGCGCTCGCGGCCAACACCGCGACGCTGCTTGCGCTGCAATCGACCTATATCGCGGATTTCGCCTCCTACGCCAATTCCGCCGTCGCGTTCTTCGTCGGCGTCCTGATCGCCGAGCTGGTGACGCGGATTGCGCGCGGGGTGGGCGCGGAGTGGATCGCCAATCGCCTGGTGCTGTCGAGCTGGATCACGATCGCGGTCGCCGCCGAACGGCGTGGCAAACGCGATCGCGCGGAGTTCGCGGGCCTCATGCTGCACCGGCTCGGGCTTCTGGTGCAGCGCATCGCCTTCCTGTCGGAGAGCGACCGGCGCGACGCTGACAGTCTCGTGCAGCTCCGCATCGGCATCAATATCATCGATCTGCGCCGTGCGCGCTACGGGCTTGCGGCATCGACCATCTCCGTTATCGACGACATGCTCGACCAGCTCGCCATTGCCTGCCGCAGCTATGCGGGCGGGGGAATGCCGCGCGAGCTCCTGACCAGTGTCGATCGGGCTTTGGCCCAGGCGGTGAAGGATCCCAATGACAGCGCGCGCGAAGATGCGCTGATCGGCCTTGTCGGTATCAGGCGCGGCCTGTTCCCGGACGCACCGGCCTATCGGCGGCGCGCGGATGCGAGTGTGGCGGCATGAGATATGTGATCGACATCTACGGCGTGGTCGTGCCGGCGCTCTTGCTCTGGATCATCGTCGCCTATGTGCTGAGCGCGCTTCTGCGCCGGCTGATGCAGCGCTTCGACCTCTACCGGCTGGTCTGGCACCGCGCACTGTTCGATTTCGCGATTTTCGTCTGCCTTCTCGGCGGCGTCGTCTATCTCTCGGAGTATCTCTCATGAAGGGGAATTTCGCCTGGATTGCCCGGCTCGCGGTCACCGTCTTCGTGGTCGTGGCGGCGCTCGGCGTGGGCCGCGAACTGTGGGTCTATTATATGGAGTCGCCGTGGACGCGTGACGGCCGTGTGCGGGCCGACGTCGTGCAGGTCGCACCGGATGTCTCCGGCTTCGTCACCGAGGTTCTGGTCAAGGACAACCAGAAGGTCCATCGTGGCGACGTGCTGTTCAAGATCGACCGCGAACGGTTCGCGCTGGCGCTGCGGCAGGCCGATGCGTCGGTCGCCGGGCATCAGGCCACGCTGGATCAGGCCAATGCCGATCTGAAGCGCTACAGCACGCTGACAACCGATGCCGTCTCGCAGCAGAAGCAGGAGCAGGTGCTTGCGACCCAGCTGCAGGCCAAGGCGGCCTTCGATGCGGCGGTTGCCGACCGCGCGGTCGCCCAGCTCAATCTCGATCGCAGCGAGGTCCGGGCTTCCGTCAACGGCGTGATCACCAACATGGATCTGCGGCCCGGCGCTTACGTCACGGCCGGCAAGGGCGTGATGGCGCTGGTCGACAGCGATACGCTGCATGTGGAGGGCTATTTCGAAGAGACAAAGCTCGCGCGCATCCGCACCGGCGACAGGGCGCAGGTCCGCCTGATGGGTGAGAAGGTCACACTATCAGGCCATGTCGAGAGCATCGCCGCCGGCATCGAGGACCGCGACCGTGCCGAAGGTGCAAGCCTGCTCGCCAACGTCAACCCGACCTTCAGCTGGGTGCGGCTCGCCCAGCGGGTGCCCGTGCGCATCAGGCTCGATCCAGTGCCCGACGGGCTGTCGCTGGTCGCCGGGCGATCAGCGACGGTGGAAGTGTTGAACTAAGCGCATGCTCCCCCTAAAGGTGTCGGGCTAGTCGATCTCGAGATATTCCGGGCCGGCCAGTTCAGGGAACGGCGCTGCCGGCAGGGTCTGGTACCAGAACGCCACGGACGCGATGTCGTCCTGCAGCGGGAGATATTTTGCCTCCTTGAGGCCCGTACGCCAGCCCAGCGCCTGGATGGTGACGCGAAGGTCGCTTTGGAAGCGAACGGGATCGGGGATGTGCCAGCGGTACATGCCGAAGCGCTGCTGCGATTTGTAGATGCCGTCGGGGCGGATCACCTGCGGCAGGCCGGCATAGGGCGTGGTGAATTCCTGATAGCGCGATTGCTGTACGAGGCCGCGGCCGGAATGCGCCACGTAGGGATCGAAATTATACGCGCCGCAGAAATAATCCTCGGTGCCGGTGCCGCAGATGGTAGGGAATTCGCCGTCGCCGTCGATGAAGAACTTGATCTCGCCTTCGCCCCACCAGCCGTTGTTGTTGACGCCCCAGGCCATGTAGGTGCCGACATACTGGCCGCGCCCGCTGACGCCATCGAGGATGGTGTAAACGTCCTTGTAGGGCAGCGGATTGGTGCGGCGGAATTGCGCATGGAAATAAGCGCAGTCCTCGGGCACGTCGGTCAGCGCAAAGTTGATCTGGTAGTAGACCGTCAGCGCTTCCTCGCTGCGGTTCTCCATCGTGAAGCGCGCGCGCTTGCGGAACGGCATTTCCCAGTAGCAGTTGAACCCACGTCCGGGATTGACGCAGACGGCGAGCGACGACACCTGCGCAAACTCCTCCCATCCGCAGGCGAAGAAATCGCCGGCCGGGCATTCGACGCTCGGCAGCTCCTGACCATCCCAGTAGACCCGCAGGATCGAATGGCGCAGACGTCCGCGCGCCAGCGTCATCCAGATCTGCTGGATCGCGCCCTGGCCTTCGATGTTTGCGAGCGTGAATGTCGCGCCGGGCTCGATCACGACATAGGGCGAGACCTTCCAGCCTTGCCCTAGATCGCGGGCCTGCGACGCCGCAGGCCCGTCGACGGACATGCCGCCCTTGCCCTTCTCACCGGTGAAGTTCTCGGGGCTGATCGAACGCGTCTGCGCATTCGATAGGAGGGACAGATTGCCGAGATGCAGGCCCAATCCGGAAAACGCCATAATATCCTCGATGAGGGGTTCGCGATGCCACGGATATATCGCCCCCGAATCTACCAAAAGATGAAGATGATCGCGCAATGAGAGGGGCCAAACCTACCCGACACGGTACGCCCTGAACTTCTCGCGTAGCGCCGATTTGAGCACCTTGCCGGTGCCGGTCATCGGGAATTCATCGAGGAATTCGACCGCATCCGGCATCCACCAGCTCGCGATCTTGGGACGCATGTGGTCGAGCAGGGTCTTGCCGTCGACGGTCGCGCCCTTCTTGCGGACGACCAGGAGCAGGGGGCGCTCCTGCCATTTTTCGTGTGCAATGGCGACCACGGCGGCCTGCAGCACGTCGGGATGGGACAGGGCGATGTCCTCGAGCTGGATCGAGGAGATCCATTCGCCGCCCGACTTGATCACGTCCTTGGAGCGATCGGTGAGCGTCACATGGCCGTGTTGGTCGATCACGGCCATGTCGCCGGTGATCAGCCAGCCGTCGCGATCGAGGCCTTCGTCGAGCTTCATGTAGCCGGAGGCGACCCAGGGGCCGCGGGCGCGCAGATGGCCGACAGTCTTGCCGTCACGAGGCAGCTCGCTGCCGCCGTCGTCGACGATACGCAAGGTCGTGCCGAAACAGGCGCGGCCCGAGACCTGGCGGCGATCGAATTTTTCCGCTTCGCTGAGATGCTCCGAGCCCGGCCTCAATCCCGGCATCGAGCAGCCCAGCGCTTCCGTCATGCCCCAGGCCTGAATGTAATCGACGTGGTAGTCGCGCTTGAGTTTCTCGACCATGGCGCGGGGCGGCGCCGAGCCCGATGACAGCGTCGCGCGCAGGGTCGTGAATGTGTTGCCGGTGCGGCCGAGCCAGTCGAGCAGGATCAGCCAGAAGCTCGGCACGCCGGCCGACAGCGTCACCTTCTCGCCCTCCAGCAGCTCATAGAGCTTGTCGGGCTCGTAATTGCGGCCGGGCAGCACCAGCTTCGAGCCGGTATAGGGCGCGGTGAACGGCATGTTCCAGCCGTTGCCGTGAAACAGCGGCGCCATCGGCATCATCACCTCGCGCACGCCTTCGAGATGCCCGGGAATGAAGTCGAAGTTGCAGCACGTCATGGTCTGGAGGACCGCGGCGCGGTGCGAATAGATGACGCCTTTGGGATTCCCCGTCGTGCCCGACGTGTAGCAGATGGTGGAGGCGGATTTCTCGTCGAACTCTGGCCAGGCGAAACCGGCGTCGCTCTCCTTGTCCAGGAGTTCCTCATAGCAATGCATGTTCGCAAGATTCGTCTCCGGCATGCGTTCGCGCGAGGACATGATCACGTAGGCTTCAACCGTCTTCAGCTGCGGTGCGATCGCCTCGACGATCGGCAGCGTGGCGCGGTCGACGAAGAGGATGCGGTCTTCGGCGTGGTTGATGATGTAGACCAGCTGTTCGGGGAACAGTCGCGGATTGACGGTGTGCAGCACATAGCCCATGCCGGGCGCCGCGTAGAACATCTCGAAATGACGATGCGTATTCCAGGCCAGTGTCCCGACACGATCGCCTTGCCTCATGCCGAGCCGCTCGAGCGCCAGTGCCATGCGCTTGATGCGCGGGTGCGCCTGCGCATAGGTGTAGCGATGGATGTCGCCTTCGATCTCGCGCGCGACGATCTCCGCCTCGCCGTGATAATCGGCAGCATACTGGATCAGGCCACTGATCAGCAGCGGCATGTCCATCATCAATCCCTGCATTGTCCCCTCCGAAAGCCATGTCGTTTCCAAAATCATGACGTTTCTAGAATCATGACGCTTCTAAAAGCATGTCGTTGCATGACGCATTCGCGCTTGCGTTCAAGGGTAGCGGAACGCCACGCGGCGTACAGGCGAAAAATGGCGGATGTGATTGCACGCGTCACTTTTTCAGGGCTAACTGGTGGGCACTGCAGGCCGAAGCTGCGCCCGCCGTGGAGGAGATCGATGTCAGCGGAAAGACACAAGACCGGCGCAGCCGGCACACCTACCATCGACATTCAGGCCCTGCGTGCGCGCTATCGTGACGAGCGCGACCTGCGTCTTCGCTCCGAAGGCAAGGCGCAGTATGTCGAGATGGCCGCAGGCTTTGCCCGCTATCTCGACGATCCCTGGGCCGATGCCGGATTTGCCCGCGAGCCCGTCAGCGAAGAAACCGAGGTCGTCATCGTCGGCGGCGGCTTCGGCGGCTTGCTGTGTGGTGCGCGTCTGCGCGCGGCCGGCATCACTGATTTCCGCATCGTGGAAAAGGCCGCCGATTTCGGTGGCACCTGGTACTGGAATCGCTATCCCGGCGCGGCCTGCGACACCGAGAGCTACATCTATCTGCCGCTGCTGGAAGAGACCGGCTACATGCCGGTGCGCAAATATGCGCGTGCGCCGGAGATCTACGAACACTCGCGCCGCATCGGCCGTCACTTCGGCCTCTACGAACGCGCGCTGTTCCAGACCGTCATCTCACGCATGGCGTGGCAGGAGCGCGAGGGACGCTGGCTGGTCGAGACCGATCGCCGCGATCGCATCCGCGCACGCTTTGTGATCCTGGCCGGAGGTCCGTTGAGCCGGCCGAAGCTGCCGGGCATTCCCGGCATCGAAAGCTTCAAAGGCCACAGCTTCCATACCAGCCGGTGGGACTATTCCTACACTGGCGGCAGCGCCGAGGGAGGTCTCGACGGTCTTGCCGACAAGCGCGTCGGCATCATCGGCACCGGTGCGACCGCCGTCCAATGCGTACCGCATCTCGGCCGCTCGGCGAAAGAGCTCTACGTCTTCCAGCGCACGCCATCGGCGATCGGCGTGCGCGACGACCGGCCGACGGATCATGCCTGGGCGGAAAGCTTGAAGCCCGGCTGGCAGCGCGATCGGATGGACAATTTCACCGCTGTGATTTCGGGTGAGCCGTTCGAGCAGGATCTGGTGCAGGACGGCTGGACCGGCCTGCTCGGCGAGATCTTGCTGGCGCCGCGTCGTCAGCCGCATAAGGTCGCCTCGATGGAGGAGGCGCTGAAAGTGATCGAGCAGGCCGACTATCGCAAGATGGAGGAGATCCGGGCCCGCGTCGACGCCGTGGTCAAGGACGACGCGACCGCAGCGGCGCTCAAGCCCTGGTACAAGGCGTTCTGCAAGCGGCCGTGCTTTCACGACGAGTATCTCGACACGTTCAATCGTCCTAACGTGCATCTCGTCGATACCGGGGGCAGGGGCGTCGAGCGCATCACCGAAAATGCGGTCGTTGCCGATGGCAAGGCCTACGAGCTCGACTGTCTGATCTATGCCAGCGGCTTTGAGGTCGGCACCGACTATGCGCGCCGCATGGGTTTTGAGGTCTATGGCCGCGACGGCGTCAGCCTGTCCGAGCGCTGGCGCGATGGCGTCAAGACGATGCACGGCTTCTACAGCCGCGGCTTCCCGAACTGCTTCCTGATCGTGACGGTGCAGGCCGGCCAGAGCGCCAACTTTCCGCACATCATCGACGAGCAATCGCAGCACATCGCCTATGTCATCGATCAGGCGCGCAAGCGCGGTGCACGGACATTGGAGCCGGCGCTTGCGGCCGAGAATGCCTGGGTCGACGAAGTCGTGAAGGCTGCGGTCGGCCGCCAGACCTACCTCGCCGAATGCACGCCCGGCTACTACAACAACGAAGGCGTGTTCGATCCGATCGCGGCGCGCAACAGCCAGTATTGGCGCGGGCCGATGGCGTTCCTGCGGTTGCTCGCCAAATGGCGGAAGGAGGGCAGCCTGGATGGATTGGAATTGACCTATGGAGCGGACGCGGAGACCGACGGGCACCAAGGCATCATGGTGGATTTCCTGCTCGGGACCGATGGCGGCCGCTAAGCGTTTGATCCATGTCAAGCGCAATGCTTGCATTGATTGCATCAGTCGGGGGCTTGAGCACGCGCCGCTGACGTAGGATCATGCCCGCGCGCGAGCCGGTCGCGCAAAATCGAGAGCAAAATCGAGAGAAGGGAAAGCGCAATGACCAAGGGCAGGACCGTTGCGACGGCGATGATCGGCGCGGCCGCGCTGCTGCTGTCCCTGATCTCCGGTGCCCACGCCGCGCAATGCGGCAACGGGCCCGGCGGTTTCGAGGCCTGGAAGCGCGAGTTGAGCGCGGAGGCGCAGGGTAAGGGCATCGGCCAGACTGCGATCTCGGCGCTGATGCAGACCAATTATGCCAGCGCAACCATTGGCGCCGATCGCAGCCAGCACAGCTTTTCGCTGTCGCTCGAACAGTTTCTGGCCAAGCGCGGCGCCACCACCATCGTGGCACGCGGCCGGTCGCTGAAGCAGTCGCAGGCGGCGATGTTCGCCTCGATCGAGCAGCGCTACGGCGTGCCTCCGGGGCCGTTGATCGCGATCTGGGGCATGGAGACCGGGTTCGGCAGCCAGCGCGGCAACCAGAACATGCTCTCGTCGATAGCGACACTCGCCTATGACTGCCGCCGTCCCGAATTCTTTACCGAGCAGCTCTATGCGGCGCTGAAGCTGGTCGACCGTGGCATGCTGTCGGGGGCAACCCGCGGCTCCATGCATGGCGAGGTCGGCCAGACCCAGTTCATGCCCAAGAACATCCTGGCCTATGGTACCGGCAATCTCGACGTTGCTGCCAACGCGCTGAGCTCGACTGCGAACTTCCTCAAAGCCAATGGCTGGCGTGCGGGAGCCGGTTACCAGCCAGGCGAGCCGAATTTCGCCGCGATCCAGGCGTGGAATGCGGCAGGGGTCTACCAGAAGGCCATCGCGCTGATGGGCCGGCAGATCGACGGGGGCGGCGGCGCGGCGGCGGCGCGCTGAGGCGCTCCGCAAGGCGTGACCTGCTTGTCAGAGAAAGTTGTTGCTTTCGGGAACCGACGGCACGAGGTTTGCTTAGATTAAGTTCAGGGCTGGGCATGAGGAGAACTCAACATGGCTACCCAGATCGTGATGGACCAGACCGGCGATAGACGCCACGAGTTTGATCCTGAAAATGCCGAAGCGTTGGCGAGGGCCGAACAACGCTTTCGGGAGCTGACCGGCGCAGGCTTTACCGCCGCGTACCGGACCGGGCCTGGCGAAGTTACGCGTATCAAATCGTTCGACCCGACCGCGCAGGAAACACTGTTCTATCCCCGCCTGGTCGGCGGTTGATCTGAACGGCCCATGGTCGCGGTCCTCAGGCTTCGTGCGCCCGCGCGAGCGCGTCTGCACGCGCTCCGCGAGCTCTACCGGCGCTTCTTTGGCGAGAACACGCCCGAGGCGCGCGGTCGCCGGCTTTTGTCCGAATGGCTGTCCGAAGAGCAGCGCGCACAATTCGAGCAGCACCGGCATTTCGACGTCATCGGTTGCGACAGCGGCAAGCGCTATCGCATTCACTACGGCACCGCCGCCAACGTCCACGAGGTCGACAATGCGGGAAATGCAACGATGGGGTGGTGCTTCGTCCCGTCAGGCTTCCTCGTGCCGGGCGACGTGATGCTGGCGCAGAAGATCGCGCTCGAGACGGACGAGAAGGGGGCCTTGGCACTCGCCAACCGGTTTCCACCGGCAACGCATTCCGAGCACTTCTACCGGCGGCCGTTCTAGCGGGCGGGCGCCGGGACCGCTGGTCAGAGGTGCGTGGTGCGATAGGCATCCAGCGCATGCGCCGCGAAGACGCCGATGCTGCAAAGGGCGAGGAGTGCTGAGATCAGCTCGATCATAGCTCGTCCTCCCCAAGCGGCTGGGCGACGAGGTGCTGGCAGCAGGCATATTCGTAAATCAGGTCGAGGAAGAATTGCATGACGCACGTCCCTGTATGATCTTGACAACCAGTTAACCGGCTATCTGTTTCAGGCGTGTTTCGTCGATTTGGGAAAGGGGTTTCGCGGGGAACCGCGGGCTGGTCTATGAGCGGTCAAAAACGCTATATTCCACTGCCGATCCATCCCTTGGTCGTGTGTCTCGCGCGCGTCGCATCACATTTCGAGGCAAAATCATGGCACAGGTCGCCTGGTTCGACGATCTCACCGTCGGCATGCGTTTCAAATCTCCCGAGGTCGAGGTCACCGAGGCCGACATCAAGCGCTTTGCCGCCGAGTTTGATCCGCAGCCGATGTATCTCGACCACGAGGCCGCCAAGGCGACCTTGTTCAACGGGCTGGCTGCGTCGGGATGGCACACGGCGGCGATCGCCATGAACCTCGCGATCCAGACCCGTCCCTTCGGTCCGCACCCGCTGATTGGCGCCGGCGTCGACGGGCTGCGCTGGACCATTCCGGTGCGGCCGAATGACCGCCTGCATCTGGTCGGCGAGGTCATGAGCCTGACGCCTTCGAAGTCGAAGCCGCAGGGCATTGCGCTGGTGAAATGGACGATGTTCAACCAGAACGGCGAGGAGGTTTATACCTTCACCCCGATCGCGATCGTGCCGCGGCGCGCCTAGCTAGGGCGGGTCGCCTTTCACCATTGGCTGGACCGGGCCAGCCCTTGCGGCCTGCCGGGAGAGGTGGTCAGCTTGCTCCGGGGAAAACGCTGGAGGCTGACATGAAGCCAATCCTTCTTGCCGCTGTGCTGCTGGCCGGCGCCTTGAGTGCCGGGCCTGCGGTGGCGCAACAATCCAAAGTCGGTGACTGGACCATCGAAAAGCGCAGCCAGGACACCCATTGCAACGCCAGCCGCGGCTACAAGGACAAGGACGACGAGAACCGCGACTATGTCATCGTCATCACCTATTCCGACAAGGCCATCGTGATCGTGATGATCTACGACGGCTGGGAGTGGGACAAGCTCGGCGAGATCCTGAAGGCCGACGTCGGTACCGATGATGCCGACATCATGTCGAAGGCGAAGTGGGAGGTCATGGACAAGACCACCGTGCGCGGCATCTTCGAGTTCGATCAGTCCATCATGGACCGCCTGTCGAAAGCCAAGCGTCTCACGCTCGATTTCGAGGACGATGACGACGACAGCATCGAGATGCAGATTCCGCGCGCCGGCGAGGCGCTCGCCGCGCTGAAATTCTGCGAGGAGAACCGGAAATAAAGTGCCGGGCGCCTGAGGCGCAGCAGGGCGCCGGCGAGCTAAAGGCCAACGTCCATGCTGGTGTGATCACGTTCCAGCGCACCATACTCCGATCGGATGATGAGGGTCTGCTCCTGTTGTGGTATCGTGCCCGACATTGTTCATCCAAAGCTATTCAACGCCATGCACAGACCGCGGAAACTGCCCGATCTGGTCGAGTCCATTTACGATGCCGGTCTCGATCCCTCGCTGTGGAACGACGTCGTCGTGGGCATCCGCGATTTCGTCGGTGGGCAGGCCTGCGGGCTGTTTTCCAAAGATTCGATCAGCAAGTTCGGCGTCACGCATTATTATTGCGGGGCCGATCCGCACTACATCCAGCTCTATTCGGAGACCCATTCCAAGTTCGACCCGTTGACGATCCTGCCGCCACACGGCCAGATCGTAAGCATCCCCGATCTCGTCAATTTCGACGAATATCGCCGCGGGCGCTTCTACCAGGAATGGATGCGGCCGCAGGGTTCTCACGATGCCGCCAATGTCGTGCTCGAGAAGTCGAACGCGAACTGCCCGGTGATGATGACGGTGCTGTCGGGCCGGCGCATGGTCGACGCCGGGATGAAGCACCGGATGTCGCTGATCGTGCCGCACGCCAGCCGCGCGCTGCTCGTCAACCGCGCCATCAGCGCGAAGCTGACGCTGGCCACAGCGCTCGCGGATGTCCTGGACAATCTGTCATCGGGTATCTTCCTGCTCGATTCCAGCTGCCACGTAGTCCACGCCAATGCGAGCGGCTACGCGCTGCTCGAGGCTGACGACGTGGTCCGCATCGTTGCCGGCCAGCTCCTGACCAGCGGCACCGAGGCCAATCAGACGCTGCGCGAGGCTTTTGCGGCCCGCGGCGATGCTGCCTCGCTTCTCGCAGGCGGGCACGCGATTCCGCTGCTTTCGCACAAGGGCGAACGCTACGTTGCGCATATCCTGCCGCTGTCGTCGGTGCTGCGGAACGGCAGCGAGCGGTCGTCCGATGCCGTCGGCGCGCTGCTGCTGTGCAAGGTCACGCTGGGCGGGCAGTCCTACGGCGAGCTGATTGCGCGGACCTTCGATCTGACGCCGGCGGAACTGCGGGTGTTCCTGTCGATCGTCGAGGTCGGCGGCGTTCCGGAGACCTCCATCGCGCTCGGCATCGCGGAGACGACGGTGAAGACACATCTGCATCGCGTGTTCGCCAAGACGGGCACCGCGCGCCAGGCGGATCTCGTCAAGCTTGCGGCCGGATTCTCCAATCCACTCGTCAACTAGCTGGTCAATTGGCGCGAAACCGTTGAACCTATCGGTGTCTCGGCCGACTCCATAGAAAAGCCAGAGGGCATCAACGTCTTAAATCCTCGCGCCGGACTATTGACCTTTCAATGCAGCTGACCGCAAAACACTCCGAGCTGATCGAGAGCATCTACGACGCCGGACTCAATCCTGAGTTGTGGTCCGATGTTGTCGTCATGCTCAACGGATTCTTCGGCAGCCGAGCCTGCGGCCTGATTTCAAAAGACAAGATCAGCAAGTCCGGATCGACGCACTATTATTGCGGGGTCGATCCGCACTTCATCCAGCTCTATGCCGACGAATATTCGCAGCATGACCCGCTCACCAGGCTGCCGCGCTACGGCAAGGTCCGCAACATCCCGGATCTCGTGAATTTCGACAAATATCGCCGCGGGCGCTTCTATCAGGAATGGCTGCGTCCTCAGGGATGTGCCGACGTCGCGAATGTGGTGCTGGAACAGGCGATCTCGCCGTGCCCGATGCTGATGACGGTGATCCCGGGCAGGGAGATGCTGGACGCGAAGATGCGTGCGCGCATGCAGCTCGTCGTTCCCCATGCAAGCCGCGCCTTGATGATCAACCGGACAATCGAGCGGAAGCAGCAGAAGGCAATCGCGCTTGCCGATGTCGTCGATCGATTGAGTGCCGGCGTGATCCTGCTCGATGCCGCCTGCAACATCGTCCACAGCAATCCGGCCGCCGACCTCATCCTGGACGAGGACGACGTCTTGCGGTCCGTCAACGGCCGCCTGCTGGCGAGATCGCCCGACGCGAATGCAGCGCTACGCAACGTCTTTCGTGACGAAGCGGAGGTGGTCGCAGCCGCGGCAGCGGACCGTAACATTTTGCTGACATCAAGCGGTGGGTCGCATCACGTCGCCCATGTGATCGCGCTGCCCTCGCTGCTGCGAGAGGGGAGCGCAGGGCGCGCCTGTGGCGCCATCGGCGCCCTGTTCGTCTGGAAGGCGAAGCTCGACGCGCGCTCTTGCGCCGGGCTGATCGACCGCACGTTCGAGCTCACGCCTGCGGAACTCAGGGTCCTACAGTCGATCGTCGACGTCGGCGGCGTGCCGGAGACGGCCGGCGCGCTCGGGATCGCAGAGACGACGGTGAAGACGCATCTGCATCGCGTGTTCGCCAAGACCGGTACGAGCCGCCAGGCCGACCTCGTCAAGCTCGCGGCAGGTTTCTCCAACCCGCTGATCCACTGACGCTCGTCAGCGCTGAATAAAGCATCAGCGCCGCGCCTGCAATTTCATCATCAGAATGTTATCGCGCGTCATTCGTTTGGGTGACGCGATTTGCTGCGTTCTCTCCTACGAGAGATCACACGACTTGTTGTTCGCCGCGTTCGATTCTTGTGTGAAGCAACTCACAGCGGCTGGAAGTGAATTCCATCAATTTCGCTTTCAGGTTGAGAGGAGACCGTCATGCGAACAACGGCACGGAGCCTGGTTTGGAAGTTCCACGACGTTTTCGATCGCATGATCGCAACGCTGCATCAGCAGCGTGCGATCGAGGCGCGGCGCGTATTGCAGCGCTATCGCCACCTGCTGGAAACGCAGCACGAAACATCGCGTTTGAATGAAGCCAATTTTTTCTGCAGTGAAGAGGAATTTTCAGAAAATGCCCATCAATCTGATGCGCGCGAGCGC
The DNA here is from genome assembly GCF_040546905.1 of Bradyrhizobium sp. S3.3.6. Lineage (NCBI taxonomy): Bacteria > Pseudomonadati > Pseudomonadota > Alphaproteobacteria > Hyphomicrobiales > Nitrobacteraceae > Bradyrhizobium > Bradyrhizobium sp. S3.3.6. Next base: position 182,461 of record NZ_JBEPOT010000010.1, on the reverse strand, counting down.
GGAGCCAGCCACCCCAGTCTCGCGCGCGCGTAACGGCAACGTTGTCGCGATAGCGCTCACCGCCGCGCTCGTCACCCTTCAGCTGGCCGGCCTCATCATGCTGGAACGATCGCACGCGCATGCCATGCGGGTGTCGTTTCCTCGCGAGCCTGTAAGTTGTGCAGAAGGCGCCGCCGCACCGGTCACGCAGATTCCCTATGATTGATTGGAGGGCAGACTGTGGCTGACATCACGACACTGCTGCTCCTCAGCGCCGCCGTGTTCGCCGGAGCCTTCGTCTCGGGGCTCTCGGGCTTCGCATTCTCCGCCGTCGCGGGTGCGATCCTGCTGCGGGTGTTTCAGCCGCTGGAGGCCGTACCGTTGATGATGGCGTGCAGTATCGGCGTGCAGGCGACCAATCTGTGGGCGCTTCGGCGCAGCATCCGCTGGGAGGGAAGCCTGTTCCTGATCATCGGCGGGTTGATCGGCGTTCCCATTGCGGTCTCGCTGTTGCAGTCGACCGACACACATCTGCTTCGGCGCGGCTTTGGTGTCGTCGTAGCACTCTATGCCGCCTATATGCTGCTGCGGCCGACGCTGGTGACGGCGAGTGAAGCCGTCGGCCGTCACTGGGTTGCGCTGATCGGATTCGGAGGCGGGCTGGTCGGGGGCCTCACGGCGATGCCAGGCGCGATTCCGACGATCTGGTGCGACATGCGCGGCATGCCCAAGAGCGAGCAGCGCGGCCTCGTGCAGCCGTTCATCGCCGCGATGCAGCTGTTTGCGATCATCCTGCTGGTCGGACACCAGGACCTGTCGTCAAAGGTTTTCGTCGATCTCGCGGTCAGCCTGCCGGCGCTGTTCGCGGGATCCGCGCTCGGTGTGATCGCCTTTCACCGGGTCAACGAGACGGTCTTTCGCAAGACCGTGCTCGTTTTGTTGCTGATATCGGGGATTTCCCTGATCTAGTGGCCAGCCTCATGGCCAAGACCCTGGACAGGTGCCACAGTGGAGCCGCTGCCGTGATGCACCAGCGGCTTCATGCCGGTGACAGTCCGCAGCAGCACATAGAACACCGGGGTCAGGAACAGGCCGAACACGGTGACGCCGATCATGCCCGAGAACACCGCGACGCCCATGGCGCGCCGCATCTCCGAGCCGGCGCCGGTCGAGAGCACCAGCGGCAGCACGCCCATGATGAAGGCCATTGACGTCATCAGGATCGGACGTAACCGCAGCCGGCTCGCCTCGATCGCGGCCCGGATGGGCGTGCGACCTGCGAACTCGAGCTCGCGCGCGAATTCGACGATTAGGATCGCGTTTTTGGCGGAGAGGCCGACGAGCACGATCAAGCCGATCTGGGTGAAGACGTTGTTGTCGCCCTTGGAGATCCAGACGCCGAACATCGCAGCGAGCAGACCCATCGGCACGATCATGATGATCGAGAGCGGCAGGGTCAGGCTCTCATAGAGCGCCGCCAGCACCAGGAACACCAGCAGGATCGCCAGCGGAAACACCCAGAGGCCGGAATTGCCGGCGATGAACTCCTGATAGGTCAGATCGGTCCACTCGAAGGCAAAGCCGGGCGGCAGCGTCTCCGCCGCGATCCGCGTCGCTGCTTCCTGTGCCTGGCCGGACGAGAAGCCGGGCGCTGCGGCCGCGTTGATGTCGGAGGACAGGAAGCCGTTATAGCGGATCGCGCGTTCCGGCCCCGCGCTCTGGCGGATCGTGAGCAGCGCCGACAACGGCACCATGTCGCCCGAGGACGAACGCACCTTCAGCTGCCTGATGTCGTCGGCGCGGGCGCGGAACGGCGCATCGGCCTGGACATAGACGGAGTAGGTGCGGCCAAACTTGTTGAAGTCGTTGACGTAGTAGGAGCCCAGATAAATCTGGAGCGTGTTGAACACTTCCGTGACGGGGACGCCAAGCTGGAGCGCCTTGGTGCGGTCGATGTCGGCGAACAGCTGGGGCACGTTGACCTGGAAGCTCGAGAACACACCGGCGATCTCCGGCGCTTTCTGCATCGCCGCCATGAATGCCTTGGTCGCCTCGTTCAGCGCTTCATAGCCGAGGCCGGCACGGTCCTCAATCTGGAGCTTGAAGCCGCCGATGGTGCCGAGGCCGTTAACCGGCGGCGGCGGGAACATGGCGATGAAGGCTTCCTGGATGCCCGAGTATTTCTTGTTGAGATCGGCCGCGATGGCATTGCCGCTCAATGCCGGGCCCTTGCGCTCGTCAAAAGGCTTTAGCGTCGAGAACACGATGCCGGCGTTGGACGAGTTGGTGAAGCCGGCGATCGACAGGCCCGGAAAGGCGACTGAACTCTCGACACCCGGCTGGGTCAGCGCGATGTCGCTCATCTTGCGGATCACCTCTTCGGTGCGATCGAGCGCTGCACCGTCAGGCAGCCGCGAGAAGCCGACCAGATATTGCTTGTCCTGGCCCGGCACGAAGCCACTCGGCACCTGCTGGAACAGCAAGGCGGTTGCGCCGACCAGGACCACATAGAGCCCCATCACTGCGGCCTTGCCTGAGATCACCTTGGTGACGGTGCCGCTATAGTTCTCCGAGGAGCGCGTAAACGCCTTGTTGAAGCCGCGAAAGAACCAGCCGAGCGCTTTTTCGAGAATGATCGTCAGGCGGTCCTTCGGCTCGTTGTGGCCCTTGAGCAGCAGGGCGGAGAGGGCCGGCGACAGTGTCAGCGAGTTGACGGCCGAGATCACCGTCGAAATCGCGATCGTCAGCGCAAACTGCTTGTAGAACTGCCCGGTGAGGCCGGAGATGAAGGCCAGCGGCACGAACACGGCGATCAGCACCATCGCGATCGCGATGATCGGGCCGGAGACCTCACGCATCGCTTGATAGGTGGCATCGCGCGGCGACAGCCCGCCCTCGATGTTGCGCTCGACGTTCTCGACCACGACGATGGCGTCGTCCACGACGATGCCGATCGCGAGCACCAGCCCGAACAAGCTGAGCGCATTGATGGAGAAGCCGAACACGTGCATCACCGCGAAGGTGCCGACGATCGATACTGGCACGGCCAGCAGCGGAATGATCGAGGCGCGCCAGGTCTGCAGGAACAGGATCACGACCAGCACCACCAGCGCGATCGCTTCCAGCAGCGTGTGGATCACGGCCTCGATCGAGGAACGCACGAACTGGGTGGGGTCGTAGACGATCTGGTAGGACACGCCTTCGGGCATGTTCTTCTTGATCTCGGCCATGGTGGCGCGGACGTGGTCGGAAATCTCCAGCGCATTGGAGCCCGGCGCCTGGAAGATCGGGATCGCGACCGCCTGCTTGTTGTCGAGCAGCGAGCGTAAGCCGTACTCGGACGCGCCGAGCTCGATGCGGGCAACGTCACGCAAGCGCACGACTTCGCCGCGCGAGCCGGTCTTGACCACGATGTCGCCGAACTGCTCCTCGTTCGCAAGGCGGCCTTCCGCATTGACGGACATTTGCAGGTCGATGCCCCTGACGTTGGGGGAGGAGCCGACCACGCCGGCTGCAGCCTCGACGTTCTGCGCCTGGATTGCCTTGACGATGTCGCTTGCGGTCAGCCCATGCTCGGCGGCTTTTTGCGGATCGACCCAGACCCGCATCGAATAGTCGCCGGCGCCGTAGAGCTGGACGTCACCGACGCCGTCGATCCGCGCCAGCCGGTCCTTGACGTTGAGCACCGCGTAGTTACGCAAATACGTCATGTCGTAGCGGTTGTTCGGCGACAACAGATGCACGACCATGGTGAGGTCGGGCGACGACTTCTTGGTGATGATGCCGAGTTGACGCACCACCGCCGGCAGGCGCGGCTCGGCCTGCTGCACGCGGTTCTGCACCAGCTGCGTCGCCTTGTCGGGATCGGTGCCGAGCCGGAACGTCACCGTCAGCGTCATGGCGCCGTCGGTGGTCGCCTGGCTCGACATGTACAGCATGCCTTCGACGCCGTTGATCTGCTCCTCGATCGGCGTGGCCACGGTTTCCGCGATCACCTTTGGATTGGCGCCGGGATAGGTCGCGCGCACCAGCACCGATGGCGGCACTACGTCGGGATATTCCGAGATCGGCATCGCGAACAGCGAGATCAGGCCTGCGAGGAAGATCAGGACCGAAAGGACGCCTGCAAAAATCGGACGATCAATGAAGAACTTCGAGAGATTCATGGTTTTGCCCCTGGGCAACATTCTGCGGTTCTCCGACAGCTCTGCCGTCATTCCGGGCGTGGGCGAAGCCCGCGAACCCGGAATCCAGAGGCGAAGTGATCGGAGTCTCGTAACTGCCGGATTCTCAGGTGCGCAATTGCGCACCCTAGTTCGTGCTATGCGCGCACCGGAATGACGGAGAACACTAGCGTTGCACCACGTCCTGGTTGCTGTGGTTAGAGGCCTGCTGCCCGCGCGCGCCCATTGTCGCCACCTCGGTCTTGAGGAGAGCGCCGGGACGCACGCGCTGCAGGCCGTTGACGACGATGCGATCGCCGGTCTTCAAGCCCGTTGTCACGATGCGCAGTCCGTCGACCGAGCCGCCAAGCGTGATCGACCGGTAGGCCGCACGGCTGTCGTCGCCAACCGCCATCACGAACTTCTTGTCCTGGTCGGTGCCGATCGCGCGCTCGTCGATCATGACCAGCGACTGCTGCTTCGGCTGGCCCATGCGCACGCGGGCGAACTGGCCGGGGATGAGACGCCCGTCTTCGTTCTGGAACACGGCGCGGACACGGATGGTGCCGCTCTGGCCGTTGACCTGGTTGTCAATCAGCTGGATATGGCCCTTGGCCGAGAGGCCGCCGGAGGTCGCCATCTCGACAGGGATCTGATCGAGATTGCCGCGCTTGCCGGAGGCATCGGCGATCGAGTTCAACGCCCGCAGCACAACCTCTTCATCCGCATCGAACGAGGCGTAGATCGGATTGACCGAGACTAGCGACGTCAGGACCGGGGAGGCGGTGCCGGCGGCGACGAGATTGCCGACGGTGATCTCGAACTTGCCGACGCGGCCGTCCACGGGCGCGCGCACCTCGGTGTAGTCGAGATTGAGCTTGGCGGTCTGAAGCGTCGCTTCGGCCGCCTTCACATTGGCAATGGCTTCGCGATTGGCGTTGTCGCGCTGGTCGTAGTCGCGCCGCGTGACGACAGCGTTGCCGACCAGCTGTGCGCCGCGCTCGAGCTCGCTCTGGGTGAAGACCACGCGCGCCTTCGCGGCCTCGAGCTGGGCGTTGGCCTTGTCGACCTCGGCCTCGTAAGGCGCCGGATCGATCTTGAACAGGACGTCACCGGCCTTCACCAGCGCGCCCTCGGTAAAATTGGTCGACAGGATCGCGCCGGCAACGCGCGGCCGAAGCTCGACGCGGTTGATGGCCTCGAGCCGGCCCGAGAAATCGTCCCACAGCACGGTCTGCCGCGGCTCGATCATCGCGACAGTCACGGGGACGGCTTGCTCGGTGGCGGCGGCCGTTGCGGTCGCTTGTGCTGCATGAAAGTAATGGCCGGTCGCGATCGAGCCGGCTGCGGCGAGGGCGCCCACGATGGCAACGCCGCCAACAAGACGGCGGAGGCGGCCGGGGCGAGAGGTATTTTCGGACGGGGGCATTTGCGCGCTCCAGATATGTAGTGTTCACTACAGATGTGGAGCTGGATATCGCAGCGCAAGATACTTATGTACCATTCACTAAGAAAATTGTAGCCCCTTACCGCAAGATTGGGAAGACGGAAGAGAAAATAAAGCGAGAACAAATAGATAGGATCAGGCGTTAGGTTCAGGGACGACGCCGATACCGAGGAGAGCAGGCACATGGGCATGGGACGCCCCCGCGAATTCGACGCCGAAGTGGCGTTGGATCAGGCGATGGAAGTGTTTTGGCGCCATGGCTATGAGGGCGCCACGATTGCCCAGCTCACGGAGGCCATGGGTATCAACCCGCCTAGCCTCTATGCCTGCTTCGGCAACAAGGAAGGCCTGCTCAAGGCCGCGCTCGACCGCTACACCAAATTGCGCAACGTCTGGATGGACGGGGTCGTCGCGGCGCCGACCGCCCGAGACGTCGCCGAGCGGATGCTGACGGGCATCGCCGAGAAGCAGACCGATCCCGCCAATCCGCCCGGCTGTCTCCTGGTGCAAGGCGGCATTGCCTGCGGCACCGGCTCCGAGAACGTCCCGTTCGAGCTCGCTGCCCGCCGCGCCCAGAACGAAGACCAGCTCCGCGACCGTTTTGTGCGCGCCAAGGCCGAAGGCGATCTCAAGCCGACGTCGGATCCAGCGGCACTCGCGCGATATGTGTCGGCCGTGTCGGTCGGCATGGGCGTGATGGCATCTTCGGGCTCCGACCGCGAGGCGCTGCGGCAGGTCGCGACCGTGGCGGTGCAGGCGGTTGAGGCGCAGTCGGAGCGCAGGTAAGGCTCCCAAAGGGGATCAGCCCTGCGACCTCGCACAAGGGTAGGCAATGTTCGCCCTGACATTTCTCGGGACCTCGGCCAGCGTTCCATCCGCAGAGCGCAACCATCCGGCGCTTCTGCTGGAGGCCGCGGGCCAGCGCATGCTGATCGATTGCGGCGAGGGCACGCAGCGACAGTTGCTGCGAAGCGGCGCCGGCTTCCGGCGGCTCGATCGCATTCTGCTGACGCACGGGCATCTCGACCACGTGCTCGGCATCCCCGGTCTGTTCTCGACATTGGGGCTGCGGCACACCTCCGACGTGATGACCATCCATGGCGGGCTAGGCACGCTCGATATCGTCATCCGCATGCTCGCAGGCCTGTGGGGCGAGGGCCGGGCGCCGATCGCAATAGAGTTCGCGCCGCTCTCTGAAGGGCATGTCGTCGACGCCGGCGACTTCACCATCAACTGTTTTCCGGTCCGTCATCGCGACACCGACAGTTTCGGCTTCGTTTTTCAAAGCCCTGCGCGCCGCCATCTCTTGTCCGATCGCCTCTCTGCGCTCGGTGTGCCCGATGGTCCCATGCGCGGCGAGCTTGCCGCGGGTCGGCCGATCATGATCGAAGGTGGCCGGACGATCGATCCGGAGGATGTCCTGGGTCCGCCGAGTGGCGGCAACAAGCTGGTCGTGATCGGCGACACCGAGGCCACCGAGGGGCTATCAAGACATGCCGCGGATGCGGACCTGCTGGTGATCGAGGCGACGTTCCTGGATCGGGATGCGCCGACCGCGCGGGACTACGGCCATCTCACCGCTGCGGAGGCGGCTCGGTTCGCGGCTGCGAGCAATGTTCGGCAGCTCGTGCTGACCCATCTGTCAGGCCGCTATGAGGACGGAGAGATCCTGGCCGAGGCGGCAAAGATCTTTCCGAACGTCAGGATTGCCGCAGACTTCGATCGTATCGCTGTTTAGGCAGTGCGTTGCGCGCTCAGCTCAACAGGCCCGACTTGATCGTGATATCCTGCACCGTGCTCGTCAGCCGCATCAGCTTCGGCAGCGCCTGATCGCGAAAGGTCGGCATGTCCATGCGCATCGCATCCACGGTGACGCTCAGTCCGGCAATCACAAAACCCTGCGCGTCCAGGATTGGCATCGCCAGCGTGCGCAGGCCATAGGCGTTCTCGCCGTCGGAGACGGCATAGCCCTTCTTCTTCACCTGATCGAGCCGGGCGAGCAGGGCGTCGAGATCGGTCAGCGTTCGCTCCGACAGCTTGACGCGGGGCCGTGACTCCAGCCGCTCGATCTGCTCGTTGCGCTGAAGATGCGCCAGCATGGCATGTCCGAGCGCGGCGCTATAGGCGGGGATGCGCGTGCCCGGCCGACGATCCATCTTGTGGCGGTCGAGGCCGGCGCCGACACGCGCGAGATAGATCACATCGCCACCATCGAGGATGCCGAGCGAGGCCGCATCGCCGACCTCGGGCACGAGGTCGCGCAGCAAGGGCTCGACGATGGTGCGCAACGATCCGTGCGACAGCACGGTGTAGCCGAGATCGAGGCAGGCAAGGCCGAGACGGAACCGGCGGCTCTGCGGCACCGCCTGGAGATAACCGAGTTCGATCAGGGTCTGGATCAGCCGGAACGCCGTTCCGCGGTCGAGATCGGCGCGAGCGGCAACTTCACTCAGCGTCAGCTCGAACGCCTCGCTGGTGAAGCTCTTGAGCACGGCAAAGGCTTTGCCTACGGACGCGACATGATTCTTGGGATTTTTATTCTCGGGATTTTTCGGTGTAGCTTCCGGTGCGGGTTTCGCCGCCTTCTTTTCGACCTTGGCCATGCCCGTACGCCCTGCGATGACAGCCACAGCCCTTGACGCGGCGGCAGCCTGATCTTACCAACGGGTCAGATTATAACAAATGTTCGCATTCCGAACAACATCGATCTGACGATCGGAGGAAGCTTTGTCGACATCATCGCTGCACCCCCAGTCCTTGCACCCACATGGCGTGTTCTCCGCCGCGTTGACGCCGCTCGACGCCGAGCTCGCGCCCGATCATGCGCGCTTTGTCGCGCATTGCCGCTACCTGCTGGACGAAGGCTGTGATGCCATCGCGATGCTCGGCACCACGGGGGAGGCGAACTCCTTCTCGGTCTCCGAGCGCACCACGCTGCTGGAGGCCGTGATCGCCGGCGGCATCAAGCCGAAACAGCTGCTGCCGGGCACCGGCGTCGCCGCGTTCACCGAGACTATCGCGTTGACGCGCCATGCGCTGTCGGTCGGCGTCGATACCGTGGTGATGCTGCCGCCGTTCTACTACAAGAACGTCAGCGATGACGGCGTCTATGCCGCCTATAGCGAGATCATCCAGCGCATCGGCGACAAGCGCCTCAGGATCGTGCTCTATCATATCCCGCAGATGTCGATGCAGCCGATCTCGCACGCGCTGATCGAGCGGCTGCGAGCGGCCTATCCGTCGACCATCGCCGGCATCAAGGATTCCTCGGGCGACTTCGCCAACATGACCGCGATGGTCGATCGGTTCCCGGGCTTTTCGGTGCTGACCGGCGCCGACCCGCTGCTGCTCCCGCTGCTGCGCAAGGGCGGCGCGGGCTGCATCACCGCGACCTCGAACCTCGTCGCGCGCGATCTCGCCTATGTCTTCAAGCATTTCCGCGACAGCGACGACGACGCAAGCCTTGCGGCTGCACGGGCGCGCATCGTGAACGCGCGTGAGCTGGTCTCGCGCTTCGCGCAGATGCCCTCCCTGAAGGCGCTGATGGCCGAGCGCACCGGTCACGCCGGCTGGCAGCGCCTGCGGCCGCCGCTGGAGACCTTGCCGGCAGCTCAATTGAAAGAGCTGCTCGCGAATGCCGCGGCATTCGCGACGGCCGCTTAAGGCGGGCGCGAGCGGCGAGGCGATCCGATGTCCGAGTCTTTCCAGGACGCGCTGACCGGGCTCGCCGCCATCCGCCTGCTTGCCGACGACCTGACCGGCGCGCTCGACACCGCGGCGGAGTTCGTCGGCCTGTGCGGACCGTTCGACGTCATCTGGGAGGATACGCCCGCGGCGTCAGGCTCCCCGAGCCTCGCGATCGACAGCGGCACCCGCGAACGTTCGAAAGCCGAAAGCGTCGCGATCGTCGCCCGGCTGGCGCCGCTGCTTCGCGACGGCACGATTGCCTACAAGAAGGTCGATAGCCTGCTCCGTGGCGCCTGGGCGGCCGAGCTCGGCGCCTGCCTGAGCACTGGTCACTGGGCGTCATGCGTGGTCGCGCCTGCCTTCGACTATCAGGGACGCCGCACCGTCGATGCCCAGCAATATGCGCGCATGATGGACGGCGACTGGCATCGCGTCGGCGACAATCTGCTGGACCAGTTGAGACAGGATGGCATCGAGGCGCAGCGCGGCAGCGCCGACACGCTGGCGCAAGGCGGCGTTCAGGTCTTCGATGCTGGAACCGACCTCGATCTCGATCGCGTCGTCGAGCTGGCGCGGCGGATGCCCGGGCCGGTGCTGTGGTGCGGAAGCGGCGGGCTGGCCGGTGCACTCGCGCGTGGCCACCGCGCAGATGCACTTTCGAAATTCAAGCGGCCGGTGCTGGGCCTGTTCGGCTCGGACCAAGCCGCCACCGCATCCCAGCTGGATGCATGTGGCGACGCTGCTGTTGCGCTCGCCGAAGGTGACGGCAGTGCGCTCGTTCAGCGCAAGCTGGCCGAGCGAGGCGTGGCGTTGGTGAAATTCTCGCTTGCCGAAGGATTGTCGCGCGCCGATGCCGCGCAACGGATCGCGCGCGAGCTGACGGCGCTGGTCGCGGAGCTCGATCCGCCTGGAACCCTGATCGTTGCTGGCGGAGAGACGCTGAAGGCCGTATGCCTTGCACTCGGCGCGCACGCGCTGCAGGCGACAGGGCGGATCGTGCCGGGCTTGCCGCGCTCGACGCTGCAAGGCGGCCGCTGGGCCGGCGTCGATGTGATCTCGAAATCCGGAGCGTTCGGCGGGCGCGATCTCTGGCGCGATCTGCTCCGGGACAATCATTTGCTCAATATGGGGAGCCCGACATGACCTCTCGTCATCTTGCCATCACCATGGGCGATCCCGCCGGGATCGGGCCGGAGATCATCATCAAGGCCTGTGTGGGATTGAAGGATCGGATCGCGAGTGGCGATCTGCGTCTGCTGATCATCGGCAGCGGCGCTGCGCTGGACGGCGCGAAGGCCGCGCTCGGTGCCAATGTTGCGATCCCGCAAGTCACGGCCGACGATCGCGGCTGGCCCAACCTCTGCTACCTGCAAGCCGACGCCGAGGGCGACCCGATCAGGCCAGGTGTGCTCAGCGCCGATGGCGGCCGCTTTGCCTACAAGGCGATCGAGCAGGGCGTGCGCCTGACGCAGGCGGGCCGGACCGGAGCCATCGTCACGGCGCCGCTCAACAAGGAAGCTCTCAACAAGGCCGGCTATCACTTTCCGGGGCACACCGAGATGCTGGCGCATCTCACCGGCGTGCGCGGCTCGGTGATGCTGCTGGCCCACGGCAACATGCGCGTCAGCCATGTTTCGACCCATGTGGCGCTGGAGGACGTGCCGAAGCGTCTGACACCGGAGCGGCTGCGCATGGTGATCGATCTCACCAATGATGCGCTGCTGCGGCTCGGCATCGCCAGGCCCAAGATCGCAGTCGCTGCGCTCAATCCGCATGCCGGCGAGGGCGGCCTGTTCGGCCGGCAGGATATCGACGTCTCCGCGCCGACGATTGCGAAAGCGGTCGCCGACGGCCTCGACGTCGTCGGTCCCGTGCCCGGCGACACCATCTTCGTCAAGCTGCGCGCCGGCCAGTACGATGCGGTGGTCGCGATGTATCACGACCAGGGGCACATCCCGGTCAAGCTGCTCGGCTTCCAGGTCGATCCCGCCACCGGTCGCTGGCAGGAGCTCTCCGGCGTCAACATCACGCTGGGCCTGCCGATCATCCGCACCTCCGTCGACCACGGCACTGCCTTCGACATTGCCGGCAAGGGCATCGCCAACGAGCACAGCCTGATCGAAGCCATCGACTATGCCGAGCGTCTCGCCGCCGGCGCCGCCGCTTCCAGGTCCTGAGATCGAGCCCACCATGACCAACGCCTTCACGCCCATCGAAATTCTCCGCCCCACCATCCTGGAGTTCGGCAACGGCACGATCACTGCAGCAGCGCGCTTCGCCGAGCGGATCGGTGCCAAGCGGCCGATGGTGGTCTCCGATCCCTTCAATGCGCGTCGCGTCGACACGCTGGCCCTGCCGGGCGCAGTCAAAGTGTTCGGCGACGTCAAGCCCGAGCCGGACCTGCCCAATCTCGAGAAGGCGGTCGCGATGGCGCGCGACGTCAAGCCCGATCTCGTCGTCGGCTTCGGCGGCGGCAGCGCAATGGATATCGCCAAGCTGGTCGCCGTGCTCTGCACCAGTGATGTCGCCTTTGCCGACATCGTCGGGCCGGAGAAGGTCGCCGGCCGCAGCGTCGCGCTGATGCAGATTCCGACCACCTCCGGTACCGGCAGCGAGGCGGGTACCCGCGCGCTGGTCACCGATCCCGTCAGCCAGAATAAGCAGGCGGTGCAGAGCCGCTTCATGCTGGCCGATATCGCCATCGTCGATCCTGACATGACGATGACCGTGCCAAAGGAGATCACTGCAGCCACCGGCGTCGATGCGCTGGCGCACTGCGTCGAAGCCTATACCAGCCGCAAGGCGCATCCGACGATCGATCTCTATGCGCTCGAAGGCGCGCGGCTGGTCGGGCGCTATCTCAAGCGCGCGGTGGCCGACGGCGGCGATCGCGAGGCGCGCGCCGGTCTGTCGCTGGCCTCGCTGTATGGCGGCTATTGCCTGGGGCCGGTGAACACCACCGCCGGACACGCCGTGGCCTATCCGCTCGGCACACGGCATCACATTGCCCACGGTCTCGCCTGTGCCGTGATCTTCCCGCACACGCTGGCGTTCAACATGCCGGCGGTCGAGGCGAAGACGGTCGCGGTGCTTGGAGCGCTCGGTCTGCCGGAGCAGAACGATCCCAAGCTTGCGTTCGATGCGACCTATGCGTTCTGCAAAAATCTCGGCGTCGAGATGCGGCTGTCGGCGCTCGGCGTGCCCAGGAATGATCTCGGTGTGATGGCCGACGAGGCGCACGCCATTCGCCGGCTGCTCGACAACAATCCGCGCGATCTGAGCCGGGATGCGATCCTGAGCATGTACGAGGTCGGGTTCTAGCTAGCTATCTCCGCCGCGCGCCCGCGGCAACTCAACAACAATACTGTAAAAGGTGAGGAAACTTCGATGAGATCGATGTGGCTTGGTCTTGCTTCGGCAATTCTGCTGGCGATGTCCCCGGCGAGTGCGCAGGACGGCTATCCGTCCAAGCAGGTGAGCGTGATCGTGCCCTTTGCCGCCGGCGGCACCGCGGACATCTTTGCGCGCATGGTGTCGAACCATCTGCAGATGAAGCTAGGCAAGCCGTTCGTGGTTGAGAATGTCGGCGGCGCCGGCTCGATCCTTGGCGTGACGCGGCTGGCAAAGTCGGCCCCCGACGGCATCACACTCGGGCTTGCCAGCACGTCGGCGCTCGCGATCAATCCGTCGTTGTACGGGCCGAAGCTCAGTTATCAGCCGGACAGGGACCTGGCGCCGGTCGCCCAGATCAGCGTCGTGCCCAACGTGCTCGTCATCAACCCCAGCAAGATCGCGGCGCGGACCGTGCCGGAGCTGATCGCCTATCTGAAGGCGAACCCGGACAAGGTCTCGTTCGGCTCGGCCGGCGTCGGCACCTCGCAGCATCTCGCCGGCGAGCTGTTTCAGCAGATGACCGGCACCAGGATGGTGCACGTGCCCTACAAGGGCTCGAGCCAGATGCTGACCGACCTGTTGAGCGGCCAGATCGATCTCGCCTTCGACAACGTGCCGCTGCTGCTGCCGCAGGTGAAGACCGGTCAGCTCGCGATGCTTGCCACCGCAACGCCGAAGCGCGCCGCCTTCGATCCGGAAGTGCCGGCCGTGGCCGAATTCCTCCCCGGCTTCGAAGCGGTCGCCTGGCACGGCTTCTTCGTTCCGGCCAGCACGCCAAAGCCGATCGTCGAAAAGCTCTCGGCCGAGATCCGCGCCTACATGCAGCAGCCGGAGACGGTGCAGAAGATGGCCGAGCTCGGCGCCACCGCAGTTGCCGTCGATTCCGAGCCGTTCGCGGCCTATATCGCCTCCGAGACGGAGCGGTGGAAGAAGGTGATCGAGGCTGCGAATATCAAGGTGGAGTAGGGGGCGGGGCGCGTGCTTGAAGCTGTGGCGGCTGCGCTTGATCCGTTTACAGCCGCGCTTGCCAGCCTAGGGCTGAGCAGGTAGAAGGCTGCCACGCCTGAGCCGCGATTTGCGCCAAACGCGCTTCCGGCCGCAGTCGGACAAATCGGTAAGACCTTGAATTTGTTCGGCTATTCCGTTGGGGAATGGTGTAACGGTAGCACAACAGACTCTGACTCTGTTTGTCTTGGTTCGAATCCAGGTTCCCCAGCCATCCCTCGCGGCATGGCGTAACCTCTTCAAATCGTTGAAGTTGCTCAGGCTGGGTGCCCGCTGTACCCCAACGCCGCCCCTAACGCTTGCCCCTAACGGATGTCTGAATTTTCAATGTCCGATGCAGACCGCGATTCCGAACGCCTCGCTGATATCTTGCAAAGTGGCGAGCTACCTGACCTTGCGGAGTTCGCGCGTCTCTTAGGCTTAGGAGACGAGTATTTGCCACCGAAGAAAGAACCACCCCACAAACCCGCGATGCAGACATTGGAGCGGCTTCGTGCCGACCTTCGCGGGCGCATCTTCGTTAACAAGGCCGAGGGGGAAGTCCTGTGGCAAAAGTTGCAGCAGGTTGAGGCCGTCCTGAAAATGCTCGACCGGACCTAAAGCGCCCGGAATCTGCCGCGTGATTAAAGGCGCATCCCGAATCTGACGCACCTACTGGGATTCGGAAGACGCTGAAACCAGAATCCAGGCATTCGCCTGTCCAGGCCAAAATAGATAGGTGCGTCCAGTTGTTGCTTTGATCACCTTATTTTCCTTTCCGTCGTGGTACGAGACTAAAACCGTCTCGCCGCATTTTACACACGAAAAGTCCGTCGACTGCTTAGGCTCAATCGATAGGGTTTGCCATGCAGACTGCCCGTTCCAGTAAGAAAACACTAACGTATAGGGGCCGGGATTTCTTATGCGAATTTCACCCGATTTAGGTGGCGAATTCAAAAGGACAGACGGAGGAGCTATCTGAGCTATCCCCCCTTCCCGAGGACCGATAGGCGTCCTTGGTGTCGCAGAATCCCCCGCTGCGGCCGGCGCCCCCAGGCTTATTGCGATAAAAACGCCAACCGGAATCGCCGCGCGGACTATCATGCTGCGCTCCTTATTTCTTCGGTATTCGGACGCTTTGCTGGTGACTGGGAAGCAGTGTTTTGTTGAGAGTCACTCGGAATAGGAGCAGCCGCAGATTGCGCAAAACGACCTAGCATGTACCCAATGATAGTTCCGAACAGTCCAAAAGCGGGTGCAATCTGTTCGTTGCTGTAGCCAACTGTCACCAAGATGAGAGTTCCGGTAATTACGGTAAGTATGATTACTGGGCGGGCAATGTCATCGGGCCGAGCATTCGGTACTTTTCGCAGTGAAAAAATAAGTGCACCTATAATCGCGAGACCAAGAACACCGATCAAGCAGGTAAGCCAAAACTCGTAAGGCGTCTTTGACGAAAAAAATCCCGCCAGAGTGGCTCCCGAGCTAAGAGGATTCTGAAGTACCGGCGGAGGAGGCACGGATTCCTCGCAGGCGCCTGACGAAATCCAGCAACTCGACATCGCTATGGCCAAAGTGAGCTGAGCTGAATGCTTTCTATAATCCACGCACATAGGACGCACCCTCTCGCGCTGAATCCTGAAACGGTTTCCCACTCAACGACAGCGTATATCCTTTATCCAATGCCGCGCATCGCTGACCTGGAGATCCATGATCATCCGGTGAGGCGTTCTCGTAAGCGCCCAAGTCAATGAATGCTCTCAGTACATCGCGCATAGCGCCTGGATCAGATCCCATTTTCTTAGCCAAATAGTATCCGGCGAGAACGTCTGCATGAAGCTCACGCAAACGTTCCGTCGGACCGCTCAAGCGAGCATAATATTGATCGGTCGAGAAAAACTGAAATATGTGACCGCACTCGTGCGCCAACACACAGGCTACGGTGATGCCTCCTTGGCTCGGCTTGAGAAGCTCATGAACCAACCTGATTCCGATTAAAACAGTCCCGTTTGTTCCATTGACGATAGTCTCAGGCGTGGCTCCGGCGTTCTTGGCGTTGACAAACTTGAATCCAGGATCGACCGGAATCACCGTAACGATGCGCTTCAATTCTATTATCAGCGCTCTATCAAAGGCCGGATCGCCCGATTTTGATGTCATGTCACTATAATCGGGCGCAGAACTTCCGGAAATGCAAGCGACGCGGCTGCCGTCGATTGCATAGGAAGCTGTTTGGCTCGACGCGAGGGCCGCTATCGAGCCGACGATCAAGGCGCGTCGCGAGCATGAAACACACATAGCGACATCTCTCGATGTTAAGCCTCAAATACTACCTAAACGCGGCAACCGGAGCCGGGGTCATAGCAGCTGGACAATCGCCAAGTCCCTTGTAGCAATCTAAAACGCTGACTGCGGATCTATTCGCCTGAATTACAACAGGAGGTGGGTTCACAACGGTAGGCGGAGCGCTGCCAACCGTTGCATTCGACGACGCGTCATTCTTTCGATCGGTGTTAGACCTAAAACTAGAAAGCATTGCGGGAGGAATTGCTTGGTACTCGGCAGGCCGATCCTTGCTCATCCAAATCGAAAATCCGCGTATCTCGGACGGTTGGTTAGGCGGCGCTACAACATCGGCGCGGACATAAACAGCGGCTTTCCCCTCGAATGCAGCAATCACGAACCAACTATTTTCGAAGCGCTGATATGAAACTTTCCTGTTATTGACTGTGAGGAATCTGTCGAAGAGATCTTTAAGCGACACCTCGGTCCCAAACCGCAGTGTCTCAACAAGGAGTCCATTGCTTCTGCTGTACCACTGGTTACCCCACTTCGTTTCCACTGGTCCCTGCACGAGACCCAAGGGGATGCCGACTGATACTCCCGCGTCATTGTCTGTAAACTGCCTAAACCCAGCTTGAGTCCGACGAGCGCGACCGTCGCGCAGAAGTTGATCCTCTTCCGCTGAAGTCAGTTGACCTGTTACCGGATGTCCAATGCGAGCTTGGAATTTCCCGATAGCCCCAAGCGTGCCTTCACCGGCTTTTCCGTCAACAAGACCTTCGTAGTCGGTCGTCCAAATCAGGGCTTCTTGTTGCTTTCGGACTTGGGAAACAGTTTGTGATTGCGCAAATGCCGATCCGGCGTAGAGCGTCGCAATCGTTGCGGTGATCAGTATGGCGCTGGCAGCATTCTGGATGCTGGATACAGTTCGTCCGCACGTACTCATATCTTCCTCCGGAAGAAGCGCGTCCGACGTTAGCACCCGCAAAGGTAGTGCTCGCTCCGCGGCGGGAAATATGAACTGGTTCACACTACGACGAAAAAATCATAAAGGGCTCCTCATAAGGGGCCTGGATGGCGGGCGTGGAGATGGTGGTGGTGATTCATCACCCACCCTCGAAGGCAGCCCATGTGGGAGAGAACTCAGAGGTATCCCTATATACCCCCTACGTCTCCCCCCTCTATCACTCCTCCATTAGCGGAGGCGTAAGAAGATAAGTAATGGAAATCACTACCAAAATGTCGTCGAAACAATCGCGCACGGAGAGCCGGTCCCTCGCTTGAAAACTGCCTGCATCGCCCTTGCTGCGGTGTCGGCCTTGGATTTCGCGACCAGAACAGCATCGTGGAGTGGCAACGCGGTGACCCCGGCTTGGGCCAGATAAGTTGTGACCTCGATGAGCATGTCGCTCTCAATGCGCATCAACTGAAATCCCAGGCCTGCACCGAACAAATGCTTGATGGCCGCGTGCCTCGCTGCAAGCATCTCAATGGCCGTTCGCAGTTTTGTGCCGGTCGGAAAATGCTGACGGGTATCTTCGGGCCAATTCCTCAGCGGCCCATCCGAGAACAGCATCGCGTTCATGAGCTTTTTCCAACCATCTCGGCTGGTGCCATCTCCGGCTACATCATAGATGTCGCCTTCGGGCTGCGTCTCGCCTGACCGCACGTAGGCAAGGCGTGGATAGAGCTGCCGATAATCGACGTTCGCGATGCGCTCGCCTTCAATCCGGATGCGGTCTCGCTCGGCTCTCTCGATCGACATCCAAAAGCCACCCGCGAGGCGACCGCCATGCTGCCATGTGCCATTGTTGAAGATGCGCCGAAGCGAACGGCGGTAGGGCGCAATGATATGTCCGTCTTTCCCTAACGAGAGGCTGGTGTTTTGGCACGTGACCTCGATGTCCGCCTCACGCAGGAATTTGTTTAGGCGTTGGACTTGATTCGCAAACTTGCGAGATTGGGCGGTCTCCCGGAACGTGATAGCGGCCGCGTGACCCGCTTCGTCCTTTCCTTCCTTTAGGATGATCAATACAGGATCATCAATCTGATGGATGGCGCGCCAATCGGGCGGGGCTAGGGGCAGATGCTGGGCGAGGTCAGCTGTTGGTCCGATAAGCGACGGCATTTTCGACTTGGCGGAGATCCTGTAGCCACGGCGCGCTTCCACGATGAGGCCCAGCGATGCCATCAGGCCGATGGCCGTCAAGAAATGCTGACCATACACAGGGTTCGCCCTGGCGTTACCTTGCCACAAAAAGGCGTGTGAGCGAGGCACGGCAAGCTTGGCATCGCTGCCGGTGGCCTTCAGCAGAATCAGATTGCAAGCTAGTGCTTCCACGGCGGCATAGAAGTTGTTGCGGTCGGAGTCCTTCCGCGCTCGCTTACGAAGGCCGCTCACGGTCTCGTGCTCTAGCAGCGTGTTCGCTAGTCGGTCTACTGCGCTCAGAAGCCCGTTGCTCTTCGCGCGAAGCTGAGGGTCAAACCACATAGGCCTGGGTCGAGGAATCATTGTGGGAGCAGCCTGCCTATCGTCTGTGTTCAAAGTGACCGGCTTCGACCTTCAACATGTGCGTACCGTTCAAGTGCGACCAGATCTCTCGATAATGATGCTGCATTTGAAAAGCCGAGCTGAGTAGTTAGTCAGCCAGCAGCACAAGCCGAATGCCGCCCATAGCGCTTCTTATGCGCCAAGACGCCCGCGAGGTGCTTCTCGATGACCCACTCGCAGGGCTCTTCAAGCATCCGACCCATCAGGCGGAGCACTCGACCCGATGATCGCGGATAGGCGCGGCGCCGGCTCCGGTGCTCGCGACCTTGATCGTCATAGATCACCCAACCTGTGCCGCTGGCCAAACGGTGGATTGCCTTTGAGCACTGAACAGTGCGGAATTCCCTAGTCCGGTGCCCCTTCTCATCGGCCAGCGCAGTCACGGCCAGGACGATTGAGACGATGCGTTCCGGCTTGACCTTGGCGATCCGTAGTCGCGCCAGGGCAATCCTAGCCCGCTTGACGGCCGCAAGGCCCTTCAGCCTGGTTGCTATCTCGACCGGCCCAGCTTCGTCTAAGGCAGACTGCACAGCGGTTATCGCTACGGTGATAAACTTGTCATGGGCAGCTCGAAGGCTGACGTAAGCGGCCGCGGCTGACAGATATGGCTTCAGCTCGGCGGCAGTGTAGGTGTTGAGCCAATAGCTGCCGTGGCGTGCCTTGTGTTCAGTGTGACGACGACAGTGGTGCGGCGCCAATCCTTGCTTGGCAGCCTTCATGGTCGGCCGTCCGCAGCCCGGGATGGCGCACGTACTCGCAGCGTTAAGAGGGCCGCGTTGGATGCGATCTTTCAACAACTGCCTGCTTCGCAGCCGAGAAACTGCAGCCGATTTACCTCCAAGCAAGGTTGCTACTCCTCTTCGTCGCTGCACCACGACAGATGCGCTCTACAACGGAATATCGTGCGACGTCAGCAATCCCGGCCCTAGGCCCCATCGGGTGCGGTGCACCTCGCGTCGAAGTTCGATTCTTGCAGTTCGAACCCCGGCCGGAATGCCAACTAACTAGAAGCGATGGCTTAGGCCTGTGCTTCCGGATCGATCGAATGGCGCGGCCCCGTAAGCCCCAAGCTTTCACGCTGAGCCATCAACTCAGCACGCCGCCTCGCAAACACGTTTCGTTTGCCCGTCCGTAGAAGCGGCACGACGAGGTTCTCGATCATGGCAAAGTTTCTGCCACGAAACGTCAAGGTGTACTGGGGCTGCACCGAGTCGCCCGAAGGTTTTCGTGGTCCGGTCGGCGAACCCTCGTAGCGAGCGGCCCGACATATGGCCACCAGCTTGTCTAAGTATGGCGTCTTGAATTTTAGAATAAGAGTCGGCGTCTTATTCTTGCTGACAACTTCAACCGAACCGAGATTGTCAACGGTGCCTACAAGCCAGTGAATATCTTCCGTCGTCATGTTCGACAGCATTTCAGTCTCCTTCTGTCCGTGGCCGCAATGTTGCGAACCATAAGCAACGACGTAGTTGCTCTCGTACACAGCGGCAACACCGGAAAAAATAAAAAGTCGATAAAACACTATGAAATAAGGGATATAGGGGTCCTGCTACCCCCAAAGGGGTGCAAGAAGAAGATGTCGCTAGATCAATTCCTAGATGACCTGAAGTGCCTCCTAGGACGAGAGCCATCTCTAGCAAGACAGGTACAATACGAAGTCGGGATGAGGCATCATGTCGATCGTAGTGCGTGGCGCACTCTCCGCGGGCACGTGACCACCACACCCACCCCCCTGCGAAGAGGCGAGCTGAGACGTCAGTGATCACGAGGAGGGCCCCGCCATCCCTGGGGCCACCCCACCATGTCAGGCTAGGGGATGTAGAAGGGACCGCAGTCCGGTCGGGGGACCAGAGCCCGGTCTCCGCAGTGGCAGGCCCCTTCGATCGGTCAATCATGTGGTAAAGGGGCTACGTGTTTTGCTGCTCCATGGCGGTCAAGCGGCGTCGCAAATTGATGACCGCCTTGGCGTCCCATTGACAACCGCGAGGCGACAACACACCCCTTTCATTGAAAGCCACTGCGATGGCCCGGGAAGATTTAGCCCCAGTTTCGATCACAGCATGCAGGGTGCTGCTGAGCCGCTTCGCTGTTTCATCAGCTCTCGTCTTCAGGGCCGATACCGCCGCGCGGTTGCCCAAGTTCTTAAGGTGCGCCGCTCCGTTCGGGTTGCCTAGCCGCTTAACCGAAGGGCGCCCCCTTTGGCCGACTTTCGCGACCCGATCTCGGGCCACCGCAAGAGCCGCCCGAGTACGCTCGGCCGTCATCTCCCGTTCGTGCTCGGCTACCGCGGCGAGGATGGTGATCGTAAGCCGGTTTGCATTTGGCAAGTCACAAGCGATGAACTCGATGCCGGCCTTTTCGAGCCCGGTGAGGAAGTGTACGTCTCGTGACAGCCGATCCAGCTTTGCGATGATCAACGTCGCTCTCGCGTTTCGCGCATGATCGAAGCTCCGCAGCAGTTCTGGGCGCTCGTCCCGCTTGCCGCTTTCGACCTCGACGTATTCGGCCAAGAGAGTGTCGGCGGCTCCCACCCTCACAAGGTACTCTCTGACCGCCCGCCGTTGCGCTTCGATGCCGAGTCCGTGTAGCCCCTGGGATTCGCGCGACACGCGCAAATAAGAGATGTAGCGCGTCACCTTCTGCTGTTTATCACCGCTTTTTGCCATGCGATCCTCACTGTTTGGAGAATACGCTAACGAACGTTTGGCAATTGGCCATGAGTCAAAACGACTCACTGGAGCCGCTCATGTCGAACAAGAACAGGACCTCAGCCTCGGGAAATTTCAGCCAAGTCGCGCCCCAGAGCGGGCACCTTCTGGCGGACCGGCACGGGGGATATGACTATGCCGCCGCTACTAGACACCATAGTCGACGAGCGTTGACATCACTGTTAGTGACGCAGGAAGCTCCACCGAATCGAGATGAATGCGGCTTATTGACTCTCGTGCACCGGCCTTCGATCGAGCATCCGCACGCATCGCGATTGGCAGATGACTAGGGCTGCGCTCTTTACTTTGAACGGAGATCTCAGCTTTCCGACCGGGTACACGGGGGAACCGGCGAGTAGTTGTCACATGGTCACTTCTGAGATGCGGGACCCTTTCCGCAATATTGGCCGGGCTTCTGGTTGCTCCCGCGTCTTCAGATCTTGGCGGGGCGTTTGATAACTCATCAGCCGCAGGCGGGGCGAAGCCATAACAGGCTCTCAGCCAACTGGCGCCACTAAGGCTCCAACAGCTATCCCGAGTGTCATGTAGACCCCATACCTCAGCTGGCTCATGGACGCGTTCCGTTTTGCCCATGGGGTCGTGATTTGTGATTCGGCGTCAAGCCTGCGAGGTCAAGGAAAATCGACGTTTTTGTTCTTTTCCCTCAACCGCAATGTTTCATCGGTGGATAGGACTCTCGAGCTTGCGCTTCGGTGAATCCGAGGATGATAGATGGTCTCCGTCTAAAAAACGGAGTGATTCGAATGAAGCAATTGCTGAGACGCTGGTGGGACGGGGAGTATGTGCCGCCGCGCAATGACCCCAACGGTTTGGTTTTCATCCTGCAGGGGGCTTACAAAAGGCACTGGACTTCGAAGGCCGCACACGTTGTGGCCGAGTTTTGGCTGAAGTACTGGCAGTGGTGTATGGGCTTCGGCCTCGCAATTATTGGCCTTATCTGGAGACATTGAGTTCGTGACGGAAGCGGAAAAGGAGCGCCGGCTTGACGCTGTCAGGCGCGTGAGAAAAAGGGTTCTCGCGCTCGAAGAAAAGTATCCCCACCTCCTTGGATTTGGGGAATTTCTCGACGACTTCAACAAGGAAACTGAGCGTGGTGCCGCGTTAGCCGCAGCAGCTTTTATCGATGACCTTCTGCAGCAGATATTGGCGGCGTTTCTTGTCAACAAAGCGTCGGCCAACAAATTGCTCTCGGGGTCTAACGCGCCCCTGTCGTCCTTCTCTGCTCGAATCGCGGCCGTCCGAGCCCTTGGCTTGCTGTCGGAAACTGAGTGCCAAGAATGCGAGTTGATAAGAAAGGTCAGGAATGAATTCGCCCACCAGGTCAAGATGTCGTTTGACGATAAAAAGATCCAGGGCTTTTGTTCGTCTTTGACCTATCGAGCAAAGCCCTATGCTGATGTGACGGTAAGCACGCGGGGCGCATTTACGACGGCCGCTATCGCGCTCATCGTTAACCTGACTAACCGTCCAAACCATGTAGCTCGCCAAAAGCTCACCGCGAGAGAGTGGCCACGGTAGGGGTTCGATGCCCCGCTGGATGCGGGAGGAAATGAAAGAGTTGTCGCTTAAAAGCCCAAACGCCTTGATTGGCAAACGATGAAATGGCCCCGGTGCTGCATTGTGCTCGACCCCAATTCCATACGCGTAGCATGCGGGGTTATTGAGGGGTTCGGCGTAACCTGGATTAGCGGTTGGAAAGATGGCCAGAGGTGCGTCTGGATTGACGACGAGGTGACACTGACAAAGTTCACTATGACGTTTGGTTACGCCGCGGAAATCATCGATCAGAAGTAGCAGGCATTTCTTCCACATGCTCGATGAAGGTCAGGCCGCCTTCGCCGTGGTCCATGGCTTGGAAAACGGTCAGCCCCGAGTTCTCGAACATCACCCTCCAAGCCGTCTCCAGGTCCTCGTAGGCCGCAAGGACGGTGTCAGGGGTGCAGGTTTTCTCCCATTCGGGGCCTATGTCATAGCGCTTCCCGTCCAGCTCTCCGATCTCGGCTTCAACGATCTTGTCCATCTCGAAGGTCTGCGGCTTGGCGTGTGCGAACACGTCCCGCAGCTCTTTCATTGCTTTCATGCTGCTGAACGGTCTCACCGACCAGTCGGGCGCCAGCTTCAGCGCCGAAAACACCTGCTTGATCTTGTCATTGATGGCCTGGCGCTCGTGCCATGGTTTGATCAGCTCGGCTCCGAAGAAATTGAGGTAGGCTTCAAAGGCGAACGCGATCATGGTGGAGCACGCCATGCAATCAAAGAATAGTGCATCGCGCGTATTCGACGCCAGCTTGTCCTTGATGATGTTCTGAAAATAGAAGGCCGCACTGTCGAGACCGTTGTGCGGACGAACATGCCGGGTCTCCTGAACCCGCGCTTTTATTCTCTTCGCCATTCTCGCCCCCATTTGCGTTGCCAAGCCAACTTGGCCGTCTTCGGCGCCTAGCCGTAAAGATTGCCCCTTAAACCTGCGCAAAGATCGTTGGGTAGCCTGTGTAAGTCTTTCCAGGCGATATCCTTAGGCCACATGCCCGCTCAATCAACTGATGGGCGATCCACGCCCGATCTATTACGGGGCAGTACAGCAGAGATTTTGACAAGAACTGGACCAGTTCATCCTCACTCATCAGCTGCGCACCGTAGAAGTGATACGATTGCCCAGAGTGGGCGAGATACCCCTTGATCTCCAATGCTTCGGCTATTTGCCGGACAAGCAAGTCATTGTGAGCTGACTCTCTACAGTGGAAGTCAAGCATTGGGATGTGTCGCTTTACTCCATCCGAACATCGCACCCTCGATGAGAGGGCGAGGGTCGTGCCGCGGGCTAGGGAGTCAACGAGCGCAACGAGCCCTTCGACGGTGACCCTTTCTCTCGGCATCAGCTCTAAGGTGTCGCTTTGTCGATTGTGCCTTTTCGCGAGAGTGAGTAGCGTGGGAGCTGCTACATCCCTAACGCTGATCAGTTGTAGGATGCACTCCCAGAAGGGTAGGCATGTGCTTGCTCTCAAATCCAATGCATCCGCTACCAAGGTCCGCTCGTCTTCGCTGAGCTCAGCGTTCTCTTGGATTGGTGGCGAGGCCATTGGTTTGAATAGATAGATCGCGTCTACAAGCGAATTGCGCGAGACCAGTTCACATACAAGATCCAGCGCAGTCATCATGGGTTGAGGCTATCCAGGGGGTGCATGGTCCGTTCGATATGGCGAAAGTGGGAATAGTCAAAGCTCTCGTATCTCTTATTGATTGCGAGCAGTCTGCCAGTGACGCGCACTTTGTTGAAATCAAGTGTGCGGCTCGGCAAACGGTCCGTCACACCTCTCACCACCAAGCAGACAAATGATGCAATCCCAGCGTCACGACAATAGGTCGCTCTCGTTGATCCTTCTATCAGAATGTATTTCCCATCGAGTTCTTCGACAACCGGAGGCGTAACTATAGAGGATTTCCCGTTTCCGAAATCGACAACCGCCGGCTCGAATAACGGGAGTCCAAAACGGTGATAGAGGTCAACAAGGCTACGAATTTGATTGTACTTATACTCCCGAGTGAATCGTGATGTAGCGACAAGGTCGCGGACCGGAACTTGTTCGAGCGTAATCGTTACATGGTGTTTTTCGTACTGCCGGATGGTTTTTAGCCGAGCGATCAGGGCCTCGGATGGAGTCGAGCGGAGCGTGGGTCGGAATGTTTGCGCGTCTTTACTCGTGCTGATCTGGTTTTCTAGCTGGTGAAGTACTGCTTGAATTACCGATGCGTCCAGAAAACCCTCATACAAAACAGAGTCGACGTCCACTTTTGATTGTTTTTGCACGCCAACAAGAGCGCGAAGGTGCGCAGCATCTTTTGGGACAATTACGGTTGCCCTGCACGGCACGGAACTCGCGCCGGGAAGAATGCAGACATTGACGCCAAGCGCTCGAAGGAGGTTCCGGCGATAGGGGCCATCCTTACTTGTCTCGCCATTTTCCGGAAGAATCGCATCGACGCGGACTCCGCGGGCTCTCCAACAGAGGATCGTAGGGAATAGTTTGTATACCCAGTCGGTGTCATGTTCGGATATGACTATACGATCGAGCGAATCTTCGAGGCTTTCGGTCACACGCGCGTAAAATTCATCGACGTCAAGGCATGCTGTCTCGCGGAGCCCGCTGGCGCGAATGTGCATCCTCTCGTTATCGAAGAATTTGCTCGTCGCTTCTGAGCCGTTTGCAACTAGGGTGGTCACAGCGTCAGGCGTGAGTTTCGCAAAGTCGGTCGCTCGAATTTCGCCTGTGTTGATCGAGATGACGTAAACGCTTGATTGGAGGCCCAACTGGAGCTGCTGGCCTCCATCGACCAACGTGCTAGCGAGCTGCGACAAGAAGTATGATGTGCTCCATGCGGCGGTTTCGGGCTCATTTCCGACTAGCGAGAAAGCCAGAATTTTACTTGCGAGTGTCCGCTCGGAGTTGGTTCGGTCCGCAAAGACGTACGCCGGTAGATTGCTCAACAGTCCGCCATCAACGTGCCGACGATCAACGGGCTGAAAGAATATCGGAATTGAACACGATGCTCTAACCGCATCTGAAACCAGTGCTTCCGGTGTCGAATGCTGGCTCCACACTTTCGCCTCCGACCTTACGATATCGGTCGAGACGATGTATGTTGGGAAGGGTAGCGACTTGAATTGGATCGGCTTTCGCTCAGACGGAAGTAATTCCGATAAGAGGCCCTCAAACCACACTTTAATGGCTTCTGAGGAGTAGAGGCCCTGATCATAATATATGTCGGCATACTGCGGCTTCGCGTAGCCCACAAGGTTGCCCGGCAGACTGCGTTTCGCGTTCCGCTCGGGCGGTTGCAAAAACGTCAGAAAGTCCAGTTTTGCAAGTTTCTCTCGTACATATCGTGGAGTCGCTCCAGCGCCTATCAGAGCAGCAATGATCGATCCCGCGGATGTTCCGGCAACCTCGCTGAAGCTGACGCCACGATTAACCGCTTCCTCGAATGCGCCAGCAAATGCCGCGGCCCGACAGCCTCCGCCTTGAAATACGCCTAAGCAGCTCTTGAAGTACGCCGTCTTTTCTGTCCCCATGTCCTTCCACGGCCCCGATTCAAACAACCCTTGCGGGAATTTGATGTGGATTTGCTCGGATGTCTAGCCGGGGAGAGTCATTCCTTATGAGGTAGCTAGGCCTGTGTTTCGCGCCGCGCCACGCGATCGGTGCCGAATATCCCAATCCGAAGGGCTATTAGCTCGGAAGCTTTACGGACTCGACGCAGGACCGCTTTAGCCGTTTTAACTGAGCATTGGAGTAGAGCCCAAATGTGATCCCGATCTCGCTCTCGTGGCCCATGATGTCAGCCACGACATTTTCTCGGTGTCCCGCATCTTCAGCCTTCGTTGCAAACCAGCGCCTGAAGCTATGGAAGTTGACTTTTGATCGCCGGGCGCCCGGCCTCTTGTCATGCACGCCAAGCTTCTTGCGGTAGTACGTAAACCGCTTGGAGAGGGCCATGGTCCGGTTGCCGTCCCAACCGGTGTCCTGAAATTCGGGAAACAGATAGGCCGCCGCATCGCGTTTGCCCACGAGTTGCGCGATCATCGGCCGCAGCGCCGAATGGATCGGAATGGTGCGAACTCCGGCCGCCGACTTGCTGCGAATGACGCTGAACGTGTCGTCGCGGCAATCACGGACGCGGAGCTGCCCGATCTCATCGAGGCGCATTCCCGAAAGGGCTGAAATCCTCATGGTGTTGGCCATGTCGGTGTCTGCCGGGCCCGCAAGAAGGATGCGAACCTCATCATCCGTGAACGGCCGCTCAGGCCCCATCGGGCCGTCCGGGGCAATCCTATGTGCCTTGGCCTTGGGGAGCGACTTGCGCATCCAAGGATTCGACTTCACGCCGAAGCTCTTCTCTAGCCACGTCCAGTATTGCCGTAGGGCGGATAGCTTCTTGTTGGCCGTCTTGAAGTGCACGCCAGCCTCGACGAACGCCTCATCACGGAAATCGGCGGCAACCCGATCGGTCGTGGTCTCGATGAAGAAGCCTTGGCTCGCCTTCGTGCACCAGTCCTTGAACTGCGCAAGCGCTGTACGGGCGTCAGCCTTGGTGCGCTCGCTATAGGTCGAGGCCGCAAGCCACCGTTCAACGTAGAGGTCGGCGGGAGTGACCTTTGCGGACGCCAACTGAACGAAGTCGGTGGCCTGCTTGGCGGCCGCCCGGGGTTCTGCAAAAGGCTCGTAGTCGTCGCGGGTCCCGCCAGCTGCCAGATCGATTTCTTCGGCCCGGTCCGTGATCTGGTACATGAGGTCATTGCGCCGCGCGGCATCGGCCCGGACGAATTCCTCCCGGAGAGCCATGGCTTCCAAGAGAAGCGGGTCTTGATCCTCGGGTCCGGGCGTACGGTGTTTGGCGATCTCGGACTTCAAATCCGCAACGGCGTTCCAGCGAGCTATACGGGCCACCCGGAGGTCCGCAGTCTCTAGGGACTTCAGGAGCCGCTTCTTGCCGAGAGCCCGCCGTAGCGTCCTAGGGACCTCAGCGACGGCATACCAAGTCGTTCCTTCGCCCCGGGGCTGGGTCAGGTACCGCCGATCGCCGCCACCTTTTTCCGCTCGCAAAATAACGTTCACTTAACCTGCCCCTAACGGTGCCCCCAACGGGTCGCCCCCAACGCAGGCATTGATATAGGGCCGTTTTCGCAGGATTTCCAGGCCTTCTGAAGTGTTGGCGTAGGGTCCAGGTTCCCCAGCCAATTCCAGGCGCTCCCACAAAGTCTGAATTGCCTCTGATCCGATGACCCGCGGCGGCGCGGCTCGCGACGGTTTGCCTCATCCCGACATTGCCAGCGCCGGTCGGATCGGGGCACATCCGATCGTCCTTGGGACGTATAACCCAAGGAGATCCGTGATGCCCTATGTCGATGGTTTCGTGCTGGCCGTGGCGAAGGACAAGATCGAGGCCTACAAGGCGCTGGCCCGAACGGCTTGCGCGGTGTGGATGGAGCACGGTGCGCTCGACTACGTCGAATGTATCGGTGACGACGTGCCTTACGGCCAGCTCACGTCCTTTCCCCGCGCGGTGATGGCAACGCAGGATGAGATCGTCGTGTTCTCGTGGATCGTCTACCGCGATCGCGCAAGCCGCGATGCCGTCAACGCCAAGGTGATGGCCGATCCGCGGCTCAAGGCCGCCGACATGCCGTTCGACGGCAAGCGCATGATCTACGGCGGCTTCACGACGTTGCTTCAGGCGTTGGCCGAGCGTGCTTCGTAGGGTGGTTAGCCTTGCGGCCGCGCGAAGCTCAGTCCGCTGGCGTAACCCACCTCTTTCGTGTCCGCGGAAATAGACGTGGTGGGTTACGCCGAGCAGTTCGCGCTTCGCGCAATCCGCGGGGCTAACCCACCTTACAGATCTGCGCAGCCGCGAGGCAGCGATGATAGTCACTCCGGTCGTTATCCCTGCACCGAACGACGCCAGATCGAGTGCGGGAAGCAGCGTGCGTGATCGCTGCTCCCTCGTCCAGCATCGTCGCAATTCGTTTCACCTTGCCGGTGTCCGGCTGGCATGCCATCCTCTCGTCGCCAGGTATAAATCAAACGGAAGCGGGGCGCCTCGCCCACGCTTTCCAAAAAATCTTGGTTGGGGAAACCCTTTGGGAGGTCTGATCTCATGACATTGAAGCATGTCACGGGGCTGCTTTGCGCGGCCGCGATGTCCCTTGCGTTCGCGGCCGGCGCGCGCGCCGAGGACAAGGTGGTCAAGATCGGCGTGATCATGCCGATGTCCGGCGGCACCGCCTCGATCGGCGCGCACGCCAAGGCGGCGCTCGAAGTCGCCATGGACATCGTCAACAACGCCCATCCCGAGCTTGGCAATTTGCCGCTGGCGAAGAACGCAGGCCTTGCCGGCCTCGGCGGCGCCAGGATAGAGGCGGTCTTCGCCGACAACCAGGGCAACCCGGCGACGGGGCAGAACCAGGCGCTGCGCCTGATCACGGAAGACAAGGTCGCGGCCGTGTTCGGCTCGTATCAGTCCGGAGTGACGCTGACATCGAGCGCCATCGCCGAGAAATACGGCATTCCCTTCCTGAATTCGGAATCGGTCGCCGCCAATCTCACCGAGCGCGGTTTCAAATGGTTCTTCCGCACCACGCCGATTGCGACGGACTTCGCCAAGATCTACACCGACTTCCTCGCCGACATGAAGGCGACCGGCGCCAAGACCGACGCGATCGCGCTGGTCCATGACAACACCGAATACGGCACCTCGGTCGCCAACACGATCAGCGCCGCCTTTAAGGAGAAGGGACAACCGGTCGCGCTCGACGTCGCCTATCCCGTCAATGCGACCGATTTGCAGGGGCAGGTGCTCCAGCTCAAGGATAAGAAGCCCGACGTGATCATCATGATCAGCTACACGTCGGATGCGATCCTGTTCGCCAAGACCATGCAGTCGCTCGACTACAAGCCGGCGATCCTGCTTGCTGACGATGCCGGTTATTCCGACCCCTCCTTCATCAAGGCGGTCGGCAAGATCTCGCAAGGCGTGTTCAACCGCTCGTCCTGGGTCGTCGGACCGCCGGGCTCGGTGTCGGCCGTCATCGCCGACATGTACAAGAAGAAGAGCGGTGAGGAGATGGATGACACGGTTGCCCGCCAGATGCAGGGCTTCTTCGTGCTGGCCGACGCCATCGACTGCGCCGGCTCGACCGACCCGGCAAAAGTCCAGGCCGCTCTGAAGGCGACGGACCTGAAGGCCGACCAGCTCATGATCGGCTACAAGGGCGTCAAGTTCGACGACAAGGGCCAGAACATCCTGGCGTCCGGCGCCATCATCCAGCTTCAGGACGGCGAGAACTACGTCTCGGTGTGGCCGAAGGCGAATGCGGAAAAGCCGCCGGCGCTGCCCTACAAGGGCTGGTGAGATTTTTTAAAGGCGGGGCCGCGCGCCCCGTCTGTCCTAATATGATCTGATCAGAGCAACGCGGCTGATGTCCTTTGTCCTCGTGCAGGTGATTGTCGGCGGCCTTCTGCTTGGCGCTGTCTATGCCCTGTTTTCCTCCGGCCTCACGCTGGTGTGGGGCATGATGAACATCGTCAATTTCGCGCATGGCGATTTCGTCATGCTCGGCATGTATGTCGCCTACGTAGTTTATACGTTGATGGGTGGCGGGCCGATCCTCGGTGCGCCGCTGGCAACGCTCGTTCTCGCAACCGTCGGCGTCGTCGTCTACTTCGCCCTGATCCGCGACATCATGAAGGGGCCGATGCTGGCGCAGATTCTCGGCACCTTTGGGCTCGCGCTCCTGCTGCGCTATTCCGTGTTCTGGTGGTTCGGCGCCAATTTCTTGTCGATGCCGCAGAACATCGTCGGCGGCACCTATGCGTTTGCAGGCCTGCGCATCGAGGCCTCGCGGCTGTTGGCCGGCGTGGTCGCGCTGCTGGTGACGCTCGGCCTGCATCTGTTGCTGACGCGCACCTCGCTCGGCTCGAAAATGCTGGCGGTGGCGGAGGATCAGACTGCGGCGCAGCTGATGGGGATCAGGCCCGACGCCATGCAGGCGATCGCCTGGGCGATCGCGGCCGGCGCCACGGGGCTTGCCGGCGCGCTGATCGCGAATTTCTTCTACATCGTGCCGACGGTCGGCGAGACGCTCGGCATCGTCGCCTTCGTCACGGTCTCGCTCGGCGGTTTTGGCAGCGTGCCCGGTGCGCTGGTCGCGGGCCTGCTGATCGGTGTTATTGAATCGCTCTCAGGCTATCTGATCGGTGCGGTCTACAAGGACATCATCGTCTATGTCATGTTCCTGCTCTTCCTCTGGTTCAGGCCGCAAGGCCTGATGGGCAAGACCTGATGGAGAAGACCTGATGGGGAAGATGTGATGCGGCGCCTGATCTGGCTCTCGGTCGTCGCAGCGATTGCGATCGCCTATCCGTTGCTGTTGTCCTCGCCGTTCCAGCAGCGCCTCGGTGCGCTGGTGCTGCTCTACGCGATCGCAGCGTCGGCCTGGAACATCGTCGGCGGCTATGCCGGCCAGGTCTCGGTCGGCCATGTCGTGTTCTTCGGCTGCGGGGCCTATGCCGCGATGGGGTCCTACGCCAAGTTCGGCCTGTCGCCGCTGTTTGGTATTCCCGGCGGCATCGTGATTGCGGTGGGGCTCGCCGCGATCATCGGCGTGCCGACGCTGCGGCTGTCGGGGCACTACTTCAGCATGGCGACGATCGCAGTCGCCGAGACGATGCGGTTGATCGTCACCAACACCGACTGGCTGGGTGCGGCGGTCGGCCTCTCGGGCCCGACCGTACCGCGCAACATCTTCGATCTCTCGTTCCTGTCGTCGCTGCCGTATTACTATCTCTTCCTCGTCATCCTCGCGGTTACGCTGTTCATTACCTGGTGGATGACCAACAGCCGGATGGGCTTTTACCTGCGCGCGATCAAGGATTCTGAGCGCGCCGCGCGCTCGCTCGGCGCCCCCGCGAGCCGCACCAAGCTTTACGCCTACATGCTGAGCGCCGCGTTCACCAGCGTCGCCGGCGCGCTCTATGCGATGATGTTCGGCTTTGTCGACCCCGAGTCAGGCCTCGGCATCCTGATCTCGGTGAAAATCCTGATCATGGCGGCGCTGGGCGGGGCAGGGCTGCTGTTCGGACCATTGGTGGGTGCGGCGATCCTGGTGCCGCTGGAGGAGATCTCCAATAGCTGGCTCGGCAGCAGGGGCGCAGGCCTCACCTTCGTGCTCTATGGCGCGATCATCGTGCTGATCGCGCGATTCCAGCCCGGTGGTCTGCTCAGCCTGTTCACGCGGCGCAGGAAACCAACATCCGACACGGGAGCAAGCCATGCTCCTTGAGGCGCGCGGCATCACAAAAGCGTTCGGCAGCTTCAAGGCGGTGGACGATGCCTCTGTGACATTGGAGCAGGGCGATATTCTCGGCCTGATCGGCCCGAACGGCGCGGGCAAATCCACCTTCTTCAATTGCCTGACCGGCGATCTCAAGACTACCTCCGGCCGCGTGCTGTACGAGGGACGTGATATCACCGATGTCACGCCGGAGCTGCGGGCCGGGCTCGGGCTTGCCCGCACCTTCCAGGTGCCGCAGACCTTTGAAGGCATGACCGTGCTCGAGAACGTCATGATCGGTGCGTTCCTGCGCACCGCGCATCGCCAGGAGGCCGAGACCAAGGCGCGCGCCGTGCTGGAGCGCGTCGGCATGAGCCGGCTTGCGGATGCGCCGGCGCGTTCGCTCGGCACGCCCGGCCGCAAGCGTCTGGAGATCGCCCGCGCGCTCGCGACCGAGCCAAAAGTGTTGCTGCTCGACGAGGCCATGGCCGGCCTCAACGCGCATGAGGTGAAGCTCGCGATCGATCTCGTCCGCGATATCCACCGTTCCGGCATCACACTTGTCATCGTCGAGCACATCATGGAAGTGATCATGTCGTTGGCCAGCCGCGTCATGGTGTTTCACCAGGGCAAGGAGATCGCCCGCGGTAGCCCACGTGAGGTCACCTCGAACCCGGCTGTGATCGAGGCCTATCTCGGCAAGCGCGCGGCGAAGGCCGCCGCCGGCCACACGCCGATCGAACTGATGGGCGGGCCGGACCTATGAGCGGACCGTTGCTCAGGATCGAGCGTCTCGAGGTGCGCTACGGCGACTTGATTGGTGTCTCCGACGTCTCGCTGGAGGTGCCCGAGGGCAGCGTCGTCGCGCTGCTCGGCTCCAATGGCGGCGGCAAGACCACGACGCTGAATGCGATCGCCGGCCTCATCCCCGTGCATTCAGGAACGATCAGCTTTCGCGGCGAGGACATCGCCGGCCAGAAGGCCTTCACGATCGTGCGCAAGGGGCTGGCGTTGTCGCCGGAGGGCTGGCGGCTGTTCGTGCAGCAGAGCGTCGAGAACAATCTCATGCTCGGCGCAACGCCGCTGCACGACAAATCGCGTCAGGCCACGCTGCTTGAGCGCGTCTACGAGATCTTCCCGCGGCTGAAGGAACGCCGCAACCAGCGCGCCGGCACCATGTCCGGCGGCGAGCGGCAGATGCTCGCGGTCGGCCGCGCGCTGATGAGCGATCCGAAGCTCCTGATGCTGGACGAGCCCTCGCTCGGCCTCGCGCCGGCGGTGGTCGAGTCCATGTACGAAACGTTTGGCCGCCTGCATCGCGAAGGCCTGACCATCCTGCTCGCCGAGCAGTCGATCGAGCTCGCGCTGGAAGTGTCGGACTTCGCGACCGTGCTCCAGGTCGGCAAGAGCGTGCTGTCCGGCACCGCGGCAGCCTTGGCCGAGGATCCGCAGGTGCAGAAGGCCTATCTCGGGGTCGGGTGACCGATCTCGGCTTGAGCTGGTCAGTGTTCGAGAGCGAGACGCCCGCTACTTGATCTTGTCGTAGGCCGTCGCGAAATCGCCGAGCGGCATCGGGATTGCGATGGTCTCCTTGGCCATGTTCTGGAAGGAAACCTTCAATTGCTTGCCCGACTTCAGGCTTGCAAGCAGATCCGGCGCGATCGGCGTCGAGGCGTAGCAGCCGCGGTTCTCGCAGGTCTGGATCGGGAGATCGACCGTCTTGCCCTCGTCGACCTGAAGCTTGGCGCCGACCGGCAGGTTGAGGCCGAGCGGCAGCTGGAGCAGGGCGACCGGCGTACGGGTGTCGGGCGCGATGCGGATGTTGATCAGGACAATAGTCTGGCCGGTCTTGGTCAGGACCGCGTTCTGCTCGATCGCGCATTCGAGGGGAGCATCGCGGCTCGCGCTGGTGCAGCGCGCGATCCAGCCGGGCTGCGCCGGAGCGCCTTCGGCCTGCTGCGGCTGGGTCGGTGCGGGCGCGGGCTGCGTGGCAGGCGCCGCGGGAGCTGCGTTCTTCTTGGCGCCCTGCTGGGCATACGTAACACCCGTCGACAGCAGAACGGCGGCGGCGAGAACGACAAGTCTGGATTGCATGGGCATGGCGAGACCGCGTTGGCGTGAACCGAGGGGCTCGCTGTAGCGTCGCGGGAGCCGCGGCGCAAGCTTACTCGGCGGCTTCCTTCACGGTGCCGTGCTCCGAGCTCTCGTGTCCTTCGCCCTCGGCGGAGCGGCCCGAGAACAGGTTCGAGAACTTGTCGAGATAGAGGTAGACCACCGGCGTGGTGAACAGCGTCAGCGCCTGGCTGACGATCAGGCCGCCGACCATGGCGTAGCCGAGCGGCTGGCGGATCTCGGCGCCGGTGCCGTGGCCGAGCATCAGCGGCACGCCGCCGAGAAGTGCTGCCATCGTGGTCATCATGATCGGACGGAAGCGCAGCAGCGCGGCTTGGCGGATCGATTCCTCTGGCGTCTTCCCGTCGCGTTCGGCAGCGATGGCGAAGTCGACCATCATGATGCCGTTCTTCTTCACGATGCCGATCAGCAGGATGATGCCGATCAGCGCGATCAGGCTGAAGTCGAAGCCGGCGGCCATCAGGATCAGGAGCGCGCCGACGCCGGCCGAGGGCAGGGTCGATAGAATCGTGATCGGATGGATGTAGCTCTCGTAGAGGATGCCGAGGATCAGGTAGACCACGACCAGCGCCGCGAGGATCAGCAGGGGCACCGTGCCGAGCGACTGCTGGAACGCCTGCGCCGTACCCTGGAAGCTCGAGTTCAGCGTCGCCGGCGCGCCGAGATCGGCCATCGCCTTCTGCACCGCCTCGGTGGCCTGGCCGAGCGCCACGCCTTGCGCGAGGTTGAAGCTGATCGTGATCGCCGGGAACTGACCCTGATGGCTGATCGAGAGCGAACGGACCGGGTCGGTGGTCCAGGTCGCGAACGTTGACAGCGGCACCTGATCGCCGGTCAGCGGCGATTTCAGATAGAGCTTGTTAAGTGAATCGAGGTTGCCCTGCATCTCCGGCAGAATTTCCAGGATCACGTGATAGCTGTTCAGCTGGGTGAAATACTGCGTGACCTGGCGCTGGCCGAAGGCGTCGTAGAGCGTGTCGTCGATCAGCTGCGGCTGGATGCCGTAGCGCGATGCGGTGTCGCGGTTGATCTTGAGCTGGACCGTGGTGCCCTGGGTCTGCTGGTCGGTCGCGACGTCGCGCAGCTCCGGCAGCGTCTGCATCTTCGCGAGAATCTTGGGCGCCCACAAATTGAGCTCGCCGAGGTCGGCGTCCTGCAAGGTGAACTCAAACTGCGTGCGGGTCGGGCGGCCGCCGAGCCGGACGTCCTGGGCCGCCTGCATATAAAGGCGGGCGCCGGCGACCTTCTCGAGCTGGGGACGCAGCCGCGCGATGATCTGCTGCGCCGACGCCTGGCGTTCGTTGCGCGGCTTCAGGGTGATGAACATGTTGCCGTTGTTGCCGGCCCGGCCGCTGCCGCCGATGTTCATCGCCGTGGTCGCGACATCGGGATCGGCCAGCACGATCTTGCCGAGCTCGACCTGCCGCCGCTGCATCTCGGCAAACGAGATGTCCTGGGAGGCTTCGGAGGTCGCGGTGATCAGGCCGACGTCCTGCTGCGGGAAGAAGCCCTTTGGAATCAGGACGAACAGATAGACCGACAGCGCCAGGGTGGCGAAGAAGATGACGAGCGTGGTACGGCGCCAGGCGAGAGCGCGGTCGAGTCCGTATTCATAGCCGCGCAGCATCGCGTCGAACGCGCGCTCGCTCCACTGATAAAACTTGCCATGGGTCACTTCGCCATGTGAGCGCAGGAAGCGCGAGGCCATCATCGGCGTCAAGGTCAGCGACACGAACATCGAGACGAAGATGGTCATCGCCAGCACGACGGCGAACTCGCGGAACAGGCGTCCGATGATGCCGCCCATCAGCAGCAGCGGGATCAGCACCGCGACCAGCGAGACACTGATCGACACGATGGTGAAGCCGATTTCCTTGGAGCCTCTGAAGGCGGCGGCGAGCGGCTTTTCGCCTTCCTCGATGTAGCGCGTGATGTTCTCGAGCATCACGATGGCGTCGTCGACGACGAATCCGACCGCGATCGTGAGCGCCATCAGCGACAGGTTGTCGAGCGAATAGCCGAATACCCACATCAAGGCGCAGGCGCCTAGAAGCGCCAGTGGCACCGTGATGGCGGGGATGACGGTTGCCCAGAAACTGCGCAGGAAGACGAAGATCACCATCACCACGAGAAAAATGGTCAGCAGCAGCGTAAACTGGACGTCCTCGACGGCGGCGCGGATCGTCGTGGTGCGGTCGCTGATCAGCTCGATCTTGATCGCGGGTGGGATTGCAGCAACGAGCCGAGGCAGGGTGGCCTTGATCCTGTCGACGGTCTCGATGACGTTGGCGCCGGGCTGCTTGAACACCACCAGGAACACGCCGCGTTTGCCGTTGGCCCAGGCTGCCTGCTTGGCATCCTCGGCGCCGGTGACAGCCTGGCCGATGTCCTTGATGCGCAAGGGGCCGCCGTTGCGGTAGGCGATGATGACGTCGTTCCAATCCTTGGACTGCAACAATTGGTCGTTGGCATAGATCGTGTAGGCGCGCTTGTCGCCGTCGATATTGCCCTTGGGGCTGTCGACCGTGGTGATCGCGATCGCGCTGCGCACGTCCTCCAGGGACAGGCCCTTGGCCACGAGTTTCGCCGGGTCGACCTGCACGCGAACCGATGGCTTCTGCTGGCCGCCGATGAACACCTGCGCGACGCCGGAGATCTGGCTGATCTGCTGGGCGAGCTGGGCGTCAATCGAATCGCTGACAGTGGTCAGCGGCAGCGTGTCCGACGTCGCCGACAGCAGCAGGATCGGCGAGTCCGCCGGGTTCACCTTGCGATAGGTCGGCGGCGAGGGCAGGTTCTTCGGCAGCTGGCCGCTGGCGGCGTTGATGGCGCCCTGCACGTCGTTGGCGGCGCCGTCGATGCTGCGGTTGAGGTCGAACTGGATGGTGATCGAGGCAGTGCCCAGATAGCTCGTCGAGGTCATCTGCGCGATGCCGGGAATCTGGGCGAACTGGCGCTCCAGCGGCTGCGCAACCGACGAAGCCATCGTCTCCGGGCTGCCGCCCGGCAGGTTGGCCGTAATCTGGATGGTCGGGAAGTCCACCTGCGGCAGCGGGGCGACCGGCAGCAGGGGATAGGCCACGAGACCGACAAAAAGAATGCCGGCCATCAGCAGCGATGTGCCGATGGGATAACGGATGAAAGGTGCCGAAATCCCGCCTTCGGTCATTCCTGCTGAACCTTGCTTTTCTGAACCGGATCCGAACTCGCCACGGCCGTCGACACGAGACTTCCGGGCTGCACTTTGTATTGACCGCCGGTGATGACTTGTTGACCTGGGCTCAATCCTTCCTCGACGACCGAACGTCCGTCGATGGCGTAGTTGACCTTGATCTTGCGAGCCTCGGCCTTGTTGTCCTGGCCGACGGTATAGGCGTAGAGGCCGTTGGTGGAATGCAGCACCGCGTCGTCGGGGACGATGGTCGCATCCTTCAGGGTCCGCACCAGCAGGCGTGTCGACACCGATTGTCCCGGCCACAGCGTGTGTTCCTTGTTGGCGAACACCGCCTTGAGCCGAATAGTCCCGCTGGTCGTATCGACCTGGTTGTTGATGACGGCGAGCTTACCCTCGGCCAGCGTCTTCTTGCCGTCGGTGGTGAACGCAATCACCTTGAGCTCGCCGGACTTCTGGCCTTCGCTGATATAAGGCAGCTGGTCTTCGGGCGCTGTGAAGATCACCGTGATCGGCTCGACCTGGGCGATGGTGACGACGCCGGTCTGGGTCGAGGCGTTGACGATGTTGCCGATATCGACCTGGCGCAGGCCGGCGACGCCGGTGATCGGCGACTTGACCTGGGTGTAGTCGAGCTGGGTCTGGGCGTTGGCGATCGCGGCTTCGTCGGCGGCGATCTGGGCGGTGAGCTGGGCAACGGTGGAGCGTTGCGTATCGGTTTGCTGCCGCGTCGCGAATTCACCGAGCTTGGTGTAGCGCTGCAGATCGAGATTGGCGTTGGCGAGATTGGCCTCGTCCTGCGCCTTCTTGGCCTTGGCCTGATCGAAGGCGGCCTGGAACGGGCGCGGATCGATCTCGACCAGGAGATCGCCTTGCTTGACCATTTGGCCCTCGGTGAAGGCAATCTTGTCGATCTGGCCGTCCACCCGGGTCCGGACTTGTACGGTGTTGAAGCCCTGCACCGTGCCGAGGCCGGTGAGGTAGACCGGGAAGTCGGCCTTCTGGACCGGCGCAACGCTGACGGGCACGGCGGGGGCCCGCGGCGGACCCTTCTGCGCGGTCTGGGCTTTCGCGGCCTCAGACGCCGAGAAGCGCTGCCAACCGTAATAGCCGCCTCCGGCCACAGCTGCGATGATGACAATCCACAGGATCGGCCGTGACTTTTTCATATCTATTCGTATCGGCTTGTATGCCCAAAGGAACGAAATGCGACGCCAGCAAACGGGTTCCCGGCGCCTGCTGTATAATACACGCCAAGTTCCAGTGTAAACAGCACTATCGGTTGAGAATCCTAAACAATTGGAAAGCTTTGCACCCCTTAGGCAGACGGGTGACGCCGCGGTGTGCAGTGCTGCATTTTCCCGCTGTAAGCCGGCAAAGTGCAAAAGCTGGGCAGTGCTCGCGGACCGCGTGAGTGGTCACTCATGCGCGTGGCGTTGCACGCGGCAGGACGCATCTTCAATGTTTCGGAGTAATCGCAATTAGGACGGTTCTAAACCGGCCGTGTGCCGTTTCGGTTGTCAGGAAAATCAGTGTCGTTCATATCGGGCCGCACAAAGGAAGCATATGATGGACGAGCTGAACGGCAAGCTGATCGCGTGTCAGATTCTGATCACGGGGTTGATCGCACGCGTCGCCAATGAGCAGCGCGATCCCTTGCGCTTCCTCACCGACTTCCGAGACGAGATCAAAGCCGTCGTCAAAGGCGTCAATATCGCCGGCATGGACAATTCGGATCGCGTGCGCGCGACCGCGCAGCGCACCGTCGACGAATTGTTCTCGCTTATGAAGCCGCCGAGCAGCGACTGACGGCTGCGCAAAATGACGCGCGAAGACAATCGCGGCTGTGTCTGGCTGCTTCAATGTGTCGCGCGACATTTCGGTTATTTCAGATTCGCAATTTTAGAATCGATTTGAACTAGAGCGATTCAAGTGGTCGCGCGCGCCTGCTCGCATTGACCTGATTTTTCGTGATGGATAGCACCACCTCGTCGTTCGTCGCGCATGTTGCGTATCGACGAACTTTAAATGGGGTGTGTTGGAATGGGGCTCGCGGTGGCTCCGCGATCGTTGCGTGCGATCGCGGCAAGAAATTCATTTGAACTCGATGGCAATTCCGGCAAGGCGGTGTCGGCCGTTGCCGGCCTGATTGCGGTAGCGTCGGTGTCGAGCGGCGCGCAGGCGCAGCAGTCGAGCTTGCCGCCGGTGAATGTCGATGCGCCGGTCGAGCGTTCGCGTCCGGCGGCCTCGAAGCCGACGCCGGAGCAGGTCCGTGCGCGCAACGCGCTTCGCCGCGCCGCGCAGCGCCAGCAGGCGCAGCAGCAGGCTGCCGCCGCCGCACCGGCGCCAGCCGGCGCCGTCGATCGCAATCCCTATGCCGATCCGGCTGCGCCCTACAAGGTCGACCACGTCCAGGCCTCCGGCAAGTTTCCCGAGCCGATGCTGAACACGCCGAAGACGATCACGGTGCTCAGCAAGGAGGTGCTGGAGGACAAGAACGCCACGACGCTGAAGGAGATCGGGCGCTCGACCGCTGGTGTGACGCTGGGATCTGGCGAGGGCGGCAACGCCTTCGGCGACCGCTTCTTCATCCGCGGCTTCGATGCGCGCAACGACGTCTTCATCGACGGTATCCGCGATCCCGCCGTGTCGATCCGCGAGAACTTCTTCACCGAGCAGATCGAGATTTTGCGCGGACCGGCATCGTCCTATGCGGGCCGCGGCACCGCCGGCGGCGCCATCAACATCGTGACCAAGCAGGCCGGCGACGTCAACTTCAAGCGGATGGATACCGAGTTCGGGACCGACAGGACCAAGCGCGTCACGCTCGACGTCAACCAGGTCGTCGATCCCTCGTTCTCGGTGCGCACCGGCGGCCTGTTCCAGGACGCCAATGTCGCCGGCCGCAACTACGTGACTGACGATCGCTGGGGCACCTTCCTGTCGACCAAGTATACCCCGACCAACGACATTAAGATCACGACGAACTACGTCCACACCGATCTCAGCGGCCTGCCCGATTTCGGCGTGCCCTATTACAAGCAGGGCAACGTGCCGGTGACGTCAGCCGGCATTCCGCGCGGGACCTGGTACGGCTTTCTCAACCGCGACTTCCAGACCGCGCGGCAGGATTTCGGCACTGCGACCGCGGAGTACAAGGTCAACGACGCCATCACACTGAGCAGCAAGGTGCGCGGCGAGCATTCGCTGCTCAACTATATCGGCACGCTGCCGCAGAACCCGGTGACGACCAACATCAATCCGCTGCTCTGGACCACGACGGCGAGTGCGCAGAGCCGCTACCAGACCGTGGATGTGTGGGCCAACCAGAACGAGGCCACGTTCAAGCTCGACACCGGCGGGGTCAAGCACACGGCGGTGTTGGGCGTCGAATACACCAACGAGAACATCTCGATCGACCGTTATTCGGGCCTCGCATCGGAGCTGGCCGGCGCCGGCTTCACGAGCAACGGGGCTCTCCCGGGGATCAATCTCTACTCACCCCAGTCCACTTATGTCGGTGGCTTCGGTACGCCGTCGCTGACGGGCAATCCGACACGCTATGGCGTCAACACCAGCAGCGTCTACGTCATGGACACCGCGAACTGGCAGGACACCATCATCGTCAATGGCGGCATCCGCTATGACGGCTACAGCATGAGCTCGTCCACCAACGCGGCCTATCTGAAAATGAACTCCGATCTGGTCAACTACAACGTCGGCCTAGTCTACAAGCCGACGTCGATCGGCAGCATCTATGCGGCCTATGCGACCTCGGCCAATCCGTTCGGGTCGGAGCTTGACGCGACCGCCACCGATTACGGCGGCGTTCCCGCCAACACGACCGTTCTGCTGGGACCCGAGCGCAACAAGGCGGCCGAGGTTGGCACCAAGTGGGAGCTCGCCGATCGTCACCTGCTGGTCAGCGCGGCGCTGTTCCAGACCACGAAGGACAACGCGCGCGAGACCAACGCCGCGGGTTTGCTGACCTCGAATGCGGCCTACCGCATCCAGGGCATCGATATCGAGGCCGAGGGCAAGATCACCGATCGCTGGAGCATCTTCGGTGGCCTGGTGCTGATGCAGTCCAAGGTGACGCAGAGCAACATCGCCTCCAATCTCGGCCTGCAACTCGCCAACGTCGCGCACCAGTCGTTCAGCATGCTGACCAAGTACAAGTTCGACGGCGATTGGGAAGTCGGCGGACAGGCCGTGTACCGCTCCAAGGTCTATGGCGGCACGTTCGCGGCCAACACCGGCAACGAGCTGCCGAGCTACTGGCGCTTCGACGCGTTCGTCGAGAAGAAGATCGACAAGAACTGGACCATGAAGTTCTACGCGCAGAACCTCACCAACAAGCTCTACTACGACACGCTCTATCGCAGCGCCGTGCCGTTCGTCGCGGTCGCGCCGGGGCGGGCGTTCTATCTGATCACGACGGCCAAGTTCTGATGAAGTTCTGATGAAGTTCTGATTGCGCCGATCCAAACCCGGGGTGCCTGCTACGGCAGGTATCCCTCTGCTTCCGTTACCCATTGCGATGCGCGAGAGCCGGCATTGCCGGGTCATACACCGGCTCCAGTTTAGAACGCCTACAAACTCGAATTTAGAACGGTTCAAGCTTGAGTTTAGAATCGTTTTGATCTGGATCGATTCAAGGTTGCTGCTGCCGTGACTTCGTTGACCCCCTTTGCCCCGCTCGTTACCACCAGTGTGTCGCATTGTCGCAATGCGACACACTGCAGAAATGGAATGGGGCGTAGGATGGGTATGGCGAGGTTTCCGCGGTCGTTGCGTTCGACCGCGGTACGGGGATCATTTGGCGGCAATTTCGATGCCGCGGCAGGCAAGACCGTTTCCACCGTTGCGAGTCTGATTGCGGTCGCGTCCGTCTCGACCGGCGCGCAGGCTCAGCAGTCAACTCTGCCGCCCGTGAACGTCGACGCGCCGAAAGAGCGGCTGCGCTCCACCGCCGCGAAGCCGACGCCCGAGCAGGTCCGCGCCCGCAACGCACTGCGCCGTGCCGCACAGCGTCAGCAGGCTGCAACCGCACCGGTCGCCAACCCGAGCCCTGGTGCTCCCGACCGCAATCCCTATGCGGATCCCGCCGCGCCATACAAGGTCGATCACATGCAGGCCTCCGGAAAATTTCCGGAGAAGCTGGTCGATACGCCGCGATCGGTGACGGTGCTGTCGAAGGAGGTGCTCGAGGACAAGGGCGCCACGTCGTTGAAGCAGGCGATCCTGAGCACCGCTGGCGTCACGCTCGGCACCGGCGAGGGCGGGAATGCCTTCGGTGACCGCTTCTTCATTCGCGGCTTCGACGCGCGCAACGACATCTTCATCGACGGCATGCGCGATGCCGGTGTCAGCGTGCGAGAGAACTTCTTTACCGAGCAGGTCGAGATCCTGCGCGGCCCGGCGTCGTCTTTCGCCGGCCGCGGCACCGCCGGTGGCGCGATCAACATCGTCACCAAGCAGGCGACGACGGAGAAGAGCTTCTACAACATGGACACCACGTTTGGCACCGACCAAACCAAGCGTGTCACGCTGGACGTCAACCAGGTCGTCGATCCCTCATTCGCAATTCGCGCCGTCGGCCTGTTTCAGGATGCCAAGGTCGCGGGCCGGGACAGGGTTACCGATAACCGCGACGGTGCTTTCGTTGCCACCACCTGGAAGCCGACCGATGCGATCAAGATTACGAGCAACTACATCCACACAGAATTGACCGGTATTCCGGATTTTGGCGTGCCGTACTATCGGCCGAGCACGTCGTCGACCGCCGGTGGTCCGTTCCCGGACTTTGGCGTCAACCGCAACAATTTCTACGGCTTCGTCAATCGCGACTTCTACAGAACCGGCCAGGATATCGGCACGATTAACGCCGAGGTCCAGATCACGCCCGACCTGATGCTCAGCAACAAGATCCGGGAGTCGCATTCGACGCAGAATTATATCGGTACGCTTCCGGAGTCGCCGACGCTCGCCGTTGGGGCTCCGTTCACGGCCTATACGGTCTCTGCCAACCCGCAAAGCCGCTACCAGGCCACCGACGTGTTCGCCAATCAGACCGAAGCGACCTACAAGTTCAACGATGTCGCCGGCTTCAAGCACACCCTGCTTGCCGGTATCGAATATGACAGAGAACGGTCGTCGATTGATACCTACACGGGCCTTGGCTCCGAGATCACGACCGGGACGACACCATTCACCGGCATCGGATCGACGTCCGGCGTCAGCGTCTTTTATCCGCAAGCCACAGACAATCCGTTCCCGATCCCGGGAGGCCTCACAGGCAAGCCAACCAAGATCGGCATCGATACGACGAGCGGATACGTCGTGGATTCCGCCAACTACCGCGATTTGCTGATCCTCAACGGTGGTTTTCGCTACGACGACTACAACATCAAGACATCCGGATACTCGACGACCGGCGCCCCCGGTCAGCAATCGGCTGAGTTCCTGATCCCGAGCTTCAATCTCGGGCTCACGCTGAAGCCTTTGCCGAACGGTAGCGTCTATGTGGCCTATGCCACGTCTTCGAATCCTGTCGGCGCCGAGTTCGACGGCACCAGCACGGCCTATGGCGGCATCAACCCCACTTTGGCTGGCGGTAACGCTCAGATCTTCGGGCCGGAGAAGAACAAGGCGATCGAGCTCGGTACGAAATGGGAGCTGTTCGACCATCACTTGCTGGTGACGGCGGCGCTGTTCCAGACCAAGAAGGAAAATGCGCGCGAAGCACAAAACATCACGGCTGCGACACCGGTGGCCAAAATACCGGCCGGCTGTTCCTATTCGCCGCCAGCCGGAGTGACGAGCGTATCCTGCATCACGGCCGGTGCCGCCTATCGTATCCGCGGTATCGATCTCGGCATGGGCGGCAACATCACCGACAGATGGAGCGTGACCGCCGGCCTCGTGTTGATGCAGTCGGAGGTGACCAAGTCGCTGGCGCCGTCGCCCAATCTCGCGCTTTATCCGACGAATGTCGGGCGCCCGCTCGCCAACATCGCGCATCAGTCGTTCAGCTTGCTCTCGAAATACCAGGTCAACGATATCTGGGAGCTGGGCGGGCAGGCGGTGTACCGTTCGAAAATCTATGGCGGCACCTTGCTCGCGGCCAATCAAGGTACGTCGATCCCGAGCTATTGGCGATTTGACGCGTTCGCAGAGGCGAAGATCAACAAGAACTGGCAGTTGAAGTTGGCCGTGAACAACATCTTCGACAAGCGCTACTACGACGCGCTGTACCAGAGCGCTGCGCCCTTCGTGCTGGAAGCACCGGGACGCGCCGCTTATCTGACGATCTCGGCGCGCTACTGATGGAGAGATGACGAGGTGCCATGCTGACATGCATAGAAGGCGTCCTGAGCAAGGAAGATGTGGCGGAGTTCCGCCGCGTCATGGACGCCTGTGAATGGGAAGACGGCCGCTCCACCGCGGGCGCGCAGTCAGCCATGGTCAAGCGCAACGAGCAACTGCCGCCCGATAGCGAAGTCGCGCGAAAACTCGGCCATCGCATCATCTCGGCGCTGACGGCGAACCCGCGGTTTCTGGCC
Organism: Bradyrhizobium sp. S3.3.6; assembly: GCF_040546905.1. Taxonomy (NCBI): domain Bacteria; kingdom Pseudomonadati; phylum Pseudomonadota; class Alphaproteobacteria; order Hyphomicrobiales; family Nitrobacteraceae; genus Bradyrhizobium; species Bradyrhizobium sp. S3.3.6. The sequence goes on along the minus strand of NZ_JBEPOT010000010.1, from coordinate 137,547 downwards.
GCCGCGATCCCGCTCCAGATCTTTCCGCCGCTGTTCAACCGCTATGCGGCGGACAGCGGCCACCATTTCGGCCTGCATGTCGACAACGCGATCCGCGGCGACCGGCTGACCGGCCTTCGCATCCGCACGGATCTCTCGGTCACCCTGTTCCTCAGCGAGCCCGAGGATTACGACGGTGGCGAACTTGTGATCGAGGACTCCTACGGCTCGCACGAAGTCAAGTTGCCAGCCGGGGACTGCGTGCTCTATCCCTCGACCAGCCTGCATCTGGTCACGCCGGTGACCAGGGGGGCGCGGGTTGCGTCTTTCTTCTGGGTTCAGAGCATGATACGGGAAGATCAAGCCCGCAGCATGATCTTTGACCTCGACACCGCCATTCAGGCGCTGGTGGCTCGGCTCGGGCGTGACGATCCCGAAACGGTCAAATTGACGGGTATCTATCACAACCTCATTCGCATCTGGGCCGAAGTATGAAGATCACATCTTTCCAAGCAAGCCTCGCTGCAGCCGTGTTGCTGGCGGCCACCTGGCTCCTTGCTCCAGTTTCTGCCCAGACACAAACCCAGCCGGCCGCGCCGGCTCGGCCCGCGGCACCTGTGACGGCTCAGCCGGCTCCGGCTGCTCCCGCCGTCGCGGCGCAGCCCAGTGCGATTGCGGCGCCCGCGCCGTCGACCGCCGCCCCCGCGCTGGTTAGACCTGCAGCCGCCGCGCCCAGCGCGACCGAGGCTGCCGTGACCCCGGCATCCGACACGGGTGGCACTGCGAAGGCCAGCATCGTGCCGGCGATGAAGGAACTGTCGCCCTGGGTGATGTTCATGTCGGCGGACATCATCGTGAAGGGGGTGATGATCGGGCTTGCCTTCGCCTCGCTCGTGACCTGGACGGTGTTTATCGCGAAGTCGATCGAGCTGTCGGTCGCGTCCGCCAAGCTCCGTTCGGCGTTGAAGAAGGTCGCGGAGGTGCGCTCGCTTGCGGAAGCCCAGATGGCGCTCGGCAGCAAGGAGGGCATCCTGCCGTCGTTCCTGACGGCCGCGCTGCGTGAGGCGCGGATGTCGGCCGGCCTGTCCAGCGATACCGGCATCAAGGAGCGCGCGGCCTCGAGCTTCGCCGAGATCGTGCGCGCGGAGCAGCGGCGCATCCGCATCGGAATGGGCTTCCTCGCCACCATCGGTTCGACATCGCCCTTCGTCGGCCTGTTCGGCACCGTGTGGGGCATCATGAACAGCTTCATCGGCATCTCGAAGTCGCAGACCACCAACCTCGCGGTGGTCGCGCCGGGCATCGCCGAGGCGCTGCTCGCCACCGCCATCGGCCTTGTCGCGGCGATCCCCGCCGTCATCATCTACAATCACTTCTCGCGCGTGACGAAGAGCTATCTCGAGCTCGTCAGCCGCGCCTCGGGTGCTGCGGCCCGGCTGTTGTCGCGCGATCTCGACCGCAGCCACGGCAGCGCGCATTCGCGCGCGGCGGAGTAGGCCATGGCAGTCTCGCTCACCGACAACGATGACGACGACGATTTCGCGGAAACGCATGAGATCAACGTCACGCCGTTCATCGACGTCATCCTGGTGCTGCTGATCATCTTCATGGTCGCTGCACCTCTGTCGACGGTCGATCTGCCGATCGACCTGCCGACCTCGAGCGCGACGCCACAGAAGAAGCCGGACAAGCCGACTTATGTCAGCATCAAGCCCGATCTGACGCTCGCGATCGGAGAAAATACGGTCAAGCGGACCGATTTGGTCAGCTCGCTCGACGGGATCGCCGACATGAGCAAGGACAAATACGTGTTCCTCCGCGCCGACAAGGCCGTGCCTTACGGCGAGTTGATGGGCGTCATGGAAATCCTGCGGTCCGGCGGCTATTCTCGGATCAAGCTGGTGGCGCTCGAAGCACCTCCTGCGGCGGCTGGGCCGGCGCAGGGGGCGGTCCAACCCTGATGGCAGCGCGATGTCCGACCCTGTGATCGAGGCGAAACCATCGCGGCGGCTCTGGATTCTGGCCGCGATTGCCGCGATCGGCCTGCATCTCGGCGGGGCCGCGCTGGCCCTCGCCAACCTTCGTGCCGACGACGGTGACGACGGCCTCGGCGCCAACGGCGCCGAATATGCCGTCGAGATGACCTCGCCGAAGCTCCCGGAGACGGATCTGCCGCCTGGCCCGGACAGCGAAGCCTCGCAGTTCCAGCCGCAACAGATGCAGCAGCAGGCCGAGGTGAAAGAGACTGATCTGCCGAAGGAAATACCTCAGGAAGCCGAAGACCCGGACCGCCTCGTCACCGAAAACGACTCCAAGAAGCCGGTCGAGGACACCACCAAGGTGGCCAAGGTCGAAACCCAGGCGGTCGAGGAGATGCCGAACGCGCAGGAATCGGCGAGGCAGGCCCTGAACGAAGACGCGCGCGAGGATGAGAAGGCGGCCGCCCCACACCAGGGCATCGGCAAGGATATTCGCAAGCTGACGGCCGAGTGGGGCAAGCGGATCAGCGCCTATTTCGAGCTTCACAAGCGCTATCCCAAGGACAAGAGCAAGACGACGACGGTCAAGCTCAGCCTGGTCCTGAACCGCCGCGGCAATGTCGTTTCCGTCGACGTGGCCGAGTCCTCAGGCGATCCGGCCTTCGACAGCGAGGCCATCTCGATGGTGCGCCGCTCGGATCCCGTGCCGGTCCCACCGGCCGACCTCACGGACGATCAATTCGCCTTCAGCCTGCCGGTGAATTTCAAGAAGCCGCCGAAATAAGCGGCCAGAGCATGACCCGGAAAAGTGCGAAGCGGTTTTCCGAAAAGATCATGCTTAAACAATAGGCTAAAGCGCGATGACGTCATCGCGCTTTAGCCGTCAGCGCCAGTAGAACTTGATCGAGACGTAGACCGCGACAAGGCAGGCAAAGATCAGCGCCACCGGGAGCGGGCGCTTCTCGGTTCCACCAAACATCGTCGCCCCGAACCTGGCGGCCTTCTTTGGCTTGGGGGCCGGGCGCCGGAAGGCGGTAACATTGTCCGCCACCGGCTCAGCCGGCCGACTGCGGACATCGGGCGGGTTCCCGGCGCCGCCCATCTCCAGATAATAGGATTTGTAGACCTCGGCGATGGTGGCCTCTGCTGCTTCGCCCTCGCTCATCCGCTGCAAGAGCTTCTTGTAGCCGTCGAGGAAGCCCTGTGCGTCCTCGGGCAGAGCCGACAACCCATTCAGCTTGGCCATCATCTTCCAGGTGGCGAAATCGGCGCGGGCACGGGTGTCGGCGCGTCGCGCGATCAGCATATCGGCAGCTTTGACCAAGTTGGCCTCTAGCCCTTCGGCTTTGTCTTCAAGTGCAGGATCAAGTGCAGAGTCTTGAAGTGCAGGATCTTTGAACTGTACCGCTTCAACTACGCATTGCCGGTCAGCAAGAGAACAGCTTGAATCACATAACCGGTCAACGTTCGCAGTATTGCTGAAATAACATCAAGATTTAGACCGAACTGGGAACCCGCCAGCGGCAACAGGATCAAGAGCGCAATCAGGATCATCATGCCGAACGGCTCGAGCCGCGACAGGGGCAGGGCGAGCGGCCGCGGCAACAGCCCGACCGCAACCCGTCCGCCGTCGAGCGGCGGGATCGGCATCATGTTGAAGACCGCCAGCACGGCGTTGATCAGCAGCGCATTCTTGAGGTTGTCGAAGATCCATTGCGCCGAACCGGCCGGAGCCCAGGGCAGCGCATGGAGGGCGAGGCCTGCTGCGAGCGCCAGCAGGATGTTGGTGACGGGGCCGGCCAGGGCGACCCAGACCATGTCGAGCCTGGGATTCTTGAGATTGCGATAATTCACCGGGACCGGCTTGGCGTAGCCGAACAGGAAGGGCGAATGCGCAAACAGCAGCATCGCCGGCAGGATCAGCGTGCCGAACGGGTCGATGTGGCGGAGCGGGTTGAAGCTGACGCGGCCGAGCTGAAAGGCGGTGTTGTCGCCAAGACGATGCGCGACGAAACCGTGCGCGGCTTCATGGAAGGTGATGGCGAGCACCAGCGGCAGCACCCACACCGAGAGGTCATAGTAGGAAATGTTCACGTCGCATCTCGCCCGATTTTGCCTGTCGCCTTGCAGGCGACCTGGCCAAACTGGCGGTGCAGCAACGCTTCACCTCAACATAGGGTGGCCGGTTCCGAAATGCCACGCTGCAAATGATCGGTCGGGCCCGGCAGCCTTGGCGCCGAGGCTTGTCTTGGCGCGGAGCCTGCCGCCGGAGGGGCTACGTCGGGATCGTCCCCATATATTGGATTATACTTTCCTCGAGCGTGACCCAGCCGATCTTCTCGCTGACCCAGATATGCTCGGTCGGTGTGAAGGCGTTGCGGTCGTCAAACGTCGCGAGCGCCACGCCCGCCAGCGTACCGTTGCGGCGCCAGGAGAACAGACGCGTGCCGCATGTCTTGCAGAACACGCGGTCGATATTCTCCGACGACGCATAGCGGCCGGTGTCGCCCTCGACGGTCAGCGCTTTCTGGTCGAACTGGGCGCGGGCGAAGTAGGGCGAGCCCATCGCCTTCTGGCACATGCGACAATGGCAGATGCGCACGTTCAGCGGCTCGCCCTCCGCCTTGAACCGCACCGCGCCGCACAGGCATCCACCTTCCCGGATCATGGTTCAGGCCACCCGCCAATCGCTGACCTGGCGGGCCATGTTCCAATTGAGCTCATCGAGTTCGTCATCCATCCTGGTGTTCGGCCGGCTCACATTGGTGAAGGCGGCCCAGCAGAAGCCGCCATGGGTTCTGACCGCAATGGTGCTGGTACCGGGCAGGCTGCCATTGTGCCACCAGTTTCCTGACTTGTTGATGCAAAAGCCCTTCGCGTAGTCCGCACTGTAGCTCGGCGCCGTGGTCATGACCTCGATGCTGCGCGGCCGCAGGATGTTCGCAGGCCGGGCATAGCCGTCGACGTGCATCAGGAATTGCACGAGGTTCGTCGGCGTCGCGATCCAGCCGCCATGGGAATCCATCCGCCGGACATTCATCTCGTAGGGACTTTCGACCTTGCAGTAATAGGCGACCTCGCCGGGCTGGCGCTGATCGCGGGTGTTGCCGGCGATCGTCATGTCGGTGACGCCGCAGCGCCCGAGCACCTCGGTGCGGACGTGTTCGGCGTAGTGCTGGCCGGTGAGCTTCTCGATGACGCGGCCCAGCACGCAATAGCCAAAATTGGAGTAGGCGTAGTGCTGCCCCGGCGGACGGTCCAGCGGCCGGTTCGCCAGCGTCCACGTCATCAGCTGCGCATGGTCCATGTGCGGATGCGTGAACGTGGGATCGCGGTTGTCGTTGGTCCAGCCGCCGCCGGTATGCGTCAGGAGATGCTCGAGCGTGATCTGGTCAATGCCGGGCGAGTAGGGCGGCGCGCCGTAGTCGGTGCCGAGCAGCGCGCCGGGGCCGAACACGCGGTCGGTGAGCTTGACGCGATTCTCCTCGATCAGCCTGAACAGCGTGACCGAGGTGATCATCTTGCTGACGCTTGCGATGCGAAACAGATGCTGCGGCGTCGCTGCTTCATTCTGCTCGCGATCGGCAACGCCGAAGGCGACCTGATGGACGATCGCACCCGCATAGCCGATCGCGAAGGAGAGCCCCGGCACCTCGAATTTGTCCATGAAGGTCTGCGCCAGCCGGCTCATCGCCGTGCGCTCGGCCGGCGAGGGCGGGCGGATGCTCGGCGGGTTGGGCGCGAGCTGTGCCAGCGCAGCTCGCGAAAACAAAGGCAGCGCGCCTGCGCCCGCTGCGAGCTTCACAAAATCCCGACGTCCTAGATCCATGGTCCGCCCCCCTCGGGCGGCCAGTGCTTCAGTAGGTCGCCCGTCCCCCGGAAATATCAAAGACCGCGCCGGTGGAGAAGGCACAATCTTCGGATGCAAGCCACGCGGCCATCGCGGCGAGCTCTTCCACCAGGACGAAGCGCGCTTTGGGGATTTTCGCCAGCATGAAATCGATATGCTGCTGCGTCATCTGGTCGAAGATCGCGGTTTTCGCCGCCGCCGGCGTCACCGCATTCACGAGAATGTCATGGGCGGCGAGCTCCTTGCCGAGCGACTTCGTCAGCGCGATCAGTCCGGCCTTGGACGCCGAATAGTGCGAGGCGTTCGGATTGCCTTCCTTGCCGGCGATCGAGGCGATGTTCACGATCCGCCCGTATTTCTGCTTGAGCATCACAGGCACGATGGCCTTGCAGACGATGAAGGGGCCGTCGAGGTTGATGCGCAGCACCTTGCGCCATTCCTCGAGATCGGTCTCCCAGACCGGCTTGTTGACGCCGGCGATGCCGGCATTGTTGACGAGGATGTCGATCTTGCCGAAGGCGGCAAGCGTCGCGTCGCGCGCCTGATCGACGCCGGCGGTGTCGGTGACGTCGACCTTGAAGACACGGGCGTTGTCGCCGATCTCCTTCGCCGTCTTCTCGGCCAGCGCGGCGTCGAAATCCCAGATCGCGACCCTGGCGCCGGAAGCTACGAAGCGCTCGGCGATCGCGCGGCCAAAACCCTGCGCACCGCCGGTGACGACAGCGACGCGGCCGTTGAGATCAATCTTGTTCATGAGATGTGATCCCCGGAGTGATCAGAGCATATAGCCGCCGTCGACGACGAGGTCGACGCCGGTGGTGAAGGCGCTTTCGTCACTGCCGAGATAGACCGCCATGGACGCGATCTCGTCGGCGGTGCCGAGCCGGCCCATCTTCTGGCGGGAGACGAACATCTCTTTGCCCTGCGGCCCCTGGGCTGCGGCGCGATCAAGCATCGACGGCGTCTCGACAGTGCCGGGGCAGATCGCGTTGCAGCGGATGCCCTTGGTGATGAAGTCGAGCGCGACAGCGCGGGTCAGCAGCGACACCGCTGCTTTCGACGAGCTGTAGACGTAGCGGTTCGCCGGCGGTCGCAATGCCGCGCAGGACGAGATGTTGACGATGCTGCCGCCACCGCCCGCGAGCATCCCGGGCAGGAATGCCTTGATGGTCCGGTGCATCGACTTGACGTTGAGGTCGAACGAGAAATCAAAATCCTCTTCCGAGCACTCCAGGATGGTGCCGTGATGCACGAAGCCGGCTGCATTGAGCAGGATGTCGATCTTGCCGATCCGCTTGGCGAAGGCGTTGACGTCGGCGGTGTTGCGCACGTCGAGCTTTGCGGTCTCGGCGATGCCTTCCTTGGTCAGGCCCGCGATGCCGGCCTCGTTGATGTCGGTGGCGATGACGGTTGCGCCTTCACGCGCGAATGCGAGGGCGCATGCGCGCCCGATGCCTGCGGCTGCAGCCGTGATGACGGCGCGCTTACCCTTGAGGCGGTCTGCCATGTTATTCTCCCTTGTGTTCATTCGAATGCCAACCCCACCTCATTGCGAGGAGCCCGCGACAAAATTGCAAGGCAATTTTGCGCTGGTGCGACGAAGCAATCCAGGACTGTCTCCGCGGAGATATCTCTGGATTGCTTCGCTTCGCTCGCAATGACGGTGTGGCTGCTAGTGATTATCCCGCGCCACACCGAAGGTGCCGGCGACGTTCTGGTAGCGTGTGGCGATCTCCACGCAGGCGCCGGTGGCGTGCTGGCCAACCGTGTTGCGATAGAGCTCCTGCCACGGCGTCTGGTTCGCCGGATGCTTGAAGCCGCCATTGGCCTTCAGCTCGGCGTGGCGCTTCTTCAGCTCGTCGTCCGAGATCAGGATATTGGCGCTGCCCTTGTTGAGGTCGATGCGGACCTTGTCGCCGGTCTTGAGGATCGCGAGCCCGCCGTTGGCGGCCGCTTCCGGTGAGGCATTGAGGATCGACGGCGAGCCCGAGGTGCCCGACTGGCGGCCGTCGCCGATGCAGGGCAGGGAGTGGATGCCGCGCTTGATCAGGGCGGCCGGCGGCTGCATGTTTACGACCTCGGCGCCGCCAGGATAGCCGATCGGGCCGGTGCCGCGGATGAACAGCACGCAGCGCTCGTCGATGTCGAGCGAGGCATCGTCGATCCGCGCGTGATAATCCTCCGGGCCCTCGAACACGATGGCGCGGCCCTCGAAGGCGTTGAGATCCCCGGGGCTGCTCAAGTAGCGGTCGCGGAATTCCTTGGAGATCACAGAGGTCTTCATGATCGCGGAATCGAACAGATTGCCCCTCAGCACCAGGAAGCCCGCATCCTTCACCAGCGGCTTGTCATAGGCCCGGATCACGTCGTTATCGGGCTTGGGCGCATCCTTGCAGTTCTCGCCGATGCCGCGGCCGTTCACCGTGACCGCGTCCTCATGGATGCGCTTGTGCTTCATCAATTCGCGCACCACGGCCGGCACGCCGCCGGCGCGGTGGAATTCCTCGCCGAGATAGAAGCCGGCCGGCTGCATGTTGACCAGCAGCGGCACGTCGTGGCCGAATTTCTGCCAGTCGTCGATCGACAGCTCTACGCCGATGTGGCGGGCCAGCGCATTGATGTGGATCGGCGCGTTGGTCGAGCCGCCGATCGCCGAGTTGATGACAATGCAGTTCTCGAACGCCTTGCGGGTCAGGATGTCCGACGGCTTGAGGTCTTCCCAGACCATCTCGACGGCGCGCTTGCCGGTCTCGTAGGCGATCTGGCCGCGCTCGCGGTAGGGGGCGGGGATGGCCGCGCAGCCCGGCAGCGAGAAGCCGAGCGCTTCGGCGAGCCCGTTCATGGTCGACGCCGTGCCCATGGTGTTGCAATGGCCGACCGAGGGCGCCGAGGACGCCACGATCTCCATGAACTCTTCATAATCGATCTCGCCGGCGGCAAGCCGCTCGCGCGACTTCCAGACGATGGTGCCGGAGCCGGTGCGCTCGCCGGCATGCCAGCCGTTGAGCATCGGGCCGCCCGACAGCACGATCGCGGGTAGGTTCACGGTCGCCGCCGCCATCATGCAGGCCGGGGTGGTCTTGTCGCAGCCGGTGGTCAGCACCACGCCGTCGAGCGGATAGCCGTAGAGGATCTCGACCAGGCCGAGATAGGCGAGGTTGCGGTCGAGCGCCGCGGTCGGGCGCTTGCCGGTCTCCTGGATCGGGTGGGTCGGGAATTCCATCGCAATGCCGCCGGCCTCGCGGATGCCTTCGCGGACACGGTGGGCCAGCTCGATATGATGCCGGTTGCAGGGGGAGAGGTCGTTGCCGGTCTGGGCGATGCCGATGATCGGCTTGCCGGACTGCAGCTCTGAGCGGGTGAGGCCGTAGTTCAGATAGCGCTCCATGTAGAGCGCCGTCATCCCCGGATTATGCGGGTTGTTGAACCATTCCTGCGAGCGAAGGTGGCGGCGGGTGCCGTTACCGGCGGGCGCATGCCCATTGGTTGGCTTTTTTGTCATTGGTTTCTCCTTCAATGCAAACGCGCGGACCGACGTCCGGGATGTCGATCGATGCGATGCCCGGCAGCGCGAGCATGTAATGACGGCCCGCCTGCTGGCGAACGTTTCCTCACAAATGCGATACTACTCATGGGTCGTTGGTAACGCTATCATTTTGTATGACTGGCGCCCATTCCGCCGCGCGCGGGCCGGCTGCGGGTCGCTGCGTCTGCGAGCTCTGCCGCTCGATCACGGTAAAGCCGAGATCGAGCACGGGCTCTTGGGGACGCTTGCCTTCGATCGCCTCGATCAGCATCGCGGCAGCGGCGCTGCCCATTTCGTAACGGTTGGTCCGCACACTCGTCAGCGTCGGCACCGAGGAGGCCATGAATTCGAGGTCGTTGAAGCCGACGATCGCGATCTGCTCGGGGACCGCGATCTCCCGGCGCCGGCATTCGAAGAGCACGCCGAGCGCGAGGTCGTCATTGGCGCAGAACACCGAGTCGATGCCGGACTCGCGCGCGAGCAGATCGGCGAACAGCGCGCCGCCCAGCGTCACCGAGGTCGGCGTCGCCGTCGTCACGATCAGTCTTTGGTCGAACAGGCCGGCGTCCTTCATGGCCGCGACATAGCCGTCGAGCCGGCGCTGCACCCGCGGATCCATGCGTGCGCCGACGAAGCCGACCTTGCGGTGGCCCTGCGCGAACAAATGAGCAATCGCCGCGCGCGCTGCATCATAATGGGAAAAGCCGATCATCATGTCGACCGGGTTGGGCCCGATCTCCATGATCTGCACGATCGGGCAGTCGGCCGCCTCCAGCATCGCGCGCGATTCCGTGGTCTGGTCGATGCCTGTGACGATCAGTCCCGCCGGCTTCTGCGCCAGAAACAGGCGCAACAGCTTCTCCTCCTGGAGAATGGAGTAGCGTGTGTTGGACAATTGGATCGAGTAGGGGCTGCCTTCGAAAGCGTCATAGATGCCGCGCAGCACGTCGGAGAACACGTTGTTGGTCAGTGACGGAATCAAGACACCAATCACCTCGGTGCGCTGCGAGGCCAGCGCGCGTGCCGCCAGGTTGGGAACATAGCCGAGCTCCTGGGCGGCGCTTTCGACCCGCGTCCGCTTGGCGACCGACAGCGCCTCGGGATTGCGGAAGAAACGGGAGGCGGTAATCGGGCTGACGCCGGCGAGCTCGGCGACTTCTGCCAGCCGAATCTTACCGGACTTGGTGCGCTTTCGACCCATTTGTTGCTCTTAACACAGCCACTCCCGCAAACAAAGGATCGTTGACAGCGCTACCAGCAACGACTAACCAAAGACAAATTGCCAAAGCCGCACAAACTGCTGACAATGTCGCCTGTTAAGAAGGGCTTCGGGTCGGCGAAGTTCAGAAAAAACAAGACGGTGGCGGCGCCACAGTTGCGTCGTCTAAGTCGGAGGAGGGAGCTAGATGTCGTCTGTGCAAATCCGCGACGTGCGGAAATCGTTCGGCAATTTTGAAGTCCTGCACGGCGTCTCGATTCCGATCGAGGACGGCCAGTTCGTCGTTCTGGTTGGCCCCTCCGGCTGCGGCAAGTCGACGCTTCTGCGCATGCTCGCAGGCCTCGAGAACATCACCTCCGGCACCATCTCGATCGGCGACCGCGTCGTCAACAATGTCCAGCCCAAGGAGCGGGACATTGCGATGGTGTTCCAGAACTACGCGCTTTATCCGCACATGACGGTTGGCGAAAACATGGGCTTCTCGCTGAAGCTGCGCAATGCCGGCTCCGACGAGATCAACAAGCGCGTCAAGCGCGCCGCCGAAATCCTCGCGCTGACACCATTGCTCGAGCGCTACCCGCGCCAGCTCTCCGGCGGCCAGCGCCAGCGCGTCGCCATGGGCCGCGCCATCGTGCGCGATCCCCAGGTCTTCCTGTTCGACGAGCCCTTGTCGAACCTCGACGCCAAGCTGCGCGTCGCCATGCGCACCGAGATCAAGGAGCTGCACCAGCGGCTCAAGACCACGACCGTCTACGTCACCCACGACCAGATCGAGGCCATGACCATGGCCGACAAGATCGTCGTGATGCATGACGGTATCGTCGAGCAGATGGGCACGCCGCTCGAGCTCTATGACAAGCCGGAAAACCAGTTCGTCGCCGGCTTCATCGGCTCGCCCGCGATGAACTTCCTGAAGGGGCATGTCCGCGTCAATGGCGTGGCGACCTTCGAGGGGCCGAACGGCGTCAAGCTGCCGCTCAGGAACGCCCCGGCCGGCTCGGATGGCAAGCCTGTGGTCTATGGCGTCCGTCCCGAGCATTTCACCATCGCCGATGACGGTGCCGACGCCGAGATCGTCGTGGTCGAGCCGACCGGCTCGGAGACGCAGGTGTTTGCGAAGGTCGGTGGCGAGCAGGTCGTCGCAGTTTTCCGCGAGCGTCACCAGTTCAACCCGGGCGACAAGGTCAAGCTGAAGCCCGATCCGACTTTGGTGCATCTGTTCGACGAGGCGACGGGCAAGCGCATGTAGCGGCGTTTCGTGACGTAAGACGGCCAAATACAAATATAAAATTCAGGGAGAGAACGATGAGCCATTTCGACAGGCGTAGTGTGCTTAAAGCCAGCCTGGGCGGCGCAGCTTTGCTCGCTGGCCCAGGGATCGTCCCGGTGCGTGCTGCGGAGTGGGCCAACACGCCGGAGCCGAATGCCTCCATTCGCGTGCTGCGCTGGAAGCAGTTCATCCAGGCCGAGTTCGACAAGTTCGCCGAGCAGACCAAGAAGTTCTCCGAGAAGACCGGCGTCAAGGTGAAGCTCGAGGCCGAGAGCTGGGAAGACATCCGGCCGAAGGCCGCGGTTGCCGCCAATGTCGGCGCGGGCCCCGATCTCATCGTCGGTACGCTCGACGATCCCTTCAAATTCCCCGAGAAGCTGATCGACATGACTGACATTGCCGATTATCTCGGCAAGCAGTATGGCGGCTGGTATCCCGTTGCCGAGCGCTACGGCAAGAAGGGCAACAGCTGGATCGCCATTCCGCAAGGCGCGACCGGCGGCTGCCTGAACTACCGCATCAGTCACGTGAAGGCCGCGGGCTTCGACGAATTTCCCAAGGACACCGACGGTTTCCTCAAGCTGTGCCAGGCCCTGAAGAAGAACAACACGCCGGCCGGCTTCGCGCTCGGCCATGCCACGGGCGACGCCAACGGCTGGTGCCAGTGGGCGCTGTGGGCGTTCGGCGGCAAGGTCGTCAACGACAAGAACGAGGTCGTGATCGACTCGCCGGAGACGATCGCCGCGATCGAATACGTCAAGCAGCTCTATGCGACGTTCATTCCGGGCGTGCTGTCGTGGAACGACTCGAACAACAACAAGGCGTTCCTGAACGGCGAGCTCAGTCTCACCCTGAACGGCATCTCGATCTGGACCGTCGGCAAGAACTCCACCGATCCCAAGCAGCAGGAGATCGCCAAGGACATGAACCACGCGCCGATGCCGATCGGGCCCGTGGGCGTGTCGACCGAGCAGCAGAACGTCCTGGTCTACTACGGCTACAAGCACTCGAAGTATCCGAAGGCGGTCAAGGAATTCATCAAGTTCATGATGGACAAGGAGAACTACGACGCGTGGGAGGTTGCCTCCAACGGCTACGTCTCGCCGCCGCTCCCGGCCTATAACGACAACCCGGTCTGGACCTCCGATCCCAAGATCACGCCGTATCGCGACTGCCTGAAGCGTTGCCGCGACAACGGCTATGCCGGCGATCTCGGCTACGCCTCGGCCGCCGTCATGGGCGACTTCGTCGTGGTCGACATGTTCGCGGAGGCCGCCTCCGGACAGGCCACGCCGAAGGAAGCAGCCGCTCGCGCCGCCGAGCGTGCCAAGCGCTACTACCAGGTCTGATCAGCCACAGCCGGCGGCGTCCAGTTCGCTGGGCGCCGCCGTCGTCGTTTCCGTGAGGGGAGTCCGACATGGCAGTTATGGCCGAGCCCGTCGCCGCGCAGGTCAAGCGCAGCAGCCTGTGGTCCAGAGCATTCGAAAGCCGAAACTTTCTCGGCGCGATGTTCATGGTGCCGGCAATCGCCATTCTCATTCTGTTTCTGGCTTATCCTCTGTTGCTGGGGTTGTGGCTCGGCATGACGGATACCAAGATCGGGGGCGTCGGCCGTTACATCGGCTTCGCAAACTTCGTCTCGCTGGCAAAGGACTCCGTGTTCTGGCTGTCGGTGTTCAACACGATTTTCTACACGGTGGCCGCCAGCGTCGTGAAATTCGCGATCGGCCTTTACCTGGCGCTGCTGCTCAATGAGCGGCTGCCGTTCAAGTCGATGATCCGGGCGATCGTGCTGTTGCCCTTCGTGGTGCCGACGGTGCTCTCGGCGATCGCGTTCTGGTGGATCTATGACAGCCAGTTCTCGATTATTTCCTGGGTGCTGATCAAGGCCGGCCTGATCACGCACTACATCGACTTCCTCGGCGATCCCTGGAATGCGCGCTGGTCGGTGGTCGTGGCCAATATCTGGCGCGGCGTGCCCTTCGTGGCGATCACGCTGCTCGCGGGATTGCAGACCATCTCGCCCTCGCTCTATGAGGCCGCCAATCTCGACGGCGCCACCAATCTGCAGCGCTTCCGACACATCACGCTGCCGATGCTCTCGCCGATCATCGCGGTCGTGATGACGTTCTCTGTGTTGATGACCTTCACCGACTTCCAGCTGATCTACACCATCACCCGCGGCGGGCCGATCAACGCCACGCACCTGATGGCGACGCTGTCGTTCCAGCGCGCCATCACCGGCGGTAATCTCGGCGAGGGCGCGGCGATCTCGAACGCAATGATCCCGTTCCTGGTCGCGGCGATCCTGTTGAGCTTCTTCGGGCTTCAGCGCTCCCGCTGGCAGCAGGGCGGAAGGGACTGACCATGAGCACAGCGGACGACCAAAGCGTCGGAATGGACTACCTGGAAAGTTTTCCGCGGAAGTTTCTCCGCGTCTACCTTCCGCTCGGCCTGATCATGGTCTTCCTGCTGTTCCCGTTCTACTGGATGACGGTCGCGACCTTCAAGCCGGATGCGGAGATGTACGACTACGAGAAGTACAATCCGTTCTGGATTTTGCATCCGACGTTCGAGCACATCACAAAACTGTTCTTCGAGACCGACTATCCGCTGTGGATGTGGAACACCATCATCGTCTCGGTGTCCTCGACCTTCATCTCGCTGTTCGCCAGCGTCTGCGCGGCCTATGCGATCGAGCGTCTGCGCTACAAGGGCTCGCGCTATGTCGGCCTGGCGATCTTCCTCGGCTATCTCGTCCCGCCCTCGATCCTGTTCATTCCGCTGGCCGCGATCGTGTTCCAGCTCGGCTTGTTCGACGGCAATCTGGCGCTGATCCTGACCTATCCGACCTTCCTGATCCCGTTCTGCACCTGGCTCCTGATGGGCTATTTCCGCACCATTCCCTACGAGCTTGAGGAATGCGCGCTGATCGACGGGGCGACGCGGCTCCAGATCCTGACCAAGATCACGCTGCCGCTGTCGCTGCCGGGGGTGATCTCGGCGGGCATCTTCGCCTTCACACTGTCCTGGAACGAGTTCATCTACGCGCTGACCTTCATCTCCTCGTCGGAAAACAAGACGATTCCCGTCGGGGCCATCACCGAGCTCGTCAATGGCGACGTCTACCATTGGGGTGCCCTGATGGCGGCGGCCCTGACCGGCTCGGTCCCCGTAGTTATCCTTTATTCCTTCTTCGTAGAGTACTATGTGTCGGCGATGACCGGCGCCGTGAAGGAATGATCGCGGGGCCCGCCTGAGAACGCGCCAAGAACGTCTCAAAAGGGACTTTCAGGAGCGGCGCGTTCCGGCCAATAAGAAGGAGTAGGCTCTTGCACATTCTGGTTCTGGGCGCTGCCGGCATGGTCGGCCGCAAATTGTGTGAACGGCTGTTGCGCGACGGCCGGCTCGGCAAGAGCGACATCACCAAGCTGACCATGCACGACGTGGTCGAGCCCAAGAAGCCGGAGAAGGCCGGTTTCTCCGTCGAGACCGTCTCGGGCGACTTCGCCGTCCCGGGTGCTGCCGAAAAGCTGATCGCCGGCCGCCCCGACGTGATCTTCCATCTCGCTGCGATCGTCTCTGGCGAGGCCGAGCTCGATTTCGACAAGGGCTACCGCATCAATCTCGACGGCACGCGGATGCTGCTGGATGCCGTCCGCCTCGTCGGTGGCGGCTACAAGCCGCGTGTGGTGTTCACGTCCTCGATCGCGGTGTTCGGTGCGCCGTTTCCGGATGCGATCGGCGACGAGTTCTTCCACACGCCGCTGCTCAGCTACGGCACCCAGAAAGCGATCGGCGAGCTGCTGCTTGCGGATTATTCGCGCCGTGGCTTCCTCGACGGCATCGGCATTCGCCTGCCGACCATCTGCATCCGTCCCGGCCTACCCAACAAAGCGGCTTCGGGCTTCTTCTCCAACATTCTGCGCGAGCCGCTCGCCGGCAAGGAAGCGGTCCTCCCGGTGTCCGAGGACGTCCGCCACTGGCACGCCACGCCGCGCTCGGCGGTCGGCTTCCTGCTTCACGCCGGCACCATGGACCTCGCCAAGGTCGGTCCGCGGCGCAACCTGACCATGCCGGGCTTCTCGGCCACGGTCGGTGAGCAGATCGCCGCGCTCAGGCGGGTTGCCGGCGACAAGGTCGCGGCGCGCATCAAGCATGAGCTCGATCCGTTCATCGCAGGCATTGTCGGCGGCTGGCCGCGCAATTTCGAGGCGAATCGGGCGCGCGAGCTCGGCTTCACCACCGAAGAGAAGAGCTTCGACGATATCATCCGCATTCACATCGACGACGAGCTCGGCGGCAATTTCGTTGCCTGATCGTTGGAGATGAACAGCCTGGATATGACGATGGCGAGCGTTGCTTGCATCGGTGAATGCATGGTCGAGCTCCGGCAGGCCCAAGGTGGGCAAGCCGGGCAGGGCGGTGGCCTGTTCTCGCGCGGCTTCGGCGGCGACACCCTCAACACGGCGGTGTATCTGGCGCGGCTCGAGGTCAAGGTCGACTATCTCACCGCGCTCGGCGACGATGGCATGAGCGAGGAGATGATCGCGGCCTGGAATGCCGAGGGCGTCGGCACGCGCCGCGTGGTGCGGCTGCCGGGCAAGCTGCCGGGCCTCTACATGATCCAGCTCGATGCCAATGGCGAGCGTCAGTTCTTCCACTGGCGCGACAGTGCAGCGGCGCGCCAGCTGATGAGCCTGCCGGAGACCGACGAGCTCCTGAACTCGCTGATGAGCTATGACATCGTCTATCTCTCCGCGATCACGCTCTCGATCTACGAGGCGGCCGGACGCGATCGCCTGTTCGCGGCGATCAAGCGCGCCCGGCTGCTCGGCACCCGTTTGGTGTTCGACACCAATTTTCGCGCGCGCGGCTGGCCGGACCGCGACGTCGCGCGCGAGGTGTTCGCCGCGGCGTTTGCAGCCGCCGATATCGTGCTGACCTCGACCGAGGATCTGCTCGCGCTCTATCCCGGCGAGAGCCCCGAGCAATTGATGGCGCGCATCCCCACGCCCGAGCTGGTGTTCCGGCTCGCCGAGCCTGTCAGCCTGCTGCGCTTTCCCGGCGGGACCAGCGAGGTCCGCGCCGAACCAATGACCAAGCCCGTGGTCGACACCACAGCGGCCGGCGACAGCTTTGCTGCGGCCTATATCGCGGCTCGCCTCGCCGGTTCCGAACCTGTCGAGGCCGCCCAGGCCGGGCATCGCCTCGCCAGCCTCGTGATCTGCTATCCTGGTGCCATCATTCCGGGCTATGCCATGCCGCCGAAGAAGCGGCACCGGCCCGCGACCACGCGTCAAGCGACCAAGTAAAACGAAAGCCAAGATGACCACCGCTGCCCAACAGAACCACCTCGTCGCGCTGTTCAAGACCGCGACCGTCATTCCCGTCCTCACCATCGAGCGTATCCAGGATGCCGTGCCGCTGGCGCGTGCGCTGGTGGCCGGTGGCGTCCGCACGCTAGAGGTGACCCTGCGCACCCCCGTCGCGATCGAGGCAGCAAGGGCGATGATGGCCGAAGTGCCCGAGGCGGTCGTCGGCATCGGCACGATTCTCAATCCGGCCGACTTCACCCGTGTCGAGAAGCTCGGCGTCGCGTTCGGCATCAGCCCGGGCCTGACACCCGATCTGCTGAAGGCCGCCACCGATAGCTCCTTGCCGTTTGCGCCGGGCATTGCCACGGCGTCCGAACTGATGATGGCGTTGTCCTACGGCTTCGACGTCGCAAAATTCTTCCCGGCCGAGCAGGCCGGCGGCATCAAGGGCCTCCGCGCGCTCGGCGGACCATTCCCGAATGTGCGGTTCTGCCCGACCGGCGGGGTCGGCGAGGCCAATGCGGCGAGCTGGCTCGCCGAACCCAATGTGGTTGCGGTCGGCGGTTCCTGGCTGTGCCCGACGGCGGAGATCAGGGCCGGGAACTGGGCCGGCATAACTGCCATCTGCCAGCGCACCCTCCAGGCCCTTAAACCTGCGTGAAGTCTTGCCGTCCCTGGGCTAAGACTTAGCTCAGCAAGAGACCGCCAGGGAGAAAAGACCATGACCGCCAGCATCGTCGGGTGGGCGCATACGCCGTTCGGCAAGTTCGACACCGAAACCGTCGAAAGCCTCGTCACCCGCGTCGCCAACGAGGCGATGGCCGATGCCGGCATTTCGGCCGCCGATGTCGACGAGATCGTGCTCGGCCATTTCAACGCCGGCTTCTCGGCGCAGGATTTTACCGCCTCGCTGGTGCTCCAGGCCGACCCGAAGCTGCGCTTCAAGCCGGCGACCCGCGTCGAGAACGCCTGCGCCACCGGCTCCGCGGCCGTGCACCAGGGCCTGCGCGCGATCGCCGCAGGGGCCGCCAAGATCGTGCTGGTCGTCGGCGTCGAGCAGATGACCCGCACCCCGGGTCCGGAGATCGGCAAGAACCTGCTCAAGGCGTCGTACCTGCCTGAGGACGGCGATACCGTCGGCGGTTTCGCCGGCGTGTTCGGCAAGATCGCCAGCTCCTATTTCCAGAAATACGGCGACCAGTCGGATGCGCTGGCGCTGATCGCGGCCAAGAACCACAAGAACGGCGTTGCCAATCCCTTCGCCCAGATGCGCAAGGATTTTGGCTTCGAGTTCTGCCGCGCCGAGAGCGAGAAGAATCCGTATGTCGCGGGCCCGTTGAAGCGCACCGACTGCTCGCTGGTCTCCGACGGCGCGGCCGCGCTGGTGCTGGCCGATGCCGAGACCGCCAAGGGCATGGGCAAGTCGATCGGCTTCCGAGCCACCGCGCACGCGCAGGACTTCCTGCCGATGTCCAAGCGCGACATCCTTCAGTTCGAGGGCTGCACCATCGCCTGGCAGCGCGCGCTGGAGCAGGCGGGCGTTGCGCTCACCGATCTCTCCTTCGTCGAGACCCATGACTGCTTCACCGTCGCCGAGCTGATCGAGTACGAAGCGATGGGCCTGACGCCGAAGGGGCAGGGCGCCCGCGCCATCAAGGAAGGCTGGACGCTCAAGGACGGCAAGCTGCCGGTCAATCCGTCCGGCGGGTTGAAGGCCAAGGGCCATCCGATCGGCGCCACCGGCGTCTCTATGCATGTGATGACCGCGATGCAGCTCGCAGGGCAAGCGCCCGAGGGCATGCAGCTCAAGAACGCAAAGCTCGGTGGCATCTTCAACATGGGCGGCGCCGCCGTCGCCAACTACGTCTCCGTCCTGGAGCCGCTGAAGTAGGTCTCGTCGGGTGGGCAATGGCGCGTGCGCGCCGTGCCCGCCTTTTTCTCGCGCTAGATCATGGTGGGCACGCTGCGCTTTTGCCCACCCTACCTACCGCTCCTGATTGATTTGCAGGGGATGTATTATGAGCAATAGCTACGAAGATTCGCTTCCTCTCGACGCCCTCAACGAGCGCATCGCGATCCTCGAGGACAATATCCGCCAGCTGATCGAGCAGGCCGCGGCCGCCTCGGGCGAGCAGAACGAGTCGCGGATCGCCGACCGCATCAGCCAGCAGAACGACGAGCTCGACCGTCTCATCAAGATCCGCGACTCCCGCAAGAAATAGCGGACGCATCGTGCATGCGGCCATACCGCGGCCGCCCTTGCGCGCGCGAAAGCTGGTCCCGTTCTTTGAAGAAGACGTAGTGGGATTCCGTCATTCGGGGGCGGTCCCAAGAAAAACAACTTGGGACCGAGCCTGGAACGGGTATTCTGGGCCTGGCTTGTGCGAAGGCCACCCCGGAATGACGAAAACTCTCACACGCTAGCTCAACGCCCGTAGAACAAGATGCTGGCGATGACCAGCATCGCCGTCACCGCCAGCATATGCGCGAGCGCACCCGAGGCCGCCCCCTTGGTGGCTTCCTTCATGCCAATTTCTCCCTAGACTTGGGCGTGACTCGTCGTTGCGTGGTGAGCGCAAGGACGGCCAGTTTATTTTACTCGGAACACCCCACTTCGCGTATTCGCCGCGATCAAGTCCCCACGTGGCGAATATCGACTGTACCAAGGTCGATCAGCAATGCGGCGGCATTTTGACTCGATGTTGTTGCTCCTGCGTCGCTGCGCGAATACAATTTTTCGGGAACTTGCCCCGACAACGACAATAAGCATCAAAGGCTCAAGGAAAAAATTCCACCATGGCCCGCATCGACTACAGCGATCCGTCCAAGGCATCCGACCGCACCCGCGAAATCCTCGACAAGAACCGTAATGCCAACATCTTCCGCATGATGTCGCATTCGCCGAGCTATTTTGAGCAGTACTGCCGCCTCGGCGGCGCCATCCGCCACAAGGGCGAGCTCGATCCGATCGTGCGCGAGCTCGCGATTACGCGCACCGGCATTTTGTGCGAGGCGCCGTACGAAATCATCGCGCACAAGCGCATCGGCAAGAACGTCGGCGTCACCGACGCGCAGAACGAGGCACTGGACAACTGGCAGGTCGCTGACTGTTTCGACGAGACGCAGCGCGCCGCGCTCGCCTTCACCGACGAGATCGTGAAGCTGAAGAAGCCGACGGATGCGACCTTCAAGGCGATTGCGGCAAAACTGACGCCGGCAGCGCTCGTCGAGCTGCAGCTCTCGGTCGGCTTCTACATCATGACGTCAAAGTTCCTGGAGACATTCGAGATCGATCTCCAGCCCGTCACCGAAGTGGTGGGCTGAACCAAGGCTTGGCTTGCGAGGGATGATCATGACTATCGATGAATATGCGGCTTGGGCCGCAACCATTGCCAAGGTCGATGAGCATCCCTCGAACGAGCGGCTGTCCTATCTCGGGCTCGGCCTCGCCGGTGAAGCGGGCGAGGTGGCCGACCACATCAAGAAGCTGCTGCGCGACGACTGGCTCGACAAGGCGGGTCTCGTCGACGAGCTCGGCGATGTCATCTACTACTGGGCCTGCCTGTGCGCTGCGACCGGCCAGCAGCCATCCGAATTGCTCAAGGCCAGCGCAGCCAAGATCAAGCGGCGGCTCAGCGAGGCGGCGAGCCGGTAGGCTCAGCTCACGTCGACGTCAGGATGTCGACCTTGGTGTTGGCGACGATCAGGCGATCGGCCAGGAGCTGCGCCAGATTGCGCATGATGCGCTCGGAGGCGCGCGGGTGCTGCCTGCGAAAACGCTCGAAATCCTTCAGCGGCACTTCGAAGGCGGTCGCGGCCATGTCCGCGAACACATCGGCTGAGCGGGCGGTCTCGATCAGCGCCATCTCGCCAAAGGCCATGCC
The DNA here is from genome assembly GCF_040546905.1 of Bradyrhizobium sp. S3.3.6. Taxonomy (NCBI): domain Bacteria; kingdom Pseudomonadati; phylum Pseudomonadota; class Alphaproteobacteria; order Hyphomicrobiales; family Nitrobacteraceae; genus Bradyrhizobium; species Bradyrhizobium sp. S3.3.6. Next base: position 116,522 of record NZ_JBEPOT010000010.1, on the reverse strand, counting down.
CGCGGTCAGCGTCGCGAGCCTGACGCCGTCGGGCAGGGTGACATGCACCGCGCCGCTGCGCAGGAAGAACAGAGCGTCCGCAGGATCGCCTGTCGTGAGGATCTTTGCGCCGGACTGATAGGTCCGGATCGTGCAGATCGAGGCGAGGTCCGTCAGCTCTTCCGCACTCAGGCCGTCGAGCAGCGGCTGTTCGGACAGCTCGGTGGTCTCGTGAAAATCGATCGAGCCGCCATAGCGGTAGACGATCTGGTCTTCCGCCCATTCGATCGCGGTATCGAGCAGATAGAAGTCGCGGACGTTCTTCAGCTCCGCAGTCCATTCCCGCAGCGTATTCCACTCCTTCGACGCGCGCCTGATGCCGGATATCACCACCGTGACGTTGAGCGCGGCGAGATCCTCGAAGGCCTCCGCGATCAGCCGCGCGCCGGCCCGCGTGGTGGCGGTCACACGGTGTAGGTCGAAGATCACGAATTGCGGCCGCGGCCGCTCCGCCAGCCGGCGCGAGACGTAGTCGACCGCCGACAGCGACAGCGTGCCCACCAGCTCGATGACCCGCACCTCCTGCTCGTGCGCGGCCAGGATGTCGCGCTCCTGCTGGCGGCGAACGCGGCGTGACGGGCTCTTGCCGATGTCGTAGTCGGCGATCACCGCGTTGCGGGCGTCGTCGCTACGGTTGAGCATGTGCAGATCGTAATGCGAGGACAGCGCCTCGCAGACCTTGATGCCGCGCACGCTGTTGCCGTGCTTGTCGAGCTTCGGCGAATAGCTGCCGAGCCCGAGGCGGGCGGGGAGCGCCGCCAGAATGCCGCCGCCGACGCCGCTCTTGGCGGGAATCCCGATCCGGTAGATCCACTCGCCGGCATAGTCGTACATGCCCGATGACGTCATCACCGACAGCGAGCGCGAGATCGCGTAAGGCGTCAGCACCTGCTCGCCGGTGACCGGATTGACGCCGCGATTGGCGAGCGTTGCCGCCATCACCGCGATGTCACGCGCGGTGACAAGCACTGCGCATTGCCGGAAATAGACGTCGAGCACGCCGGCGACGTTGTCCGAGATCACCGCATTGGTCTTGAGGAGATAGCCGATGGCGCGATTGCGGTCGCCGGTCTGGCTCTCCGACGTGTACACAGCTTCGTCGACGGCGAGGTCGCGTCCGGCAAAGCGGCTGAGAGCGAGCCGGATCTGCTCGAAAGCCTCAGCGCCCTTGCTGTCGTAGATCAGCCCGGTGCAGGCGATCGCGCCGGCATTGACCATCGGATTGAACGGATGGTTCTCCGCATTGAGCCGGATCGAGTTGAAGGGATCGCCCGAGGGCTCGACGCCGATCGCGCTCTCGACCTTGCCTGCGCCGAGCAAGTCCAGCGCCAGCGCGAACACGAACGGCTTCGACATCGACTGGATGGTGAAGGGCACCCGGCTGTCGCCCACTTCATAGACATGGCCGTCGAGCGTCGCGAGGCTGATGCCAAAATAGGCAGGGTCGGCCTTGCTCAGCTCGGGAATGTAGTCCGCGACATGGCCCGAGGTCTCGGCGGAGAATTCATTGAGGCACGTGTCGAGAAACCGCAGCAGCGGCGGCTTCGAGCGGGTCCAGGCGGAGGCGGGCGGTTGCGCTATCATCGGCTCCCTTGTGCAACGCAATCAGGGCACGCGCAACCCGTCCGGCACCTCGGTCCGCCGTGACGTCCGAACGCAAGACGCCGCGCAGCATCGCGATATGATCTGTTTCAGATTGTCGCGGATGAGAAGCCGCTGGCAGCGCGTGCTCAGCTCGCGACGATCGCGATCGTCTGGCCTTCGGCGACGAGGTCATCGATCTTCACGAGCAGTGATGTGAGCGTGCCTGAAGCGGGCGTGGATACCGGTATCTCCATCTTCATGGCTTCGACGACCACAACGTCATCGCCATCGGCGACGGTTCCTCCAACTTGCACGGGAGTTGCGCAGATGCGGCCGGCGACCTCCGTGATGATCTTAATTTCTGGCATGCCATCGCCTTTTTGTTGTGGTGGCAAAATGCCTGAGGTAGCGTCGTCTGCAAGCGGAATTTAATTCCGCACAGCGGAACAATCGGTAGGGATCATGGGACGACGTTCGGAGCGGTTGAGCAGGCAAGGTGCACTCGCTGGCGATGCCGGTGAAGGTGATGTCATCCAGGTGGTGTCGCGCGCGTTCGACGTGTTGCGATGCTTCGAGGGCCACGATAGCAGGCTCGGCAATCTGGAGATTTCGAATCGCTGCGGCTTGCCGCGCTCGACCGTGTCGCGGCTCACGCACACGCTGACGCGCATGGGGCAGCTGGTCTATCTGCCGCGTGACCAGAAGTATCGTATCGGTCCGAGCGCGGTGGCGATGAGCGCCTCGATGATGAAGGGCGCGCAGCTGCGCAGCATGATCCGCCAGCGGCTGCAGGAAGTCGCCGAGCAATTGCCGGGCACTGTCGGCTTCGTCGTGCCCGATCGCTTCCATCTCGTCTATCTCCAGTTCGCGCGCTCGGCCTCTGCGCTCGGTCTGCACGAGGGCACCGGCAGCCGCATCTCGATGGCCTCGACCGCGGCGGGCGCGGCTTACACCGCGGCCTTGTCGCCGGAAGTCGGCGATGCCTACATCGCCGAGATGGAGCGCGAAGCGCCTGAGGCTGCAAAAATCCTGCGGCCTCGCATCGAGGCCAACCGGCAGTCCCTGCACGAGCGCGGCTACGTCACGGCCTGCGGCCTGTGGAGCCCGCATATCAACGGGCTCGCGGTACCGATCTGGTCGCCGCAGTATCAGACCTTCGTTGTCGTCACCATCGGCCTTCTCTCGGCGATGTACGACGAGCAGCGTCTGCATGCCGAAGTCGCGCCGCCGATGGTCGCGCTCGGCCGTTCGCTCGGCAGCCTGATGGAGGGCGCGGAAGGCGACGTCTTCAACGCGCGCATCCCGCGCAAACCGGTCGCAATGGCCGTGCACAACAATAACAAGCCGATCAATTCGGAGGGAGTGAATGAACTGGAAGCCGGAACTCGACGAGCTCGCCCGGCGCGAAGCCTTCGCGCGGGAGATGGGCGGCGTTGACAAGGTCAAGCGACAGCATGACCAGGGCCGGCTGACTGTTCGGGAACGCATCGACAGACTGGTCGACAAGGGCAGCTTCCACGAGATCGGTGCCGTTTCCGGCATCGGTGAGTACGATCCCAAGGGCGAGCTGAAAACCGTGACGCCGGCGAACTGCGTGTTCGGCCGCGCGCGCGTCGACGGCCGCACATTGGTCGTCGTCGGCGACGATTTCACGGTTCGCGGCGGCTCGGCGGATGCGTCGATCTCGGCAAAGCCCTTGATGGCGGAGGAGATGGCGCACGACTTCCGTCTGCCCATCATCCGCATCATCGAGGGCTCCGGCGGCGGCGGCTCGGTCAAGACCATCGAGACCAAGGGCGCGGCCAACCTGCCGGGTGGCATCGGCGGCACGCGCTGGTATCGCTTCACGACCGAGAATCTGTCGCGCGTGCCGGTGGTCGCGCTCGGCCTCGGCTCGGTTGCGGGCTTAGGCGCCGCGCGTCTGGCCGCAAGCCACTATTCCATCATGACGCGGAAGTCCGCGATGTTCGTCGCGGGTCCGCCGGTGGTGAAGGCGCTGGGGCAGAACCTCTCGAAGGAGGAGCTCGGCGGCGCCGAGATCCAGACCCGCGCCGGTGCGGTCGATCATGCCGTCGACACCGAGGAGGAAGCTTTTGCCTGCGCGCGGCGCTTCCTGTCCTATCTGCCGTCATCGGTCTACGAGCTGCCGCCGACCTTGCCCTGCATCGACAATCCGGAGCGCAGCGAAGAGGCGCTGATGAATGCGGTGCCGCGCAACCGCAAGCAGGTCTACAAGATGCGGCCGATCATCGAGCAGGTGGTCGACAAGGGCTCGTTCTTCGAGGTCGCCAGTAATTTCGGCAAGCCGATCATTGTTGGTCTGGCGCGGCTCGAGGGCAGGGCGGTGATGTTGCTCGCCAGCGACAGCTTCCACTATGGCGGCTCCTGGACGGCGGATGCCTGCCAGAAGGTGGTGCGCTGGGTCGACTTCGCCGAGACCTTCCATCTGCCGATCGTCTATCTCATGGATTGCCCTGGCTTCATGATCGGTCTCGACGCCGAGAAGGCGGCGACGATCCGCCACGGCGTCCGCGCCATGGCCGCGGTCAACCAGACCACCGTGCCCTGGTGCACCGTGATCCTGCGCAACGCCTTCGGCGTCGCCGGCGTGGTGCATCAGCCGGCCGACCGCTTCTCGATCCGCTACGCCTGGCCGTCGGCCTATTGGGGCTCGCTGCCGCTCGAGGGCGGCATCGAAGCCGCCTACCGCGCCGACATCGACGCGGCCGAGGACAAGGCCGCCAAGCTCAACGAGATCCAGGAGCGGCTGAACAAGCTGCGCTCGCCGTTTCGCTCGGCCGAAAAATTCTGGGTCGAGGAGATCATCGACCCGCGCAAGACGCGCTCGCTGCTGTGCGAGTTCGCACGGCTCGCCGAGCCGCTGCGAAAAGCAGGACCGCCGGAGAACATGACGATCCGGCCGTAGGTTTCGTCGGGCCTCAGGAACGATTTTCGGCGCTCCGCATTCAACCCGCATGAGGAACCTGTATTTCGGCATCGGCGCTCTCGCCGGCGCGCTGGTTCTCCTCACGGTTTGGCTGGGCCAGCACGAACGCCAGGCGTCAATCGATCGCCTCGAGCAATGGGAGCTTCCGCGCTCACCTGAGCGCTAGAGCATGATGATCAGGCTCGATGTGGCAACGAGTGAGATGCGCTCCCTCCCTCGCTTGCGGGGGAGGGTTGGGGAGAGGGTGTCTCCACAACGGGACAGTCCCCAAGAGGAAAGAACCCTCACCCGGCGCGCAGGACGATGCTTCGCATCGCCCGGACGCGCCGACCTCTCCCGTAAGCAGGAGAGGTGAACGAGCCCGCCGGTTGATTCGGCCTAAAGCCATTCCGTTTTAGCGACGATGTCACCACTGGCGGGCACGCCACTGCCGCCGGCGTTGGCGGCGGCAGTGATGTGAGTGGTGACGATCAACGCTTGGGTAGCGACGCCATCACTTCGCCCGCGTCTCCGTCTTCGAGGCAGGGTGTGACGGTCAACGGGAGCAGGTCGGACCATTGCGCGAGCCAACGATACATGGCTTTGGGATCACTCGATTCAGAGATCGCAAATCCCTGTCCGTTCATGCCATGCCAGCGCCCCAACATCTTGACGCCTTCGGGTGGTGCGCCGCCAGTTTCTAGAAATCGGGCGACGGCTGCATTGAAGGTGCCTTGGGGTACACTCCAGGTGGTTATGAATTTCATGCGATTCTCCCATAACTGGAATTATTGGATGAATGCCGCGGCTGCGCCGCCTGCGCACGATAGCGCCTGCGTATCGAATAACAAAGGCGGATGAATGGGTGCGTTGGTTTGATCCAGGGCGCGGTTCTCTGACACCGTTGCGATCTTCTGCGTCTGGCGCAAAGCGAGCCTGGCCGCATGTCGCAAAGCGTTGGAAGCGCCAAAGGCAGGCGTTCGTACTCTGCGAGTTAATCATGTCGATCGCAACGTGTAGCTTATGAAAATTGAAGAGCGCGGCGTACAAATACAGCCGGTTTCGGCCGTTCTTTAGGCCCATTTCAGCCAAACTGATATTGGTTTCTCATTGCCCGGGGCAGGTCTTCAATTTCGGAGTCCTGAAATGTTCAAGCAAGTTCTTTCTGCGTGTTTCTTCTTTGCCGTTAGCTCCATCGCCTCGGAAGCGCGACCGTACCACCTTCAACAAGCTTCCGAATGCAATGTGACCATGCCCTGCGACTTCTCGTATTCGCAAACGCGCCGCGAGCGAGTGTCCAGGAGCTCACTGCAGGCGTACCGTTCGATGCGACTGACAGTGACTGACGCCGGTGGCGCCGCCGCGGCGGCGAATGTCTCCGGCGCGCAAATCGTCGGCGGCAGGCCGGCCGGTTGCCCGTCGTCCTTCTGCGGCTGCGGCGCGGCCCTGCGCGTGTTTGGTCATATCGTGCCGGAATTGAATCTCGCGGCCAATTGGCTGCGCTTTCCGCGGACATCGCCGGCGCCGGGAATGGTTGCGGCGCGACACGGCCACGTCTTCGTCCTGGAGCAGCCGCTGGGAGGCGACATGTGGATGGCCTATGACGCCAATTCGGGCGGCCATGCCACGCGCATGCACGCGCGTTCGCTACGGGGCTACACCGTCGTCAACCCGCGCGGCTGAAATGACAGGGAGGGTGCCCGGCCTTCATCACAGCCGCAGCACCTTCCCCGGATTCATGATGTTCTGCGGGTCGAGCGCGCGCTTGATGGTGCGCATGATGTCGAGCTCGGTCTTGGAGCGGTAGTGGCTGAGCTCGTCGAGCTTTTCGATGCCGATGCCGTGCTCGGCCGAGATCGAGCCGCCCATGGAGGTGATGAGATCGTTCACGGCGCGCGTGATCGCGGCGGTGTATTGGTTCAGGGCCTGCTGATCCATACCCTTCGGCCCCATGAACGAAAAATGCAGATTGCCGTCACCGATGTGGCCCAGCGGATAGGGGCGAATGGACGGGAGAATATCGAGCGCGGCCTTGAGCCCCTTGTCGATGAACTCCGGAATTTTGGAGATCGCCACCGACACGTCGTAGCTGAGCCCCGGACCCTCGGCGCGTGAGGCCTCGGCCATGGCCTCCCGGATGCGCCACATGTTGCGCGATTGACCGACGGTCTGCGCGATCGCCGCGTCGAGCACGCGACCGGCCTCGAGCTGGTCGGCGAGAAACTGCTCCAGCTTCTCGGACATGCCATCGGCCCCGTCCTGCCGCGGGCGCGAGGACGACCATTCAAGCAGCAGGTACCACGGCGTATCCGCCTTGAGTGGATCCTGGACGCCGGGGATGTGGCGCATCACGAGGTCGACGGCCGCACGGCTCAGCAGCTCGCAGGACCCGACATTGTCCTCGGAGGCCGCATGCGCGTCGGACAGGATCTCCAGCGCCGCGCGCGGATCGCGGACAGCCAGCCACGCCGTGCAGACGTCCTTCGGCGCCGGCCATAGCTTGAGGACGGCCTTGGTGATGATGCCGAGCGTTCCCTCGGCGCCCATGAAGAGGTGCTTGAGGTCGTAGCCGGTGTTGTCCTTCTTCAGCGCACGCAATCCGTTCCAGACCTCGCCGTTCGGCAGGACGACCTCGAGCCCGAGCGCGAGGTTGCGCGCGTTGCCATAGCGCAGCACCTGCACGCCGCCGGCGTTGGTCGAGAGATTGCCGCCGATCATGCAGGAGCCCTGGGCGCCAAGGCTCAACGGCAGGAACCTGTCGTGCTCGGCCGCGGTCTCCTGAAGCGTCTGCAAAACGCAGCCGGCCTCGACCGTCATCGCATAGCCGACGGGATCGACGTCCAGCACGCGGTTCATGCGGCCGAGCGACAGCACGATGCCGGTGTGTGCAGGCCAGGGCGTGGCGGCGCCCATCAGCCCGGTGTTGCCACCCTGCGGCACGATCGCGACGCCGTGCTCATGGCAAAGCCGGACCACTTTCGAGACTTCCTCGGTGCTGCCAGGACGTATGACGGCCCCGGCGCCACCAGCCAGCAGCCCCCGCCAGTCCGTGACGAACGGCTGCTTGCCGTGCTCGTCTTCGATAATGCCCTTCGCGCCCACGATCGCGCGCAACGCGTCGCGTAGCTGGGCGGTCAAAGGCGCGGTCGGAATGGCGGGTACGGGCGACGGGAAGGCAGTCGGCATTTTGTTTCCCCTGGCGCATCTTGGTGTGCACTGCGCGCGCGAAGCGCTTGGACCGCATTGTCCACGTTTGGGCCGCGAAGTCTATCGGCAACACTTGAACGATTTCAGCAAGGCGGGTTGTCACATGCCCGCGCCCGTCGGGCAAAACACCCTGTCAATCCCTCCGTGCAAAAACATTCTTGTTTACCGAAATTCGGTTATAGCGCATATTGCGTCCATCCCGCCCGCCACAAGGGGCGTTTCGCGATCGTCACGAGACGCGGGCAGGGAGGCGGTGGCCGCGACTGCGTCGGCGCGCATTCCAGGCTGCAGGGCGAGGCTCCTTCAGGGGTGTTCCGTGAGCAGCATGAGCGCGGCACGACACGGCGCTGACAGCGTCTTCGTCCGGCCCGGATGGCGAGCGCACGCCAGCCATCGGGGCGAGGGGCGGAGATGTGCGCGGACGGCAAAATCGTGTGGTCCTGGCGCCCGGAGCCTGTGCGTCAAGTCTTGTGGTGAAGTGCGCTGTCCAACCGGGCTCGCAGATCAGTCATCCGCAAGGTGACGGGGGCAATAGTGCATCGCTCCCCGGGGAGAGCGCGACATAAGCCGTAAAGCCATTCGCGCAGGGAAGGCCGGGCGTTCCGGCGTCACCTGTTGTCCACCCCGTGCGCGTTTTTCCGCACACGGGACGCGGGTGCCAGCCGGCGCCCGGCCTTCCCTGCGCCCTTTCCATCAGAAGGGCGCGCAGATGAGAGCAAAGCTCGGGCGAAATGAGCCGCGAGGATGCGAAGGTGTGTCTGCAAGCGAAAATGCGAATTGGGTGAGCGCAACGATGCGTCATACTCCGTCATTGCGAGCGCAACGAAGCAATCCAGACTGTCTCCGAGGAAAGACGCTGGATTGCTTCGCTGCGCTCGCAATGACGATGGGAGGCAGCTCTCGTTCCACGCTCGATCAGGCTCGCAATGACGAGGAGAATAGGACTACGACGCGCTCTCCGTCTCCCGGTGCACGTCGTGCACGACGAGGCCCATGCCTTCGTCGGGCATCTTGATCCAGTCGCGGCGCTTCAGGGTGCGCTTGGTGTCCTCGTAGCCGCTCGTCCAGTGCTCGCGCATCGAGGTGCCAGAGAATTCGTGGTCCTTGGCGTCGCCCTCATAGGCCTTCTGCTGATAGATCAAATGCAGGATCGCGATCTCCGGCATGTTGCGCAGGCTCGTCTTGAGGCTGCGATCCTCGTCGGACAATTGCTCGTCCGGAATCTTCGCGAGCGCCTTGTAGAGCAGCACCTTGAGATTATGCGTGCGGCGGTAGACGTCGGTATTGTGGCGGGTGCGCGAGGAATACATGATGTCCTTGTGGCGGGCCATCACATCCTGGATCGAGCGCGGCAGCACGCCGCGCGCGCTGAACAGGTCGACCTGGAACACCAGCGAATTGAGCGCGTCCTCCTGGTCGAGCAGATGCTGCAGCGGCGTGTTGGAGACGATGCCGCCGTCCCAGAAATGATCGGTGCCGATCCGCACCATCGGCAGCGCCGGAGGCAGCGCGCCGGACGCCATGATGTGCTCCGGCTCGATCTCGTCATGGGCGTTGTCGAAATAGATGAAGTTGCCCGAGAGCACGTTGACCGCGCCGACCGCGAAGCGGATCTTCTTCTCGTTGATGAGGTCGAAGTCGACCAGCTCCAGCAAGGTCGCCTTGAGTGCCGCCGTGTCGTAGTAGCTCGTCGCTGTTCTGGCGCCGACGGCGCTGAACCAGGGATTGACCTGGTGCGGGGTGAAGAAGCCCGGCTGGCCCATCGCGGACGTCATCCAGGAGCTGTAGAGGTTGCGCCACTGGCGGAAAATGTCGCCGTCGGGTGTGTAGTGCCAGATCTTGCGATTGGTGATGCGCTCCCAGAACACGCGCAGCGCATCGAGCCGCTTCTCCGGCCTGTTGCCGGCGATGATCGCCGAGTTGATCGCGCCGATCGAGACCCCGGTGACCCAGTCGGGCTCGATGCCGGCCTCGTGCAGCGCCTGGTAGACGCCGGCCTGGTAGGCGCCGAGCGCGCCGCCGCCTTGCAGGACCAGCGCGACGCGGTCGCAGCGCTCCGGCCGCCAGCCCCGTGCGGGCGGCTGGCGGGTCTGATGTGTCTGTTGCGACGTCTGTGTCGCCTGCGACGTCCGGGCGTCCATGATGATGCCTCCTGCCTTCATTGGACGATTGCGGCCGGTGGTGACGGCGTGATGACAAAGCCGGCCGATGCATCTTTTGCATGCAGGTCAGTTGGGGCGGGAATGGCAGGAGGTCGTGCGGCTGACGGAAATCGGTCACATCGCAGTCAATGACGGCGGCTAGCAATTTGCGTAAAGTCGGAACTTGCCGGACATCACAGCATCACCAGAGGAGACAGCGATGCGCAGGGAAGATTTGCTGAGGCTTCCGTCCATGCCGGCCGCCGGGCCGAGCTATCCGGCCGGGCCGTACCGCTTCGTCAACCGCGAATTCCTCGTCATCACCTACGAGACCGATCCGGACCTGATCCGTGCCGGCCTGCCTGAGCCGCTGGAGCCGATCGACCAGCCGATCGTGCACTACGAATGGATCAAGATGCCGGACTCCTCCGGCTTCGGCAGCTACACCGAGTCCGGCCTCGTGATTCCAGCGCGGCTGCACGGCGAGGAGGTCAACTTCGTCTCGCAGATGTATCTCGACGATGATCCGCCGATCGCGGCCGGCCGCGAGATCTGGGGCTTTCCCAAGAAGTACGCCCATCCAAAACTCGAGATCGTCAAGGACACGCTGACGGGCACGCTTGAATATGCCGGCCAGCTCGTCGCCATGGGCACGATGGGCTACAAGCACGAGAGCATGGCCGGCAACGGCGATCTTACCCGCGCCACGCTGTCGAAGACGCAGATCAATCTGAAGATGATCCCGGGCGTCGACGGAAATCTCGAGGTCTGTCAGCTCGTCGCCATCAACCTGATCGACATCGTGCCGAAGGGCTCCTGGATGGGTCCCGGCCGGCTGCATTTGGTGCCGCACGTCAACGCCCCGGTCGCGGATTTTCCGGTCCGCCGCTGTATTGGCGCGCATCACTACATCGCCGACCTGACGCTGCCGTTCGGCCGCGTGGTGCACGATTACATCAAGGAAGCGGAGACTGAGGCTGCGACGGGGTTGGCGGCGGAGTAGGGCGGCGCGCCATCATCAAACTGTAACACTGGCGTAATTGACTGCACCGGAGGACCCGGAGGAGGCCAGTAACGGCCCCCGGGCATGGGCTGCAATGATTTGGGGTCAGCATGGCCGAGCCGGCAAAGCTTGTCAGCGCGACATCGGATGTCGCGCCTGTCATTCCTGGACTGGTGTGGGCGTTTCGTTTGCATGGTGACGGCAGCGCCGAGGCGCTGCCGATCGATCAGCCGATCGAGTTCAGCCATGATGGCCGGCTCTGGCTGCATTTCAATTTGACAGATGGTCGCGTGCGGCCGTGGATCGCGGTATCACAGCTGCCGCCCCTGGCGCGCGACCTGTTGTTGTCGAGCGACACGTTCCAACAGCTTCACGTCATCGACCATTGCGTCTACGGCGTGTTCTCCGATCTCGTCCGCGACATCGATGCTGCTACGGAAGAGACCGCGTTTCTGCGCTTCGCCATGACCGAGCATCTCTTGGTCTCGGGCCGCCATCAGGCGCTGTGCTCGGCGGATGCGACGCGGCGTGTGCTCGAGGGCGGCTACCGCGTCGACAATGTCGCGCATCTCCTGGAAAAGATCGTCGACGAGGTCGCCGACACGCTCGACAGGATGGCCGACAAGCTCGGCCAGGAGATCGACGGCATCGAGGAACGCATTCTCGCCGACGACGCCAAGCCGGAGATGCGCCGCACGCTCGGAAGGTTGCGCCGGACCTGCGTGCGGCTGCACCGCCAGCTCACCGGCCTGCGCGTGCTGTTTCATCGGCTCGACCAGAAGAACACCGATCATCTGTCGCCCGGCTTGCGCATCCAGGCCGGCAAGCTCGCCCAGCGGCTCGACGGTCTCGACCACGACATCGTCGAGCTCCGGGAGCGCAGCCGCCTGCTCGAGGAGGAGCTGCGCTTCAAGAACGAGGAGGAGAGCAACAAGCACCTCCACACGCTCTCGATCGTGACGACGCTGCTGCTGCCGCCGACGCTGATCACCGGCATCTTCGGCATGAACACCAAGGGCCTGCCGCTCACCGACGTGGACGAGGGCTTCCTCTGGGCGGCGGCGCTGATGGTGAGCTCGATCGGCCTTGCCTACCTGTTCATGCGGCGCACCGGCATCTTCAAAAAGTAGCGCATGCAAGCCGGTGTCAGCCGTGAGTGGGATTGCCCAGACATTTGCGTTGCGACGTTCGGTCGTGATCGCGGCGATGTTGCTCGCGAGCACCGGCGCGTTCGCCGGCGCCAAGGATGAGAGCGCTGCCGACTGGCTGTTCCCAAAATGGTTCAACGAGTGGCATGACGGTCTCGCAAACAAGGGGCTCAATTTCGGCGCGACCTACATTGCCGACAACATCGGCAATGTCTCGGGCGGGGTCTCGCGCGGCGCCATCCATTTCGGCCGGCTCGATCTCTCGGTCGACGCCGATCTCGACAAGCTCGTCGGCTGGACCGGCGGCCGCATCTTTGCCAATGGCTACATCATCTACGGCCGCGGGCTCAGCCGGAATTACATCCATAATCTCGCTACCATCAGCGAGATCGAGGCACTGCCTGACCAGCGGCTCTACAACGCCTATTTCGAGCAAAGCTTCTTCAACGACCGGCTGAACATCAGGGCCGGCCAGCAGGCGGCCGACGTCGAGTTCTTCGACAGCCAGACCGATGACCTCTTCATCAACGGCACCTTTGGCTGGCCCGCGATCAAGGCGTCAAACCTCCCGGCCGGAGGCCCGGCGCCGCCGATTGCGGTGCCCGGTATTCGCGTCAAGGCTCAGGTCGCGGACAACGTCACCGTCTTCGGTGCTGTGTTCAACGGCAATCCAGCCGCGCCCGGCGGCGGAGATCCGCAGACGCGCGACAATCATGGTCTGGCGTTTCGCGTCAACGATCCGCCCTGGCTGATCGGACAGGTCCACTTCGACTATCATGTCGACATCGGCGGAAGCACGCTTGCCGGCAATGTCACACCCGGAGGCTGGTATCATTTCGGCGATTTCGACAGTCAGCGCTTCACGGCGGACGGCTTCTCGCTTGCAGACCCGACCGGATCCGACATTCCGGCGAAGCTTCGCGGCAATTACGGAATCTATGCGGTCGTCGAGCAGGCCCTGTGGCGGCCGCCGGGGACAGAAACCGAAAAGACCGTGTCGGCCTCGATCCCCGGCGTCACCGCCTTCGGCCGCGTCGCCTACAGCCCGCCCGACCGCAATCTGATCGATCTCTATCTCGATGGCGGCGTCGGCTTTGTCGGCTTTACGCCCGGCCGTCCGCTCGACCGGTTCGGGGTCGGGGTGGCCTATATGCGGATTTCGGGCGCAGCACGAAGCCTCGACGTCGATACGCAGTTTTTCAACGGCATCCAGAGCCCGGTGCGCAGCAGCGAGGCCTTGCTCGAAATCATCTACGAGGCGCACATCAGGCCGGGCTGGCTGATCGCGCCTTACTTCCAATATGTATTCAGACCGTCGGGCGGCATCCCCAACCCGAACGATCCGACCGGCGTGTCGCGGATCGGTGACGCCGCTGTATTCGGCGTCACCACCACGATCAAGTACTAGGCCATCGCGGGTTTTGCTTGCGGCTTCGGCTGCCGCGACAGTGCCAGCACGATCAGCGAGGCGAACACGCAGAGCGCGCCGGCCACGAAGAAGGCGGGCAGGTAGCTTTGCAGCAGCGTCCGCGACAGGCCCGCGCCGAAGGCGGCGGTGCCGGCGCCGAGCTGATGGCCGGCAAAGATCCAGCCGAACACCAGATTGGCGCGTTCGGGCCCGAATTTCTGCGCGGTCAGCCGCACCGTCGGCGGCACGGTCGCGATCCAGTCGAGGCCGTAGAACATCGCGAAGATCGACAGGCCATAGAACGAGAAATCGCTGAACGGCAGGAAGATCAGTGAGAGCCCGCGCAGGCCGTAGTACCAGAACAGCAGGAAGCGGTTGTCATAGCGGTCCGACAGCCAGCCCGACATGATGGTGCCGAAGAAATCGAAAATGCCCATCGCCGCCAGCAGGCTCGCCGCCTGCACCTGCGGGATGCCGAAATCGAGGCACATCGGAATCAGATGCACTTGCACGAGGCCGTTGGTCGAGGCGCCGCAGACGAAGAACGTTGCAAACAGGATCCAGAACGCGCTCGACTTCGAGGCGTCGCGCAGCGTGCCGAGCGCAACACCCGTGATCGAGCCGTGGTTTACCGGAGGCGCGGCCAGCGGCTCGGTGCCTTCGTCGCCGAAGGGGCGCAGGCCCAGATCGCTCGGGCGGTCGCGCATCACGAGCAGCACCGCCAATGCGGAAACGCCGAGCATGATGCAGACGAAGCCGAGCGCAAGGCGCCAGCCGAAGCGTTCGGTGAGGCTTGCGAGCAGAGGCAGGAACACGAGCTGGCCGGTGGCGACACTCGCGGTCATGATGCCGACGACGAGGCCGCGCCGCGCGGCGAACCAGCGCGTCGCGATGGTGGCGCCGAGCACCAGCGCGGTCATGCCGGTGCCAATGCCGATGACAACGCCCCACAACGCCACGAGCTGCCAGACCTGCGTCATGCCGAGCGAGAGCACCAGCGCCGAGACGACGATGAGCTGGGCGGTCAGCGTGACGTTACGCAGGCCGTAGCGGTTGAGCAGGGCGGCCGCGAACGGCGCCATCAGCCCGAACAGGATGAAGCGGATCGAGAGCGCGGAGGAGATCTCTGCAGTGCTCCAGCCGAACTCCTTCTGAAGCGGAACGATGAACACGCCGGGTGCGCCGACCGTGCCGGCGCTGATCAGCGCGGCGAAGAAGGTCACGCCGACCATCACCCAGCCATAGTGGATGTTGTGACGGCCGAGTGCGGCCGAAAGCCAGTTCGAAATCATCGCCCCTCAATCCAGCTTGGCGGGTTTCGGAGGACCCGCGTCATAGTTGTAATCTGGCACGGAAACGGGAGGTCTGAAATGACAGACTTCCCTCAATTCAGGACGTCGCGGCCGCTAGTGCGCGAGACGTTCCACCGCGATCGCAGTGGCCTCGCCGCCGCCGATGCAGAGTGCCGCAACGCCGCGCTTGAGGTTGTTGGCCTCGAGCGCATGCAGCAGCGTCACGATCAGTCGTGCGCCGGTGGCGCCGATCGGATGGCCGAGCGCACAGGCGCCGCCATTGATGTTGAGCTTGTCGCGCGGGATGCCGAGATCGCGCTGCGCTGCCATCGCGACCACCGCAAACGCTTCGTTGATCTCAAAGAGATCGACATCGCCTGCGCTCCAGCCGACCTTGTCGAGTAGCTTGCGGATCGCCGGGATCGGCGCAGTGGTGAACCATTGCGGCTCCTGGCTGTGGGTGGCATGCCCCTTGATCACGGCGAGTGCGGGCAGGCCGTTACGATCGGCGAGCGAGCGCTTCGTCAGCACCAGTGCGGCGGCGCCATCGGCATTGGCGGAGGAGGCCGCGGGCGTGATCGTGCCGTTGGCACGGAACGCCGGCTTCAATCCGGGAATCTTGGCCGGGTCGACCTTCAGTGGGTGCTCGTCATTGGCAATCACGCGCGGTCCGGCCTTCTCGGTCAGCGTGATCGGTGCGATCTCCGCCTTGAAGGCACCACCCTCGACCGCCTTGCGCGCGCGACTCAGCGTCTCCATCGCATAAGCGTCCTGGTCCCTGCGGGTGAACTGATAGGCCTCGGCCGTCGCCTCGCCGAAATCGCCCATGGAGCGGCCGGTCTCGTAGGCGTCTTCCAGGCCGTCCATCATCATGTGGTCGATGATGCGGTCGTGGCCGGCGCGATAGCCGCCGCGCGCCTTCGCCAGAAGATACGGCGCGTTGCTCATGCTCTCCATGCCGCCGGAGACGACGATCTCGGCCGAGCCGGCGCGGATGATGTCGTGCGCCAGCATGGTCGCCTTCATGCCGGAGCCGCAGACCTTGTTGACCGTGGTCGCCCCGGTGGCGTCAGGGAGACCTGCGCTCCGTGCCGCCTGGCGCGCCGGTGCCTGGCCCTGGCCTGCGGGCAGCACGCAGCCCATGAACACCTCGTCGACCTTCTCGGGCGCGAGCTTGGCGCGTTCCAGCGCCGCATTGATCACGTGCGATCCGAGCTTGTGCGCGGCAAGCGGCGACAACTCGCCCATGAAGCGGCCGAGCGGGGTGCGGGCGGCGGAGACGATGACGACGGGATCGGCGGCTTCGGCCATGACGAGACTCCCTGGCGATGGCGACTGAGATTATGGTCATCATATGATGCGGCGCAAAAAATGCAACCGCGCGAGCATGAGAAATTGTCGTGGATTGGATGAGAATTGGTCGTTCGAACGGAGGAGTCGCTACCGCTTCCGGTTCACAAACGCCTGCATCAGCCGCGTGGGCTCGTCCGTCAGAAACGACTCGCCGAACACCTTGACGCTCAAATTCACCGACTCCGTCAATGGCAGCTCCTCCCATTGCCGCAGCAGCGCCTTCTGCGAACGCAGCGCCTCGGGGCCGCATTCGAGCAGCGCGTTCACGAGATGCTCGATCTCGGCATCCAGTCCGCCGGCCGGCGCGATTCTGTCGATCAGGCCCCAGGCCAGCGCCGTCGGCGCGTCGATATTCTCCGCGGTCATCACCAGCCAGCGCGCGCGGGCCCAGCCGATCAGGCGCGGCAGCAGCGCGGCGTGGATCACCGACGGAATGCCGACGCGCACCTCAGGCATGCCGAAATGCGCATCATGCGCGGCGATGCGGAAATCGCAGGCCGCGGCGACTTCGAGCCCGCCGCCGAGGCACCAGCCGGGCAGGCGCGCGATCACGGGGGCCGGGAAGTGGCGTACCGCTTCGCAGAGATCGCGCAGGCGGCTGATGAACGCTTCGGCCGATGTCTGGTCGAGCTTGGCCATCTCCTTGATGTCGGCGCCGCCGATCATGCTCTTCTCGCTCTGGCCGCGTAGCACCATGATTCGGATGCTGCGGTCGCTGGCAAGCTTTTGCAGGCCTTCGCGCACTGCATCGGTCACGGGCGATCCCAGAATATTCAGCGGGCCGGCATTGCAGATCGCGACATGGACGACGCCACGGGCATCGCGCGTCACGCCGCAGTGGTTGTTGAGCATTTCCATCGTGGGATCTCTGAGTTTCGTGGATGCGCGCGGGCGCACCGGTCGGGTTCACTTCCGGGCCGAAATGCATTGCTTGTCAAGCGGGCATAGGCGGTGGAGTTGCCAGCGCGAAGTCCGCAGCATAGTATGATATTTATCATACAAAGGGATGGACATGACCGAACTCGCTCAACTCGACCTGTTTTCGCCAGCGCAGCGGCGCGAGCGCGTGGTGGATTGGCAGGTGCCGGCGCCGGTTGCGAAAGCGGCCATGGGCCTTTCCGGCATCGACGCCATGCGCGGCATCCGCGACGGCTGGCTGCCGCCCCCACCCTTCGCCAAGCTGATCGGTTTCGTCATGGCCGTGGTCGAGCCGGGCCGGATCGTGATGGAACTGGAGCCGCGCGAGGATCTCGAAAATACCATCGGCCTCCTGCACGGGGCGACCGCCGCCGCGCTCCTCGACACGGCCATGGGCTGCGCGATTTCCACGCGGCTGGAGGCCGGGCAGTCGTCGGTGACGCTCGACCTGAAAATGACCTTTCTGCGTCCGCTCTCGGTCCGGTCGGGGCTGATCTCGGCCGAAGGCAAGATCATCAAGCTGGGGCGCCAGAGCAGCTACACCGAAGGCTTCGTGCGCGACGGCAAAGGCGCCCTCGCAGTCCATGCAACTGCAACCTTTTCCATGATCGGCAACAATTTTACCGGGAATTAATGCGCCGCCGGACCGATATTCGTGTTATGAGATGACCTCCGACATCCAATGAGAGCCGCATGCGCTATTCCCGGGAACACAAGCAGGAAACCCACGACCGCATCGTGAAGAAGGCGTCCGTGCGGCTGCGCGAAAAGGGTGCCCACGGCATCGGCGTCGCCGACCTCATGAAGGAGGCGGGCCTCACCCATGGCGGCTTCTACGCGCATTTCGATTCGCGCGAGGCGCTGGTGATCGAGGCCTTCGGCTACGCCATGGACCGCGCAATGGAGCACTGGCGCAAGCAGTCCGACCAGGTCGCGCCCGAAAAGCAGCTTGCCCAGATCGTTGAGACCTATCTCTCCACATTGCACCGCGACAATCCCGGCCACGGCTGCTCGATCCCCGCGCTCGGCGCCGAGGTCGCCCGCGAGAGCCCGAAGACGCGAAAAGCCTTTGCCGGCAAGCTCGACGAGATGGTCGAGATGATCACCGATTTCATCCCCAATTTGCCGCGCAAGGCCGCGCGCAAGCAGGCGATCGCCACGCTGGCCACGATGGCCGGTACCATGCTGCTGGCGCGGATCGCCGGCTCCAGCGAGCTGTCGGACGAGGTGCTGAGGGCCGGGAAGGACAGCGCGCTTGAGGGGGCGAAGCGTGAGCCTGCGAAGGCTGCACCGGCCAAGAAGAAGCAGAACTAGAGCGGTGCGGTAGGGTGGGCAAAGGCGCTCTTGCGCCGTGCCCACCATCTCTCCGCGTTCGCGTTTGGCAATGGTGGGCACGCTTCGCTTTGCCGCACCCTACGGGAGCCGCGTCTATCGCCCCGCAAACAACGCCCGCTCGCGCTCCACGATCTCGCCGATGTAATCCGCCACCGCCCTGATCCGCGCGAGATCCTTGCTGTCGGCGTGCATCAGCATCCAGAACGTGCGCGTGATCGAAACCTCCTCCGGCAGCACCGCGACAAGCTGCGGATAGTCGCTCGCCATGAAATGCGGCAGCACCGCGATGCCGAAGCCTGATAGCGTGGCGTTGAGCTGCGCGATCAGATTGGCGCTGCGGAAGCGCGCCGAGATGCGCGGCGACACCTGCGGCAGATAATCGAGCTCGGGCGTGAACAGCAGCTCCTCGATGTAGCCGACGAAGCGGTGCTGCGGCAGCACCTCGCGCGAGGCGATCTTCGGGAAACGGTCGAGATAGGCCGGCGAGGCATAGAGCCCGAGGCGGTAATCGAGCAGCTTGCGGCCGACGATGCGGCCTTCCTTCGGCATGGTCAGGCTGATCGCGATATCGGCCTCGCGCTTGGAGAGACTGAACAGCCGCGCGGTGGCTACAAGTTGCAGATCGAGATCAGGATAGCGGTCGGCGAAGGGCGCCAGCCGCGGTGCCAGGAAGGCGGTGCCGAACCCGTCAGGCGCGCCGATCCGCACCGTCCCGGTCAGTCGTGCCACGGAGCCGCCGACCTGCTCCTGGTTGGCGACGATGGTCGATTCCATCGCCTCGGCGCTGTCGGCGACGCGCTGGCCGGCCTCGGTGAGGAGGTAGCCGGTCTTGCGCCGGTCGAACAGCTTGGCTGAGAGGTGCTTTTCCAGCCGGTCCACACGGCGGATCACCGTGGCATGGTCGACGCCGAGCTGTTTTGCCGCAGCCGACACCGAGCCGCCCCGCACGATGGCCAGCACGAAGCGGAAGTCGTCCCAGTCGATGTGACCTTGATCCAGCATTTTCGCACATCTATGGTGCATTATCTCAGACTTGAATCCTATAAAATGCAGGTCGATAGGATTTGTCAAAGCGGATCAGGCCTGAAGGAGTTCATTCCATGCGCGCAGTCGGACATTTCATCGGTGGCAAGGAGGTCAAGGGCACCTCGGGCCGCACCGCCGACGTCTTCGAGCCGATGACCGGTGATGTCCAGGCCAAGGTCGCGCTGGCGTCCAAGGCCGAAGTCCGCGCCGCCGTCGAGAACGCGCGCGCAGCACAGCCCGAGTGGGCCGCGACCAACCCGCAGCGGCGCGCCCGCGTCATGACGAAATTCGTCGAGCTGGTGCAGCGCGACTACGACAAGCTCGCCGAGTTGCTCGCGCGCGAGCACGGCAAGACCGTGCCCGACGCCAAGGGCGACATCCAGCGCGGTCTCGAAGTCGCCGAGTTCGCCTGCGGCATCCCTCATCTGATGAAGGGCGAATACACCGAAGGCGCCGGCCCCGGCATCGACATCTATTCGCTGCGCCAGCCGCTCGGCGTCGTCGCCGGCATCACGCCGTTCAACTTCCCGGCGATGATCCCGATGTGGAAATTCGCGCCCGCGATCGCCTGCGGCAACGCGTTCATCCTCAAGCCGTCCGAGCGCGATCCCGGCGTGCCGATGATGCTTGCCGAGCTGATGATCGAGGCGGGCCTGCCGGCCGGCATCCTCAACGTCGTCAACGGCGACAAGGAAGCCGTCGACGCCATCCTCGACGATCCCGATATCAAGGCCGTCGGCTTCGTCGGCTCCACGCCGATCGCGCAATATATCTATGAGCGCGCCGCCCAGACCGGCAAGCGCTGCCAATGCTTCGGCGGTGCCAAGAACCACGCCGTCATCATGCCGGATGCCGACATGGATCAGGCCGTCGACGCTCTGATCGGCGCGGGTTACGGCTCGGCCGGCGAGCGCTGCATGGCGGTTTCGGTCGCCGTGCCCGTCGGCAAGACCACCGCGGACCGCCTCATGGAAAAGCTGATCCCGCGCGTCGAGTCCTTGAAGATCGGCACCTCGATCGATCCGTCCGCCGATTACGGTCCGCTGGTGACGCGCGAGGCGGTCGAGAAGGTCAAGAGCTACATCGATATCGGCATCAAGGAAGGCGCGACGCTCGCCGTCGACGGCCGCGGCTTCAAGATGCAGGGCTACGAGAAGGGCTTCTATCTCGGCGGTTCGCTGTTCGACAACGTCACCAAGGACATGCGGATCTACAAGGAAGAGATCTTTGGCCCCGTGCTCTCGGTCGTGCGCGCACACGACTACAAGGAAGCGCTGGCGCTGCCGTCCGACCATGACTACGGCAACGGCGTCGCCATCTTCACCCGCGACGGTGACGCCGCGCGCGACTTCGCGGCCAAGGTCAACGTCGGCATGGTCGGCATCAACGTGCCGATCCCGGTGCCGATCGCCTATTACACCTTCGGCGGCTGGAAGAAGTCGGGCTTCGGCGATCTCAACCAGCACGGCCCGGACTCGATCCGCTTCTACACCAAGACCAAGACGGTGACCTCGCGCTGGCCGTCCGGCGTCAAGGAAGGTGCGGAGTTCTCGATCCCGCTGATGAAGTAATCTCCTCGGCCGTCATTGCGAGGAGCCCGCGACAAAATTGCGAAGCAATTTTGCGCTGGTGCGACGAAGCAATCCAGCATCTTTCCGCGGAGGCGGTCTGGATTGCTTCGCTTCGCTCGCAATGACGAGAGAAAAATGAGCAACCCAGCATGCAGTTCGCTCTGAACGAGGATCAGGTCGCGGTTCGCGATATGGCGTTGGCGTTTGCGGCGGAAAAGATCGCGCCGCACGCGCTGCGCTGGGACGAGGAGAAGCATTTCCCCGTCGAGGTGATGCGCGAGGCAGCCACCCTCGGCATGGGCGGCATCTATATCCGCGAGGATGTCGGCGGTTCCGCCATGACGCGGTTCGACGCGGCGCTGATCTTCGAGGCGCTGGCGACGGGCTGCCCGACCACCTCGGCCTTCATCTCCATCCACAACATGGCAAGCTGGATGATCGATGCCTACGGCAGCGACACCCAGCGCCACACATGGCTGCCAAAGCTCTGCACCATGGAGCTGATCGCGAGCTACTGCCTGACCGAGCCGGGCGCCGGCTCGGATGCGGCCGCGTTGCGCACCCGCGCGGTGCGCGACGGCGATCACTATGTGCTCAACGGCCAGAAGCAGTTCATCTCCGGCGCCGGCGGCACCGATCTCCTGGTCGTGATGGTCAGGACCGGTGGCGATGGCCCCGGCGGCATCTCGACCCTCGTTATCGACGGCAAGACGCCGGGCGTCTCGTTCGGCGCCAATGAGCGCAAAATGGGCTGGAACGCGCAGCCGACCCGCGCCGTGATTTTCGAGAACGCCCGCGTGCCTGTTACCAACCGGCTCAGCGAGGAGGGCGTCGGCTTCAGGATCGCGATGGCCGGCCTCGATGGCGGCCGCCTCAATATCACGGCTTGCTCGCTCGGCGGCGCGCAGACCGCGCTCGACAAGGCGCGCAGCTACATGAAAGAGCGAAAGGCGTTCGGCAAACGCCTCGACGAATTTCAGGCGCTGCAGTTCCGCCTCGCTGACATGGCGATCGAACTGGAAGCGGCGCGCACCTTCCTGTGGCGTGCCGCGGCGGCGCTCGACCGCAAAGACCCCGACGCCACCATGCTGTGCGCGATGGCAAAACGCTTCGGCACCGATGTCGGCTTCGAGGTCGCCAACCACGCCCTCCAGCTTCACGGCGGCTACGGGTACTTGAGCGAGTACGGTATCGAGAAGATCGTGCGCGATCTGCGCGTGCACCAGATCCTCGAAGGCACCAACGAAATCATGCGGCTCATCGTGGCGCGCAAACTGATCGAGGGCGCGCGATGAGTTCGGTGGAAGAGGGCGACCTGATCGTTCGCCGCGAGGGCGCGGCGGGCGTGATCCGGCTCAACCGCCCCAAGGCGATCAACGCCATGACGCTGGAGATGTCTGAAGGTATCGATGCGGCGCTCGACAAGTTCGAGGTCGATCCGGAGGTCGCCGTGATCATCCTGGAAGGCGCGGGCGACCGCGGCCTGTGCGCCGGCGGCGACATCCGCGGTCTCTGGGAGAGCTCGCGCGAAGGCGGCGATCTCGGCGCGCGGTTCTGGCGCCAGGAATACGTCATGAATGCGCGGATCGCGAAATATCCGAAGCCCTATGTCGCCTTCATGGACGGCCTCGTGATGGGCGGTGGCGTTGGCCTGTCCGGTCATGCCAGCCATCGAATCGCCACTGATCGCACCAAATTGGCGATGCCCGAGGTCGGGCTCGGCTTCTTCCCGGATGTCGGCGGCACCTGGCTGCTGTCGCGCTCGCCGGGTGAGATCGGCACTTATTTCGGCCTGACCGGCCAGACCATGAACGGACCCGACGCGATCCATGCAAAATTTGCGGATGCCGTGGTGCCTGCGGCGAAATGGCCTGAGCTGCGCGCGGCGCTGACGAAGGTTCGTGAGGGCGTGACTGCGGCTGATGTCACCAAGCTCATCAACGGAGTTGCAACCGGCGAAACCTCAGGGCCGGTGGCCGCAAAAGAACCGATCATCGACGCGTTATTCGGCTTCGACCGTATGGAAGACATCTTCGGCGCGCTCAAGCGCGATGGCTCGGAGTTTGCGCTGGCGACGCTGAAGACGCTTAATGAGAAGTCGCCGCGCGGCATGGTGGTGACCCTAAAACTCTTGCGGCTGGCGCGCAGCGCGTCGAGCCTGGAACAGTGTCTGGTGCGCGAATATCGCGCCGCGCTGGAAGTCTTCCGCAGCGACGATTTCCGCGAGGGCGTGCGCGCGGCCGTGATCGACAAGGACCGCAATCCGAGCTGGTCGCCGCCGCGGATCGAGGATGTGACGCCGCAAATGCTCGCGCGGTATTTCGCGGAGATCGGCGCCGACGAGCTGAAGTTCAACTGACAACGTTACAAGCGGAGGAAACGAAGATGGCCACGATCGCATTCATCGGTCTCGGCAACATGGGCGGCCCGATGGCCGCCAATCTGGTCAAGGCCGGCCACAAGGTGGTGGCCTTCGATCTCGCTGAGGCCTCGCGCAATCAGGCCAAGGCCGACGGCGCCAGCATCGGCGAAAGCGCTGCGAGTTCGGTGAAGGGCGCTGACGTCGTCGTCACCATGCTGCCGGCCGGCAAGCATGTGCTCGGCGTCTGGAACGAGGTGGTGCCCGCCATGGCCAAGGGCGCGCTGATCATCGACAGCTCCACCATCGACGTCGAAAGCGCGCGTCAGGCGCATGCGCTCGCGGCTAGGCATGGCGTGCTCTCGGTCGATGCGCCGGTCTCCGGCGGCACCGGCGGTGCCAAGGGCGCCACGCTCACCTTCATGTGTGGCGGCGCGGAGGGCGCGTTCGCGGCGGCAAAGCCGGTGCTGGAGAAGATGGGCAAGAAGATCGTGCATTGCGGCGGCAGCGGCGCCGGCCAGGCGGCAAAGATCTGCAACAACATGATCCTCGGCATTTCCATGATCGCGGTCAGCGAGGCCTTTGTGTTGGCTGAGAAGCTCGGGCTCTCGCATCAGGCGCTGTTCGACGTCGCCTCGACCTCGTCGGGTCAGTGCTGGTCGCTCACGACCTATTGCCCGGTGCCGGGTCCGGTGCCGACCTCGCCCGCCAACAATGATTACAAGCCCGGCTTCGCTTCGGCGCTGATGGTGAAGGATCTGACCCTGGCGCAGGACGCTGCGAAGGCCGCCGGCGCAGCAACGCCGCTCGGCCAGCACGCGCAGGAGATTTACCAGGCCTTCGACAGGGCGGGTCAGGGCGGGGTGGATTTTTCCGGAATTATCAAGCACGTTAGGGGGCTGACCGGGAAAGCTTAATGACGACATTTCAGGAAGCGCGCGCGTTTCTGCTGCACAACCGCACGGATTACGAGACAGCAGTCAGGGATTTCCGCTGGCCCGATCCGGTTGCTTTCAACTGGGCGCTCGACTGGTTCGACGAGCTGGCGAAAGATGCGGAAGCCAAGGACAGACCTGCGCTCTGGATTGTCGATGTCGCGCAGGACAAGCAGACCAAACTGTCTTTCGCGGCGCTCTCGAAGCGCTCCAACCAGGTCGCCAACTTCCTCAGCGCGCAGGGCCTGAAGCGCGGCGATCATCTTCTGCTTCTCCTCGGCAATGTGGTTCCGCTGTGGGAGACGATGCTCGCCGCGATGAAGCTCGGCGTCGTCGTGATTCCCGCGACCACGCTGTTGACCGCCGAGGAACTGCGCGACCGGCTCGATCGCGGCAAGGCCAGGGCGGTGGTGGCGGCCGAAGATCAGGTCGCGAAATTTGCAAGCCTCGACGCCGAGAACGTCGTGCGCATCGTGGTCGGCGCGGCCTCCGACGGCTGGCTCGCCTATGATGAGGCAACGAAAGCGCCGGAAAGTTTTGCCGCTGACGGTCCGACCAAGGCCGACGACCCGATGCTGCTCTATTTCACCTCGGGCACGACGGCAAAACCAAAGCTGGTGCGGCACAGTCAGCGCAGCTATCCCGTCGGGCATCTCTCGACCATGTACTGGATCGGGCTGAAGCCCGGCGACGTCCATCTCAACATCTCGTCGCCCGGCTGGGCCAAGCATGCCTGGAGTTGCTTCTTCGCACCATGGAATGCGGGTGCAACCGTGTTCGTGGTCAACCAGCCGCGCTTCGATGCCAAGGGCCTGCTCGCCACAATCGGCCGCTGCGGCGTCACCACGTTGTGCGCGCCGCCGACGGTGTGGCGGCTGTTCATTCAGGAGAACCTGGCGTCGTTCAAGGTGAGCTTGCGCGAAGTCTGCGGCGCCGGGGAGCCGCTCAATCCGGAAGTGATCGACCAGGTCCAGGCAGCCTGGGGCCTCACCATCCGCGACGGCTACGGCCAGACCGAGACCGCGGCGCTCGCCGGCAACTCGCCGGGGCAGAAGATCAAGGTCGGCTCGATGGGCCGGCCGCTGCCGGGCTATCGCGTGCGGGTCAGCGATGCCGATGGCCATCCGGCGCGGGAAGGCGAGGTGGCGCTGCTGCTGGGCGCTGACCGTCCGGCCGGCCTGATGCAGGGCTATCAGGGCGACGGCGGCGAGCTCTCGGGCGCCGAAGGCGAGCTCTATCGCAGCGGCGACGTCGTATTCGAAGACGAGGATGGCTATCTCACCTTCGTTGGCCGTTCCGACGACGTGTTCAAATCCTCGGACTATCGCATCAGCCCGTTCGAGCTGGAGAGCGTGCTGCTCGAGCATGAACTCGTTGCGGAAGCTGCGGTGGTGCCGAGCCCGGATCCGATCCGGCTCGCGATCCCCAAGGCCTTCGTGCTGCTGACCTCGGGCGCGGAGCGAACGCCGGAGACGGCGCTCTCGATCTTCAAGCACCTGCACACGCGGCTTGCGCCGTTCAAGCGCATCCGCCGGCTCGAGATCGTCAGCGAGCTGCCGAAGACGATCTCTGGCAAAATCCGTCGCGTGCAGCTACGACGGCTCGAACGCGACGATGATCGCAACGATCCGCTGCGCGGCCGGGAATTCCGCGAGGAGGATTTTCCGGAGTTGCCGAAAACAAGAAGTGAGACCTGACGCGACATGAACGAAATCTGGAAGAAGCCGCCGATCACGTTGGAAGCCTATCAGGCCATGGTTGGCAAGGAGATCGGCGTGTCGTCCTGGCACCTGATCGATCAGCCCCGCATCGATAGCTATGCCGAGGTGACCGAGGATCGCCAGTTCATCCATGTCGACCCCGAGAGAGCGAAGAAGGAGACGGCATTCGGCACCACCATCGCGCACGGCTTCCTGACGATGTCGATGATGTCGGTGATGTCCTACGAGGTGATGCCGGCGATTGCGGGTACCACGATGGGCGTCAATTACGGCTTCGACAAGCTGCGCTTCATCTCGCCGGTCCGCTCGGGCAAGCGCGTCCGCGGCCGTTTCGTGCTGGCGGAAGCCAAGCTGCGCAAGCCCAACGAGTTGCAGTCCCGTACCAGCGTGACGGTGGAGATCGAAGGCGAGGACAAGCCCGCGCTGGTCGCCGATTGGCTGGGCTTGATCTATTTCGCGTAAGTCAGCCGGACGTGGCCGGGCTTGACCCGGCCTTCCATCGCTGCTCAAAACCCTCTCGATTTTGATAGATGGCCGGGTGAGGACCCGGTCATGACGCCTCACATCCAGGAAGCACACCCATGGCAATCAGGTTCGACGGACGCGTCGCCATCGTCACCGGCGCGGGCAATGGTCTCGGCAAGGCGCATGCGCTGGGCCTGGCGAGCCGTGGCGCGAAAGTCGTCGTCAATGATTTCGGCGGCGCGCGTGACGGCAGCGGTGGTTCGCTCTCGCCGGCCGAGACCGTGGTCGAGGAGATCCGCAAAGCCGGCGGCACCGCGATGGCCGACGGCGCCGACGTCTCCAATTTCGAGCAGGTCACCGCCATGGTCGAGCGCGCCACCAAGGAATGGGGCAGCGTCGACATCATGTGCGCCAATGCCGGCATCCTGCGCGACAAGTCGTTCGGCAAGATGGAAGCGGCCGATTTCCAGAAGGTGCTCGACGTGCATCTCGTCGGCACCTTCTATTGCTGCAAGGCGGTCTGGGCCGGCATGCGCGACCGCAACTACGGCCGCATCGTGCTGACGACCTCGTCCTCCGGCCTCTATGGCAATTTCGGCCAGGCCAATTACGGCGCGGCGAAGTCCGGTATGGTTGGCCTGATGAACGTGCTGGCCGAGGAAGGCCGTAAGACGAACATCCGCGTCAACATCATCTCGCCGACCGCGGCCACCCGCATGACGGAAGAGCTGCTGCCGCCGCAGGCGCTGCAATTGATGAAGCCGAACGCGATCACGCCCGCCGTCGAGTACATGCTGAGCGAGGACGCGCCGACCCGCACCATCATGGGCGCCGGTGCCGGTTCCTTCGCCGTGATCAAGATTGTTGAGAGCGAGGGCATCAATCTGCCGGAGTCCGACTGGACCCCCGATGCGATCGCCGCGCATTTCGCCGAGATCAGCGACATGTCGAAGGCCAGAGCGCTGACCGGCGCGTTCGAGCAGACGCAGAAATACGTGGCGCAGGCCGCGGCACGGGTGGGGATCAAGCTCTGACTGACGTCGCCGTCATCGGTGCCGGTCCCGCCGGGCTGATGGCGGCGGAGGCGCTCGTGTCGGGTGGCGCCCGCGTCACCGTCTATGACGCCATGCCGTCGGCGGGCCGCAAATTCCTGATGGCCGGCCGTGGCGGGCTCAATCTCACCCACAGCGAGCCGCTGGCGGATTTTCTTGCGCGCTACCGGGAAGCAATGCCGGATCTGCGCGCGGCGATCGAGGCATTTCCGCCCGATGCGCTGCGCGACTGGAGCGCGGCGCTCGGGCAGCTGACCTTCGTCGGTAGTAGCGGGCGAGTGTTCCGAAAAACGTTCAAGGCCTCGCCCCTGCTGCGCGCCTGGCTGCGGCGGCTCGATGCGGCCGGCGTGCAATTCGCGTTTCGGCATCGCTGGACCGGATGGGACGAGGCGGGCCGGCTCCAATTTCAAACGCCCGATGGCGCGCGTGCCATCGCCCGGAGAGCAACCGTGCTCGCGCTCGGCGGCGCGAGCTGGCCGCGTTTGGGTTCGGATGGCGCGTGGGTCGATTGTCTCGCCGTCAAAGGCGTCGCCGTCTCAAAACTCAGGCCGGCCAATTCCGGCTTCACGGTCGCATGGTCCGACGTATTTCGCGATCGGTTCGAAGGCCAGCCGCTGAAGGGCGTGGCGCTGACGGTCGCCGCGCACACGGTGCGCGGCGAAGCCATGATCACCCGCGGCGGCATCGAGGGCGGCGCGATCTACGCGCTGTCGGCGGAGCTGCGTGAGGCGGTGCTAGGGATCGGGCAGGCGACGTTGATGATCGCCTTGCGGCCCGATCTCGACGCCGCCGCGCTGACCACGCGGCTGTCGGGCACGCGCGGCAAGCAATCGCTGGCGAATTTTCTGCGCAAGGCGGCACAATTGTCGCCGGTCGGCATCGGGTTGATGCAAGAAGCGGCCATTGCGTCTGGCCGGTCGCTGGCAGCGTTTGCGCCTGCGGAGCTCGCGCATCTGGTGAACGCGATCCCGGTTCAGCTCACCGGTGTTGCCACGATCGATCGCGCCATCTCGTCCGCGGGCGGGATTGCCTTCGATCAGCTCGACGAGCATTTCATGCTGAGCAAACTGCCCGGCGTGTTCGCCGCCGGCGAGATGCTGGATTGGGAAGCGCCGACCGGCGGCTATCTACTGCAGGCGTCGTTTGCGACCGGTGCGGCGGCGGGCAGGGGCGTGTTGGAGTGGCTTGCGTCCTCCTGTTCATGACGTCCCCGTCCTTGTCACGAGATCCGTGAGGAAACCGAGCACACCAAAGCTCGCCGCCACCACGCAGACCGCGGTCCAGCCGCCAAAACTCCAGGCCAGCGAGGCCGCCGCTGAGCCGATACCGCCGCCGATGAAGAACAGCGCAACGAACAGGCCGTTGATGCGGCCGCGCGCCTCGGGCCGCAGCAGATTGACGGCGCGGCGGCCGAGCGTCTGGTCGGCGGTGATGCCAATGTCGAGCAGGATCGTCCCGAGGCTCAGCACCAGCAGAGCCGCCACGCGCGATTCCATCGTACCGGCCCAGGCGCAGAGCGCGAGCGAGCCGATGATGCCCAGATGTGCGGCGAAGAACAGCGGACGTGCCCAGCCCTTGTCGCCCCAGCGGCCTGCAAGCGGCGTCGCCGCGGCGCCCGCGACGCCGATCAGCGCGAAAGCAGCTATGCCCTTGGCGTCGAGCGCAAACGGTGCTTCCGGCAGGCGCAGCGCGACCGCGGACCAGAATGCGGTGAAAGATGCCATGACCAGCGATGCGGTCCAGGCCCGCACGCGCAGCACCGGCTCTTCCCGCAGCAATTTTGGGAACGAGCGCAGCAGTTCGCCGTAGCCGACGCGGGCCGCCGGTTGCAGCGTCGGCAGATAACGGCCGAGCGCGCCGGCGAGGAACGTCATCAGGATGGCTGAGGCAAGATAATAGGCGCGCCAGCTCCAGAGATCGGCGATCAGGCTCGCCGCGGGCCGGGACAACAGGATGCCGATCATCAATCCGCTCATCACCTCCCCGATGGCCTGGCCGCGGCGCTCGGGCGCCACCATCGAGGCCACGAGCGGGACCATCATCTGGATCGCGGCGCAGGACGCTCCGAGGACGAAGGTGGCGGTCAGGAGCAGCGAGGGCGTTGGCGCGAGTGCGGTTGCGAGTGCTGCGAGGATCGCGCAGCCGAGCGTGCGCAGGATCAGCCGCCGGTTCTCGATCAGATCGACCAGCGGCACCAGCAACAGCAATCCGAGCGCATAGCCGAGCAGTGTCAGCGTGCCGACGAGGCCTGCCTGCGAAGTGGTCATGGACAGGGATCGGCCGATCAGTCCTACGAGAATCTGCGGCGCGAACAAATTGGTGACGACCACGCCGGTGGTGATGGCGCCGAGCCAGATCAGCGGTCGCTCGGCGAGTTGGTTTCGGGAT
Organism: Bradyrhizobium sp. S3.3.6; assembly: GCF_040546905.1. Lineage (NCBI taxonomy): Bacteria > Pseudomonadati > Pseudomonadota > Alphaproteobacteria > Hyphomicrobiales > Nitrobacteraceae > Bradyrhizobium > Bradyrhizobium sp. S3.3.6. The sequence goes on along the minus strand of NZ_JBEPOT010000010.1, from coordinate 86,651 downwards.
GCGAGCTTGGTGGTTTCGGAGATGGTCATGGGACCTCGCGGGCTGGATGCGGGTTCCTCTTTAAGGCGGGCTGGCAATATGCTACAATTCAATTAAGCCTATAAAGAATATGCGAGTTCGTTATGAACACCCATGACCTCGTCGCGTTCGTTGCCGTGGTCGAGACCGGATCGATCGTTGCGGCCTCGATGCGCCTCAATCTCACCCAGCCTGGCGTGACCCGGCGCATCCAGAATCTCGAGGAGATGCTGGGCGCGCAGTTGTTGGACCGCCTGTCGAAGCCGCTGAAGCCCACGGCCGCAGGTCATGAGGCCTATGAGCAGGGCCGGCGCCTGCTGAGGATGCTGGATGATCTCAAGGCCGGCGTCGCTGATGATGGCGTCGTACGCGGCGAGTTCAGGCTCGGCCTCACGCCATTTCTCTCCGAGGCCGGACTCAGCGCGCCGCTCGATGCGGTGCGTGCCGAATTTCCGGCGCTGAGCGTGCGGGTCGTCTCGGGCTGGTCGCCCAACCAGGTCGAGAGGGTCAGCCGCAATGAACTCGATGCCGCTGCGATCTGCCTGCCCGACGGGGCAGTTCCGCCCGCCGATCTCGTCGCCGACGATCTCGGGTCGCAGCCGGTGGTGTTCGTCGTCGCGCGCGAGATGAAGATTCCGCGCACCGTCGACCTCGAGCGTCTGTCGCAGCTCTCATGGGTGATCAACCAGGACGGCTGCGGATTTCGCGACACGCTCAAGCGTCGCTTCGACTCTGAGCATTTGCCGTTCACCGTCGCCGTGGAGGCGCTGGACAGCGAGCTTCGGCTGTCGCTGGTGTCACGCGGTCTGGGCGTCGGACTGGTCACACCGATTGCGCTGAAGCGCAGCGCGTTTCGAGACAAGCTCAAGCCGGTCGCTGCGCGCGACTTCAATCCCGCCGTGCGTGCATGGCTGGTGCATCGCCCACCGGCCGGCCGTCTGACCGGCCCAATCAAGCTGTTCCGCGACGGCCTGGATCGGGAGCTACAAGCTCTAATTCACGCCTAGCGCAGCTTCCCACGCGCCGCCACCGGCAGCGTGCCGATGATCTCCTCGCCGCGGACCATCACGACCTCGTCCATCATGTTGACGACGACGCAGACGTGGTTCGGCACGATGCGGACGACGTCGCCGACGTTCGGTCGTGTGTTGCTGCGGGAGAGGTCGAGGAAGCCGTGCTCTTCGGCGAAGCGCGCGATCTTGGCTTCCGGGTGTTCCAGGATCAGGCCGTGGCCGTCGAGGCCGCCGGTGTCCGAGGTCAGCGTCTTCGAGCCGGCGTCGAGGATGCCGCGCTCGGGTGCGGCGCGGCTCACCACCGTCGAATAGATGTGCAGGGCGCAATCGTCCCAGGTGGCGGAGCCGGCGGCGACCTGCATGCGGTCGTTGTAAATGTAGGTGCCGAAGCGGTGCTCGGTGCCGCCCTTGAGCTTGCCGATGTTCTTGAGGTTCGGCGTGCCGCCGGTCGAGACGATCTTTGCCTCGAGCCCGTGCGCGCGCACGCCGGCCAGCGCCTCGTCGAAGAATTTCTGGGCATCGCCCCAGCCGGTCTCGGTCGGGTAGAGCATGAAGCCGGCAAACTCCAGTCCCCTGGACGCCGCGATCTCGCGCGCGAGCGCAATCGCCTCCGCCGGCGTCTCGACGCCCGCGCGCTTGCGGCCCGTGTCGCATTCGACCACGACCGAGAGCGGACGGCCCGAGGCTGCTGCAGCCTTGGGGAGGCCGGCAACGACGGTCGAATTGTCGGCGGCGACCGTCATGTTGGTTTTGGCATTCAGCGCGCCGAGGCGCGCCATCTTTTCCTCGCCCAGCAGATTGTAGCTGATCAGGATGTCGTCGATGCCGGCATTGGCCATGATCTCGGCCTCGCCTATCTTCTGGCAGGTGATGCCTTTGGCGCCGCCCGCGACCTGCATCTTCGCAATGGTCGGATTCTTGTGCGTCTTGATGTGGGGACGGTTGGCGATGCCGGCGTCGTCGCAGGCCTTCTGGATCCGCGCGATGTTGCGCTCGACCTTGTCCATGTCGATGACGGCGCAGGGCGTACCGTATTCACGGGCGAGTTTTGCGGCAAGAGCAGTTGTCATGGGTTATGCCTGTTCGATTTCTTCGCGGAGCATTTCAAGTTCAAGCCAGCGCTCTTCGGAGGCGGACAATTCGTCGTGCGCCTTGGCGATCGCGGCGGAGGTGTCGTCGAATTTTTTGCGATCCTTGACATAGAGGTTGGGATCGTCGAGCAGGCGTTGCAGCTTGGCGATATCGGCCTGCAATTTTTCCATCTTCTTCGGCAGCGTTTCCAGCGCATGCTTCTCGTTGAAGCTCAACCGCCGTTTTGACACGGCGGCGGGAGCCGCGGCCCGCTCTTCCTTCTTCTCGGCCGGGGCTTGCGGCTTCGCAGTCTCGCGCTTCAGGTCGGCGCCGCGCTGGGTGAGCATGTCGCTGTAACCGCCGGCATATTCGACCCACTTGCCGTTGCCTTCGGGCGCGATCACGGAGGTGACGACGCGGTCGAGGAAATCGCGGTCATGGCTGATCAGGATCACGGTGCCATCGTAGTCGCCGAGCATGTCTTCGAGCACGTCGAGCGTTTCGAGATCGAGATCGTTGGTCGGCTCGTCCAGCACCAGCAGGTTCGACGGCTTCGCCAGCGCGCGCGCCAGCATCAGGCGGCCGCGCTCGCCGCCCGAGAGCACCTCCACCGGCGTGCCGCGCTGCTCCTGGGCGAACAGGAAGTCCTTCATGTAGCCGACCACATGCTTCGGCTTGCCGCCGACCATGATCTGGTCGCCGCGGCCGCCGGTCAGCGCCTCGGCCAGCGTCGACTTGGGATCGAGGCTTTCGCGGTGCTGGTCGAGGGTGGCCGTCTCCAGATTGGCCCCTAACCGCACGGTGCCGGAATCCGGCTGTGCGCCGCCGGTGAGGAGATTGACCAGCGTGGTCTTGCCGGCGCCGTTGGGACCGATGATGCCGAGCCGGTCGCCGCGCTGGATGCGGGTGGAGAAATTGTCCACGATGACGCGCTCGCCAAAAGCCTTGGTGATGCCCTTGGCCTCGATCACCAGCTTGCCGGATTGCTCCGCCTCCGACGCGGCGAGACTCGCGGTGCCGGCGGTGCCGCGATAGTTGCGGCGCTGGTCGCGCAGCGCATGCAGATTGCCGAGCCGCTTGACGTTGCGCTTGCGCCGCCCGGAGACGCCGTGGCGCAGCCAGTGCTCCTCGTCGACGATCTTGCGGTCGAGCTTGTGCTGGTCGCGCTCTTCTTCCGCCAGCACCTCGTCGCGCCAGCTCTCGAACGAGGCAAAGCCGCGATCGATCTGCTTGATCCTGCCGCGGTCGAGCCAGGCGGTGGAGCGCGAGAGATTGGTGAGGAAGCGGCGGTCGTGGCTGATGATCACCAGTGCGCTGCGGCGGCCGTCGAGCTCCTTTTCCAGCCATTCGATGGTGGCGAGATCGAGATGGTTGGTCGGCTCGTCCAGCAGCAGGATGTCGGGTGAGGGTGCGAGCACCCGCGCGAGCGCCGCGCGGCGGGCCTCGCCACCGGAGACGTTGGCCGGGCTCTCGTTGCCGGTCAATCCGAGTTGCTCGACCAGGTAGCGCGCCTGGTATGGATCGTCACCCGGTGCGAGGCCCGCCTCGACATAGGCGAGCGTGGTCTTGTGGTCGCCGAAATCAGGCTCCTGCTGCAAATAGCGAACCGTCGCGCCCGGCTGCACGAAGCGTGTGCCGCCGTCGGGCTCGACCAGGCCGGCGGCGATCTTCAGCAATGTCGACTTGCCCGAGCCGTTGCGGCCGATCAGGCAGACGCGCTCGGATGGTGCGACATTGAGCTCGACGCCGCTCAAAAGCGGCGTGCCGCCGAAGGTCAGCTTGATGTCCTTGAGTTGGATCAGCGGCGGCGCCATGACTAGCCTTGACTCGAATTCTGGCTCATTGCGGCCTGGTCGGCGCGGCGGCGCTGGATCCGGCGCAGCGTCTGGTCGAGCGCCGAGAGGAATGTTGAGCGGTCGCGCGGCGCGAACGAGCGCGGGCCGCCGGTCACTTCGCCGGCTGAGCGCAGATCCGTCATGAGATTGCGCACCGCCAGCGTCATCCCGATCGATTCCTCCGTGAACGGTTTGCCGTTCGGCGCGATCACGTCGGCGCCCGCCTTCACGCAGCGGCTCGCCAGCGGAATGTCGGAGGTGATGACGACGTCGCCGGGCTTGGCCCGTTCTGCAATCCAGTCGTCGGCTGCGTCCATGCCAGCGCCGGCGGCGATACGCTCGATGAGCGGATCGCTCGGCACACGAATAAAGTTGCCGGCGACCACGCTCACGGGGACGCCGTGGCGGAGCGCGACGCGGTAGATTTCGTCCTTCACCGGGCAGGCGTCGGCGTCGACATAGATGCGGGTGGGCGTGTCAGTCATTCGCCGCGTGGTACCCCATTCGGGCCGCAAAGGCGAGGGGATTGACCAGTGTTCCCCGGGCCCTACGATCAGGCCCGAAACAACAAGAATACAGGGAATATGGCCCATGCCGAACCGGCTCGAAACCTACCGCGTCGAGGGGCCTACAACACCGCCAAGCAATCCGAAAACAAGATGCATGACGATACGGTGGCGCGCCGCTTCGGCTTTTCCGGTGGCCTGGTTCCGGGCGTCGATGTCTTCGCCTACATGATGCATGTGCCGGTGGCGCGCTGGGGCCGCGATTTCCTCGCGCGCGGGCTGGTCGAGGCGCGCTTCATCAAACCGGTCTATGACGGCGAGACTGCCGATATCGATGCGACCGAGCACAACGGCCTGCTCACGATCGAGGTCTTCAGCCGCACCGAGCTTTGCGCCACCGGAACGGCGTCGCTGCCGGCGACAGCGCCTGCGGTGTCATTGGGAGACTATGTCGAAGTGCCCGCGGTGGCCGAGCGCAAGCCGGTCAGCCCTGAAATCTTCGAGCTCGGCAAATGGCTCGGCACGATGCCGCGACGCTGGGCCGGGCAGGCAGCGAGCGACTATCTCGCCGATGTCAGGGAGGCCGATCCGATTTTCGCACGCGAGGGGCTCGGCCATCCCGGCCTGATCCAGCGCGTCATGAACCGCGTGCTGGTCGACAACACCATTCTGGGCCCGTGGATCCATGTCGGCAGCCGCATGCAGCTGTTGTCGGCTGCACGCGCCGGCGATGAGATCGTTGCGCGGGCGAAGGTGACCGCGAACTACGAGAAGAAGGGCCACCGCTTCGTCGAGCTCGACGCGCTGGTCGTCGCCAATGGCACGACGCCGTTGGCGCACTGTCTGCACATCGCGATCTACCAGCCGCGGGAGCAGGCGGCGGCGTAGGGAAGGGACACAGCGCGTCCACATATTCTCTGTCATTCCCCGCGAAGGCGGGGAATCCAGTAGGCTGCGGCCCATCCGTGAATCACGACTGCCTCGGCGTGCTGGATCGCCCGATCAGTCGGGCGATGACAGCATTGTTGTTGAGGCAGAAGTGCCCGTTACGCCTTGCCCTTCGCGTCCTGGATCGCCCGCCACACCCGCTCCGGCGTCAGCGGCATGTCGATGTGCTTGATGCCGTAGTCGGAGAGCGCATCGAGCACCGCGTTCACCACCGTCGACAGGCTGCCGGCGCAGCCGGCTTCGCCGCAGCCCTTGGTGCCCAGGGGATTGCTCGTGGCCGGCACCGGGTGATCGCCCACCTCCATGTACGGCACATCCTCGGCACGGGGCAGCGCATAGTCCATCAGCGAGCCGGTGATGGGCTGGCCGCTCTCGTCATAGCGGACGTGCTCCATCAGCGCCTGGCCGATGCCCTGGACGACGCCGCCGTGGAGCTGGCCCGCGACCAGCATCGGATTGATCACCGTGCCGAAATCGTTCACCGCGCTGTAACGCACGATCTGCACCACCCCGGTGTCAGGATCGACCTCGACCTCGGCGACATGGCAGCCGTTCGGGAAGGCCGACGGCACTGGCTCGCTGGTGTGGTCGACGTCGAGTGAGTCAGGCACGCCGTCCGGCACCTTGGCGTCATGCAGCTTCTTGGCGAGCTCCATGATGTCGATGCTGCGGTCGGTTCCGGCGATGGTGAAAGCACCGTCGGCGAACTCGATGTCGGCCTCCGACGCTTCCAGCATGTGCGCGGCGGCGCGCTTGCCCTTCTCGATCACGAGGCGCGAGGACTCCACGATGGCTTGTCCGGTCGCGGTGATCGAGCGCGAGCCGCCGGTGCCGCTGCCGGCGTGCACGATATCGCTGTCGCCCTGCACGAGCTTCACGCTCTCGAAGGGAACGCCGAGCTGCGCGCTCAACACCTGCGCGAACGGCGTGGCGTGGCCCTGGCCGTAGTCGAGCGTGCCGGTGATGAGCTGCACGCTGCCATCGGGATCGAACACGATCTTGCCGAGCTCAGGGCTCGGCGGCGCCGTGACCTCGAGATAGGAGCCGACGGCGATGCCGCGCAGCTTGCCGGATTTCTTGCTCTCCTTCTTGCGCCTGGCGAAATTCTCGTGGTCGGAGATTTCGAGCGCCTTGGTGAAGACCGCCTGGAAGTCGCCGCTGTCATAGGTGACGCCGGAGGAGGCCGGAAACGGCATCTGGCTCGGCTTGATGAAGTTGCGCTTGCGCAGCGTCAGCCGGTTGATGCCCATCTCGTCGGCGGCGCGGTCGATCAGCCGCTCCATGTAATAGTTGGCCTCGGGCCGGCCGGCGCCGCGATAGGCGCCCATCAGCGTGGTGTTGGTCAATACGGTCTTGATGTCGATCGTCATCAGCGGTGTGCGGTAGACGCTGGAAAAATTCTTGCCGGTATTGAGCGAGAGCGGGCTCGGTGAAACCCCGGTGATGTAGGCGCCGAGATTGCCGTAGCCCGAGAGCTTCGCCGCGAGGAAGTGCCCCTCGGCGTCGAGCGCGAGCTCGGCATGGATCTTTTGCGCGCGGCCATGGCTGTCGGACAGGAAGCTGGTGGAGCGCTCGTCGAGCCACTTCACCGGGCGTCCCAGCGCCTTCGCCGCGTACAGGATGCACATGTATTCGGGATAGTTGACGTTCTTCATGCCGAAGGAGCCGCCGACGTTGGCGGTGAGGATGCGCACCTTCTCGTTCGGCACCTTCAGGTTCTTGGCGAGGTTGGCGCGGTTGCCGGCGACGCCCTGCGTCGGCATCTGGATGGTGTAGCGCTCGGTCTTCCTGTCGTAGGAGGCAAGGCCGACGCGCGGTTCCATCGAGACCACGGCGACGCGGGTGTTCTCGATGTCGACCTTGGTGACATGGGCGGCGCTGGCGAAAGCGGCGTTCACCTTTTCCGTGTCGCCATAATGATAGTCGAGCGCGACGTTGTTCGGGATGTGGTCGTAGAGTTGCGGCGCGCCGGGCTTGGTGGCCTCCTCGGGATCGGTCACGGCCGGCAGCGGCTCGATATCGAGCTCGACCGCCTCGGCCGCGTCGCGCGCCTGGGCCAGCGTATCGGCCACCACGAAGGCGACGGGATCTCCGACGAAGCGGACCTTGTCGGTCGCCAGCGGCTGGCGGTTGGTCTGGAGCAGGGGCGAGCCGTCACGGCTCTTCAGCGGCAGGCCGCAGGTGAAGGGGCCATACCCGGCCGCGTCGAGGTCCTTGCCGGTCCACACGCCCAAGACGCCCGGCATCGCTCTGGCGGCGTCGGTATTAATCCTGCGAAGGATGCCGTGGGCATGGGTCGAGCGGACGACCACGCAATGGACCTGGCCGGGCAGGTTGAAATCGTCGGTGTAGCGGCCCTTGCCGCGCACGAGCGTGTCGTCCTCCTTGCGGCGGACCGGCTGCCCGACACCGTATTTTTGCAGTGCAATAGCGTTTTCGAGCGTCGAGGATTTGGTGTGTTCTTGCATGGGAATGACCTGAAAAGCCGGCAATTGCGCGTTTTTGGGCGCCTTTTGGGACCGGACCCCATTGAAATAACCCACCGACCCGTTCACGACAACGCACGAATGGACATGGTCCCATGTGATGCGTTGTTGCGCAGGCCTGCCGCGCTGCTAATGTTTCAGGCGAAAAAGCAATTCCAGATCGGCCCAACCGGCCGCGGAAAGACAGTTTGTATGAATGACCACACGCGGCTCCGCGACGGCCATGGGCCGCACGGTGGGCTCGAGGGGTCGATGGCGGCGGTGGCGTTGGCCCCCGAACCGGCCGTCGCCGCGCAAGCGCCGGGAACCGGCGTCTACGCGGCGCTGGACCTCGGCACCAACAATTGCAGGCTCCTGATCGCCTGTCCGACCCACGACGGCTTTCGCGTGGTCGATTCCTTCTCGCGCATCATCCGGCTCGGCGAGGGCGTCTCGGCGACCGGCTCGATCAGCGAGGCCGCGATCGATCGCGCCATCGCCGCGCTCAGCATTTGCCGGGACAAGATCAACCTGCGCAAAGCCAAGCGGCTGCGGCTGATCGCGACCGAAGCCTGCCGCGCGGCCTCGAATGCGGAGGGCTTTCGCAGCCGCGTCGCGGCCGAGACCGGCATCGACCTCGAGGTGATCGACCGCGAGACGGAAGCCTCACTCGCCATGCTCGGCTGCTCGCCACTGGTTGATCCCAGGGGGCGCGGCGCCATCCTGTTCGATATCGGCGGCGGTTCCACCGAGCTGGTGCGGATCGAGCGCGACCCGCAAAATCCGGAGCCGCGCATCAAGGCCTGGATGTCGATCCCGCTGGGCGTGGTGACGCTGGCCGAGCAGTTTGGCGGCCGCGACGTTACGCCGGAGATCTACGCCGCGATGGAGCAGGAGGTCGCCAACCATGTCGCGCCGTTCGCGCAAGCGCATGGCCGCGATCTCGTCGACATGCATCTGCTCGGCACGTCGGGCACCGTGACCACGCTCGCCGGTATCCATCTCAATCTCGCGCGCTACGACCGCCGCCGCATTGACAGCATCTGGATGAAGGACACCGATATCACCGCGACCATCAACAAGCTGCTCGGCATGAGCTATGAGGAGCGCGCCAACAACAGCTGCATCAGCTTCGAGCGCGCCGATCTGGTGCTGGCCGGCTGCGCCATCCTCGATGCGATCCGCCGCGCTTTCCCGCTGCCGCGCCTGCGCGTCGCCGACCGTGGCCTGCGCGAGGGCATGCTGGTCGAGATGATGCGCGAGGACGGCGCGCTCGGGAGCTGGTGAGATGGCCAAGGACACCACCGGCCGCTTGCACGTCCAGGTCAAGACCGGCGGCAAGCGCAAATTGTCATCAAAGCTCTGGCTGGAGCGGCAGCTCAACGATCCCTATGTCGTCAAGGCCAAGGCTTTGGGCTATCGCTCGCGCGCTGCGTTCAAGCTGCTCGAGATCGATGACAAATATCGCCTGCTGAAATCAGGCATGGCCGTGGTCGATCTCGGCGCCGCCCCCGGCGGCTGGAGCCAGATCGCCGCCAAGCGCGTCGGCTCGATCGACGGCAAGGGCAAGGTCGTCGCGATCGATCTGCTGGACATGCCCGAGATTGCCGGCGTCGACTTCGCCCAGCTCGACTTCATGGACAACGACGCGCCGGCGAAGCTCAACGCCATGCTCGGCGGCGGCGCCGACGTCGTGATGTCCGACATGGCCGCCAACACCACCGGCCATCGCAAGACCGACCAGCTCCGCATCGTCGGCCTGATCGAGACCGCGGCGGCGTTTGCCTGTGACGTGCTGAAACCGGGTGGGGCGTTCCTGGCCAAGACCTTCCAGAGCGGCGCCGACGCCGATCTGCTCGCCCAGCTCAAGCGCGATTTTGCCACAGTGCGTCACGTCAAGCCGGCCGCGAGCCGGCAGGATTCCTCGGAGCGCTACGTGCTCGCGACAGGATTTCGCGGTGGGGCGAAGGCGTAACCACAAATTCCGTCATTGCGAGGAGCGAAGCGACGAAGCAATCCAGAAGCCTTCCGCGGAAAGATTCTGGATTGCTTCGCTTCGCTCGCAATGACGAGATCAGCAACTACCCCAGCCGCTGATCCCGCATGTCCTGCGTGTCTTCCGTCGCCACCTTGACGGCGGCGGTTGCCGCGCTCTTGGCTGCGCCCTTGCGGCTTGCGATCTCCACCGCCTTGCGCCCGGAGATCTCGTGGCCGGCGTCGGCGGGCATCTGCCAGAAGAACCAGCTCGACGCCGCCGAGGTCAGCGCCACCACGACGAAGGCCGGCGAGAACACCGTGGCATTGAGCTCGCTGACATGGCTGAGCCACATCGTGGTCTCGACCGAGGCGGCACCGACCGCGACGCCGGCGGAGATCGCGAGCTGCTGGTTGACGCTGACCAGCGTGGTGGCGCGGCTCATCTGCGCACTCTCGACGTCGGCATAGGCCACCGTGTTGATCGCGGTGAACTCGAGCGAGCGAAAGAAGCCGCCGACCACCAGAATCACCAGGATGATGAGCAGCGGCGTCGTCACCGTGAACAGCGCGCAGACGGCGAGGAAAAATGCGCTGATGATGGCGTTCACCGTCATCAGGTTGCGGAAGCCGAAGGTGCGGATGATCCGCGCGGCCAGCGTCTTCATGCCCATCGCGCCGAGCGAGGAGCCGAAGGTGACGAGGCCGGAATGGAATGGCGACAGGCCGAAGCCGATCTGCATCAACAGCGGCAGCAGGAAGGGCAAGGCGCCGATGCCGAGCCGGAACAGGAAACCGCCGAGCACGGCCGCGCGCAGCGTCGGCAGGTTCAGAAGCGAAAAGTCCAGCACCGGCGATCCCGTCCGCCGGGCATGGATGACGTAGAGCGTCATCGAGATCGCGCCGCCCGCGATCAGGGCCGCGACGATGCTCCAGGGCAGCAGGTTGAGCCCGGCCACGGAGAGACCGAATGCGATGCCGGCAAGCCCGATGCCTGCCAGCACCATGCCGTAGAGATCGAACGGTTCGCGGTTCTCGCTCTTGATGGGATCGATGAACTTCAGCGCCATGAAGATGCCGAGCAGCCCGATCGGAATGTTGATCAGGAAGATCCAGTGCCACGACGCGTACGTCGTGATGAAGCCGCCGAGCGGCGGGCCGATCACGGGACCGATCAGGGCAGGGACCGTCACCCAGGCCATCGCGTTGACCAGCGCGCTCTTGTCGACGGAGCGCAGCAGCACGAGGCGCCCGACCGGCGTCATCATCGCGCCGCCCATGCCCTGGAGGATGCGCGCGATCACGAAGTCGGTGACCGAGGTCGAGAGCGCACAGCCGACCGAGCCGACCATGAACACGCCGACGGCGATCGCGAACACCATGCGCGCGCCGAATCGATCGGCGGTCCAGCCGCTCGCCGGGATGAACACCGCGAGCGACAGGAGGTAGGACGTGATCGCGAGCTTCAGAGTCAGCGGGCTGGAGCCGATGTCGGCCGCGATCGCCGGCAGCGAGGTGGCGATCACCGTGGAGTCCATGTTCTCCATGAAGAGAGCGGTGGCCACGATCAGCGGAATGATGCGTTGCTTGTCGACCATGACGGATTGGTAATGGAAATCAGAAGGAAGGGCGGACTTGCGGCTTATCACCACGACTCGGCCGGGACCATTGCGCATCAACGCATAGCACCTAAATCCTGCGCTCCGTTCCTTCGCCGTTCCAGGGCGCCCCATGGCGCGAGCCCGGAATGACGGTGGGGCCACCGCCCGGCTGCCCCCGCCGAATTTACCTAAAAAGCCCGTGCATGGCTGGCCAGCGGTCCGATTTGCTTTGATTCGTCGCGCGGCCGTGCTATCGACCCGCGTCAACCCCACCGATGGGCTCCGATTCTCCGGCGATGCCGCAAGGTACGCCGAGGGCGGCGCTCATCCATACTTATTTGCGGCACGGCCGCAGGAAGGAGTTGGCAGATGGCCACGGTGCAACTTCAGGGCATCCGCGAAGCCTTTACGTTCGACGACGTGCTGTTGAAGCCGGGTCTGTCTGACGTCATGCCGGGCGAGGTCGACATCCGCTCCCGTGTCACCCGCGCCATTCCGCTCAACATTCCGATCATGGCCTCCGCAATGGACACCGTGACCGAGGCCCGCATGGCGATCGCCATGGCGCAGGCCGGCGGCCTCGGCGTCATCCACCGCAATTTCGATCCCGAAGGCCAGGCCGCCCAGGTGCGGCAGGTCAAGCGCTACGAGTCGGGTATGGTGGTGAACCCGCTCACCATCAGCCCCGAGGCCTCGCTCGACGATGCGCTCAAGCTGATGAGCGATCACGGCATCTCCGGCATTCCCGTTGTTACCGGTGCCGGCAAATCGACGCCGGGCAAGCTGGTCGGCATCCTCACCAACCGCGACGTGCGTTTTGCCACCGACCGCCGGCAAAAAGTCTCCGAGCTGATGACGCACGAGAACCTCGTCACGGTGCGCGAGAATGTCAGCCAGGATGAAGCGAAGCGGATGCTCCATCACCATCGCATCGAGAAGCTGCTTGTCGTCGACGATCAGTATCGCTGCGTCGGCCTGATCACCGTCAAGGACATCGAGAAGGCCGTCGCCCATCCGCTCGCCTGCAAGGATGCGCGGGGCCGCCTCCGCGTCGCCGCCGCCACCACCGTCGGCGACACCGGCTTCGAGCGCACCGAACGGCTGATCGATGCCGGCGTCGACCTCGTCGTGGTCGACACCGCGCACGGCCATTCCCGCCACGTGCTGCACGCCGTCAACCGAATCAAGCGTCTGTCCAACTCCGTGCAGGTCGTCGCCGGCAATATCGCAACCGCCGAAGGCGCGCAGGCGCTGATCGATGCCGGCGCGGACTGCATCAAGGTCGGCATCGGCCCGGGCTCGATCTGCACCACGCGCATCGTCGCCGGCGTCGGCGTGCCCCAGCTCACCGCGATCATGGATGCGGTCGAGGCAGCGAAGAAGTCGGACATCCCCGTCATCGCCGATGGCGGCATCAAGTTCTCCGGCGATCTCGCCAAGGCGCTCGCTGCCGGTGCTGATATCGCGATGGTCGGCTCGCTGCTCGCGGGCACCGACGAGACGCCGGGCGAAGTGTTCTTGTGGCAGGGCCGCTCCTACAAGGCCTATCGCGGCATGGGCTCGGTCGGCGCGATGGCGCGCGGCTCGGCCGACCGCTATTTCCAGCAGGACATCAAGGATGCGCTCAAGCTCGTCCCTGAAGGGATCGAGGGCCAGGTGCCCTACAAGGGCCCGGTCGGCAACGTCATGCACCAGCTCGCCGGTGGCTTGCGTGCTGCAATGGGCTATGTCGGCGCAAAGGACATGAAGGAGCTGCACGACAAGGCGAATTTCGTGCGCATCACCGGCGCCGGCCTGCGCGAAAGCCACGTCCACGACGTGACCATCACGCGCGAGGCGCCGAATTATCCGGGCGGAGGTTAGTCTACCTCCACTCTCGTGCCCCGGACGCAGCGCAGCGCCTCTTCAGCGGTGCGCTGCAGAGCCGGGGCCCATCGTTGGGCGTGGTTGCATTTGGCGATCTGGGTCCCGGCTCTGCGCAGCAGCGCAAGAGCGCTGCAGCGCGTCCGGGACACGAGACGTGTGTATGGCCTGCGACCATCCAATCCATCGCTTTTGTATTGACGCAGCTACCTCCCTCCGCTTCCGTCGTCGAAAGACAGTCAGGAGGAAGCCATCATGTCCCAAAGCTCATCCCAGCAAGGCAAGCGCATCGTTCTCGCCGCACGTCCCGTCGGCGAACCCAAATCATCCGATTTTCGCCTTGAGGAATTTGCCGTCCCGACGCTTGGCGCAGGCGAGGTCCTGCTACGCACGATCTGGCTGTCGCTCGATCCCTATATGCGCGGGCGGATGAGCGAGGGGCCGTCCTATGCCGCGCCGGTGCCGGTCGGTGGTGTGATGGAAGGCGAGGCGGTGAGCGAGGTCGCGGCCTCCAACAATCCTGATTTCGCGGCAGGCGACATCGTGAGGATCCGTTCGGGCTGGCAGACGCACGCGATCTCGAACGGCAAGGGCCTGATCAAGGTCGATCCCAGGTTCGGTCCGATCTCGACCTCGATCGGTGTGCTCGGCATGCCCGGCATGACCGCGTATACGGGCCTGCTCGACATCGGCAAGCCGCAAGAAGGCGAGACCGTCGTCGTCGCCGGCGCTTCCGGCGCGGTCGGCTCGGCCGTGGGGCAGATCGCGAAGATTAAGGGAGCACGCGCGGTCGGCATCGCTGGCGGCAAGGACAAGTGCGACTACGTGGTGAAGGAGCTCGGCTTCGATGCCTGCGTCGATCACCGCGATCCTGATCTCGCCGCGAAGCTGAAGGACGCCTGCCCGAAGGGGATCGACGTCTATTTCGAGAATGTCGGCGGCGCGGTGTTCGAGGCGGTCTTCCCGCAGCTCAATCAATTCGCGCGCGTGCCGGTGTGCGGCCTGATCGCGCATTACAACGACACCGAGGCCAAGCCGCCGAAATGGGCGGCGTCGATGATGCGCGCGACGCTGACCAAGCGGCTCACCTTCCGCGGCTTCATCGTCTCCGACTTCGCCTCGCGCCATGGCGACTTCCTGCGCGACATGTCGGGTTGGGTCCGTGACGGCAAGGTGAAGTACAAGGAGTTCGTCACCGAGGGCCTGGAGAGCGCGCCCGCCGCCTTCATCGGGCTCTTGAAGGGCGCCAATTTCGGCAAGCAGCTGGTCCGGGTCGGGCCGGACAAGGCCTGATTTGGCACAACCAGCCCCCTTCAGGGGGCTGGTTGGTTAAAAAAGAATCACCGATTGGCCACACCAGCCCGCAAAAGCCGCCTGTGTGACCGGCGGTTCATTGACGGAAAAGCGAAGGCATTGAATCATCGCGCATATTTTGGGTGTTGCGATGTTAGAGATCGGTATTTTCTGCGTAATCCTTTTGGCTGCCGGCTATTGGGCGGCCATGTATGTCATGGGCCGTCGCGACGACGTCATCCATGGCAAGTTCGTGCACACCGACGATGAGGGTGCGTTCACGCAACCCGCGATGCCGACGCCTCCGCCGCGCTTCCCCAAGCGTCCGCTCAAGGCAGCCGAGTCCGTCAAGTCTGTGCCTGTGAATGATCGGGTCGCTCAGCCGGTGAGCAGCCAAGCGCTGCAGTCGTTGCTCGCTGCGATCCAGCAGGATCTCAAGAGCGTCGCGTAAGACGCGGTGCTAGTGCTCGCCGCCCATCTGGGCGAACAGCTCTTCGATATCCACATCGATCTGGCCTGCGGCGCGGACGTGGCGGACTTCGAAGCTGTCAGGCGCGAAGCGGTACTCGACGAGGCCGGTCTCCTTGATCGCGATCCGGTCCTGGCGTGAATCGTTGATCTTGAAGCCGGCCGACGGCGCCCAGACGTGCCGCGTGTGGCGGAACGTGAAGTCGCGACGCTGGTGCACGTGACCGCTCGCGATGAGGCGGAGATCGACATGCGCAAACATCTCGATCAACCGCGCGCGCGCCGGCTGCGGCACGTAGCGGATCGAGGTCTCCGGGGCTTCAGGCTCGTCCGGCAAATGGAGAAACACCGGCTTGTGCAGGAACAGCGCGACCGGCTTGCCATTCACGCGTGCGATTTCCCGGGACAGCCAGTCGAACTGCTCGGCCTCGAACGCGAGCCCTGAATTCATCACCAGCGAGTTGAGGCCGATGAAGCGCCAGCCGGCGGCCTCGAACGACCAATGGTCCTCGCCGATGATGTCGCGGAATTGCTGGCGGTGCGCTTCCGCGATCGGTGGCTTTGGTGCGGGCCCGAGTGCGGTCGGATTGTCGCCGATGTCGTGATTCCCTGGAAGATAGCGACAGTCGACGGCGAGGGCGTCGTGCAGGCTCTTCGCAAACGTGACGTCGTCGCGACTTGTGGGCCCGTCGAAGGAGACATCGCCGGTGTTGATGACGAGATCAGGCCTGTCGGCGTCGATGTGCTCACTGACGCGATGAAAGTTCGCGATCAGGCCGGGAAAACGCCGGCCGAGATGCGTGTCGGAAATCTGGGTGAGGCGAAATTCGGACATGGGCGAAGTCTCGCCCGCGCAGACGTCGGAACGATGACGCGCGCGCAAAATCCGCGACCGAACAAAGTTTAAAGCACGCGATAGCGGATGGTGTAGGCGTCCTGCGGCGCGACAGGGCGTGTCAGCGGCGGCGTGTCTCGCCGGGCTCCAGGGGGCCAAGATCGCTGCAATGATCGGCAGTTGGTTGCCCAATCGGGAACGCCGGTTCAACTCGTCGATTGTCAGCGCCAGAAGTCGCGGCTAATGACGGTCCGCGGCACGCCGCCTTACGGGGAAGTTCCGATGTCCGTCCAAATGGTCTTGTTGCCTGTCTTCGTGCAGGTCGGTCTCACCTTCGCGCTCCTGATCGGCATGGTGTTCGGGCGCCGGAATGCGCTGGTCTCGGGCGAGACCAAGATCCGCGACATTGCGCTCGGCGAGCCGAACTGGCCAAAGGGCGCCACCCAAATCGGCAATTGCTACCGCAACCAGTTCGAGCTGCCGGTGCTGTTCTACGCCCTGATCGCGCTGGCATTGCCGCTCCGCCATGCCGATCTCTTCATCGTGCTGATGTCCTGGGTGTTCGTGGTGATGCGCTTTGCCCATGCCGGCGTGTTCGTCAGCTCGAACGATCTCGGCCGGCGCTCGTCGCTCTGGCTCGCCGGCGTGCTGGTGCTGCTGGCGATGTGGATCTACTTCGCACTGAAAATCCTGTTGCTGATCTGACGGTTGACCGTCGGATTTGATTTGAAAGATTCAAATGACTCCCGCTGCCCGGCTGTCCGCAGCCATCGAACTGATCGACACCATCGAACGCGACCGCGTGCCCGCGGCGAAAGCGCTGAAGGAGTGGGGCACCGCGCACCGCTTTGCTGGCTCCGGCGATCGCGCCGCCATTGCCGGCCTGGTCTGGGACGTGCTGCGCCGCTATGCCTCCAGCGCGTTCCTGATGGATTCCGATACCGCACGCGCGCGCCTGATCGGCATGCTCCGCCTCGAGCGCAACATGGACACCGCAACCATGGAGGCTCTGTTCGATGGCGGCCGGTTCGCGCCGGCGCCGCTGACCGAGGCCGAGCAGGCGGCGCTCAGCCATCGCTCCCTGAAAGACGCGCCGGCGGCAATTGCCGGCGATTATCCGGACTGGCTCGATTCCCATCTGGCCAAAGTGTTCGGCGAGGACCGCGCGGCCGAGGCCGTCGCGATGGCGAGCCGGGCGCCGCTCGATCTGCGCGTCAACACGCTAAAATCCAATCGCGACAAGGTGCTGAAGGCGCTTGCTCATCTTCATGCGAAACCGACCCAATGGTCGCCAAATGGCCTGCGCATCGAGCTTTCGGCCGATGCGCGCAACCCCGGCATCCAGGCCGAAGAGGATTTCATCAAGGGCGGCGTTGAAGTGCAGGATGAAGGATCGCAGCTTGCGGCCCTTCTCACCGCGGCAAAACCGGGCGAGCAGGTGATCGATCTCTGCGCCGGCGCCGGCGGCAAGACGCTGGCGCTCGCCGCGATGATGCAGGGCAAGGGCCGGCTGATAGCGACCGACAGCGACAAGCGCCAGCTAGTGCCCATCCACGAGCGCCTGTCGCGCGCCGGCGTCCACAATGCCGATGTCCGTACGCCCAAGGGCGAGGCTGATCCGCTGGCCGATATCAGCGGCACCGCCGATCTCGTTGTGATCGACGCGCCCTGCACGGGAACCGGAACCTGGCGCCGCAACCCCGATGCCAAATGGCGCATGCGACCGGGCGCGCTGGAGGTTCGCCTCAAGGACCAGGCCGAGGTGCTGGAGCGCTCCGTACCGCTGGTGAAGGGGGGCGGCCGCATCGCCTACATCACCTGCTCGGTGCTGGCTGAGGAGAACGGCGAGCAGGTGAGGGCGTTCGTCGGCCGCCATCCGGAGCTCGTGGTGGTGCCGCCGGAGCAGACCGCGAGCGTGCTCTGGGACAAGGCCGAGGCGTTTGCGCAAGCCGCGCTGCAATCGGACGAAGGCTGGCTGATGACCCCGCGCCGCACGGGGACCGATGGGTTCTTCGTGTCGGTGCTGAGGAAGGCAGGCTGAACTATCCCCCGTCATTCCGGGGCTCGCGAAGCGAGAGCCCGGAATCCATCGGGCCGCAGGCATTGCCGTGAAATGGATTCCGGGCTCGCCCTGCGGGCGCCCCGGAATGACAAGCGGGCAAACAAAAACCCCGCGAACCGGAGGCCGGTCGCGGGGTCTCTGAACTCAACGATCTGCCGGTACGTCCGTGGTCAGATCGCGAATTGCGCGGTCAACTAGCCGGCGCGGAGGTTGTCGGCCGAGGACTTGCCGCTGCGGCGATCCGCAACGATGTCGAACGAAACCTTCTGGCCCTCGTTGAGGGTGCTCAGACCAGCGCGTTCAACGGCGCTGATGTGAACGAAGACGTCCTTCTGGCCGTCATCCGGCTGGATGAAGCCAAAGCCCTTTTGGTTGTTGAACCACTTCACGGTGCCCATTGCCATAGTCATTTCCTTTCAATTGACGATGCACTCAGGGGGACAAATGCACATTGCTGCGCCCATCGTCCCGGTTGGTCGATTTTGGAGAAATACCTGAAACGTGCTCGTCCATTGGAAATGAGACGGAGCGGCCCAGTCGTTCGGCCAAGGATCGATCATCACAATCTAGCGATTTTTTGGGGCAACTTCAAGGCGGCACGCGCTCACAGCGAGCGCTGCGCATTTTGCTATTTTGCGCTGCACACCGCTCGGTTCCATCAGTCCACGATGAAAAGAGTAGCGCCCACAGCCGTCGATGAGCGATGCGCGGCGTCGCCAAAGTCCGAGACCTGGTAGCTCATCCCCGGCGTAAGCCTGAATTTGCGCCCGTCGCGCAGCTCGCTGTCGAGCTCGCCCGCGAGCACGTAGAGCACGTGGCCGCGGTCGCACCAATGATCGGCCAGATAGCCCGGCGAATACTCCACCATCCGCACCCGGAGATCGCCGATGTTGAGCGTGCGCCACAGCGCGTGCCCGGTTTCACCGGGATGCGTGGTGGCCTCGACCTTGCTCCAGTCGGTGACGGTGAAGGGCGAGGTGGGGAGCTTCATGGGAGGATCCTGTAGGTGAGCAATGTTGCTTGGGGCATGCTCTTTGCAATAAACTCCGTCATTGCGAGGAGCTCTTGCGACGAAGCAATCCAGACTGTCGCCGCCGAGAGATTCTGGATTGCTTCGCTGCGCTCGCAATGACGGGGAGGGAGCGACGTCAATCCGGCAGATGGTTCGCCGATCCCTGCACGATCAGCCCCGCATCATTCACCCGCAGGTATTCGCAGATCCGCTTGCCCCGCTCGTTCTCGTAGAACACCACCACGCTGTCAGGGCTGACGAACACGTCAATCAGTGAAAAGTGCAGGTCCGGCAGCAGCCCGAGCGCCTTGCCCCAATAGGCGCGCAACGCGTCCTTGCCGCGCACGGTGCCGCTGGCGCCGAATCCCATCGCGGGGATCCGGTCCGACGTCATCACGGCCGCGTCGTCGTAGAGCGTGAGCACGCGCTCGAGATCGCGCGTGTTCCAGGCCTCGACCCAGGTCCGGCCGAGCGCGGCTAGCGTTGATGGCTGATGGTGCTGTGACATGGCGTTTCTCCCTGATTGGCCCCGGTTTGGTGGAGGGGGGCAATTAGGTCAATAATACTTACCTATATCCATTTGTCCATGCCCAAAGAAGAATGTGGGCGCCCAGCCCCACGCGGTTGCGAGGAGGGGCGTGGTCGCGTATCTGCTTGCCATGACAGCAGCACAGAACGACCGCTCCGCGTCGACGCCCTCCGTGGCCTCGGCGCACGACAAGATTCTCATCGTCGACTTCGGCAGCCAGGTGACGCAGCTGATCGCGCGTCGCGTGCGTGAGGACGGCGTCTATTGCGAGATCGTCCCGTTCAACAAGGCCGAGCAGGCCTTTTTGGAGATGAAGCCGAAAGCGGTGATTCTCTCCGGCGGCCCGGAGTCGGTGCATGAGGCCGGCTCGCCCCGCGCGCCGCAAGCGATCTTCGCCTCCGGCGTGCCGGTGATGGGCATCTGCTACGGCCAGATGACCATGGCGGAGCAGCTCGGCGGCACCGTCGAGGGCGGCCATCACCGCGAATTCGGCCGCGCCGATGTCGAGGTCAAGGCGCCGAGCAAGCTGTTCGAGGACGTCTGGTCACCAGGCGGCAAGAACCAGGTCTGGATGAGCCATGGCGATCGCATCACAAAAATGCCGCCGGGCTTCTCGGTGGCCGGCACCTCTCCGAACGCGCCGTTCGCGATCATCCAGGACGAGACGCGCAAATATTACGGACTGATGTTCCACCCTGAAGTGGTGCACACGCCCGACGGCGCCAAGCTGATCCGCAATTTCGTCCGCAAGATCGCGGGCCTCACCGGCGACTGGACCATGCGCGCCTTCCGCGAGGAGGAGATCGCCAAGATCCGCGCCCAGGTCGGCAAAGGCAAGGTGATCTGCGGCCTCTCCGGCGGCGTCGATTCAGCCGTCGCCGCCGTGCTGATCCACGAAGCCATCGGCGACCAGCTCACCTGCGTGTTCGTCGACCACGGCATGCTGCGCCTCGACGAAGCCAAGACCGTGGTCGATTTGTTCCGCCACCACTACAACATCCCGCTCGTGCACGTGGACGCCTCGAAGCAGTTTTTGGGCGAGCTCGAAGGCGTCACCGACCCCGAAACCAAGCGCAAGACCATCGGCCGCCTCTTCATCGAGGTGTTCGAGGCTGAGGCCAAGAAGATCGGCGGCGCGGACTTCCTGGCACAAGGCACGCTCTACCCTGATGTGATCGAGAGCGTCTCCTTCACCGGCGGTCCCTCGGTGACGATCAAGTCGCACCACAATGTCGGCGGTCTGCCCGAGCGCATGAACATGAAGCTCGTCGAGCCCCTGCGCGAGCTGTTCAAGGACGAGGTGCGCAAGTTAGGGCGCGAGCTTGGTCTTTCCGAAATCTTCGTCGGCCGCCACCCGTTCCCGGGCCCCGGCCTCGCCATCCGCTGTCCCGGCGACATCACACGCGACAAGCTCGACATCCTGCGCAAGGCCGACGCAGTCTATATCGACCAGATCCGCAAGCACGGCCTCTACGACGACATCTGGCAGGCCTTCGCCGTGCTGCTCCCCGTCAAGACGGTGGGCGTCATGGGCGACGGCCGCACCTACGACTACGTCGTCGGCCTGCGCGCCGTCACCTCCACCGACGGCATGACCGCGGACTTCTACCAGTTCGACATGAAGTTTTTGGGCGAGACCGCCACGCGCATCATCAACGAGGTGAAGGGCGTGAACCGGGTGGTGTACGACGTGACCAGCAAGCCGCCTGGGACGATTGAGTGGGAGTAGGGCTGAGCGAAACTCAGTTCTTTGAATCTGAAGCGGGGGGTTTATGGCCGATCTAGCGTCTCAACCTACGTCTGTGCAGACCATTTATGGTTGGTACCGCGACGGCAAACTTTTGGTGAACCGACGCTACCAGCGAAAGCTCGTCTGGACACTGGAGGAAAAGCAGAAGCTCATCGAATCGCTCCTGAAAAAATACCCCGTGCCAGCGATCTTGCTCGCAGAGCGCGATGGAGCGCCGGGGACTTATGAGATCATCGACGGTCTACAGCGTTTGCACTCGATAGTTTCGTTCATTGAAAACGCCTTTCCCCGGTTGGAGGGCGATTATTTCAACGTCGATTCGTTTCCAACCGCAAAGTCTGCGGCGGACGAAGGTCGCTTCGCCAAGGCAAAAGATGCCAAGCTGATAACAGCGAAGGAGGTGTCCACTCTGCTCGACTATTCGTTGGCCATGTCCGTAATGCGCAACGCAACGGACAGCGAAATCAACGACGTCTTTGATCGGGATTAACACGTACGGTCATCGGCTGAGCGACCAGGAGCGTAGGCAAGCTGGTGTGCAAAATGAATTCTCGACGACCGTCAGAAAGCTTGCAAGCCTCCTAAGAGGAGATGTGTCTTTGGATATTCTCCCGCTTGAAGCAATGCCGTCCATCAGCATTGACCTTCCGATGTCGAACCACGGCTATGAAGTTAAGGCAGATGAGGTTTTTTGGGTAAATCAGGGGGTTCTCAAATCCACAGATCTTCGCGATAGCCTTGATGAGCAATATATTGCCGACATTGTGGCTTGCATCGTTGGTGGTCAGCTTATTGAACGATCCAAAGATGCGCTTGATGACATTTACGTCAGCGGAACAAGCGAATCTGAACGCATCCTGAATGCACTGGAAGTATACGGCGCGGATAAAGTCAGCGACGAAATCAAGTTTTGCATCAGCGAATTGCTGAAAGTATGCGACGCGGGTCAACGCATTAAGCTTCGCACGCTCATTTTCACGAAGACGAATACGAACGCGTTCCCCTCGGTCTTTGCAATTCTGCTGATAGCCTTCCACGAGCTGATTGTAGGAGAGAATAAGAAGATTGCAAATTATGGGGAGCTACAGAAGGCATTGAATGATATTTCTAGTCGAATTGAAACTGGACGAAAGGCAACCGCTCCGGAGGAGCGGCGCAAGAATATAGATGCGGTGAAAGGACTCATTAGCTCCGATTTTGTGAAGACGACAAAGCTGTCGGAGATGATTTACTCTAATCACACGACTGTCGACATCGAAAGCGTCATTCGTCGTTCGGAAATTGAGTTGGCGAACTATGAATTGAAGCAGGGGCTTCTCGTTCTTGATGTGAATGGAGTTGAAGACCCTCAGATGATCGATAAGGTCATTAAGACTATTTGCGCGATCGCAAATATCGGCCCCAAGAGCTCGGGGAAAATCTTGATCGGCGTTACAGACAAGAAAGCCGATGCTGATCGGGTCAAGAAGATCGATTCGGTCGAGGCAAAGAAGATCGGCAAAAGATTTGTCGTTGGGGTGAACCGAGAGGCCAAGCGGCTCGGAATTTCAGTCGAAAAGTACTTCACCAAGTGGAAGGAGGGAATAAAGAAATCGGGGCTATCGCCTACGCTGCGGGACAGTGTGCTCTCTAGTATGGATTTCAATTCGTTTTATGGGTTGGGTTTGATTGCCATCACAATTCTTCCTCAAAAGGAATTGTCGTACGTTGATGACGAGGTTTATTGGCGGAACGGAGATTCGACAGAGCGCGCCACGACTCCCAAACAGATCGCAGGAATCGCCTCACGATTTGCATCACCTGCTTAGGCCGTAAGTTGGTTGAGCGTAGCGAAACACATCGCAATCGAAAACGGGAGTGCTGGTTATTGTTCGACTCTTTCCATCCTCCGAGTTCTCTAATCGTGCCCTCGAAGAATGCGTTCGCTCGATGAATGCTCTGAGAATTCGGTCGGAATGCAATACTAGCGCGTAGGGTGGGTAGAGCGCAGAGGCTGGGCAAGTATTCGATCCGCTCTCGAAGGGGCGGAAATCTATTCTTGTTCGCAACAGGCAACGCGACAAAAATTCTGCTGCGATGTTCGCTTTCGCCACAACAGCGAACGATATTCTACGGGCGAATGGCGATCGCGAATACTTGCCCAGCCTCAAGGGCTCTACCCATCCTACAAACTACTGATCGAGAAGCTCAAGCTCACGATCAAGAAGCTGCGGCACGGGCGGTTCGCATAGTCGCCCGAGCGAGGCCCGTTGCTGGACCAGTTCGAGCTACAGCTCGCCGACCTGGACGAGAACGCGGCCACCCATTATTTTCGGAAGTGGTTTTGGAGTCTCGCCGGTTGAGCCTAATCGAGAAGGAGGCAAACATGCCGATCATCCGTGTGTCCGTGATCCGCTGCGAGCCGCAGCATTTCGCCGAAATCAAGAAGATGATGGCGGACTCGCTTGCCGTGCTCGAACCGGGCATCCGCGCGATGCGCGGTCTCATCCACTTCTACGCGGGAGAAGATGAGGCGGTGAGCTCGCTGGTCAATGTCAGTCTGTGGCGCACCCTGGAGGATGCAAAGCAGCTCGACACATTCCAGCCGATGCTCGATCTCGGCAAGGCGTTCGTGGGCAAGGGCGCTACGTTCGAGCGCCCTGTCATGAATTACGCCTCGCAATGGGAGTTCGGGCCGGAGCGCTCGTCGCCAGATTGATCGCGGGGGTACGGTCACAGTGCACTTGACCCCCGCGGCGTTGCTAGAGCGGTGAAATCTTGCAGCCCTTTACATATAGGCGCATGTAGTCACCATGACTCACATCAGCATCCGCGATCTCCAGAAGATATCCGGCGAGGCCATCGGTGCGCTGCCGGGGGCCGAAATCTGTGAAGTCGGGCGAGCGGACGTGGGGCTGCTCGTTCCCCTCAGGTCGGCTGATCCGGATCGCCTTGCTGCCGTGTTGAAACGGGCAGCAGCGCTGGCCAAGGGCCGCGATGTGCGGGCGGACGACGCGGCGCTGGCGGCGTTCGGCGATGTCGATCCGGTCGATTGGTCGATCGCGGCCGTGAACGCCCTGACGGGCAAGCCCGGCAAGTCCCGTAACAAGTCCCGCAAGTCGAAGCGGTGAGACGGCCCTCGACGACGATCGTCATCGACGCGGTCATTTTGGTTGCCGCGGCTCGAGCGCGATCCTGAAGGCCGCCGGGTGTGCGATTCTTGTCACGACCGATCCGCGAGATCGTCGAGGACGCCGAGCATCCCAAACCGCAAGATCGGTCGAGCGCGTCACGGCCATCCCGGCCTAACTCAAGCCGCCACGGAGGAGGGACGATGACGGCGGCACTGCGAAACTATCAGGCCCGGATGCGGCGGGTGCTGGATCATATCGACCGGCATCTCGACGCGGATCTGGACCTGGCCAGCTTAAGCGCTGTCGCGGCGTTCTCGAAATTTCATTTCCACCGGCAGTTCACGGCGACCTTCGGGCTGTCAGTGCATCGCTATGTCCAGCTGGCCCGTCTGAAGCGTGCATCGCATCAGCTGGCCTACAATGACGCCTTGGATGTCACCGAGATCGCGATGGATGCCGGTTACGATGCACCCGACGCCTTTGCCCGCGCCTTTCGGCAACGGTTCGGGCAGTCGCCGTCGTCGTTCCGGAAATCGCCGGACTGGGAGCCGTGGCTTGCGGCCTTCGGGCCTCTCGACAATGCCAGGAGCAAGCTCATGCAGAAGAACTTCAGCACTGACGACGTGACGATCCGCGATGTACGGCCCACCAGGGTGGCGATCATGGAGCATCGGGGCAGCCCTGAGAAACTCGGTGACACGATCCGGCGGTTTATCGCCTGGCGCAAGGCGGCCGGCCTGCATCCCAGCACAAGTCCGACCTTCACTGTCTGGCATTCCGAGGGGCGTCTGGTGCAGCAGGACGAATATTGGATAGACCTTTGTGTCGGGACCGACCAGCCGATCGCGGCGAATGGCGAAGCGGTCAAGGCCGGCGAGATCCCCGGCGGCCGCTGCGCGGTGCTGCGCGTCGTCGGCTTCACCGACAATCTGGAGCCTGCCGCGCTCTATCTCTATCGCGACTGGCTTCCGGCCAGCGGCGAGGAAGCCCGCGACTTCCCGATCTACTGTCAGCGGCTGAGGCTTTTCCCGGAGGTGCAGGAGCATGAGACGGTCGCGGACGTGTTCTTGCCGCTGAAGTGATGCGCTGCCGTAAGGCGGATTAGCCCGCGGCCGCGCGAAGCGCGGTCCGCCGGCGTAGTCCGCCATCTCTCATCACGTCGCGCTGATGGATGGCGGATTACGCTGCCGCTAATCCGCCCTACGGGTTCTGAGCTGCGCTCGACGACGGCGCCCCGTCCATGCAGCGCGATAGTCGCCGGCTTCGACACCTACCAGAACATCGGCACCAATCGGTAGCCCACGCGGTCGCAGTATTCGTCGTAGCCGGCTAGATGAGCCAGCAGGAGCGCCTCCTCGCGCATCAGTCGCCACACGAGAACCGGGACCAGCAGTGCGACTGGGAGAAGCCCAAACCACGAGCCCAGTGCCAGAGGTATCCCCGCAACCATGACCAGCGCACCCGAGTACATCGGGTGGCGTACGATCGCATAGGGACCAGTGACGATCACCTGCTGGCCCTCTGCGATCTCGATGGTTCCGGCAGTGAACGTGTTCTCCCGGAAGGTGAGGAAAACAATCAGGAAGCCGATAGCGATCATCCCCGCACCAGCCAGCGAAACGGCGAGGCTCACGTGTGACCAGCCGAAGCGCATGTCGAGCCCCGGTACGGCAAAGGTCGCCAGGAATACGAGTCCTGCCAGTGCCTGGACGACACTCTGGATCGGATCGGGCTCCGAACCCGGTCCCGCCTTCACGCGCCGTTCCAGCAGCGCCTTGTCGTGAAACCACAGCCAGACGGTGATCGCCGCAGCGCATCCGAAAAACACAGCCAAGGTCATCCAGGCGCGCCCGAAGTGCAGTGTCCCCGCCGAGCCGAAAAGCACGACGGCGATGGTCGCGAAAAGGAAGATGAGTCCAGCAAAGGCACGCACGAGCAGCATCCTGCTATGGTCGTGCTTTGGACCGCAGAATTCAAGATCGGGACCGCAACACGGCCGGTGCATCCGGCAGCGCTTCGATCTTGCCTGCGCCCTTCCGGCGGTCGTCGCAATAGCAGACGGCGCTGACGATCGGATGACCGAACGCTCTGACTTCAACAGCCCCGCAGGCGCATGCTGCAGTCATGACGGGAGCAGGGGGGCATGTTGGCAATCACCATGAGGATGGATCATTCCGGCATCCTCTCGCGCATCCCGGTGAAGAAGTCCACCAGGCCAAACGGCGCGCGTTCGCCGAGGCAGAGCTCCAGGATTTCATGCGCGCCGATAGCGGCCGCCTGGCTGCGTGGGAACAGCGCGGCTTCGTAAGTCGCCAACGCCGCTTCGATGTCGTCGGGGTGTGCAGCGATGGCCTTGCTCAGTTCCGCGCCGTCGAGCATCGCGAGGTTCGCGCCGTCGCCTGCCGGCGGCATCAAATGCGCGGCATCGCCGAGCAGCGTCACTCCACGCCCGCGCGCCCAGCGATGGTCGTTGGGAAGTGTGTGGAGCATGCGCAGCACCGGCGGCGTGTCGGCGTCGGTGATCAGTGCCGTGAGCGCCGGCGCCCAGCCGGCGAATTCGGCTGCGATGCGCGCCGTCGCAGTGGCGACATCGGTGAAGTCGATCGCGGTAAACCATTCGGCGGGACGGCTCAGCGCGATGTAGGCATGAAGCGCGCTGTCCGGCTCGCGGTGCGCGAAGATGCCCTTGCCAGGAGCGTGCGCGAATAGCGCGCCGCCGCCGACCGCCTCGGCCGCAGCACGATGCCGTGCGTCCGCATCGTGCAGATAGGTCTCGATGAAGGACGTACCGGCATAGTTGGGCGTCGCGTCCGACAGCAGCGGCCGCACCTTCGACCACGCACCGTCGGCGCCGACGAGGAGCTCGGTGCTGACGCTCAAACCGTCGGCGAATGTCAGCTCGTGCCGCCCGCTGCCGCGTGCAACGATCCTCGCAAGCTTCTTGTCCCATCGGATTGTCTCCGGGGGCAGGGAGTCCAGAAGGATGCGCCTCAGCGCGCCCCGGCGCACCTCGGGCCGCCCGCCCGTGCCGTTGTCCGCCTCGTCGAGCAGCACCTTGCCGTGCTGGTCGAGCACGCGCGAGGCCTGGCCGCCCTCGTGGATGAGTGCGCGGAATTGCTCGAACAGGCCAGCCGCCTTCAGCGCGAGCTGCCCGCTGTCGTCGTGGATGTCGAGCATCCCGCCTTGCGTCCGCGCCATCGCCGATACCTCGGCCTCGTAGACGGTGACGGGAATGCCATGCAGGTGAAGCACGCGGGCGAGGGTGAGGCCGCCGAGGCCTGCACCGACAATCGTGACCGGAGGCGCCATCGGGTCCTTTACCAAAGTCAATGGAACGTCGTTCCATAGTATTGGAACGTCGTTCCAGTCCTGTCAAGATGACGACATGGCGAAGAAGACTCACCGGATTGAACGGCGCACCGATGCGCTCTCGCGGGAGCGGATCGTCGCGGCCGCGATCGAGATCCTCGACAGCGGCGGCGAGGGTGCGCTGACCGTCCGCGCGCTCGCGGCGCATCTGGCAACCGGCAGCGGGGCGATCTACTGGCACGTTGCCGACAAGGGCGAGCTGCTTGCGGCCGCGACCGACGAGGTCATCGCCCGTGTGATGTCCGAGGTAGCCGGTGGCACTAAGCCTCGCGAGGCGATCCGCGCGGTGGCACTCGGCCTGTTCGACGCGATCGATGTCCACCCCTGGGTCGGTACGCAGCTCTTTCGCGAGCCGTGGCGGCCCGCGATGCTGGAGATCATCGAGAGCGTCGGCGGACGGCTCCAGGCGCTCGGTGTGCCCCATGCCGCGCAATTCGATTCCGCATCGGCGCTGGTGCACTACATCCTCGGCGTCGCCGGACAGAACGCCGCGAACGCCCGCGTTCATGCCCCCGATACGGATAGATCGGCTTTCCTCACCTCCGTCGCAGCGCAGTGGGATGCGCTCGACCCCGCGAAATATCCATTCGTGCGACAGATGGCGACGCAGTTGCGCGACCACGATGATCGCGCGCAGTTCCTGGCCGGCATTGATTTGATCCTGGCGGGGATCGGCACGGTCCGGTCGGGCGGCGCCGACGAGCCGCCCGACGCTGCACCAATATCTATATAAGACTTGACTTATATTAGTGTAGATCGATATTCATCCGTGCGCACCGATAAGGGAGGATCGTGATGGAGATCGACGTCGCCAGGGTCTTGGGACTCGTTACGCGTTCGGTGACGAATTTCGAGAAGGACGGGAAGGCGGCCAGTGCGGTGACACTGACGCGGCTTTACGACACGAGCGTTGACGATCTCTGGGACGCCGTGACCAGTAGGGAGCGCATTCTGCGCTGGTTCTTGCCGGTCGAGGGAGACCTCCGGCTCGGCGGAAAATACCAGCTCAAGGGCAATGCGGGCGGCACTGTCACGGCGTGCACGCCGCCGACCCATTTTGCGGCGACGTGGGAGTTCGGCGGCGCGGTGAGCTGGATCGACGTCACGTTGACCGCAGAACGAAGTCAGGCGCGTTTGACGCTGGAGCACACCGCGATCATCGAGGATCATTGGAATCGGTTTGGTCCAGGTGCGGTCGGGATCGGTTGGGACCTCGCCATTGCAGGACTTGAGCGATATCTTGCGACCGGGGCATCGGTCGACCATGAGACGGCCGAGGCGTGGATGGGCTCTTCCGCGGGCAAGGAATTCATGACGATTTCAGGCGAATATTGGCGCGTAGCGCACGTCGCAAGCGGGGTCGATCCCGACACGGCGAAGCAGCGCTCGGACCGCACCATCGCCTTCTATCGTGGCGAGATGCCGCCTGACATCGCACATCCGGGCACAGGAAGCTGATGCACATCTTCGAGGTTCTCGCCGATCCCGTGCGCCGCCGTATTCTCGAACTGCTGGCGCCCGGCGAAATGGCGTCCGGCGAGGTCGTCGAGGCGATCGGGGCCGAGTACGGGATCACGCAGGCGGCCGTGTCGCAGCATCTCAAGGTGCTACGCGAGAGCGGCTTTGCAACGGTTCGGGCGGAGGCGCAAAGACGGCTCTACTCGGTCGACCCTGCGGGGCTTCGGGCGGTGGATTCGTGGATCGGCCAGTTCCGGAATTTCTGGGAGCCGAGGCTCGATGCGCTGGCAACCGAGATCGCGCGCGGCAAACGCGAGCGTCGCAACGCGCCAATGACCAGGCGGGGCGGGAAGAGGGCCTGAGGTCGCGGAGCGGATTACACCTTCGGCTAACCCGCCCTAAGGGGCCGATGACCCTCGTGACATCTTCTCGACCTTCCTTACCAGCCGCTCGCGCTTCAGCCGCGACAACCGCTGGATCCAGAACAGGCCATCGAGTTGATCGATCTCGTGCTGATGGCAGACGGCGCGCAAGCCATCCGACTCCTCGCTCTGCGTGGTGCCGTCGAGATCTTGATAGCTGATCCGCACGCGGGCGTGGCGCTGGACCTCGTCGTTGATGCCGGGCATCGAGACGCTGCCTTCGCGGTGCATGATCATCTCGGGTGAGGCCCATTCGATGTGTGGATTGACGTAGGTCTGCGGGCCCGTCTTGGCGTCGAGCTCGAGCACGACGACGCGCAAGGACACGCCGATATGCGGCGCCGTGATGCCGATGCCGGGCGCGGCGCGCATCGTCTCCAGCAGATCAGCTGCGAGCTCGCGCAAGCCGTCGTCGAAGGCGGTGACGGGGCGGGCGGGCATGGCGAGCCGGCGGTCGGGATAGCGCACGATCGGGCGAATGGTCATTGAAGGCTCCTACCACTCACGGGGGAGTGAAGCATCTCGTTCTTGACGCCCTACCAACTGGAAGGTAGTCATTCTCCATGATCAACGTTTCCTCGACCGCCGAAGACATTCTGGCCAGCGCCCGCGCGCTGATCATCGCGGGCGGCTACAACGGCTTCAGCTATGCCGACGTCGCCGAAATCGTCGGCATCCGCAAGCCGAGCATCCACCATCATTTCGCCAGCAAGGTCGACCTGGTTCGCACCCTGGTGTCGCGCTATCGCGAAGAGGCCGCGGCGGGGCTGGCGGCGCTCGAGCGCAACATCCCTGATACGCGCGAGCAGCTCAGAAATTATGTCGGATATTGGGAAGCGTGCATCACTGACGCGACGGCGCCCTTCTGCGTCTGTGCGCTGCTGGCCAGCGAGCTTCCAATCCTGCCGGAGGAGGTGGCGCTCGAAGTCCGCTCGCATTTCCGTTTCCTGGCGTCCTGGCTGGCATCGGTGATGGAGCGCGGCAAGCGGAAGGGGCAGCTCAAGCTCTCCGGAACGGCACGGGTCGAGGCTGAAGGATTCATGGCGACCATTCACGGCGCGATGCTGTCGGCGCGCGCCTATGGCGATCCCAAGATGTTCGGCGTGATCACCGCTCCGCTGCTGGATCGGCTGTCCACGAAACACTGAGAGACATCGGCAAGACGATATCGGCAAGACGGTATCAGCAAGACGACAACGGCACCCGCAGGCATGGGGTGAAGGCATCTTGCTGCGCGCGGAGACTACCAACTAGTAGGTAAAGGACTGAAAGCAATGACTCATCATCAAATGGATCTCGTTCGTGCCGACCGCGAGCAATGGCTCAAGCAATACTACTTCCTCCGCGCGGCATTCTCCGTCGCCTGGGTCGTTGCCGCGTTTGCCGTCGCGCCGTCGTCCCCGGCAATCGCCGGCGCCTTGCTCGTGCTCTATCCGGCATGGGACGCGGCCGCCAATTTCGTCGACGCCTTGCGCAGCGGCGGGCTCACGCAAAACCGCACGCAGGTTCTCAACGTTGTGGTCAGCCTCGCGACCACCATCGCGGTCATCGTCGCCTTGCGAACGGGCATGAACTGGGTGCTCGGCGTCTTCGGTGCCTGGGCGATCCTGTCCGGCTTGCTCCAGCTGGGAACCGCGATCCGGCGCTGGAAAAGTTTTGGCGCGCAATGGGCCATGGTACTCAGCGGCGGTCAGTCGGCGCTCGCCGGCGGCTTCTTCATCGCACAGGCCTTGACGCCCGCGGTGCCGTCGATCGCGAATGTCGCGGGCTATGCCGGGGTCGGCGCGCTCTACTTCTTCGTCTCGGCCGCATGGCTCGCCGCCAGCGACTGGCGCCGGCGCGCCGTGACGTAGCGCTGCGTCGCTTCCGGTCACGCGTCCGGATAGGGCGTGCCGTCCTTGTGCACGAACCTCCCGTCCGAATTTGCGCTCATCATGTCGATGTCCGAGCAGGTCGTGAGGTCGTCGGGCGAGCGCGAGCCGATCTCGAGATAGACGGCCACCGCGTCCGACCGGTTGATCATGTGATGGCCGTTGCCGCTGCCCTTCGGGAAGGCGGCGCAATCGCCTGCGCGCAGTACGGTTTCGCCGTCGTCCTCGATCAGCACCACCTCGCCTTCGAGCACGTAGACGAATTCGTCCTCGTGCGAATGCCAGTGCCGCTGGCTCGACCAGTTGCCCGGCGGCAGACGCATCAGATTGACGCCGAAATCAGAAAGGCCTCCGGCATTGCCGAGCCGCTTGCGGACGCGATCGGCGCAAGGAGCGTTGAAGGGCGCGGGATAGCCCGAACCCTTGCGGACTGGCAGGGCGGCAATGTCGATTTTTGGCATGGACATATTCCGTTCATTCGCAGTCGAGGCGAAGGCACATCTTGTTGGCTTGGAGCATCGACGTCTGGACCACGAACCGCTATTTTCCTGGAACGGGCGTGGCAGCGCGCCAGCATCGGCGGCGCGTTCGAACACTATAACGCTCTGGTCGAAACGGCTATGCTGCTGCCGATAATCTGGGTCGTGGAATCGCTGCAAGTGCTCTCGGACGTTCTCAAGCGAAAAGAAATCTATAGTTATTTCAACCGCTCGGCGATGGAGAAGGCGCACGCCTATCAGGCGCAGGGTCGCGTTTCGGCGGTCGGCGTCAGCGACGACCTGACCCACATCAGTTCCCGGGTGCTAGGCAGCGCGTCCTCGAATTATCGCGTTGACATCCAGCTGGAGTTCGACAACGGCAGGCTCACCGACATCGACGGCGATTGCAGTTGTCCGATGGCCCTCAACTGCAAGCATGTCGCGGCGACCCTGCTTGAAGCGCTGAGCGACAGGCAGCCGTCGACGCTGCCGCCGGTGCCACCCCCGCAGGCAGCAAAGCCTGCCAAGACGGAAGCGCCGTCGGCTCCGCCGGTCCTTGGTGTCGAGGTCAACAACTGGATCGACACTGTCGGCCGCGCGGCGCGGAGCGGCGATCATGCTGCGGACGAGAGCCAGCGATTGCTGTATTGCCTGCAGCCGTCGGACGACCCGATGCCTTACCTCGCGATAACCCTGCGATCGGTCCGGCTCCGCAAGGGCGGAGATTTTGCCGACAACTACACCAGTCCCAGCCTGTACGAATTCAAGCCGGAACGGGCGCCGAAATACTTCCGTGATGTCGACGTCGACATCGTGACGGAGGCGAACGGCCGCATCCGCAAGTCCTACACCCAAGGGCCGTGTCCGGAAGAGCTGTTGCACCGGATTGTCGCGACCGGCCGCGCATTCTGGCTTGACCACAAGCGGGCGCCGCTGAGCTGGGGCGAAGCGCGCGAGGGCCGGATCGAATGGCGCCCGGCGACCAGAGGCGTTGCACCGAACCTCGTCGTGTCGGGGGCGGTCGCGCTTAATGCCGAACCGCCGGTCTATGTCGACGAAGCCAGCGGTGTGATCGGGCCCGTACAGCTCGGCCTGCCGCCTCGGCTAGCCTGCCAGTTCCTGGCTGCACCCTCCATTCCGCGGGCGCAACTCGAAGAGGTGTCGCGCCGCCTGAGCCAGAGGCTGCCCGAGCTTCACCACGGTCTGCTGCCGGTGCCGCCGGCGGCTGCGGTGCTCGTCGACGAGGATCCGCGCCCCGTGCTGCGGCTGAAGCCGGGACATGTCGGTGCAAGCTATTACTACTATCGCAACAAGAACGAACAGTCGGGTCCCGCCGGCGTGGCCAGCCTCGGCTTCCGCTACGGCGGGTTCGACATCGATCCGAGCCAGCGAGCGAGCCGGCTGGAGCTGTTCCAAGGCGGGCAGGTCTATGCGATCGCGCGCCGCCAGGCGAAGGAAAAGCAGGCACGCAAGCGCCTCGCCGACGCCGGTCTCACCGAAGCGAGGTCGGCGCTTCCGATCCTCGACTACCGCCATGCCACGGACCTTACGCTGCGCGACCAGCGCGGCTGGTTCGATTTTCTTGCGCTGCACGCCGGGCAATTGCGGTCGGAGGGGTTCGAGATCCTGATCGACGACGATTTTCCGTTCCGGATGGCGGAGTCGTCGGGCGATTTCGATGCGGTGCTGGAGTCCAGCGGCATCGACTGGTTCGAACTGTCGCTCGGCATCGAGATCGAAGGCGAGCGGCGCGATCTCGCGCCGCTCCTGGCCGCGCTGGTTTCGACGCCCGGCTTCAGCCCCGAATCGCTGACGGCACTCGCGGACAAGGGCGAACGTTTCCTGCTGCCTCTCGCCGACGGCCGGCACGTCGCGCTGGCTGCGGATCGCTTCCTGCCGCTCGTGCTGGCGCTGCATGGCCTGCACATGAGTGGCGCTTTCGAGGACGCCTCCAGGAGCATCAGGCTGTCGCGCGCGGACGTCGTTCCGCTGCTCGGCGTCGAGAACGAGCGCTTCGCCTTTGGTGGAGCCGACAGTCTTCGCCGCCTCGCAGGCCTGCTCCAGGCGCGCGGCTTGACCGCGCCGGAACTGCCGCCGACCTTTCGCGCCACGCTTCGGCCCTATCAGGCGCAGGGTGTGGCATGGCTCGATCTGCTCCGCGAGAGCGGGCTGGGCGGAATCCTTGCCGACGACATGGGTCTGGGCAAGACCGTCCAGATCCTGGCCCTGATCGCGCTGGAGAAAGCGCGAGGTCATCTCGCCAATCCCGTGCTGGTCGTCGCGCCGACCAGCCTGATGACGAATTGGTCCGCCGAAGCGCAGAAATTTGCGCCGGAGCTGAAGGTCCTCGTCCTGCACGGGGCAGATCGCAAGCACAAGTTTCCCGCCATCGCCGAGCACGATCTGGTCCTGACCACCTATCCGCTGATCGCGCGGGATCGCGAAATTCTGCTGGCGCGGGAGTGGCATATGGCCGTGCTGGACGAGGCGCAGACGGTGAAGAATCCGGATGCCGCCACTACGCGATTTCTGCGCGAGACCAAGGCGCAGCATCGCTTCTGTCTCACGGGCACGCCGATGGAAAATCATCTCGGCGAACTCTGGTCGATCATGAGCTTCGTCAACCCCGGCTATCTCGGCGACAAGGCGGCCTTTTCGCGCCAGTGGCGCACGCCGATCGAAAAGCGCGCCGACAAGCCGCGGACCGCGGCATTGGCGCGGCGCGTCAAGCCCTTCCTGTTGCGACGGACCAAGACGGAGGTGGCGACCGAGCTGCCGGCCAAGAGCGAAATGGTGGAGACCATCACGCTGGAAGGACCGCAGCGCGATCTCTACGATTCGATAAGGCTCGCGATGTCGCGCAAGGTTCGCGAGGCCATCGCAAAGCGCGGCCTTGCCAAGAGCCACATCGTGGTGCTCGAAGCCCTGCTTCGGATGCGGCAGGCCTGTTGCGATCCGGCGTTGCTGAAACTGGACGACGGCGTCGAACGGCCATCGGCCAAGCTCGATCGTCTGATCGACATGGTGGGCGAGCTGCTGAGCGAGGGGCGCAAGATCATCATCTTCTCGCAATTCACCTCGATGCTCGATCTGGTCCGGAAGCGCCTTGACACGGGAGGCCTGCGCTACAGCATCCTCACCGGTCAAACCAAGGACCGAAAGACGGCGATTGAATCCTTTCAGCAAGGCGCGGCCGAAATCTTCCTGGTCAGCCTGAAGGCAGGCGGTGTCGGCCTCAATCTGACGGCCGCCGATACCGTCATCATTTTCGATCCCTGGTGGAATCCCGCTGTCGAGGAACAGGCGATCGATCGGGCCTATCGCATCGGGCAGGACAAGGCCGTCTTCGTTTACAGGCTGGTGGCCACCGGGACGATCGAGGAAAAGATGGACGAGCTCAAATCCAGAAAGCGCGCGCTCGCCGACGGCCTGTTCGACCGTGACGGCGGGATCGCGGCGGCCCTCACGGAGAGCGATGTGAATGCATTGTTCGACGCCTAGCCAGGCGCAGCAGACGCTCGGCGATGATGCGATCGAGTTCCACGGAATATGACATATTGCCGGTGTTTTGCCCGACGTGTCAAATTGCGGGTTTGCATCGTCGGCCGCCGGTAAGTCATTGATCCCGCAATGGCCGGCTACTGTGCATGGGGTTGTTTTCGGCATTTTGTTTTGGCGACACATCATGTGCCGGGCATAATTTAATCGCGCCGCCCTGTCTGCTTTCGCCAGTTCCATTCGTCTTCCACCCAGACAGACCTGACGGGAGACAAAGATGACTGCTTCCTCTTATCGCTGGGTGATCGTCGCCGCCGGCGGCCTGCTCGGCTGCGTCGCGATCGGCGGCATGTTTTCGCTGCCGGTGTTCCTGCAGCCGATCGCCAGGGACACCGGCTGGTCGGTGACCGGCATCTCCAGTGCGATGACGATCGGCTTCCTCGCGATGGCCTTCACCAGCATGGCGTGGGGCACGGTGACTGATAGGTTCGGGCCGCTGCCGGTGGTGCTGACGGGATCGATCGTGCTGGCGCTGAGCCTGTTCGCCGCGAGCCATGCGACCTCGCTGATCGTGTTCCAGTTCGTGTTCGGCCTCCTGGTCGGTGCCTCCTGCGCCGCCATCTTCGCGCCGATGATGGCGACCGTCACCGGCTGGTTCGACACCCATCGCGGCCTCGCGGTCTCGCTGGTGTCGGCCGGCATGGGCGTGGCGCCGATGACGATGGCGCCGCTCGCCGCGTGGCTGGTTTCCCATCATGACTGGCGCACCGCGATGCAGATCGTGGCGCTGGTCGTCGCTGCCATCATGATCCCGGTCGCGCTCCTGGTCCGCCGTCCGCCAGCGCTCGCGCATCCGCCGGTCGCGGTAGCCGGTCAAGGCGGCCCGCAATCCGAGATGACGGTGGGCGAAGCGTTGCGCTCGCCGCAATTCCTGATCCTGCTCGCCACCAATTTCTTCTGCTGCGCCACCCATTCCGGCCCGATCATCCATACCGTCAGCTATGCCGTGAGCTGCGGCATTCCGCTGATCTCGGCGGTGACGATCTACAGTGTCGAGGGGCTGGCCGGCCTCAGTGGCCGCATTGCTTTCGGCCTGATGGGCGATCGGCTCGGCGCCAAGCGCGTGCTAGTCTCGGGCCTGCTCGCACAAGCCTTCGGCGCGCTCGGCTATGTCTTCGCCCATCAGCTCACGACCTTCTACATGGTCGCGACGGTGTTCGGCTTCATCTATGCCGGCACCATGCCGCTCTATGCGGTGATCGTCCGCGAAAACTTTCCGCTCAAGATGATGGGCACCGTGATCGGCGGCACGGCAATGGCCGGCAGCCTCGGCATGGCGACCGGCCCGCTCGCCGGCGGCCTGATCTATGATGCGTTCTCCAGCTATGCCTGGCTCTATATCGGCTCCTGGGCGATGGGCTTGGGTGCGTTCCTGATGGCGATGACGTTCCGGCCGTTCCCCAAGCCGCAAGCCGAGCCGGCGCCGGCACCGGTGGCGGCATGACGAGAATGAGGCGCAGCCTCAGAGCTGCGCCTCAATCGCCGCCTTGTCGACGATCGACCACACCTGCCGGATCTTTCCGTCGCGAAATTCGTAGAACGCGTTTTCGCAGAAGCAGACGCGCCTTCCGTTGACAGCCAGCCCAAGGAATGTCCCGACCGGCGCGCACTCGAATTTGAGCCGGGCAGCGACGTTGGGCGGCTCGGAGATCACCATCTCGATGTTGAAGCGCAGATCCGGAACCTCGCGAAAATCCTGCTCCAGCATCGCGCGGTAGCCCGCGAGCCCGAGCGGCCGCGCATTGTGGGCGACCTCGTCGTGCACGAACCGGCCGAGCGCGGGCCAATCCTGCCGATTCAGGCAAGCGATGTAGTTGCGATAGATGTCAGCAAGCTCGACTCCGGTCACGGTGATACTCCTGCGGCCCCGAGCCTAACTAACGCGGCAGCAGGGGAATCGACGCGCCGCTCACAGGCGTTTTTCGAAGAACAGATCCGGGTACGGGTCATCGTTGAAGCGCGGGATCTCGCGCCAGCCGGTGGTGCGGTAGAGCCGGCCGGCTTCCGGCAGCGCGCTGTTGGTGTCGAGCCGCAGCAGCGCGATGGCGAGCCCGCGTGCGGCATCCTCGGCGCCATCCATCAGGCGCTTGCCGAGGCCCAATCCGCGCGCCGAGGGCGCCACCCACAGCCGCTTGATCTCGGCATAGCCATGGTCCGTTCCCTTCAGGCCGATGCAGCCGATCGGCAGCGTGTCCGACATCGCGACGATGAAGCTGCCGCGCGGCCGGCGCATGTCCTTGGCATCAGGGTCGCGCGACAGCGAGACGTCGAAGCCCTGCTTGAAGCGCCGGCCGAGCTCGGCGTAATATTCGCCAAGACAATAGCGCGCCTCGTCGCTGCGCGGATCCATTTCGGCGAGCGCGATGCGATCGCGCGTCAGCGCGGAGGCGACCAGATCCATCGCCGCGAGCAGCGCCTCGGCTTGCGCATTCCGGGCGAGAAAGCTTTCGGCCTGTGTGTTCGACAGCGCCTCATAGGCCGCGAATTCGCGCTTGCCGGCGCGGGTCAGGCTGGCCACGCGGCGGCGCGCATCGTCCTCGTGCGCTTGCGTCTCGATCAGGCCTTCGTCTTCCAGGCTGCGCAACAGCCGGCTCATCAGCCCGGAATCGAGGCCGAGATAGTCGCGGATCTCGCCGACATCGGAGCGTCCCTGTCCGATCGCATTGAGCACGCGCGCCGCGCCCAGCGGCCGGCTGCGCCCGAGGAATGAATTATCGAGCGCGCCGACTGCGGAGGTCACGGCACGGTTGAAGCGGCGGACGCGGGAGACGGGGTCGAGCATTATCTGACTGTAGTCAGATATAAATCTGCCGTCAATCGCCGCGGGGATCGATCATCGAGAAACGGTCGGTACCTCGCCTTCGTCCGCGATCCCCAAAACGGCTTCGTCTCGATGATGCCGCCGCTCAAGCGCGGCACGGAGCTGTCGCTGAAGGTCGCTTAGAAGTGATGCACGCCGAGCGCCGAGAACGCGCCGTCGTGCAGATCGTGGCTATCAGTCGGTTGGCCGAGAAAGCCAAGATGCAGCGTCACCGGCGGCAGCGTTGCCATCGGCACCGCGCCGACGGTGTCGAGGCCGCCGATATCGACGTGCGTCGCCGCGCTGTCATGAGGCGACGCCAGCGGTGTGCTGATGATATCCGTGACCAGCGCGCTGAACAAATCGGGGGAGGACGCCTCATGCCCGTCACCTCCGACGGAATGCAGCAGGCTGCCGACGAGGCCGGTGACGCTGTCAGTGAGCTGTCCGATTGTTCCGGTGACCGTAGATGTCAGCTGCGACACCGTATTGCTCAGGCTGTCGAGCGTGTGCGAGACGGCGGACAGCGAGGTGTCGACAAAGTTCGTGATCGTGCTGCCGAGATCGTGCAGCGATGGTGGCGGATCGATCGACGCGGACGTCGCGGCATCGGCGTGAGTGGGGCCGCCGACGGCTACTGCCGCATGATCGGATGCGACGGGAGCGTGGCTGTCAATCGGGGCGGTCGCGCTGACCGAGCTGTCCGTCATGGCAACGACACCGGTATTTCCGTCGGCATGCGAGACGCCGACACCGGTCCCATCCATATGAAGCGTCGTCGAGGTCTCACTCGTCGGCGGCACGCTCAGATCGGAATGCTGATCGCCTGAGACTGGCCGGTGATCGTCCGGTGTTGCCTCGGCGGGGGCCGGATCAGACGCATGCGCCGGCGAGGGTGGCACGTCGGACGGCAGCGGCTGCGCATCGTTGCCACCATGATATCCGGCGGCCTCGGCATCCTTCAGGAAGGCGATCAGCGCGGTCATGAACGCAATCGTCTCTTCCGTCGTGATGTGGCGGGCGATCTCGGCCTTTTCGGCGCGGCGGTTGTTCTGCTCGGATGCAGCCATTGGCTCCTTGCTCCTCAGCGTTCGCGGAAGGCGCGGGTCAGCTCGTCGCGCAGCGGACCAAACAGATACTCGAATAGCGTGCGCGGCCGCGTCGGCACGATCACCTCGGCCGGCATGCCCGATTGCAATTCGATGCGCGACTTCTTGACGTCCTCCGGCTCAAGAGAGACCTCGACCGCGTAATAGCCGGGGCCGCCGGCCTTGTCGTTGGTGACGCGGTCGGCCGAGACCGTTCGCACGGTGCCGTAAAGGCGGGGACGCTCAACATAGTTGACGCCGGTCAGCCGGATCTCGGCGCGGCGGCCGACGGTGACGTCGTTGATGTCGGACAGCTTGAGTTGCGCATCGACGATCAGCGGATTGTCCGACGGCACGATGTCCATGAGCTTTGCACCGGGCTGGATCACGCCGCCTTCGGTGAACACGTCGAGCCCCACCACTGACCCTGTCGCGGGTGCC
Organism: Bradyrhizobium sp. S3.3.6; assembly: GCF_040546905.1. Classification (NCBI taxonomy): domain Bacteria; kingdom Pseudomonadati; phylum Pseudomonadota; class Alphaproteobacteria; order Hyphomicrobiales; family Nitrobacteraceae; genus Bradyrhizobium; species Bradyrhizobium sp. S3.3.6. The sequence goes on along the minus strand of NZ_JBEPOT010000010.1, from coordinate 46,809 downwards.
CTGATCTGCGTGTGCGTCACGACATCCGTCGCAGCGTCAACCTTCGGGGCGAGCTCCGCGAGCTTGTTCTCGGTGGAGCGGAGCTGGTCGGTGATCTCGCTCATCCGGGCGCGCTCGGCCTTGGCGATCTCTGCCTCATTCTGCGAAATCTGCTGCTGCATGCCCGCGATGTTGGCGCGCTGCGCGCCGATATCGGCCTGGAGCTTGGCGTCCTCGCGCTGCAGCGCCAGGATCCGCGTCTTCGGCGTATAGCCCTGTTCGTACAGATGCTGCGCTCCGTTCATCTCGTCGGCCAGGAGCTCGCGCTGCTTTTCAGCGCCGGTGAGCTGTGCCTGCGTGCCGCCGATCTGCGCATTCAGCTCGGCGATCTTGCCCTTGAGCACGGATGTCTCCGCCTCGAACTGGTGTTTTCGCGCGGCCATCATCGCGGTCTCGTTCGCGATCGCCTGGCGCAAAGCGGGCTTTGCGTCCTTCGGATCGATGCCAAAGTCCATGGCATGGTCGTCGCGCTCGGCCATCAGTCGCGCCTCCGCCGCGCGGGCGGCGTCGCGATCGGCAATCAGCACTTCGAGCTTGGCGCGCGGATCGCTGTCGTCGAGCACCAGCAGAAGCTGTCCTTTTTCGACATGGGCGCCATCGCGCGCCTGAAGCTGGCGGACGACGCCGCCATAGGGATGCTGCACGCTCTGGCGCCGGCCCTCGACCTGGAGGTTGCCGCTGGCGATCGCAGCCCCCGAGATCGGGGCGAGCGTGCCCCACAGCGTCATGGCCGACGCGAACGCGCCGACCACGATGGCGCCGACCAGTGCGGGCCGTCCCGGCCGCGCATAATAGGCGCGCTCGCGATCGGCGACATAGGTTGCGGTGCTCATGACGCGGCCGCCCGTGCGGTGGCCTGCTGCTGCAAGGCCTGATAGACCTCGCCGGGCGGGCCGAGCATGTCGAGCATGCCGTCGCGGATCACCATCATGACGTCGACGATGTCGAGGATCGTGGTGCGGTGGGTGATGACGATGACGGCGGCGCCGTCGGCCTTGGCCTTGAGCAACGCGGCCTTCAGCGCCTCCTCGCCGGGTGCGTCGAGATTGGCGTTGGGCTCGTCAAGCACGAGCAGCGGCGGGCGGCCGAGCAGAGCGCGCGCCAAACCAAGCCGCTGGCGTTGTCCACCCGACAGGCCGACGCCGCCGCCGCCGAGCCGTGTGTCGTATTGCCGGGGCAGATCGAGTACCATGTCGTGGATGCCGGCGCGGATGGCGGCATCGATGATCTCGTCGGTCGAGGCATCGCCGAAGCGCGCGATGTTCTCGCGCACGGTGCCGGCGAACAGCCCGATATCCTGCGGGAGGTAGCCGACATGACGGCCGAATTCGACGGGGTCCCAGTGATTGTAGTCGAGGCCGCCGAAGCGCAAGCGGCCAGCGGCGGGCGACATGGCGCCGACCAGCAGGCGTGCCAACGTGCTCTTACCCGAACCGCTGGGCCCGACGATGCCGAGCGCCTGGCCGCCGGCGAGCTCGAAGGACAGGCCTTTCAGCACCGGCTCGGGCCGCGACGGCAATTCGCAGACTAGCTCGCGCACCTCGACTGTATTGCGCTGCTTCGGCACGATGGTCTGCGGCACGGTCAGGTCGACGGTCGCCAGCAGGTTGCGCACCTCTGTGTAGGAATCGCGTGCGCCGATGAACTGCTTCCAGGTACCGACCGCCTGTTCGACCGGAACCAGCGCACGGCCCATGACGATGCTGGCGGCGAAAATCGTTGCGGGCGTGATGGCGTGGTCGATCGCGAGCCACGCGCCGGTGCCGAGCATCAGGGATTGCAGTAGCAGGCGGAAGAAGCGGATCGACGACGTCATCACCGCGTTCTTGTCGCTGGCGATTGCCTGCTGCACCAGCATCGCCGAGCGCTGGGTCTGCCAGTTGCGCTCGACCGCCGGCTGCATGCCCATGGCGCGGATCACGTCGGCATGGCGCAGGACATTCTCGGTGAATACGTAGGACTGGTTGCCGGAGGACTCGGCCTGCTTCATCGGCGAGCGGGTCAGCACTTCGTTCACGCCTGCAAGTCCGAGCAGCAGCAGCGCGCCGATGGTCGCGACGAGGCCGAGCAGGGGGTGGATGAAGAACAGCAGCAGCAGATAGATCGGAATCCAGGGCAGGTCGAACGCGAAATAGATTCCGGGCCCGGTGACAAAGGTGCGGAATTGATCGAGATCGCGCAAATGCTGCGCGCCGCGCGAAGCGCCGCGCTCAGCCGATCGCACCACCAGCGCCTCGAACACGCGCGTCGACAGCTCCATGTCGAGCCGGATGCCGCAGCGGATCAGGATCCAGGCGCGCACCGCGTCGAGCGCGGCCATGGTCAGGAGCGCGATGGCGAGGATGAGGGTGAGAAGGACGAGGGTGGAAATGTTTTCGTTGAGCAGGACGCGATTATAGACCTGCATCAGATAGAGCGGCGAGGACAGATAGAGCAGGTTGATCGCGCTTGAGAACAGTCCGGCCCACAGGAAATGCGGCCAGAGTTTCAGCAGCGCTTCGCGGACGTCGTCGCCGCGCCGATACGGCGGCTCTGCCGCCTCGTCTGCGACCGTCGAAAGGGCTGCCGCCATCTGGATGTCCTTAATGTGTCGAAATGTGTCGAACGAATCTGCGCCGGGACGCTGGCGGGCTCACGCCTGGCGTGACGTGGGGCGGATCGCCCCACGTCACCTGTCGTCATCAGCGAACTAGGGCTCAGACCAGACCGTGGAGGAGACCACCAACGTCGAGATGGCCGACATCCGCACTAAGGCCGACGGCGGTCGGCGCGGAGATCGAGGCGTCGATGCCACCGGTTCCTGCAAGGCCCGACGTGGAGACGTCGATGCTCGGGTTGGTTTCGATCAGCGCTCCCACATCGAGCGTGTGAGACAGATCGACCGAGCCGCTGGCGCCGGCCGTTGCACTTCCACCTGCATTGGCGCTGCCCGACAGCGCACCTGTTGCTGTTCCAAGCAGGCCGTCGACCGTGCCGAGCAGGTTTCCGAGAAGAGCCATGTGTACTCCTTTGGGTTGGCAGTTGAGATCGCGACAGAAAAGTCGCTGCCCAAGAAGTCGCCCCGACGCCGAAGGTTGCGGACTCACATGCGGCCATTTGGTGCTGATTTGTTGGGCGAGGAACTTCGGGTGCGGGAAGGGCAGTGCGGTTGACTCGGTTGGACGAAGATTCTTTGCGATGATGCGCAGCCCGGATGGAGCGCGGCGAAATCCGGGACCGCTGCATCCGCCGGCGAAAACCCCGGATGACGTTGCGCTCCATTCGGGATACGAGAGCTTGCGTTGCCCGACGGGCAAAACACCCAAACCCTCGGTCAATCCGCACCGTCAAAAATATACCACTTTACCGAAATTCGGAAACAGCGTATGTGTCGCGCAACCCGGCCCAAGGAAGAGGGGCGTATCGCGATCGTCACGAACGCGGGCCGGATGGCGGTGGACGTGGTCACGTCGGCGCGAAGGGTTTTGCAGGGCGGGCAACCGTGAGCAAAACCATCGCGCACACGACCGGTGTGATCTGCGTACGGCGAAATCGTGTGGTCCTGGCGCCCGGAGCCTGTGCGCCAAGTCTTGCGGTGATGCGTGTGGCCCAACCGGGCCCTCACATCAGTCATCCGCGAGGCGACGGGGGCAATAGTGCATCGCTCCCCGGGGAGAGCGCGACATAAGCCGTAAAGCCACTGCGCAGGGAAGGCCGGTTGTTTGGCTTCACCTGTATGCCGCTGTGCAGATTCTTGTAGCGCAATTATCGCACAGTGGACCGCGGGTGCCAGCCGGCACCCGGTCTTCCCTGCGCCCTCTTTCAATTGAGGGCAAGGCGCCGAAGCAAAGCTCGGGTGAAACAAGCCGCGAGGCTGCGAAGCTGTGTTTATCGTTGCACAAAGGTCTCGTGCCCCGGACGCTGCGCAGCATGAAGTGATGCGCTGCAGAGCCGGGGCCCATGCATCGGCATAGTGTGCGGCCTGCTGGGTCCCGGCTCTGCGCAGCAGCGTAAGAACGCTGCAGCGCGTCCGGGACACGAGGGGGGGCGAATGTCGTCTCGCCATACGCCATCATTGCGCTCGCAATAACGGTGTTGATGGAGCTGTGCGCCTCTTTGTGAGTTGTGCCCGCGGCGCCAACCGCTACCATGCGCCCGCTCCCGGAACATGGGAGCCGGCAACAAGCGGAGGCGACATGAGCGAGCAGGAACGCAAAGCGAAGGGATCGGACCTGTTCGTCGCGGCGCTTGAGAACGAAGGCGTCGATCGCATTTTTGGCGTGCCCGGCGAGGAAAACCTCGACCTCGTCGAATCGCTGCGGACCTCCACGATTGAGCTGGTCCTGACCCGCCACGAGCAGGCGGCCGCCTTCATGGCAGCGACCCACGGCCGGTTGACAGGCAAGCCCGGCGTCTGCCTCTCCACGCTTGGCCCGGGCGCGCTCAATCTGTCGACCGGCGCGGCCTACGCACATCTCGGCGCGATGCCGATGATCCTCATCACGGGGCAGAAGCCGATCATGGGCAGCCGGCAAGCGCGCTTCCAGATCGTGGACGTGGTCGCGACCATGAAGCCGCTGACCAAGCTCTCGCGGCAGATCATCAGCGCCTCCTCGATTCCGACCGTGGTGCGCGACGCCTTCCGTGTGGCGATGGAGGAGCGGCCGGGTCCGGTGCATCTGGAGCTGCCCGAAGACATCGCGGGCGATGAGGTGCCGCCCGTCCCCGTGATCCCGATCCATCCAATCGAGATTCCCGTTGCGCACCGCGCCGCGCTCGACCGAGCCGCCGGGATGATATTGGCCGCGAAGCGTCCGCTGGTGATGATGGGCGCGGCGACCAGCCGGCCGCGCTCGACGCACGGCATCGCGAGCTTCGTGCGCCGGACCGGCATTCCGTTCTTTACCACGCAGATGGGCAAGGGCACCGTTCCCGGCGGCACCAATCTCTACATGGGCACCGCGGCGCTGTCGGAGCGCGATTATGTCCACGACGCCATCGACGCCGCCGACCTGATCGTGGCGATCGGCCATGATCCGATCGAGAAGCCGCCCTTCATCATGGGGCCGTCGGGGCCGAAGGTAATTCACGTCAGCTACACCTCGGCGAGTGTCGAGCTGGTCTATTTTCCTGACGCCGAGGTCGTCGGCGATGTCGGCCCGAGCCTGGAGCTTCTGGCTGACCGGCTCGAAGGCAAGCTGCCGCAGGCGGCGGCGCTGCTGCCGTTGCGCGAAGAGATACTCAACCACATCGCCGACCGCGCCACCGAGGCGCGTTGGCCGCCGACGCCGCAGCGCATCGTGCACGACATCCGCCAGGTCATCCCGGAGAACGGCATCGTCGCGCTCGACAACGGCATGTACAAGATCTGGTTCGCGCGCAACTACCGCACCCGCGTCGCCAACACGCTGCTGCTCGACAATGCGCTGGCAACGATGGGCGCCGGCCTGCCGTCGGCGATGATGGCTGCGATGCTCTATCCCGATCGCCGCGTGCTCGCGGTCGCCGGTGACGGCGGCTTCATGATGAACAGCCAGGAGATGGAGACCGCCGTCCGGCTCAAGCTCAACCTCGTCGTGCTGGTGCTGGAGGACCACGCCTACGGCATGATCCGCTGGAAGCAGGCCGTCGATCACTTTGCCGATTATGGCATGACGTTCGGCAATCCCGACTTTGCCATGTACGCCAAGGCTTACGGCGCCAAGGGCCACCGCATCGCAAGCATCGACAGCTTTGGCCCGACGCTGGATGCTGCCTTCAAGGAAGGCGGCGTGCACTTGATCTCGATCCCGATCGATTATTCGGAGAACGTGCGGGTGCTCGTCGACGAGCTGCGGGCCCATGAGAAATCGAAGGCCTGATGTGATGGGGCGAAGCTATTCCACATCGTCATTGCGAGCGCAGCGAAGCAATCCAGAGTCCCTCCGTGGAAAGATTCCGGATTGCGTCGCTGCGCTCGCAATGATGGAGCTTGTGGCGGAGATCACGCCTGAATACGACAACCGCACTTGTGTCGCGACCACCGATCGCCGACACTCCCAATCATCCAATCAGCCACAGGAATAAGACATGACTCGCGTTCGCTGTATCACCGAGATGGGCATGGGCGTCGACGTTCACGGCAGGGACGCCACCAAGGCGGCGAAGCGGGCGGTGTCGGATGCGATCCGGCATTCGAGCCTCGGTTTCTTTCGGATGATCGGCAAGACCGCGAACGACATGTTCGTCGACGTCACGATCGGCGTGCCCAATCCCGAGGCCGTCGACAAGGAGGCGGTTGCGAAGGAGCTTCCCTATGGCACCGTGACTGTCAACGCGGTCAAGGGCGGGCTGGAGATTGCGTCGGCCACCGAGCAGGCCAACGACCCCATCCTCATTGCCAATGCGGCCGTGATCGTTAGCTTCGACAAGGATTGAGCCGGTGTCCGACAACGATGTGCGGCTACTGGATCGTCCGATCTGGAGCGCGCTGACGACGAGCCATAAGCATCTGGCCGAAGGCGGCCCGCGCGCGCTGCGCTATCCCTTGGACATGACGCCGTTCGCCGACATGGTCGACATGTCGGCAGCAAGCTTTGCCGCGCTCGGTGATCTCATGTCCGGCTCGCAAGTCGCCGCGCTGTTCACGCCGGAGCCGGTCGATGTTCCCTCGGGCTTCAAGGTCGTGCTGACGGAGTCCGGCGAGCAGATGATCGGATCGCCTGCGGACAGTCCGTTGCGTGGCGTCGAGATCGTTACGCTCGGCGAGGCTGATGTGCCTGCCATGATGGCGCTGACGGCGCTGACCAAGCCCGGACCGTTCGCTTTACGGACGCACGAACTCGGCACGTTTCTCGGCATTCGCGCCGGGAGCGAGCTGGTCGCGATGACCGGCGAGCGCATGAAGCCGGGCAAGTTCGTCGAGATGACGGCCGTCTGCGTCCATCCCGACTATCGCGGGCGCGGCTACGCGCAGGCGCTGCTCGCCGCGGTCGCGCGCCAGATCGAGGCGCGCGGCGAGAATCCGTTCCTGCACGTGTTTTCGAACAACACATCCGCTATCGCGCTCTATCAGCGCCAGGGCATGCGCATCCGCCGTCGTCTGCACGTGACGGCGTTGATGAAGCAGGGGTGACGGCCCGACGGAGTGCGCCGGTCCGCAGCTCTTATGTCGAATAGTCGACGAGCAGCGCGCTCGATGCGTTGGAGGACGCCGAGTTGCCGCTGGAGCTATAGGAGGTCGACTGGCTGGTCGCGTTCTGGAGCAGCGAGATCAACTCCTTCATCAGCTCTGCGGTGGTGGCCGAAGACGAGCTGGACGAGGAATCGGACGAGGAGGTCGAATCCGTGCTGCTCGAGCTCGATGAGTCGCTGCTGCCATCGGGCGGCGGCGGTCCGCCGGCGCTGCCGGAGAAGGTGTTGGCGAACACGTTTTTCAGCTCGCTGGCCTGGTCGCTGGTCAGCTTGCCGCTCGCTACCTCGTTCTGGATGAGGTCGTCGATCTTGGACTGCATCTCGTCAGCCGAAGGCGGCGACGAGGAGCTCGCGCTCGATGCGCCGCTCTTGAGCGATGAATCGATGTCGTCGAGCGCGGACGAGAGCGCGGACTCATCGCTCGAGCTGATGGTGCCCGCCGAGACTTCCTTGGTGAGCTCGCTCTTGAGGCGGTCGAGTGGGGAGTAGGAATTGGTGGTCGTTGCGGAGATCGAGGTCATTGACGGTTACCCTTGATGGAATTGAAGATACGCTGAACATGACCGTGAGGCTAAAGGTCGCGCGCTTAATGAGGTCTTGCCGCAAGGATTGCTGGCGTTTTCGTTGTGTTGCTCGCGCGGGTGCGAACACGCGGTGAAACAAAAATGCGGGTGTTGCCGGCGCCGTCCGCGCCTCGCGCGAACGGGCTTCCCCGCGGCCGATTCGTCGCTATATCCATCGCAACCAATTCGGGGGGAGCCCATCTATGGACGCCAGGACAACAAATCCAGATTATTCCGCTGTGCGGACGGCGATGCAGCGCTATGTCGATCAGGAGATCGTCCCCGGCGTGTCCTGGGCGGTGCTGCGCGGACGCGAACTGGTCGACCAGCAATGCGTCGGGTTTGCCGATCGCGAGGCACAGACGGCGCTGCGGCCGAACTATATCTTCCGCGCGTTCTCCAATACCAAGATTTTCGTCACCTCTGCGATCATGCTGCTGGTCGAGGAGGGCCGCATCGGGCTCGATGACGCGATCGAAAAATTGCTGCCGCAGCTTGCAAATCGCAAGGTACTGAAGCAGGGCGCGGCAAATCTTGCTGATGTCGAGCCGGCGAAAAGCCCGATCACGATCCGGCAGCTTCTGACCCACACCTCGGGCCTCAGCTACGGCATCTTCGATCCCGGTACGGTGCTGTTCAAAGGCTACAACGAGGCGCGCGTGCTCAATCCGCTGACGCCGCTGACGGACTTGATCGACAAGCTGGCCGATCTGCCGCTGTCCTATCATCCCGGCACCAGCTGGGAATATTCGGTGGCGACCGACGTGCTCGGTCGCGTCGTCGAGGTCGTCTCGGGCAAGCCGCTCGATGCCTTCCTCAAGGCGCGCATCTTCGATCCGCTCGGCATGACCGATACCGGCTTCTCCGTGCCTGAAGCGCTGCAGGGCAGGCTGGTTGCGCACTATACCGGCGCCGACGTGCTTGATCCGACCAAGCCGGGCCTCACCCGCGCCGACAATCTGCCTTACCCGCAGGCCTATCGACGGCCGTTCCCGCGGCTGTCGGGCGGTGGCGGGCTGGTCTCGACGCTACCGGACATGCTCGCGCTGGTGCGTGCCCTGGTGCCCGGGCCGGAGGCGCTGCTGAAGCCGGAGACGCTGCGGCAGATGATGACCAACCAATTGCCGGCGGGCGAGACGATTCGCTTCGCCAATCTCGGGCCGATGCCTGGCAAGGGTTTTGGCCTTGGCGGCGCCGTCACCTTCGCGCCGACGCAGTTCGATCCCCCGAATTCCACCGGCGAATTCCAGTGGGGCGGGCTCGCCGGCACCCATTGGTGGATTTGCCCTGAGGCCAATACCGCCGGCGTCCTGATGGCCCAGCGCCACATGGGCTTCTGGAATCCGTTTTTCTTCGAGTTCAAGCGCCTGGCCTACCAGGCCGTTGGAGGCTGACCACGAACAAATTGCAGGCGCCCGCGAACCCTTTTGCGCGATCGCGCCCGCCGGCGGCACGCTCGGCGATGCGCTGCTGGCGCAACGGCTGTTCGAGGGTCGTCGGGGCGAAGGATGAACAAACGTTGGTAGGAGGCGCAACCGGACGCGTGAAAACCTATCTTGGTCTCGACGGATTTCGTTTCGGCTGGGTCGCCGCGTGGATCGACGAGTGTGGCCAGCACGGCTTCGACTATTCGCCGGGCCTCACGCGGCTGCTCGCGATGCCGCATGCGCGCGCGATGATCGACATGCCGATTGGGTTGAAGACCGAAGGTTATCGAACATGCGACTTGCGTGCGCGTGAAATGGTGGGCCCCGCCGTGTTTCTCGGGGCCCGCCGCGATCTCTGGAGGTTTCCCGATATGGCCGCAGCCAACCGGCACTATTGGGAGCACGAAGGCAAGGGGAGGGGCGTCTCGGCGCAGCTCTGGAATATCAGGGACAAGATCAGGGAGGTCGACGAGATCATGACACCGGTGCGGCAGGCGACGATCGGCGAAGCGCATCCGGAGCTGATCTTGTGGAATCTTGTGAGGGGAGTTCGGCTTGCGAAGAAGACATCGGCGGAAGGTCGCGAGCTGCGCATTGCACTGTTGGCGCAGCGCGGCTTCACGAAGCTCTCGAAATGGCTGATGCAGCGCCACGGCACCGGCATCGACCGCGACGATCTGATCGATGCCTGCGCATGTGCAGTCGCGGCGCGGGACAGCAAGCAGCGCGTCGGCGGGGATGAGATCGATCCGCGCGGTCTGCGGATGGAGATCAATTATTGAGCCAGCTCGCTGCATCGGGAAAAAGCGGCAATTTATTTGAAGTGTGGAGGAACTGCCAACGGCAACCCTGCGTTCCCTGTGCGAACCAAATACAGGGAAACGCTTGCGATGAATGATGTCAGTCAGTTTGCGACCGCAATGCTCGCACTTTTTTTCGTCGGAGCGCTGCTCGTGACCGGGCAGCTCTTCATCGAGCAACGCGCACAGCGCGACGCAGTGTACGCCACAAGTCATTTGCTGCGGCCATTGTGATCGAGTCTCGGCACCGAGACAGTTGAGATGGTAGCTCGGCCTTGCGCCGTTCGATGGCTCGCCTAGATTAAGCGGCAGCTCGCGAACGAAGCCGGGGTCTCGATGTCTGATTTGTCCGCCTTTCCGATCACCAAGCGCTGGCCTGCCAGGCATCCGGAGTTGCTTCAGCTCTATTCGCTGCCGACGCCGAACGGCGTCAAGGTTTCGATCATGCTGGAGGAGATCGGGCTGCCTTACGAAGTCCATCTCGTCGATTTCGGCAAGGACGACCAAAAGACGCCGGAATTCCTCTCGCTCAATCCCAACGGCAAGATCCCGGCGATCCTCGATCCCAATGGCCCCGGCGGCAAGCCGCTGCCGCTGTTCGAGTCCGGTGCGATCCTGCAATATCTCGCGGAGAAGACCGGCAAGCTGTTGCCGCAGGACGCCGCGCGGCGCTACCAGACCATCCAGTGGGTGCACTTCCAGATGGGCGGCATCGGGCCGATGTTCGGCCAGGTCGGCTTCTTCCACAAGTTCGCCGGCAAGGATTTTCAGGACAAGCGGCCGCTCGAGCGTTACGTGGGCGAGTCCAGGCGCCTGCTCGGCGTGATGGAGACGCATCTTTCCGGCCGGCAATGGTTCATGGATGACGACTACACCATCGCCGACGTCTCCATGCTCGGCTGGGTGCGCAACCTCATCGGCTTCTACGGCGCCGGCGATCTCGTCGCATTCAGCCAGTTCAAGTCGGTTGCCGCCTGGCTCGAACGCGGACTGGCGCGTCCTGCCGTGGAGCGCGGGCTCAACATCCCGAAGCGGCCGTGAAACTGGCTCAGAGCATTGTAGCGCCGCCCGCGCCGCGGGCAAGAAATCCGATGCCGATCCTGAGGATCCATGGCAAGGGGCTGCGGTTGCCGCTCCCCCACGCTAGAACAGCCGCCCGCCGTTCGGCACCGGCTTGCTCGGTTGCATCAGCACGACCTTGCCGTCGGCATCGGGGAAGCCGAGCGTCAGCACCTCCGAGACGACAGGTCCGATCTGGCGCGGGGGGAAATTGACGACGGCCGCGACCTGCTGTCCGACCAGCGTCTCGAGCGGATGGTTCTCGGTGATCTGCGCCGAGCTCTTGCGCACGCCGATGGCCGGGCCGAAGTCGATCCACAACCGCCAGGCCGGCTTGCGCGCCTCGGGAAACGGTTTTGCGTCGACGATGGTGCCGACGCGGATATCGACCGCGAGGAACGTGTTGAAGTCGATGGTCGGCGAGGCGGACGCGACTGGATCGTGGGTGACGTGCATGGTGTGTCCGTTCGGGTAGAGGTCGAAAGCGTCGTTGGCAATATTGTCGCGCGAAGCGGAGTTTCGTACAACGCCAAGGCCATGACCACGGCACGTAACGACGCATGCGCGAGGACCGTCTTGCCCAACTTCATCTACGGCATCAAGAACTGCGACACCATGAAGAAGGCGCGCGCCTGGCTTGACACCCATGGCGTCACCTACGAGTTCCACGATTACAAGGCCGCCGGCGTCGAGAAGGACAAGCTCAAGCAATGGAGCGACAAGCTCGGCTGGGAAACGCTGCTCAATCGCGCCGGCACCACCTTCAAGAAGCTCCCGGACACCGACAAGGAAGGCCTGACCGAGAAGAAGGCGCTAGCCCTGATGCTAGCGCAACCATCGATGATCAAGCGGCCGGTGCTCGAAATCGGCGGCAAGCTCCTGGTCGGCTTCAAGCCGGATATCTACGACAAGGAAGTCAGGGCCAAATCGCGCTAAGTGTCAGTTCAGCTCGATGATCTCGGCGGTGACGCTCGGATCGCCGGGCTGATCGGCGAATTCGACGACGTCGGCGGCCGCAATGCGTCCTGGGGCGCGGTGAAACAGATCGCGGTCGATCACCGTGCGCAGTTTCGGCCGCGGCAGCGCGTCATTTCCGCGCAGCAGATTCTTGATCTCGAAGCCGCCGTCCTCGCAGAAGGTCTTGAGCGAAGCGATGACGTGGCTGACCTTGTCGTCGGTCAGGAAAGGCAGCAGCAGCCGTTCATAGGCAACGACGCGGCCATAGATGTCGTCGACGTCGGCAACGCTGTAGACCGGAAGCGCGCGCGCGATGCATTCGCGATAGACCGGCATGACAAAGGGCGCGAGCCGCGGCCCGACATAGTCCTCCAGCAGGATTCCCTTACCGGTATGGCCGTAGGCGCGCGATATCCGTGTGCCCTCACTTTGAATGGTCAAGCGCGGCGTTGGCGTCGAATTGTCCACGGTGTAGTAGATGAGATCGGACAGCTCTTCCTCGAGCCGCGCGGGCTGGTACTCCCAGATCGCCGGCGCCGTATGGTGGCGCGCATAAAGCCGCAGCCACGTGTTGAGCAGGTCACGCTGCTTGATCGACTTGACGACGGAGGGAGCGGCGCTGGCGAAATCCAAAGCAATATTCCCGGCGAATGAAACCCGCCCATGATCGCCGCGGCGGGAAAATTTTTGATGAAGGCTGGCGCGCGGGACCAAAGACCGTTAACGACGGCTTGATGACCGGTGCCTTGCGAACCGGAAGGCCGGCAGGCGCGACATCACAAACCTCCAACTAAGGGAGCATAAGACTCCCGGCCGGAGGTCTGACCTGCTCAGCTTTCCGCCTTGCCTAACCCCCGTCACCTCCGGCATATTCCGCGCCCGGAGGCAGCGTTCCGGGAAGGCTCCAAGGCCCCCGGAAAGCCGAAGCAACAAGGACAGCCACGCGTTGCGCGGGCAGGGGGAAATCTGTTTGGCCGATGAGTTCATTCTCGAAACGGAAGGCTTGACCAAGGAGTTCGCGGGCTTCTTTGCCGTCCGCGACGTTGCGCTTAGGGTTCGCCGTGGGAGTATTCACGCGTTGATCGGCCCGAACGGGGCCGGCAAGACGACGTGCTTCAATCTTCTGACCAAGTTCCTCAAACCGTCTGCCGGAAAAATCCTGTACAAGGGACAGGACATCACCGCCATGCCGCCCGCCGACGTGGCGCGCATGGGGCTGGTACGTTCTTTCCAGATCTCGGCGGTGTTTCCGCACATGACCGCTCTGGAAAACGTCCGTGTTGCGCTCCAGCGTCAGCACGGCAGCTCCTTTGATTTCTGGCGTTCGAAATCGACGCTCAACCGTTTCAACAACCGCGCGCTCGAATTGTTGAACGATGTCGGCCTCAGCGAGTTTGCCAATACGCCGGCGGTCGAAATGCCTTACGGGCGCAAGCGCGCGCTCGAGATCGCGACCACGCTGGCGCTCGATCCGGAGATGATGTTGCTGGACGAGCCGATGGCCGGCATGGGCCACGAGGACATCGATAAGATCGCAGCGCTGATCAAGCGCATCTCGGCGAAATACACCATCCTGATGGTCGAGCACAATTTGAGCGTCGTGGCCAATCTCTCTGACATCATCACCGTGCTGACGCGCGGGCAGGTGCTCGCGCAGGGCAATTACGCCGATCTGACCAAGGACGAGCGCGTCAAGGAAGCCTATCTGGGAGCCGGTCATGCCTGAGACTGCAATGGCCGACGCTCCGGCGAAGGCCGCAACCGGCGGCACCATCCTCCAGGTCCGCAACCTCGAAGCCTGGTACGGCGAGTCCCACATCCTGCACGGGATCGACTTCGACGTGAACGCGGGCGAGGTCGTCACGCTGCTCGGGCGCAACGGCGCCGGCAAGACGACCACGCTGAAGTCGATCATGGGCATCATCGGCAAGCGTGCCGGCTCGATCAAATTCAACAACCAGGACATCATCCGCACGACCTCCGACAGGATCGCGCGCATGGGCATCGCGTTCTGCCCGGAGGAGCGGGGGATTTTCTCCAGTCTCGACGTGCGGGAGAATTTGTTGCTGCCGCCGGTGGTGCGCCCGGGCGGACTGCCGCTCGAACAGATATTCGATCTGTTTCCGAACCTGAAGGAGCGGCTCAACAGCCAGGGCACCAAGCTTTCCGGCGGCGAGCAGCAGATGCTTGCGATCGCGCGCATCCTGCGCACCGGCGCCAGCTTCCTGATGCTGGACGAGCCGACCGAAGGTCTTGCGCCCGTCATCATTCAGCAGATCGGTCACACCATTGCGCGGCTGAAGAAGGAAGGTTTCACGATCCTTCTGGTCGAGCAGAACTTCCGGTTCGCATCGACCGTCGCCGACCGCTATTACGTCGTCGAGCACGGCAAGATCATTGACGGGTTTTCCAATGCGGAGCTTGCCACCAACATGGACAAGCTCCACACCTATCTCGGCGTCTAGTACGGCCAAAGGGTCGGACGGTCGCGAGAAGATTCACGAGGGAAGTAGCATGAAAAAGTCCACTGCATCGTTGTTGCTTGGCACGGCGTTGGCCGTGACCGCCGCCGGCGCAGCCTTCGCGCAGGACAAGACGGTCAAGATCGGTGCGTTGTCCGATCAGTCCGGTCTCTATGCCGACCTCGGTGGGCCCGGCTCGACGCTTGCCGCGCAGATGGCGGTGGAAGATTCCGGCCTCGCCGCGAAGGGCTGGAAGATCGACATCATCTCCGGCGATCACCAGAACAAGCCGGATATCGGCACCGCGATCGCGCGACAGTGGTTCGACGTCGACAAGGTCGACATCATCGTCGACGTGCCGAATTCCGGCGTAGCGCTCGCAGTCAATAACGTCGTGAAGGAAAAGAACGGCGTCTACATCAACTCGGGTGCGGCGACCTCCGACCTCACCAACGCGCAGTGCTCGCCCAACACCGTGCACTGGACCTACGACACCTACATGCTGGCCCACACCACGGGCCAGGCGCTGGTGAAGGCCGGTGGTGACACCTGGTTCTTCCTGACCGCGGACTACGCCTTCGGTGCGGCGCTCGAGCGCGATACCACCGCCGTTATCACCGCCAACGGCGGCAAGGTCGTCGGCGGCGTCAAGCATCCGCTCAACACGCCGGACTTCTCGTCCTTCCTGCTCCAGGCGCAAGCCTCCAAGGCCAAGATCATCGGCCTTGCCAATGCCGGCGGCGACACCACCAACACGATCAAGCAGGCCGCCGAGTTCGGCATCGTCAAGGGCGGTCAGAAGCTCGCGGCGCTGCTCTTGTTCCTCACCGACGTCAAGGCGATCGGTCTGGAAACCGCGCAGGGCCTGAACTTCACCGAGACCTTCTACTGGGACATGAACGATCAGACCCGGGCTTTCTCCAAGCGGTTCTCGGAGAAGATGAAGAGCGGCGCGATGCCGACCATGGTGCAGGCGGGTGTCTATGCGGGCGTGCGCCACTATCTCAAGGCGCTGGACGCGCTCGGCGGCAATCCTCATGACGGCGTCAAGGTCGTCGAGAAGATGAAGTCGATGCCGACGGAAGACGACCTGTTCGGCAAGGGCGAGATCCAGCCCAACGGCCGCACCATCCACAACGCCTATCTGTTCGAGGTGAAGAAACCCTCCGAGTCCAAGGGACCGTGGGACTTCTACAAGCTCGTCGGCACCGTGCCGGGCGATCAGGCCTTCACGCCGCTCTCCGAGAGCAAGTGCGCGCTGCTTAAGAAATAAGACCGAAGCCCGCCGGCGACGAGCCGGCGGGCGCTACTTTGGGAACGCCGAAGGGACTGGGTGCTGGATCGATGCAGGCTCTCTACGCACAGCTACTGGTGGGACTGATCAACGGCTCATTCTATGCGCTGCTCAGTCTCGGGCTCGCCGTCATTTTCGGCATGCTCAACATCATCAATTTCGCCCATGGCGCACTCTACATGATGGGCGCCTTCGTCGCCTATTTCCTGCTGAACCTCGGCGGCATCAATTACTGGTGGGCGCTGCTGCTTGCGCCGATCATCGTCGGCATCTTCGGCATGATCCTGGAACGGACCATGCTGAAATTCCTGACCGGGCTCGACCATCTCTACGGTCTGCTGCTGACCTTCGGCATCGCGCTGATCGTCCAGGGCGTGTTCCAGAACTATTTCGGTTCGTCAGGCCTGCCTTACTCTATTCCGGACCAACTCAAGGGCGGCATGAATCTCGGCTTCATGTTCCTGCCGATCTATCGCGGCTGGGTCGTCATCTTCTCGCTGGTGGTGTGCCTTGCGACCTGGTTCCTGATCGAGAAGACGCGGCTTGGGGCCAACTTGCGCGCCGCCACTGAAAATCCGACGCTGGTGCGTGCCTTCGGCATCAACGTGCCCCGCATGATCACGTTGACCTACGGTCTCGGCGTCGGCCTGGCGGCGCTCGCCGGCGTGCTCTCGGCGCCGATCAACCAGGTCCGGCCGCTGATGGGCGCCGACCTCATCATCGTGGTTTTCGCGGTGGTGGTGATCGGCGGCATGGGATCGATCATGGGCTCCATCATCACCGGCTTCGCGCTCGGCGTGATCGAGGGCCTGACCAAATATTTCTACCCCGAGGCCTCCAACACCGTCGTGTTCGTGCTGATGGTGCTGGTGCTCTTGGTGAAGCCAACCGGATTGACGGGAAGGGCAGCCTGATATGACAGCCTTGACGGACGACACGCTGCCGATGAGCCCCCGCGCGATGCGTGACGAGATGATCGTATTCGCGGTGATGGCGCTGCTGCTGGCCTCGGTGCCGTTCAGCGGCATCTATCCGTTCTTCGTGATGCAGGCGTTGTGCTTCGCTCTGCTCGCCTGCGCCTTCAACCTTCTGATCGGCTATGGCGGGCTGCTGTCGTTCGGCCATGCGATGTTCATGGGCACGGCCGGCTATTGCAGCGCGCACGCGCTGAAGGTGTGGGCGCTGCCGCCTGAGCTCGGCATTCTCGTCGGCATCGCTGCGGCGTTCGGGTTGTCGCTCATCACCGGCTACATCTCGATCCGCCGCCAGGGCATCTATTTCTCGATGATCACGCTGGCGCTGTCGCAGCTGCTGTACTTCATCTACCTCCAGGCGCCGTTCACCCACGGTGAGGACGGCATCCAGGGCATTCCGCAGGGGCACATGTTCGGCGTGCTCGACCTGTCGAAGCCGACGGTGCTCTATTACGTCGTGCTGGTCGGCTTCCTCGCGGGCTTCCTGCTGATCTATCGCATCATCAACTCGCCGTTCGGCGAGGTCCTGAAGTCGATCCGCGAGAACGAGCCGCGTGCCATCTCGCTCGGCTACCGGACCGACCAGTACAAGTTCCTGGCGTTTGTCCTGTCGGGAACGCTGGCGGGCTTTGCCGGCGCGCTGAAAGTGTTCGTGGCGCAGAACGCCTCGCTCACCGATGTGCACTGGTCGATGTCGGGCGAAGTCGTGCTGATGACGCTGGTCGGCGGTCTCGGCACCGTTTTCGGTCCCGTGGTCGGCGCCTTCGCGATCATCGCCATGCAGCAATATCTGGCCGGTTTCGGCCAATGGGTGACGGTGATCCAGGGCTCGATCTTCGTGATCTGCGTGCTCACCTTCCGCCGTGGCGTCGTTGGTGAAGTTGCGCACTACTTTCGGCGGTCGCTCTAAATAATTGATATCGCACCAGTTTCATTGGTGCGCGAATCCGGTGGATGATCCGGCTCCGCGGGCGCGAGATGACACGCGCGCGAAGCGAAAATGGTCTATGACGGTTTTACGACGGTCCGTTCGGGCCGGGCCATGTCCAACCGGTAGACTATTCCCATGATGCGTTGGTTTCGCGCTTTCCTGCCCAAGGAAGAACGGTTCTTCGACCTGTTCGACCGCCACGCCCAGACCGTGATCCAGGGCTCCGTCGCGTTGCAGGGCATGCTGAACGGGGGGGAGGAGACGCCGGTCTACTGTCAGCGGGTCAATCAGTTCGAGAACGATGCCGACAACATCACCCGTGAGGTGCTGACGGCGGTGCGCCGCACCTTCATCACGCCGTTCGACCGCGGCGACATCAAGAACCTCATTACCTCGATGGACGATGCCATCGACCAGATGCAGCAGACCGCCAAGGCGGTGATGCTGTTCGAGGTCCGCACCTTCGAGCCGCCAATGCGAGAGATCGGCGCGCTCCTGATCGAGTGCGCCAATCTGGTGGGACGCGCGCTGCCGCTGATGCAGTCAATCGGGCCCAACGTCGCAATGCTGACCGCGATCACGGAGGAATTGGGCAAGCTAGAAGGCCGCGTCGATGATCTCCACGACATCGGCCTGAAGGAGCTGTTCCTCAAGCACCGCAACGGCAGCGCGATGGACTTCATCGTCGGCGTCGAAATCTACGACCATCTCGAGAAGGTGGCCGATCGCTTCGACGACGTCGCGAACGAGATCAACAGCATCGTCATCGAGCAAGTTTAGGGCAGGGCCGCGCCGTGGATGCTGCGTTGGGTCTTCCCGTCCTGGTCGGATTGATCGCCGTCGCGCTGCTGTTCGACTTCCTGAACGGCCTGCACGACGCCGCCAATTCGATCGCGACCATCGTCTCGACCCGCGTGCTGCGGCCGCAATTCGCGGTGATCTGGGCCGCGTTCTTCAATTTCGTCGCCTTCATGGTGTTCGGCCTTCACGTCGCCCAGACCATTGGCACCGGCATCATCGATCCCGCGATTGTCGATGCCCAGGTGATCTTCGCAGCGCTTGTCGGCGCCATCGTCTGGAATCTCGTGACCTGGGCGTTAGGCATCCCGTCTTCCTCCTCGCATGCGCTGATCGGCGGCCTCGTCGGCGGCGGCATGGCCAAGGCCGGACTATCGGCCGCGGTCTGGAGTGGGCTGACTAAGGCCGTACTGGCGATCGTGCTGTCGCCGCTGGTCGGCTTCCTGCTTGCAATGATGCTGGTCGCCATCGTGTCCTGGCTCTCGGTGCGTTCGACGCCGTTCGCGGTCGACCGCGCCTTCCGCATCCTGCAATTCGCCTCCGCCTCGCTCTATTCGCTTGGCCATGGCGGCAATGATGCGCAGAAGACGATGGGCATCATCGCCGTGCTGCTCTATTCGCAGGGCCATCTCGGCGGCGAATTCACCGTGCCGTTCTGGGTGGTGCTGTCGTGCCAGGCGGCGATGGCGCTGGGCACGCTGATGGGCGGCTGGCGGATCGTCCGCACCATGGGCTTGCGCATTACCAAGCTGACGCCGATGCAGGGTTTCTGCGCCGAGACCGGCGGGGCGGCGACCCTGTTCATGGCCACCTTCCTCGGCGTCCCCGTCTCGACCACCCACACCATCACCGGCGCCATCGTCGGCGTCGGCGCGGCCCGCCGCGTCTCGGCGGTGCGCTGGAACGTGGCGAGCTCGATCGTCTATGCCTGGGTGATCACGATCCCGGCCTCGGCCATCGTCGCGGCACTGAGCTGGTGGGCGGTCCAGATCTTCAAGTAACGAGCTTCAGCCCGACAATGCCGGCGACGATCAGCCCGATGCTGGCGAGGCGAAGCGCGGTCGCGGGTTCGCCGAACAGGATGATGCCCAGCGTCGCGGTGCCGACCGCCCCGATGCCGGTCCATACCGCATAGGCGGTTCCGACGGGCAATGACTTGAGCGCGAGCCCGAGCAGGATCACGCTGCCCGCCATCGCCGCGAGCGTGATGACGGAAGGAACCGCCCTGCTGAAACCTTCGGTATATTTCAGGCCAATCGCCCAGGTGATCTCGAGAAGACCGGCGACGAACAGGATGCTCCAGGCCATGACGACCCTCCATTCATGGCAGGGTCGTCCCCGCAGGCTGATAGGCTGATGAGCAGGAAGGTCGTCCTCCCGCAAAGATCTGTCTGATCGAAGCCGATATGGGGCTGGCCAAAGGGCTCCGCAATCACCAAATGAGGCTTGCTCAGGCCCATTTTCCCTGCCAAACGCTCCCGCAATGTCCGACATCGCCACCACAGCCGAATCGCCGGCCCGTTCCCCGCTTGCCGCAGAGGTGTCGCGACGGCGCACTTTTGCGATCATTTCGCACCCGGACGCCGGCAAGACCACGCTGACCGAAAAGCTGCTGCTGTTCGGCGGCGCCATCAATCTGGCCGGCCAGGTCAAGGCCAAGGGCGAACGGCGCAACACCCGCTCGGACTGGATGAAGATCGAGCGCGAGCGCGGCATCTCGGTCGTGACCTCGGTGATGACCTTCGAGTTCGAAGGCCTCGTCTTCAACCTCCTGGACACGCCGGGCCACGAAGACTTTTCGGAAGACACCTACCGCACGCTGACTGCCGTCGACTCTGCTGTCATGGTGATCGATGCCGCCAAAGGCATCGAGGCGCGGACGCGAAAGCTGTTCGAGGTGTGTCGTCTTCGAGATATCCCGATCATTACCTTCATCAATAAAATGGATCGCGAGAGCCGCGATGTTTTCGAGCTGCTCGACGAGATCGAGAAGACACTGGCGCTCGACACGACGCCGATGACCTGGCCGGTCGGCCGCGGCCGTGACTTTCTCGGCACCTATGACGTCGCTAATGGTGGCGTGCGCCTGCTCGAAGGTGGAGGCGCCAAGACCGGCGCCGCGCAGCAGATCGAGATCGCGGAACTTGCCAAGCTCAATGCCAATCTCGACATCTCGGCGGTGAAGGATGAGCTCGAGCTTGTCACTGAGGCCTCAAAGCCATTCGAGCTCGACGCGTTCCGCGAGGGCCATCTGACGCCGGTCTATTTCGGCAGCGCGCTGCGCAATTTCGGCGTCGGTGACCTGCTGGACGGCCTCGGCAAGTTCGCTCCCGAGCCGCGCGCGCAGGACAGCGACCAGCGCAAGGTCGAGGCGACCGATCCGCGCATGAGCGCCTTCGTGTTCAAGATCCAGGCCAACATGGATCCGAACCATCGGGACCGCA
The DNA here is from genome assembly GCF_040546905.1 of Bradyrhizobium sp. S3.3.6. Lineage (NCBI taxonomy): Bacteria > Pseudomonadati > Pseudomonadota > Alphaproteobacteria > Hyphomicrobiales > Nitrobacteraceae > Bradyrhizobium > Bradyrhizobium sp. S3.3.6. The sequence goes on along the minus strand of NZ_JBEPOT010000010.1, from coordinate 25,909 downwards.
TCGCCTTTGCGCGGCTCTGCTCCGGCAAGCTCAGCCGCGGCATGAAGGCGAAGCTGGTGCGCACCGGCAAGAGCATGCCGCTGTCGAGCCCGCAATTCTTCTTTGCCCAGGACCGTTCGGTTGCGGACGAGGCTTTTGCCGGCGACGTCGTCGGCATTCCCAATCACGGCACGCTGCGCATCGGCGATACCCTGACTGAGGGCGAGGATTTCAATTTCGTTGGCGTGCCGAGCTTCGCGCCTGAAATCGTCCGCCGGGTCCGTCTCACCGACGCGATGAAGGCGAAGAAGCTGAAGGAAGCGCTTCAGCAGATGTCGGAAGAGGGCGTTGTGCAGGTGTTCCGTCCGCGCGACGGCGCACCGGCGCTGGTCGGCGTGGTGGGCGCGCTGCAGCTCGACGTGCTCAAGGCGCGGCTCGAGGCGGAATATTCGCTGCCGGTCGAGTTCGAGGTGAGCGAGTTCCAGCTCGCGCGCTGGGTCTCCTCGGAGGACCGCAAGAAGCTCGACACGTTCCTCGCGGCCAACACCTCCAGCATCGCCGACGATGTCGACGGCGATCCCGTGTACCTCGCCCGGAACGAGTTCTATCTCGGCTACACCAGGGAACGCGCCGAGGGCATCGAGTTCACCAACGTCAAGGACGTCAAGAAGAAGGGGTAAGCGAAGCCCCGCCACTTAAGCGCGACCATGTGAACGCCCGTGGGCTTGACGCCTTCACAGGCGGTGCCACGTTTCATCACGTGACTTCTCATTACGTGATTTCGCGAGCTCAAGGCATGTGGCGCGCTATCCTCGTTCTTATTCTGCTGGCGCTATCGACGGTCGCCGCGGACGCGCGGCGTCGGCAGATCAATCCGATCCCGTTCTCGCATTCGCCGTGCAGCGTGCTCGACAATCGGCCCTGCACGCCGTCTTATTGCAGCGTACTCGATCACGGGCCCTGCATTCCCGAGATCGATTATCCCTACGGCGAGAACCTCCAGCTGACGATCGAGAGCGTCCCGTCAGACGCCGACCGCGCCAAATACCAGAAGCCGGATCACGATCTCGATACGATCGGCGACCTCTTCGCTGAGCTGCGTACCTGCTGGTCGCCGCCGTCGGACAATGCGCGGATGGGGATGCAGATGTCGGTGCGCTTCAGCTTCAACAAGGCCGGCGGCCTGATCGGACCGCCACGCCTGACATACGCGACCGCAGGCGTCCCTGCGGATACAAGGGCGACTTATCTCAATGCGATCAGTTCGTCGCTGAACGCCTGCCTGCCGCTAAAATTCACCAACGGTCTCGGCGGTGCCCTGGCCGGGCGTCCGATCGCGATCCGGTACGTCGATAACCGCGGGACCGGCAAGTAGCGCATCAGTTGCGACCCGCGGCCAATCGATGATACGCCATGGCCTGGGGCTGGTTGAGGGGAGGATGTCGTGGGTCTGCTGATCATGATCCTGGGGCTGGTGCTGTTTTTTGCCGCCCATATTTTCACAACGAAACGAGACGCGCGCGCGCAGGCGATCGAACGGCTGGGCGAGGGGACCTACAAGATCCTCTATTCGGTCGTCTCGCTCGCGGGACTGGCGCTGATCGTCTGGGGCTTTGGCCATTATCGCGCGACCGGCTGGATCGATGTCTGGTACCCGCCCAAGGCGATGAAGCACATCACGGTCGCGCTGATGCTGCCTGCCGTCATCCTGGTGGTCGCGTCATATTTGCGCGGGCGCATCTATGCGACGCTGAAGCATCCGATGCTCGCCGGCATCAAGCTGTGGGCGGCGGCGCATTTGCTCGCCAATGGCGATCTCGGCTCCATCATCCTGTTCGGCTCGTTTTTGGGTTGGGGGGTCTATGACCGCATTTCATTCAAGCATCGCACCGATAGCGGCGGCCCGCCGATTCCGGTGGGTGGCGTCACCAACGACCTGATTGCGATTGCCGTCGGCGTCGTTGCCTATCTGGCGCTGGCGTTTGCATTCCATCCTGTCGTGATCGGTGTTCCCGTCATGGGTGGCTAGCCGATCGGCGCAAGACAGCACCGCGTGCCCATGCGCGGAAGGTAACAAAAGCAACAAGCCGAGGGCCCTCCGATGGACTGGTCGCAATCTCAGATTCCGCCGATGCGGTTCGAGGCGCGGTTTGGCGATCGGGTAGTCCCGGCCTTCACCGATCGACCGGCCAGTCTTTGGGCGATGATTGCCGAGGCTTCCGCGCGCAACGGCGATGGCGAAGCGCTGGTCTGCGGCAATGTCCGGCTCAGTTGGCGGCAGGCGGTGGAGCAGGCCGCGCGGATTGCATCGGGCTTTCGCAAGCTTGGCCTGCGGCGCGGCGACCGCGTTGCGATCCTGCTCGGTAACCGCATCGAATTCCCACTGTTGCTGTTTGCCGCAGCGCATGAGGGGCTGGTCACCGTGCTGCTCAGCACGCGCCAGCAGAAGCCGGAGATCGCCTATGTCCTGACCGATTGCGGCGCCAAAATCCTGATCCACGAAGCGGGTCTCGCCGAGCGGCTGCCCGATGCGCAGGATGTGCCCGATGTGATCCATCGCGTCGCCATCGACGGCGATCCGGCTCTGTCGCGCTTCGCGGTGCTCGCCGACAACGCACGGGCCGCGGCACCGGTCGAAGTCAACGAGGAAGATACCGCGATGATCCTCTACACCTCGGGCACGACAGGCAAGCCGAAGGGCGCGATGCTCGCCCATTGCAACATCGTGCATTCCTCGATGGTGTTCGTGTCCTGCCTGCAATTGACGGCAGCCGACCGCTCGATCGCGGCCGTGCCGCTCGGGCACGTCACGGGCGTCGTCGCCAACATCACGACCATGATCCGCTGCGGCGGCGCGCTGATCATCATGCCGGAGTTCAAGGCGGCGGATTATCTCAAGCTCGCGGCGCGCGAGCGTGTCACCTACACGGTGATGGTGCCGGCGATGTACAATCTCTGCCTGCTGCAGCCGGATTTCGGCAGCTGCGATCTCTCGAGCTGGCGCGTCGGCGGTTTTGGCGGCGCCCCGATGCCGGTCGCGACCATCGAGAAGCTCAAGGCGACAATTCCGGGCCTGAAGCTTGCAAATTGCTACGGCTCGACCGAGACGGCGTCGCCGTCCACGATCATGCCGGCCGAGCTGACGGCCAGCCATATCGACAGCGTCGGCCTGTCGTGTCCGGGCGCGCGCATCATCGTGATGGGGACGGACGGGCGCGAGCTGCCGCCCGGCGAGATCGGCGAGCTCTGGATCCAGAGCTCCTCCGTCATCAAGGGTTACTGGAACAACCCGAAGGCCACGGCCGAGAGCTTCTCCGGCGGCTTCTGGCATTCGGGCGACCTCGGCTCGGTCGATGCAGAAGGATTCGTCCGTGTGTTCGACCGCCAGAAGGACATGATCAACCGCGGCGGGTTGAAGATCTATTCGGCCGAGGTCGAATCCGTGCTGGCCGGCCACCCCGCCGTGGTCGAGAGCGCGATCATTGCAAAGCCATGCCCGGTGCTGGGTGAGCGCGTCCATGCGGTCGTGGTCACACGTATCCAGGTCGGCAGCGACGACCTACGGGCCTGGTGCGCGGAGCGGCTGTCCGATTACAAGGTGCCGGAGACCATGACAGTCACGGGGGAGCCCCTGCCGCGCAACGCCAATGGCAAGGTAGTGAAGCGCCAGCTGCGGGAGCTGCTGGTCGGGGCCTGACCCGGGCTGGGGTAGGGGCACCGGGATATTCCGGATCGCGCGTTAACGCCTTGATCGGCCTTGCTTTGCCTTGCCACCGCCATATCGATAGGGTATCGCCGCCGCGACGTGGGGACGGGCTTTAGACGCGCACGATCTGGCGCGCGCTCCCGGCCGGGCATGGGATTGGCATAAGTGTCTGAATTATTTGACGAAGTCGACGAGGAAGTACGTCGCGAGCAGCTCAAGAAGCTGTGGGACAAATATTCGCTCTACTTCATCGCCCTCATGGTGCTGGTGGTGGCGGCCGTGGGCGGCTGGCGCGGCTATCAGTATCTGGAGGCCAAGAAGGCCGCCGAGGCCGGCGCGATCTTCGAGAAGGCCGTCGAGCTGTCGGAGCAGGGCAAGCACGCGGAGGCCGAGACGGCCTTTGCCGATCTCGCCGCCAAGGCGCCGTCCGGCTACCGCACCCTGGCGCGGCTTCGCGCTGCAGCCGAGGCATCGGCCCGCGATCCCAAGGCTGCGGCCAAGATGTACGACGACATCGCCGCCGACTCCGGTGTCGGCAGCGAGTGGCGGGATCTTGCAAAGGTCCGCGCCGCCGGCCTGCTGGTAGACAGCGCGAACTACGCCGACATCCAGCAGCGGCTGGAGACCTCTGCCGAGCCTAAATCGACCTTCCGCCACAGCGCTCGCGAGATGCTGGCGCTGTCGGCCTGGCGCAACAACGACATGACCGCGGCCCGCAAATGGCTCGATGCGATCGCCGAGGACGGCGAAACGCCGCCGGGCCTGCGTTCGCGCGCCGAGGCGCTCCAGGCCTTGCTGCCGCCCGTCGCCAAGAGCTGACGGCCCCGAGAGCTGAGACGAGATAGTAATATGCGCGCCACGCCCCGCTTGATCGCAGCCGCCGTCCTGATCGCCTTCACAGGTGTTCTGGGCGGTTGCTCCAGCTTCGATCCGAGCGATCTGCTCGACTTCCTCGATACCAAGAAGAAGCTGCCGGGCGACCGCAAGCCGGTATTCCCCGAGGGCGTTCCGGGTCTCGAGCAGGGCGTACCGAAGGACATGTATAAGGGCGCGCAGCAACAGCAGGATCCCAACGCGCCTGCCGTCGCGGCACTGCCGGCCGAGCCGCCGCCCGCCGAGCCCGCGAAACCGTCGAAATCCGCCAAGGGCAAGAAGACCAGGCAGCCGGCCGCGACCGCAGCCGCACCGGCCGAAGCGCCGGCCGGCGAGGTCGATGGCGAGGTCCAGCCCGAGGCGGCGCCGGCGCCTGCCGCGCCGCCGCCCAAGCAGAAGATCGTCCGCAAGCGCACCACCGCGCCGCCGCCGGACCAGCAACCCGCACAGCAGCCGGCACAATCGGCACAGACCACCCAGCAACAGCAGTCGCAGGGGGCGTTCCCGGCGCCGATGCCCAGCGGCAGTTTCTCCCGCTGATATTTTTCACCGAATTGACAGGCGCTACCTCCACGGCGCACGAATGACTGATGTCCTTTACGATTGCCATTATCGGCCGACCCAATGTCGGCAAGTCGACGCTTTTCAACCGCCTGGTTGGACAGAAGCTCGCGCTTGTCGATGATTTGCCCGGCGTCACCCGCGACCGCCGCGAAGGCGAGGCCAGGCTCGGCGATCTCGAATTCACCATCATCGACACCGCCGGCCTCGATGAGGGCGCCAAGGGCTCGCTGACGGCGCGCATGCAGGAGCAGACCGAGACCGCGATCGCGCTGGCCGATGCGCTGTTCTTCGTGATCGATGCCCGCATAGGCCTCACACCCACCGACCGTGCCTTCGCCGATTTCGCCCGCAAGGCCAACAAGCCGGTGCTGCTGGTCGCCAACAAGAGCGAGGGCAAGCACGGTGACGCCGGCGCAATGGAATCCTTTGCGCTCGGCCTCGGTGATCCCATCCAGATCTCGGCCGAGCACGGCGAGGGTATGGGCGAGCTCTACGACGAGCTCGCCAAGCTGATGCCGGAGCCCGTCGACGAGGATGAGGCCGAGGACGACGAGCCGCTCACCGAGGAAGAGGCCGCGACGCGCCCGATCCGGGTTGCCATCGTCGGCCGGCCCAATGCCGGCAAGTCGACCATGATCAACCATCTGCTCGGCGAGGAACGCCTGCTGACGAGCCCGGAGGCCGGCACCACGCGCGATTCGATCGCGGTCGAGCTCAACTGGAAAGGCCGGGAATTCCGCGTGTTCGACACCGCCGGCCTGCGCCGGCGTTCGCGCATCGAGGAGAAGCTGGAAAAGCTCTCGGTTGCTGATGCGTTGCGCGCGGTGCGCTTTGCCGAAGTCGTCGTGATGATGATGGATTCGCAGAATCGCTTCGAAGAGCAGGATCTGCGCATCGCCGATCTGATCGAGCGCGAGGGACGCGCGGTCGTCCTCGCCGTCAACAAATGGGACCTGATGGAGACCAAGGGCGGCGGCGCGATCTCGACGTTGCGCCGCGACGCCGACCATTGGCTGCCGCAGATCAAGGGCGTGCCGATCGTCGCCGTCTCCGGCCTGATGGGCGAGGGCATCGATCGCCTGATGCAGGCGATCCAGGACGCCTATGCGCTGTGGAACAGGCGCGTCTCGACGTCGGCATTGAACCGTTGGTTCGAGGAGGCGGTTCAGGCCAATCCGCCGCCGGCCGTGTCCGGCCGCCGGCTGAAACTGAATTATATCACCCAGACCAAGGCGCGCCCGCCAAGCTTCGTCTTGTTCTGCTCGCGTGCGGACGCAGTTCCGCAATCTTATCTGCGCTACCTCATCAACTCGATGCGCGAGGCTTTCGAGCTGCCGGGCACGCCGGTGCGCATCACCTTGCGCGAGAAGGCCAACCCCTTCGCCCACAAGCGCAAGCGGCCCTCGTGAGCGCGACGCTGGTGACAAAACAGGTTTCGTAGGGTGGGCAAAGCGAAGCGTGCCCACCGCGTCTTGCAGTCTCGGAGAGATGGTGGGCGCGGCGCTTTGCGCCTTTGCCCACCCTACGATAGCATCAGATGCCGTGCGAGATCCCGGGTTCGCTGCTGCGCATCGCCCCGGGATGACTGCTACGCGGTCACTTCTTCACCAGCGGACACTCGCTGTCCTTGAGCGGCCTGGCGGCATCTTCGGCCGGGATGTTCGCGACCAACTTGTAATAGTCCCACGGTCCCTTCGACTCCTCGGGCTTCTTCACCTCGAACAGATAGGCCGGGATGATACGGCGGCCGTCCTCGCGCAGCGGGCCCTTGCCGAACAGCGGATCGTCGGTCGGGATTTCCTTCATCTTGGCGACGACCTTGACGCCGTCGTGCGGATTGCCGCCGAGCGCCTCGAGCGCCTTGAGATAGTGTATCACGCCGGCATAGTTGCCCGCCTGCGTCATCGACGGCATCGCCTTGTTGGCGGTCTTTTCCTGGAAGCGCTTGGACCAGGTGCGGGTGTTGTCATTCAGATCCCAGTAGAAGGATTCGGTGAAGGTCAGGCCGTGCGCGGTCTTGAGGCCGAGCGAGTGGACGTCGTTGATGAAGAGCAACAGCGCTGCGAGCTTCTGGCCGCCTTCGACGATACCGAACTCGGCCGCCTGCTTGATCGCGTTGGTGGTGTCGCCGCCAGCGTTGGCAAGCCCGACGATCTTCGCCTTCGAGTTCTGCGCTTGAAGCAGGAAAGAGGAGAAGTCGGACGTGTTGAGCGGATGCTTGACGCCGCCCAGCACCTTGCCGCCGTTGGCTGTGACGACCGCGCTGGTGTCGCGCTCGAGCGCGGCGCCGAAGGCATAGTCGGCGGTCAGGAAGAACCAGCTGTCGCCGCCGGCCTTGGTCAGCGCCTTGCCGGTGCCGTTGGCGAGCATGTAGGTGTCGTAGGTGTAGGAGATGGTGTTGGCGTTGCAGGCCTTGCCGGTGAGGTCGGCGCTGGCGCCGCCATTGTTGAGCAGGACCGCGTTCTTTTCCTTGGCGACGTTGCTGACTGCCAGCGCCACGCCGGAGTTCGGCGTGTCGGTGATCATGTCGACCTTCTGGGTGTCGATCCACTGCCGCGCGATGTTGACCCCGATGTCCGGCTTGTTCTGGTGATCGCCGCTGAGGACCTCGATCTTCCAGCCTTTGGCGCGGAGACCGGAATCCTCCACCGCCATGTTGACGGCCAGCACGGAGCCCGGACCGCCGATGTCGGCGTAGAGACTGGACATGTCGTTGAGCACGCCGATTGTGACGGTCTTGTCTTGTCCTTTTTCCTGGGCGTAGGCGGATGTGGCAAAACCGAAAGCGGCGCAGGCAAGAAGGGCCGCAGAGCGGCGCGCGAACGTCGTCGTCATAAAAGGTTTCCTCCATTGTCAAATATGCGGACGGCTCTCTTGGATGAAGCCTTGGTCCGGCCGATTCCGTAGCCTGTCCCGGGGACGGCGGCAATGCGCCTAAAGCCGGATGACGCCGTGTCGTGGCGTCATCCGTCGGTTAACCTTTGGGCAAAATGCGTTGAATTGCTATTTGAGCGCGTCCGAGGTCAGCTTGAATTTCTGGATGCGCTTTCCGGTGTCGACCTCGGCGGTATAGACGTTACCCCCGGCATCGACCGCCATAGCATGCACCCAGTGGAATTGCCCGGCATTGCGCCCGTTGTGGCCAAAGCTGCCGACGACGCTGCCGTCCTCGCGCTTGAGCACCCTGATCTCGTTGTTCTCGCCATCGGCGCTGAGCAGCCAGGTCTGCTTCGGATCGGGCCAGATCGCGATGTCCCACACCGCGCCGTTGCCGAGCGTGTTCTTCTCGAACAAGAACTCCTTGACGAAAGTACCGTCCTTTTTGAACACCTGGATGCGGTTGTTGATGCGGTCGCAGACGTAGACGAGGCCGTCATTGGCAATCTTCACGCAGTGCACGGGATTGCCGAATTGCTGCGAGATCGGGGCCTTGGGATCATAGGCTGCCTGCTTGCTGTCGTCGGGCTTGTTGCCGTAGGCGCCCCAGTGCCGCTTGTAGGCGAGCGTGGTTGCATCGAACACGATGACGCGGCGGTTGCTATAGCCGTCGGCGACGTAGATCTCGTTGGCGTCCTTGTCGAGCGCGGTTTCGGCGGGCTTACCGAGCTGCGTCGTGTCGTTACTTCCGAGGCTCGGCGCGATCTTGCCGATCTGGGCCACGAACTTGCCGTCGAGCGTGAATTTCAGGATCGCGTTGTCGTTGTCGGCATTGCCGCCGATCCAGACGAAGCCTGCCGGATCGATCTCGATGCCGTGCTCGCGGCCGACCCATTCATAGCCGGTGCCGGGCCCGCCCCAGGACCGCAGCAGATTGCCGTCGGCATCAAATTCGAGCACGGGCGGCGCCGAGACGCAGCACTTCGAACGAGGTGGGTTGAGGCTTGCGCCTTTCTCGTCGTCAGTGAGCGAGCGCGGGCGATGGATCATCCAGATATGGCCCTGCCAGTCGACGGTAATGCCGCCGACCTGGCCGAGGATCCAGTTGTTCGGGAGTTGCTTCGGCCAGGACGCATCGACCGCGAAGGTCGGCACGTCGCCGGCTTTGGCAACGTTCGGAAACGCGAATGCGATGGCTGCAATCAGGATGGAGAAAGCGTGAGAGACGCGTGCAACCGCATGGTTGAGGCCTGCACGATCAAGCCCCGTGCGATGAAGCCCTGCGCGATCATGCCATGGCGCCATGGCAACCTCCCTTTTTTGGCTTGCGGCTTGCTGCCGCTTGAGCGCGGGCAGTCAATCGCGGGGAGGTGATCAAGTCAATCAGGCCGGTGCACGGAAGCTCATCAGGGTGCGCGTCTTGTAGTCGTAGAATTTGCCGGTCTCGGTCCAGCCGGGCGCGCACAGCGGGACGATGAACGCGGCGACCTGCTCGGGGGTCTCAAGCGTCGTGGGATCTTCGCCCGGCATCAGGGTTGCGCGCATGCGGGTGCGGATCGGGCCCGGGTTGAACAGGTTGACGCGCAGCGGCGTGTTTGCGGTCTCCTGCGCCCAGGCGCGCGCCAGCGTCTCCAGCGCGGCCTTGGAGGCGGCGTAGGGGCTGACATAGGCGGTCGCCTTGTTGGCGGCGCCCGAGGTGATGAATACGGCGCGGCCGGCATCGGACTGCCTCAGCAACGGCTCCATGCAGCGGATCAGCTGGAAGTTCGCGGAGACGTTGACGGCCATGACGTCGTTGAACGTATTGAGCTCGATATGGCCGACCGGCGAGGAGGGACCGAGCACGCCGGCATTGCCGACGAGGATGTCGAGCTTGCCGTACCGCTCATGCAGGCCCGCGCCGAGCCGTGCGATGCCATCGGAATCGGTGAGGTTGAGCGGAACCAGCGTGGCGCTGTTGCCGCCCGCTTTGCGGATCTCGTCGTCGAGCTCCTCGAGCCCGCCCTGGGTGCGTGCGGTTGCAACGATATGCGCACCGGCCTTCGCCAGCGCGAGCGCCGTAGCAAAACCGATGCCGCGCGAGGCGCCGGTGACGAGAGCGATGCGGTCAGCGAGGGGAAGTGTCATGGCGGGGGTTTTACAGGCGTGGGTGGCCGGGACAAGCCCCCACCACGACGTCATTCCGGGGCGGTCCGCAGGACCGAACCCGGAATCTCGAGATCCTCAGGTGCGCAATTGCGCACCATAGTTCGCGCTGTCGCACGCCCCGGGATGACGCCTTCGCCGTCAGCTCGCCTCCGCCAGCAACGACAGCTGCCGCGGTTGCGGCTCGGTCTGGGTCTGGTCGGTGAGGTGGGTCGGATAGGCGCCGGTAAAGCAGTGATCCGAGAACTTCGGATTGGCGGGATCGCGGCCTGGCTCGCCCATGGCGCGGTACATGCCGTCGATCGACAGGAACGCGAGCGAGTCGGCTCCGATGATCTCGCGCATCTCCTCCAGCGAGTGCGTCGCGGCCAGCAGGCCGCCACGGTCGGGCAGATCGATGCCGTAATAATCGGGATAGAGGATCGGCGGCGAGGCGAGGCGGAAATGCACCTCCTTCGCGCCGGCATCGCGCATCATGCGCACGATCTTCTTCGAGGTGGTGCCGCGCACCAGCGAGTCGTCGATCAGGATGATGCGCTTGCCTTCGATCGCGGCGCGGTTGGCCGAATGCTTCATGCGCACGCCGGATTCGCGGATCGCCTGCGTCGGCTGGATGAAGGTGCGGCCGACATAGTGGTTGCGGATGATGCCGAGCTCGAACGGCACGCCGGAATGCTGGCTGTAGCCGATCGCAGCGGGCACGCCGGAATCCGGCACCGGCACGACGACGTCGATCGGCACATGGCTTTCGCGCGCGAGCTGCGCGCCAAAGGCCTTGCGCACCTCGTAGACCGAGCGGCCGTGGACGATGGAATCCGGACGCGAGAAATAGATGTATTCGAAGATGCAGGGACGTGGCGCGATCGGCGGGAACGGCTTGTGGATGTCCTGGCCGTTCTCGTCGAACACGATGACTTCGCCGGCCTCGATGTCGCGGACGAAGCGGGCGCCGATGATGTCGAGCGCGCAGGTCTCGGACGTCAGGATCGGGCAGCCGTCGAGCTCGCCAAGCACCAGCGGACGGATGCCGCGCGGGTCGCGCGCGCCGACCAGCTTCTTGTTGGTGAGCGAGACCAGCGCGTAGGCGCCCTCGATCTCGCGCAGCGCATCGATATAGCGCTCGATGAAGCGGGCGCGCCTGGAGCGTGCGACCAGATGCAGGATCACCTCGGTGTCGGTGGTCGACTGCATCATCGCGCCGTGCATCACGAGCTCGCGGCGCAGCGTCAGGCCGTTGGTGAGGTTGCCGTTGTGGGCGACCGCGAGGCCGCCGGCATTGAGCTCGGCGAACAGCGGCTGCACGTTGCGCAAGATGGTTGCGCCGGTCGTGGAATAACGGACATGGCCGACCGCCATGTTGCCGGGCAGGCGGTCGATCACCTCGCGGCGGGAGAAGGTGTCGCCGACCAGGCCGAGGCGGCGTTCTGAGTGAAAGCGGCTGCCGTCGTAGGAGACGATGCCGGCGGCTTCCTGGCCGCGGTGCTGAAGGGCGTGAAGGCCGAGCGCCGTGATGGCGGCGGCGTCCGGGTGTCCATAGATGCCGAAGACGCCGCATTCCTCGCGCAGCGTATCTCCCTCCAGGTCGTCCTGAAGCTCTAGCGCGGCCGGGCCGGTATCGAGATCAAGTTGGGCGTCCTGGTCAGGGTGTCGCATCTCGTCCGCGCCTCTCTGTTGGCTCAATCAACGCGCCGCAGGTTTCTCGATCAGCTTCTTCATGCTGTCACGAGCAGGTTTACTGTATCCGTCGCCACTGCCCGAAGGCTGCTGCTCGGTATCAGCTTGATCATCATCTGGTTTGTTTTTCTTGAATCTCTTCAAGATGGTGTTCTCGGGGTCGTCAGGCAAGAGGGACATCAGCCAATCCCCGGTTCCCTGGAGCACCACGCGGGACTTGGCCCCCGTGACCCAATCCGGGCGCTGCTTGTCCGGCACCAGCCAGGTGAAGAACAGGAAGGCCACCACGACAATTAAGAGCCCGCGAGCCAGGCCGAACAGGAAGCCGAGGGTGCGATCCAGCGCGCCAATGCGCGAATCCAGGATCATGTCGGAGATCCGGACCGTGATCACGGAGACCACGACCAGGGTACCGACGAACACACCGGCGACCACGACCACGCTCGCGACGGTGTCGTTGTTGAAATAGGTCTTGGCGGTCGGCAGCAGCTTGGAGAAAGAGTACAGAGTCACGATTGCCGCCGTGCCCCAGGCTGCGATCGAGAGGATTTCGCGCATGAAGCCGCGAACCATCGCGAGCAGGCCCGAGATCAGCATCACACCGAGCAGGATCAGGTCGAGGAGTGTAACTGGCATCGGCTGGTCTGGTCCGCTCGTACTCTCAAAGGATGCTCAGCGAATCGGTGTTTGGCCGCCGCCCTAAAAGAGGGGCAGACGGCGCTTCCGGCAAGGCCGCAACCACGCAATCCCATGCTGCTTTTGTGACGGCTGTATAGCTGTGGGGGCGCTTGACGTCACCTCTAGCTACCCCTCTCCACGGCGGAATCTTGCCGGTGTGGCATTTTTCTCCGCCGGCGGGCTCGAGTCGCCGCGGCGGGAGCCCTTGGCGGCGATTTCGGCGACCAGCGTGGTCAGGCTGTTGACCGCGTTCAGGGTCAACCCCGCGTCACCGCTGGCCTCGGCGCCCCGGGCCGATTCGGGCAGCACGGCGCGTTTGAAGCCGAGCTTGACCGCTTCCTTGAGCCGGGCCGGGGTCTGTGCCACCGGGCGGATGACGCCGGAGAGTGAAATCTCGCCGAAATAAACGGCATCGGTGGGTAACTGCGCATTAACCAGGGATGAAACCAGCGCGGCCGCAGCGGCCATATCAGCTGCCGGCTCGTGAATGCGCAGGCCGCCCGCGACGTTCAGATAGACGTCGTGGCCGGACAGCTTGACCCCGCAATGCGCTTCCAGCACCGCCAGCACCATCGAGAGCCGGCTCTGATCCCAGCCGACCACGGCGCGGCGCGGGGTGCCGAGCGAGGTCGGGGCCACCAGCGCCTGCAATTCGACCAGAACGGGCCGCGTGCCCTCGATACCCGCGAAGACTGCGGTGCCGGGCGTGCCGAGATCGCGCTCCGACAGGAACAGCTCGGAGGGGTTGGTGACCTCGCGCAGGCCGAGCCCGGTCATCTCGAACACGCCGATCTCGTCGGTCGGGCCGAAGCGGTTCTTGACGGCGCGTAAGATTCGGAATTGCTGCGAGCCTTCGCCCTCGAACGACATCACGGCATCGACCATGTGCTCGACGACGCGGGGGCCGGCGATCTGGCCGTCCTTGGTGACGTGGCCGACCAGGATGATGGCCGCGCCGGTTTTCTTGGCGAACCGAATCAGCGCCTGCGCCGAGGCGCGCACTTGCGTGACCGTGCCGGGCGCCGATTCCACCGTGTCGGTCCACATCGTCTGGATCGAGTCGATCACGATCAGCCGGGGGACGGCGCCTTCCGACAAGGTTGATACGATGTCCTCGACCGAGGTCTCGGCCGCGAGCTGCACGGGCGCATCCGACAGCCCGAGCCGTTCGGCGCGCAGCCGCACCTGGGCGATGGCTTCTTCGCCGGAGATGTAGACGATGCGGTGGCCGGCGCGCGCCATCAGGCTGGTCGCCTGTGTCAGCAATGTCGACTTGCCGATGCCTGGATCGCCGCCGACAAGCAGCACCGAGCCGCGCACGAAACCGCCGCCGGCGACGCGGTCGAGCTCGGTCATGCCCGAGGACAGGCGCGGTGCGTCTGGGCTTTTTCCCGCGAGGCTCTCCAGCGCAAACGTGCGACCCTTGCGCTTGGAGCGGATCGAGACCGGCACGCTGCCGGTCGCGTCCTCCTCGGCCAGCGTATTCCACTCGCCGCAGGACTCGCACTTGCCCTGCCAGCGGTTATAGGCCGCGCCGCAGTTCTGGCAGACAAAGGAAAGCGTGTTCTTGGCCATGGGGAGGGGGATTCGAGGGGCTCGGATTTGGTGATAGCACGGATAGTCGCGGAAGATCGCTACTGTCTTCAGGGCCGAATTTGGGGACATCCCGGCAATTGTCAGTTTGCCAGATGCCCATGCGCGTCACGGGAGAGCAGCCGCTGATCGGCGATCCTTCTTCGTCCTGGCCTTGCGGACCTTGAAAGCGGGACCCAGTTAGCGGCGTCTCTGGGGAGAGCCTATCGGATTGTCTGAAACCTCAGGTCCTAAGCATGAGATCCCAGGGTGGCATGTCTCCCAAACTGGCGCTCAGATGCTCGATAAACCGACGAAGTTTCAAGGACACGTGCCGTTTGGTTGGGTAGACGGCATGTATCGCCAGTTCCGGCGTCTTGTGGTCTGACATCAAGACTTGCAGGGTTCCCGCGGCGACAGACTCTCCGAACACGAAGCTGGGTCCGTAGGCCACGCCCGTTCCCGCCAATGCCGCAGCCAGTAGCATTTGCATGTTATTCGCGGCCAGCCGCACCGGGCCGTTGATGACATGAGTGTTGCCGCAAGGATCTGTAACCGTCCAATCGCCGGCTGAAACAGCTTCAGTGAATGCGAGTCGTGGAGCTTGGCGGAGTTGCTCAACGTCTTTCGGCGCGCCGTGCCACGACACAAAAGATGGCGCTGCGCAGAATACCATGCGGCACGGGGCAAGCCGTCGGGCCACAAGATCGGAATCTTCCAACAGCCCGATGCGAATGGCCACATCGATACGATCCGCCAGCAAGTCGACATAGCGGTCGCTAAGCACGGTCTCAACCGCGACGTCGGGATATGCGGCCAGATAGCTCGCCACAACGCTGCCGAGATGCATGGTTCCGAAGGTGGTCGGTGCGGCAACGCGCAGCATTCCGCGCACTGTCTGCTGCGCATCCCGAGCCTCCCTATTCGCATCCTCGTATTCTTCGAGTATGTGCTTGCACCGTGTGTAATAGGACCGTCCCACGTCGGTCAGCGTCAGCATGCGCGTGCTCCGCTGAAGCAGCCGCACCTTCAATTGCTCCTCGATCGCAGAAACATGCTTACCTGCCATTGAAGGCGACAGGCCGAAGCGCCCGGCAGCACCTACAAGACTGCCCTCTTCGACCGCGGCGACGAATACCGCCATGCTGATGAACCGATCCATGAAAGCTCCGATCTGATAATCCCATTATCAGGTGCCGATAAAATTAGGCCGATTATCGATCGATCCAACGGCAATTATCTCCGTTCGTCGTCCGACCGATCCCCGGTTGGCTCGGAAAAAAGGAGATCACGATGAAAGTCGCCTCGAATGGCTTGGAACTGAACGTTGAAGAGCGCGGCGGCGGCAATCTGTCACTTGTGTTTTTGCATTACTGGGGCGGCTCATCCCGCACCTGGAAGCACGTCACTGCCAAGCTGGCGCCGCACTTTCGCACCGTCGCTATCGATCATCGCGGCTGGGGCGAGTCCGATGCGCCAAGCGATGGATATGCTTTGGCCGATCTTGCGGCTGATGCCGAAGGAGTGATCCAGGCACTCCAGCTGAAGCGCTATGTGCTCATCGGGCATTCCATGGGCGGCAAGGTTGCCCAGCTCATGGCATCCCGTCGGCCCGCTGGGCTGGCCGGCCTCATTCTCGTAGCGCCGTCTCCGCCTCAACCCATGACGATGCCGGCGGACGCGCGCGAGATGATGGCTGGGTCGTACGCCTCGCGCCAAGCCGTGGAGGCGGCCATAGACAATGTGTTGACAGCCAAACCGCTCTCCGCCGCGGATCGCGAACAGGCGATAACGGACAGTCTGCGCGGCGCGGCTCCGGCGAAGATTGCCTGGCCGAGAGCCACCAGCCTGGAAGACATCACGGCTCAGGTCGGCGCGACCAGCGTTCCCACGATTGTGGTTGCTGGTGAATTGGACCGTGTGGATAGCCCCGACTTGCTAAGAGCAGAATTGCTCTCCCGAGTTCCGCGAGCCGTCATGCGTGAGCTGCCCGGCACGGGGCACTTGTCGATGCTGGAATCGCCTGATGCGCTGGTCTCGATTATCGAGGATTTCTGCCTTTCATTGGGCGGCTCCACGCGGTGATGATCCAAGCTTGCTTCGGATATACCCCATCGCTCTCACCTGTCGAGGTCATGAATCTCAGGCCGCAGAACGCCGGCGTCATCCAGATCGAGCGTTGCCAATGTGACCGGCAATTTGAAGCGCCTCGGGCCGGCGCTTCCCGGGTTCAAGAACAGCATTCCGTTGATCCTGTTGATCTGCACCCGATGCGAGTGACCGGAAATCACGGCGTCAATGTCGTGAGCCGCCGGGTCGATCTGTAGAGCCTTGAGATCGTGCAAGAGATAGAAGCAGCGGCCGCCGAGGAGGAGCGTTTCGGTTTCAGGATAGTGCTTCGCCCAGTTGCCGACATCGACATTTCCTCTAATCGCGGTGACGGGCGCAATTCGCCGGAGCCGTTCCAGAACGTCCGGCGCGCCGATATCGCCGGCGTGGATGATGTGCGAGACTCCGGCAAGGCATTGTTCTGCCTCCGGCCTCAGGAGACCGTGCGTGTCTGAGATCACTCCGATCCTCAACGACATCTCGGGCCGAAACTCCAGTGCGAGGGTGCGTAACCCTCACGTTTGAATAGCGGTCCACAGCATCGAGAGTCCGGCTGCGATCATGATCGCGTCCATCACCAGGCGGAACATCTCGGGCTTCAGGTGCAGCACGAAGCGTTTTGCGATGAAAGCGCCGGCCATCAGTGACGAGCCCGCGACCAGACCCTTGATGAAGACCTCCTGCGTGAGGGCGCCGAAACGTTCGAACGTCACGGATTTGGCGAAGTAGAGACCAAGCGAGGCGGCGGCCTCGGTCGCGAGAAAGGCGCCTTTGGAAAGGCCGTAGAACAGGAACAGCGGTACACTGAGCGGGCCGGTCGAGACCACGATGCCGGTGAGATAGCCGATGATCGCGCCGCCGATCGCGAGATGCCAGAGATTGGCCTTGAGGTCGTGCCGCGCCAGCCAGTGCCGCACCGGCACCATCGCGATCAGGAACATGCCGATGGCGAGATCGACGGCATGCGAGGGCAGGGCGAGCAGCGTCCGTGCGCCCAGCACCGCAGCCGGAATGCCCGTGACCGAATAGGCCAGACAGGCCCGCCAGTCGACCTCGCGCCACCACGCCAGGATCCGTGAAAAATTCGCCATCACGGAGGCGACCGCCATGATCGGCACGGCTTCCTTCGGCCCATAGGCATAGACCAGCACAGGCATCAGCATGATCGACGATCCCGTGCCGACGATGCCTGAGATGGTGCCGGCGACGAGGCCGACGGCGAGGACGAAAAGAAAGGCCAAATGACTCTCCACGAATCGGAGGAGTTTAGCCGCGGCCAGCAATGTGGGCGATCCATGTTAGGCGGGGGAACCGATCGCTTTGCGCATGGCAGGCAGGCCGTCAGCCTTGTTCGTCCATGACGCGCAGCTTCTCGACGCGGCGGCGGAAATCCTCGTCGGTGGAGAATTCCGCGGACAGGTAGGAGGAGACGAGATCGACGGCGAGCCATGCCCCGACGATCTGCGCGCCGATGCACATCACGTTGACGTCGTCGTGCTCGACGCTCTGATGGGCGGAGTGGATATCATGGCAGACCGCGGCGCGGATGCCCTTCATCTTGTTGGCTGCGATCGAGGCGCCGACGCCGGTGCCGCAGACCATGATGCCGCGCGCGGCTTCGCCCGACGTCACCTTCTGCGCCACGGCGCGTGCGATGTCGGGGAAGTCGACCGGCTTGTCGTCGTAGGAGCCGATGTCGACGATGTCGTGGCCAAGCTTGCGGATATGGTCGATGACGGTCTGCTTGAGCGGCCAGCCGGCGTGGTCGGATCCGATGACGAGACGCATGTGATGTCCTTCTTGATTTTGCATAGGTCGTGACAGCCGCGAGTGGCCGTCACGACTATTTCTGGTCCTAGCTACGCATGTCGGGCGGCAGTTCGACGCCGTGGAATTTCTTGTAGATCGCGTTGAGCTTGCCGTTCTTGACGTTTTCGGTGATCCAGACGTTGAGCTTGTCCATCAGGCGCTGCTCGCCCTTCTTCAGGCCGATGGCGAGATCGAAGGTTGCCAGCGGAATCCTGGACTCGAACACGCGCGCGGGGTTCTTCACGCCGATCTGGTTGATGATCGTCGCGGACGAGGCGACGCAGTCGACCTGGCCCGAGACGGCGGCCGTCACCATGGTGGCGTCGTCGTCGTAGCGGGCGATTTTGAGGTCCTTGTCCTTCATGTTGGACAGGGTGGTGTCCTGCGTGGTGCCGCGCGAAACGCCGATCGACTTGTCCTTGAGGTCGGGCCAGTCCTTGATATTCAGCGACTTCAGGCAGCCAATGTCGGACTGCAGCGTGGCGTAACGCTTGCTGAAATCGATGACCTTGGCACGCTCGGGTGTCACCGACAGGGTCGAGATGATGATGTCGGCCTTGCCGGTCAGGACGTTCGGAATACGCGTCGCGCCCGTGGTCTGAACAAATTCGAGCTCGAGCCCCCAGTCCTTGGCAAGCAGCTGCGCCACTTCGACATCGGAGCCGATCGGCTTCATGCTGGAATCCATCATGCCCGACGGCGGAATGGCGACGTCCGTCGAAATGCGGATCTTCTTGGCCTGCATGATGTCGTCGAGCAGGTCGGCTGATGCGGGCGTTGCTGATATCATGACGAGGCCGCATAGCGCGGCAGCAGCGGCCAGCAATGTTTTATTGGTCATCCCTAGTTCTCCTCTCCCTGTTATGATTTTAAGTTTCCCGTGCCCACGAATTGCGTGAGCTCGGGGGTCGTCGGCGACGTCAGGATCGAGGCGGGTCCGGTCTCGTGGACCTTGCCGCGATGCATGAACACGATCCGGTCGGCGATGCCTTTGGCAAACCCCATCTCGTGGGTGACCATCACCATGGTCATGCCGTCGGCCGCGAGCTGCTCGATCACCCTCAGCACTTCGGCGGTGAGCTCCGGATCGAGCGCCGAGGTGACTTCGTCGAACAGCATGACCTTCGGCTGCATCGCCAGCGAGCGGGCGATCGCGGCGCGCTGCTGCTGGCCGCCCGAGAGCTGCTCGGGATAAGCGAGCAGCTTCTCTTCGAGTCCGACCTGCGCCAGCACCTTGCGCGCGAGGTCCTTCGCTTGCGATGTTGCCATGCCCTTCACCGCGCAAGGCGCAAGCGTGATGTTCTGCTCGATCGTCAGGTGCGGAAACAGATTGTAGCTCTGGAACACGATGCCGACGTCCTGTCGCAGCGCGCGGAGGTCGACGTCGGGCCGGTCGACCCGGTGTCCGCAGACCACGATCTCGCCGCCATCGACCTTTTCAAAGCGATCAATGCAGCGCAGCGCCGTGCTCTTGCCGGAGCCGGAGCGGCCGATCAGCGCCAGCACCTCGCCGCGCTCGACGGCGAAGCTGACGCCATCGAGCACCCGGAGCGGGCCAAAGCTCTTCTGCACGTCGCGGAGCGACACGATGGGTTCGGGCGAGGGGGTGTTTTGCTGCATGTCAGGCTGGCGCGAGGTTGGACCTGCCACGTCCCATGCGCCGTTCGAGCTTCTGGCTGAACAGCGACAGGGGATAACACATGGCGAAATAGACGACGGCGATGATCGCGTAGATGGCGAACGGTTCGAACAGCGAGTTGTTGACGATCTGGCCGGAGCGCATCAGCTCGACGAAGCCGACGACGGAGGCGAGCGAGGTGTTCTTGACGATTTGCACCATGAATCCGACGGTCGGAGGCGTCGCGATGCGGATGGCCTGCGGCAGGATCACCTTCATCATGCGCTGGGTCCGGCTCAGCGCCAGGCCTTCAGCCGCCTCCCATTGCGGCTTCGGCACGGACTGGATGCAGCCGCGCCAGATCTCGCCGAGATAGGCGGCGACATACAGCGTCAGCGAGGCGCCGGCGGCGGTGAGTGACGAGACCTTGAGGCCGATCGCGGCGAGGCCAAAATAGCCGAGGAACAGGATGACCAGCAGCGGCGTGCCCTGGATCAGCTGGACATAGACGGCGCTGGCGAGCCGCACGGATTTGAGCGGCGATATCCGCGCGAGCGCGATTGCAAAGCCGACGATGCCGCCGCCGATCAGCGCGATCACGGATAGACCAATCGTCCACAGCGCGCCTTGGCCGAGGAACGTCAGATGATTGATGTTGAGATGTCCGCCCATGGTCATCTCACAGCGGCGTGCCGAGCCGGCGCCGGCGCGGAAACAGCACAAGCCCGAGACCCCAGAAACCCGCGCGCATGACCAGCGACAGGGCGATGTAGAGCACGGCGACGATGATGTAGGTCTCGAAAGCGCGGTAGGTGTCGGACTGGATGTAGTTGGCGACCGCGGTGAGTTCTTCGGCCGAGATCTGCGAACAGACCGAGGAGGCCAGCATCAACAGCACGAACTGGCTGGTGAGGGCCGGATAAACCTTCTCGATCGCCGGCAGCAGGATGATGTGCCAGTAGATCTGGAGGCGCGATAGCGCCAGCCCTTCGGCCGCCTCGATCTGCCCGCGCGGGATGGCCTCGAAGCCGGCGCGCATGATCTCGGCGGTATAGGCGCCGACGTTGATGGTCAGCGCCGCGACTGCCACCGTGAAGGCCGAAAGTTTCAACCCCAAGCTAGCAAGGCCGAAATAGACCAGGAAGATCTGCACCAGCAGTGGCGTGTTGCGGATGGACTCGACATAGACCTTGCAGGCGCCCGCGATCAGCGAGCTCTGCGAGCTGCGGCCGACGGCTGCGAGCGTGCCGAACAGGGCGCCGAGCACAGTAGCAAAGAAAGCCAACTCCAGCGTCAACGCGGCACCGCCGAGCAAGCTCGGCCATCGCTCCAGCACTGCAGGGAAGTCGAGTTGGAGGCTCATCGTCGTCGGGTCAACCCGTCACCTGGTTGGTCATACGGTCGTAGACGCGAAACAGCGCCTGGTTGCCGTTGCTTCCTTCGCCGTGCGCGCGTGCATCGACATATTGGCTGGTGACGAGCGCAGTGCCGGGTAGGGGGACGTTCAGCGCCTGCGCATGCTCCTGCACCAGGCGGAGGTCCTTCAGCATCAGGTCGATGCGAAAGCCGGCGCCGGTATCGCCCGCGATCATGGACGGGCCGAGCTCGTCGAGCATCCAGGATGCAGCGGAGCCACCGAGCAGCACCCGGCGCAGCAGATCGAGATCGACGCCCGAGGCGCGCCCGAGCGCGAGCGCTTCGCAGATCGCCTGGATGTTGATGCCGCAGATGAGCTGATTGCAGAGTTTGACGGTCTGGCCGGCGCCGCTGTCGCCGGCATGCGTGATGGTGGTGCCCATCGCGCGGAAGAACGGTTCGGCCTTGGCAAAGGCGTCAGCCTCGCCGCCGGCCATGATGGAGAGCGCGGCGTCCTTGGCGCCCAGCGGCCCGCCGGAGACGGGCGCGTCGATGAAGCTCACGCCAACCTTTTGCAGGTCGGCATGGATGCGGCGCACGGCGACCGGTGAGATCGTGCTCATGTCGACGATCAGTTTGCCGGGCGGTGGTGATTTCAAAAGACCGTTCTCGCCGTAAACGGTCGCTTCGACGTGAGGCGTGTCGGGCAGCATCGTTATGACGATGTCGGCGCGCTGCGCGGCGTCTGCCGGAGTTCTCGCGCGGCTCGCGCCTTCCTTGACGATATCGGCCACAGCGGCTTCGTTGAGATCGAAGGCGCTGACCGTGTGGCTGGCCTTCAACAGGTTGCGCACCATCTCAAGGCCCATCGTCCCAACGCCGATGAAGCCGACGCTGCCCTTGTCATCCCGTCCCATGTTGCCCGTCCGTTTCTTGATTGGTCTGTTCGCGGTCAGCGCGAGGCGCTGGTCTTGTCCATGTCGCCGACGACGGCGCGCCGCCGGTATTCGTCGCCGATGGCAAAATGCTTGCGCAGCGTTGCATCTGCGCGCTCGGGATCGCGCGCGATGACTGCTTCGAAGATGCGGCGGTGGTCGTCGATCAGATAAGTCTTCATCGACGGGAAGGCCTGCACCAGCTCGCGGCGGCTGCGATGCGAATGCGTCAGCAGACCGGCCATCGAATTGTGCAAGACAGTCAGCGTTTCCGAGTGCGAGGACAGGACGATGGAACGATGGAATTCGAAGTCGGCCATGCCGCCGGCGTCCGCCTCGTCGATGGTCTCCTCGATCTTCGCAAGCGAGCGCTGGAGGCGCTCGAAATCGGCAATGTTGGCGCGCTCGCAGGCGAGCCGGATCGCCTGACACTCGATCGCGACGCGCGCCTGCATGACGTCGTCGACCATGTCCGCCTGCTGGGCGAGGGCGAAGGTGAAGAAGTCGTTGAGCACCGAGACGTCAGGCCGCGTCACCACGGTGCCGATGCGGTCGCGGATTTCGACGATGCCGAGCACGGTGAGAGCGCGCAGCGCCTCGCGGACGATGGGGCGGCTGACGCCGAGGAGGCTGGCGAGCTCGCGTTCGGAGATCAGGCGGTCGCCGGGCTTTAGCGAGCCTGCGAGCAGTTGCTCCCGCAAGAAGGCAAATACCTTCTCGAAGCCCTTTTCGCCTTCGGCGGCCCGCCTGAGTTCCATTCCCGTCTCGTCTTGAGCTGACCTTGGTTAGACCAGTAGGATGACCAGATCGCGACGTCAAGGGCATTGGTTAATCGCGCGTGTCGCAGGCATCCACAATGCGAGCGGGTCGCCGGCCTGATCCTTAGAATTTGAAGCGTATTGATCGGAGTGCTCGCTCAAAGAATTTGAGGTCCGCGATGCCCGATCACCATTGCTTCTCCGCCCTCGACCGCCATGCGGTGCTCGGCGGATCCGACAACGGCTTTCCCTGGTATGCCGGCGCGATGCTTGCGGTCGAGGCCAGCGAGGTGGTGCGGCTGCGCTGCGAGAGGCTCAGTCATGGCGACGAGGCGGCCGGGCAGGAGGCCGTGCTGATGGTGAGCGAGAAAATCGCTGCCGCTTTCGAAGCGTTTGCGAGCCTGCTTGCGGGCGCGACGCCGGCCTCGGTCGTCCAGCGCTATCGCGAGCACGTGGCCGCGAACGCCAAGCGGCTGTCCGCAAACTAGACCCTTTGGCCGGGCGGCTCGCTGCTGACAGCATGTTGGCAGCAGTGGCGGGCTATGACCACCTCCTGACAAAGGGAGGATGCGGGACATGCCGATCGAGGCAAGCTGTCATTGCGGTGAGACGGTGTTCGAGGTGACAGAGGCGCCATCGAGCGTGACGCGTTGCACCTGTTCCCTCTGCGCCAAGCGCGGGGCGCTGTGGGCCTATTACAAGCCGGCGCAATTCCGACTGCTGTCACCGCCGGAGAACGTGGCGACCTACCTCTGGGGCAGCCGCACCGTCAAACATCATTTCTGCGCAAACTGTGGCTGCGGCACATACTCGGAATCGCCGGATTGGTCGACCGGCAAGCCCGATTTCGACAATCCCAAGGTCGGCGTCAATGCGCGCCTGTTCGACGATTTCGATCTCGAAGCGGTGCCGGTGAATGTGATCGACGGCAAGAACCTGTGGTAAGGGCGCAGTCCCGCGCATAGCTCCTGCACGATCGTCCTCTTGAGGCCGTCCGGGAAAGCTGATTTGTTTCCGGCCCAAGAAAAAGGGGAGGAAGCTATGATGCGTCTTTTTGCGCGAGTGATGCTCGCGATTTGTCTGGCCTTTGCAGCCGGCTTCGATGCGCAAGCGCAGACGAAGCCGAAGGTCACGACCCTCGGACCGGACTTTCCAAAGGCCGCGCTGTTCGTCGGCAACAGCTTCTTCTATTACAACAACGGCATGCCCGGGCATCTCTCCTTCATGGAGCGGGCTGCGGATGATGCCAACAAGGGTGCCTATCGCAACACCATGGCCACGATCGGCGGCTCCGGCCTCGACTGGCATGACATGGACAATCTGCTGCGGCCGGGCGGTCTCGGTGCTTATTCCTTCGACGACCAGAACGTTGTCGTCTTCAACAAGCCGGGCAAACAGTTCGATGCCGTCGTGATGATGGATTGCAGCCAATGTCCGATCCATCCGCAACTGAAGGACGCGTTCACGACCTTCGCCAGGAAGGACAGCGAGATTGTTCGCGGCCACGGCATGCGGCCGGTGCTGTTCATGTCCTGGGCCTATCTCGACAAGCCGGAAATGACGGAAGGGCTGGCCGAGGCCTATACGATCGCCGGCAATGCCAATGATATGCTGGTCATCCCCGCGGGCCTCGCGTTTGCGCGCGTGCGCAAGCTGCAGCCGGAGCTCAATCTCTATGCGCCGGACAAGCGGCATCCGAGTCCCGCCGGCACCTATCTCGCGGCCTGCGTGACGCTGGCCGCGCTGACCGGCCGCTCGCCGGTCGGCAATTCCTACACGATGGGGATCGATCAGGAGACGGTGCAATTGCTGCAGAAGGCGGCGTGGGACACGGTGCAGGATTATTACGGGCGGTGATCCACGGCGCTCGTTCGTAGGATGGGCAAAGCGAAGCGTGCCCACCAATACTTTATCGATATGGGATGGTGGGCACGGCGCAAGCGCGCCTTTGCCCACCCTACAGCACCTCGCTTATTTCAGCACCACCCAGGCCGGAGCATGATCGCTCGCACCATCCTCGCCACGAACCTTCTTGTCGACGCCGGCCTTTGCCAGGCGTGAGACGAGGGTAGGGCTGAGCAGCAGATGGTCGAGCCTGAGGCCCGCATCGCGCGGCCAGCGGTTTCGCTTGTAGTCCCAGAAGGTGTAGATGCGCTTGTCTCCGTGCAGCTCACGGATCGCATCGCACCAGCCTTGCTCGACAAGCGAGGCGAACGCCGCACGGCTTTTCGGCTGGATCAGCGCATCCTTGTCCCATGACCGCGTCGGATAGATGTCGATCTCATCAGGCGCAACGTTGAAGTCGCCGGCGAGCACGACGGGCAGCTCCTGCTTGATGAAGGTCTTGGCGTGGCGTCTCAGCCGCGCAAGCCAGTCCAGCTTGTAGTCGAACTTCGGCCCGGGCTGCGGATTGCCGTTCGGCAAGTAGATGCTGGTGACGATGATGCCGCGCACGGCAGCTTCGATGTAGCGCGCCTCTTGGTCGTCGGGCCGTCCCGACAGCCGGTCGCGCGTCAGCACCGGCTGGGCGTTGCGGGCGAGGATAGCGACACCGTTCCAGGTCTTCTGTCCGCGCCAGACTGCGCCGTAGCCGGCCTTTTCGATTGCCGTCGCCGGAAATTCGCCATCACTTGCCTTCAACTCCTGGAGTGCGACGACATCCGGCTTCGCCGCGCGCATCCATGCGAGCAGATTGGGCAGGCGGCGGTTGATGTTGTTGATGTTGAATGTCGCAATCTTCATGTAGAGCTGATCGCCTCGCACGTCCCGACACCGGAGATACAATGTCCAAGTTGAGCTTTGCCGCTATCGCATTCGTCGTCGCACTCTCCGGGGCCGCTTCCGCACAATCGGCCGATCCGCGCGGCGCATGCAAGGCGGACTACGACAAATTCTGCTCCGGCATCGCGCCCGGCGGCGGCATCGTGGCCTGCCTCAACGGCAAGCGCGATCAGCTCAGCACGACCTGCAAGGCAGCGCTGGATAGCAGGAAGAAGAAGTAAGCACCCACTCTCGTGTCCCGGACGCGGTGCAGCGTGCAACGCTGCTCCGCAGAGCCGGGACCCAGAAAGCGACACGGTATGCTGTTGAGAGATGGGCCCCGGCTCTGCAGCGCACCGCCGAAGGAGCGCTGCGCTGCGTCCGGGGCACGGACGTGTGCTCTAGAGCGTTAGCCCATCTGACTGAATCGTTGGGGATTCACAAATCAGCGTTTTGGTGATTCAAGCTACCCGCCGGGACGGGAGGCCGGCGGGCA